>CAZGPK010000017.1:0-2546 GCA_964527115.1 uncultured Gammaproteobacteria bacterium | reverse complement strand
GGCCAAAAATATCAATAATTCACGTTGGAGAAAATAATTCATATGGACATCCATCAGGCGAAATTTTAAAAATACTACAAGAAATTAAATCAAATATCAGACGAACGGACAAAGAAGGAAATATAAAGATAAAACTCTAATCTCTAAACTCTAAATAAATCCAAAATAAAAAATTCAAAATTCAAAAGATTATTTTTATTATTAATATTTTTGAGTTTTGATATTGTTTAGAGATTAGGATTTAGAAATTAGAGATTTTTCTGGCTATTACGTTAGTAAGATTCCTCTTATTTCTTTAAAAATGTTAAAAGACTCAAAACCTATCCAATTCTCACCTACTAACTCTGATGGGAGTCCAGGATCTTCCCTAAGAAGTTGAATGTATTCTAAAACAACTTTCTTTAGTTTTTCTGTTTTTTCCTGGTCTTCTGATAAAATAATGTGCCATTTTTTAAACATATTTCGGTATTTTTTGTCAAGCTCTTCTTTACCCCAAACCTTTTCTATCAAAATACTTCTTTCTCCAAAAACATGATCTGCTTCAAATGCCTGAATATACTTTTCTTCTTCTTTTCCAGAAACTAGATCTTGAAGCTCTTTAATAATTGGATGAGGGGTAAGCCAAAAAGACCTATGCCACGGACCCAAACCCCATCCTGCAACTTCTCTTCTCAATTTGTCTCTTAAATCTCTTTTTTTTTCAGGAATTTCATATGACAATACTCTCCATTTTCCGTCCCATTTTTCTTTTAAAAATCTAAAAAAGGGAAATTTTAAAAAAAGTTCTTTAAAACCAAGTTCTGTTAACTTATAACCTAATTCAATTTTTTCAATTAAACCTTCCCTAACTAAAGAATTAAAAGTTGATTTTGTTTTTTGATTTAACGTAATATCAAAAATCTTTTGAATTTTATCATCAAAGGTTACAGGATTCTGTGTAAGGTCTGAAATTAAAAAAATAATCGTTAATATTTTCGTTCGTCTTTCTTTAATACCCATTAAAGTAAGAATACAACAGACGAAGTTTTTTTGTCAAGTCCTTTTTTGTTGAATCTACAACGTTCAACATTTTGTAAGAATAAACGTAAATATTTTATTGTATTAATATATTAAAATTTTAATTTTAAATATCTGTTGACAAAAGGTAAAAAAAGTCTTTAAATGAGAATATTGCATATTTTTTTAATGATAAAAACTATTAAGAAACTTTTTCGAAGTAAAAAATTTTATTATAAGCTTTGGTTGTTTCTATTTTTTTTCTCTCAATTCGGGATTATTTTTTTAACTTTCCCAAAAAAAGTTGATACCGCAGCTTTAACTGTGGCTTCTGCAACTTTAAGTAATTCGCGACTATCATATAGAGCAGGAGTAGCTTCAGGTTCATCTGGCGCTTCAACAGTTAATATCGACTCTAGTGGATTTTCAGATAATAATACAAACCATCTTTTTCCAAAAGACGTTCTTTGTTTTGCCGATTCGAACTTTGCAGGATGTTCTGAACAAAAAACATATACTGTCAATTCTATTGTTGATTCAGACACTATGCAGCTAACAACAAATCTTACTGCAGATCTTGGAGCAAATGATTTGGCTATTGCAACTCAATCAGGAACACTCACACTTTCTTTTGTAACAGCAACAGAAATACCAGTTGACGGTGATATTTTAGTCACAATTCCTATGGCAAATGGCCTCACTGGTGGATTAGGAAGTGATGGTTTCCCAGACACTGGAGCTTCTCTTGCAGCAAGCGGTTTTGACATAAATAATATGGAGGCTGGTGATAATGTTGCAATAACTGGATGTACAGATGAAAACTGGGACCAAACACCAACCTGGACAGAAGGAAACGATACTTCAGACCATACAATAATGAGTCTGCGATCAACCTCATCTTGCGCAGCAAGCACAACAATAACAGTTACCATAGGGCCAGGTCTTGTAAATCCAGCGCCAATTACATCAGGACATGCGCAAGGTACAGCAGATATTTATACAATAAATATCAAAACAAGGGATGGATCAGACAATACTCTAGATCAAATAGACGTTAATGTCGCTCCTATTGAGGCTGTTTTTGTTTCGGCAACAGTAAATGAAACAATGAGTTTTGTCGTTGCGGGTGTAAATGCAACTGGTTCAACTTGCGGGCAAACAACCGATGTTACAACAACTGTTTATTCAGTCCCTTGGGGCACAATAGCAACTGCAGATACTTTTTATGAAGCATCTCAACAATTAACAGTATCAACAAACTCTGACGGCGGATATGCTGTAAAAGTTGAAGAAAACGACCAGATGGGAAAAGATGGAATTACGTGTACGGGAGCAACTGCTGGAGAAGCAAATAATTGTATACAAGATACTATTTGTGATATAGGTCCTTGTTCAGAGTCTTCAACACAAGATTGGAATACAGCGACTAATAATGGAATGGGTTTTTCTTTGGAAGACCAGTCGGGAAATGACGCTGTTTTTGAATATAATGATGCAGGAACGTTTGATTCCAGGCAATTGGCAGACCAGGAGGTTCCAGAAACAAAAGC
>CAZGPK010000016.1:0-4613 GCA_964527115.1 uncultured Gammaproteobacteria bacterium | reverse complement strand
CACCCCTTTTACTATTGGTGACGGCGATAAGGGGGGTTTGTAGGGAAAGAATACGATTTTCAAAAAGATCAGATCCAAGATAGGAGTTGGTGAGGGTTTCGGCTTCCAAGCGGTTTAAAAGGAGGACTTCGACTTGAGGAAGAAGAGGAAGGAGTTTTTGGGGAGATTTTAGCTCGCGGCTACCAGGGTTTAAGGCGATTTTTACCCCTTTTTTGTGGGCAGTATTGATGAGTCGTTTTAAGAGAGAGAGATTGCCTTCAAGAGAGGTGAGGTAGAGCCAGGAAGCGCGGGAAATTAGAGACCAGGGGATATCTTTATCTTCCAGGCGGGTGGGGCCGCGGTTGACGAGGATGCTGCGACCAGCTTTAGGGGAGAGAAGAATAACAGAGAAATCGGAGGCTTCTTTTTGGGGACGGGAAAGGTAGGTGGTGACGACTTTATTTTGAGAGAGCTCTTTGGTGATGAGATTGCCAAAATAGTCGCGGCCTAGACGGGCAAGGCAGGCAGTTTTTAGGCCAAGACGAGAAAAAGAAACGGCGGTATTGGTGGCGCCTCCGCCAGATTGGATGAAATAGCGGTCAATTTCTACTTTAGAGTTGTAGGGGAGGGTAAGAAGAGAGGGGCGAAGGAGATTTTTTTTAAGACAAATGGCAGGAGAGTGGATAAAAAGATCGATGGTGGCGGCGCCGACAGTTAGAACATCGTAGGTTTTCATGGGGTGGATTGGGCGAAATCAGTAAGAATTTTTTCGATTTCCTTAGTAAGGAGTTGGAGAGAGGGAGTAAGGTATTCATAGGCTTTAAGGGAAGGGTTTTGAGAGAGAGTTTTTTCAAGAGAGGGACGAAGAATTTGGCGAAGATGAGTGTTAATGTTTACCTTAACAACGCCCAAGGAGAATGATTGGCGAAGATTGGAGGAGGGAATGCCGGAGCCGCCGTGCATGGTGAGAAGAGTATGGGGAAGAGCAGTGTGGATTTTTTTTAAGAGGGGAAGGTCCAGATGTTCTGGGTTTTTCGGATCTTGGCCATGTTTGTTGCCAACAGCAACGGCGAGAAAATCGGCTTTGGTTTTCCTGATGAATTTTTGGGCAATTTGAGGATCGGTGAAGTTAGTTTTTTGGGAAGTGGAGTTGATGTGGTCTATTTCAGCTTCTAAAAGAGCGTGGTGGCGATGGGCCAGAGTGCTTAAATGGCGGGTAATTTTTTGGTTTTCATCTAAAGGGAGAGAGGAGCCGTCGAAGTGGACCATGTCAAAGCCTAAAGAGAGACACTCCTTTATTTTTTCCGGATCGTTACCGTGGTCGAGGTTTAAAAAGAGGGGGAGGCCGCGGTGGTGAGCAAGAGAGACGAGGACAGTAAGGCGATTGGCGTGAATGAAAAGCTCTTCGCTTGGTGAAAGCTGAACAATGGCAGGAAGGCGGGTGTTAGTTACGGCTTGTTCAACGGCTTGGTAGGTGAGGAGGCAGTCGAGATTAAAGGCAGGTAAGGCAGAGCGACCGAGATAGCAGTTAAGAATTTTTTTAAGAGTCATATTTTTTAAGTTTAGCATTTAAAGAGAGAGGAGGTGGGTGATTTTTTTTTGGATATTAGTTGGCCCCAGCCCATAGTGGGACCAGATTTTTTGATGATTTGGGGCGGTGTGGGTAATTAGATCGGTAACTCCCATAAGGATCGAGCGAAAGTCAGTAATGTTTTCTTCGGCTAGGTGGCGCAAAGTAAGCTCGCCTAAGCCGCCGTTTAAGTTATGGTCTTCAATAGTCAAAAGACGTTTGGTTTTTTTGACGGAGGAGGCAACAATTTCAATTGGATATGGTTCAAGAGAGCTTACATTGATTATTTCAACGCTTGTTTGAGGAAGTTTTTTTAGGACGGAAAGGACTTGGGTGAGGATGGGGCCGGTACCGAGAATGGTCAAATCCTGGCCTTTTTGAAGAAGGGGATGGGAAAAGTCAGCTTGGGGCCAAAGAGGAGTGGGAGGGTTAGTAAGGCGCAGGTAGACGGGGCCTTCAGTTTGGGCGGCCTGGTAGGTGAGAAGCTTGGTTTCTTTGGCGTCCAGAGGAGAAAGGACGATGAGATTGGGAAGAGTGCGGGCGAGAGCAAGGTCTTCTAGGCCTTGGTGGGTAAAACCATAGTAGCTGTTGGCAAGACCGGCGTGGGAGCCGACAATTTTAACATTGGCTTGGTTTAGGCAAACTGATTGGCGAATGGTATTGAAATTAATAGTGGGAGAAAAGCAAGCGTAAGAAAGAGCAAAGACGGTATAACCGTCAAGCGCAAGACCGGCGGAAAAGCCGATCATGTTTTGTTCGGCAACGCCAACATCAAAGAAGCGGCGAGGATAGGCTTTGGCAAAGGCAGTGGCGCGAATAGAGGAGCCGAGGTTTCCGGTAACGACGGCTATTTTGGGGTTAATAGCTCCAAGCTCTAAAAGAGCTTCGCCAAAGCTGTCACGGGTTGATTGATTCATAAGGAATTAATTTTTAAGAGAAGTTCCTGCTTGGCCTTTTCGTACTCAGTGGAGTTGGGAAGACGGTGGTGCCAAGAGGCTTGGTTTTCCATAAAGCTGACGCCACGTCCCCCAATTGTGTGGGCAATGACGGCAACGGGTTGGCGGGGTGGGCTTTTTTTAAGGGCTTTTAGGTGGCTGGTAATTTCAGAGAAATTGTGGCCGTCAATTTCTATGGTGTACCAACCAAAGGCTTTGTATTTTTTGGCAAGGTTACCGAGTTTTACTTTTTCTTCGGTCGGGCCATCTATTTGTATTTGATTGCGGTCGACGATATTGATGAGGTTGTTTAACTTTAAAGTGGAAGCGAGCATGATCGCTTCCCAGGTTTGGCCCTCCTGGTGTTCGCCGTCGGAGGTGAGGGTGAAAACATGGTGGGATTTTTCCTGGAGACGGGCGGCTTTGGCAAGACCAGAGGCAATAGAGAGGCCCTGGCCTAGGGCGCCAGAGGAGATTTCAAGGCCTTGAGAGAGATTTTTTTCCGGATGAGATTGGACAGAGCCTTCTAGGTGATCGACTTTTGTGGGGGACTCAGGGGAGATCCAGCCTAGGTGGCGGAGAATAACATAGAGAGCAGGGGAATAGTGGCCGGCAGAGAGAAGAAAGCGGTCGCGACCGGGCCAGGCGGGATTTTGTTTTTGGTAGTTTAGAATATCGGCAAAATAGAGGGCGGTGAGAAGGTCGAGGCTGGAAAAACTGCCAGCCAGATGAATAGAGTGAACAGTTTGGCTAAGGTCTAAAACTTCGAGGCGAAATTGATAGGCTAATTTTTGGAGATTAGAAAGAGACACTTAATAAGTATGAAGGATGAGAAGTAAAGTATAAAGGGTTTGGGGAAGCGGATAGGGTGATTTTGGATTTGATTTTTGTTTTTTTGATAGAGTTTTTTAGTGTTTGGTTAATTTAAGGTAGAATAGGCGAGAATGGAGATGAGAGAGAAAGATTTGGTAGAAAAGTATGAGCTGTATTTGCGGGGCTGGCTTAAAGGAAAGATAGAAGATTCCAGAGATAGAGAGGAGGTTTTGGCCAATATCTTGTGGGCGGTGGTAAATTCTTATCCTTCATTTGCGGGCAAAAGTAGCCTGAAGACTTGGGTGGTGGCGATTGCCAAGAAGAGATTAGTGGATTTTTATCGAAAGAAAAAGTTGAAGACGGTTTTGTTTTCTCGGTTGCCGCAGCTTGAGGAGGTGGCAAGTGCAGCCTTGGGGCCGGAGGAGCATGTTTTGCGGGACGAGCTATGGGGAGAAATAAGGGCAGTGATGCGAATGCTGGGAGAAGGATCTGGGGAAATCTTGCGACTAAAGTATATAGAGGGGTTGGCAGTAAAAAGAATTGCCAAGCTTTTAAAGCTTAGTCCTAAAACAGTAGAAAGTCGATTGTTTCGGGCAAGACAGAATTTTGTAAGAATATGGAAAAAAAGAGAAGAAAAATAATAAACAGAGCAAGAAAAATTGCGAGGCTTTCCTTTTTGATTTTATTGAAAGAGGGTTGGCTTTTAATGGGTCGTTTTTATGGTCTTATCTTTTGGCCGGTGGCAACAGTGAGGAGCTTAGTGAGAAAAAAAGATAATTCACAAGTCCTGTTATTGTTGGGAGCCTTGGTGGGGCCAATCTTGTTTTTGACTGTATTTTTAGCGTTTTTAGCAGGAGTGGAGCAGGTGACGGGATGGGAGTTGCGGCGGACTTGGGCTTTGGGTGGGGTGGTTTGGAATTTAGCTTGGGGAGGGCTGGTGGTGCTGGGATTGTGGATTGGTTGGAGGCTAAGGAGAGGAGAGTAAATGCCTTTTAGAGGGGAAGGTCCAATGAGGGCTTGGCGATTGGGGCCAGGATTAAGGCTTGTGGGACAGAAGAGAGAAGACGGAAGATTATGCTTGGGTGAGCGAGCAGGAAATCATCATTTGTACGGGGAGCTTCATGGTTTGGGTTTGCCTGAATTAAGATCAATGATGGAAAGGGGAGATATGGGGAAAGAAAGTGGCGGTTTGGATTTTCTGGTAAATGTAGACGAGCCTTTGGTGTTGCGATATATGGAAGAGAAGAGGGTGGCAAGATGCATGGTTCCCTATACGGCAGGATTGCAAGTAAGAGAATTTTGATAAAGGTTTGAGA
>CAZGPK010000015.1:0-5190 GCA_964527115.1 uncultured Gammaproteobacteria bacterium | reverse complement strand
GTACTATTGCCAGCGGCACCAGTATTTATCTAATCCAAAATGGCACCAAAATTACTGCCTGGTGGTCCACCGGCCACATTGACATTTTACAAAGAATTGTCACTCAAGGGACCCTTGTCGATAGTGGAGTTGTCACTATCTTTGCCCGTGAATACGGCAAATTATACGATCATTATCAAGCTACTCTTACTACCGGTGGCCGTTCTCCTGTCCCTCTGGCTACCAGTGCTGATCTAAACAATACTACTTTAGAAGCTACTATTGCTGCTCTTTCTGGAATTACTTTTACCTTTGGTGCTGATACTAAAGACTTAAGTAATGGTAACGGTTTGCAACCTTATGATGTCGTCATTAACTGTGGAGAGAACACTATTAAAAATTTTTATGAATACACCAAGTATGTTACCCGCCGTACCTCCAGTACTTCCCTAAATGGCTTAAATGGCGAACAGTATACTGGTACCGGCGAAATTCAACTCAACTATGACGGTCAAAGCGGATCATTTACTGAAGGTCAAATTGTGACTAGTGCCGGAGGGGCGACTGGTTATATTACAGCTGACCATAACAATGGAGATAACACCGGCATCTTAGTCTTAAGAACGGTCAGGGGAACTTTCGTTGATGATGAGGCCATTACTGACCCAATCACTGGTGCCGCCCTCGTTAACGGTACTCCGGAAACATTAATTGAAGTAAAAACTGCTCCTTTTGGTACTTTCGCCGGAGGTAAATTTTATGGAGCCCGCGGTGTTTACGTTTACAACATGGCCGCTGCTGATGCCAACAACTACCAGCTAACTGATTCCGATGGCGATACCCAAAGCCCTCCCGTTACTGTCGCTACCACTATTACCGTTCAAGATCTATCCACAGGTTCAGTTATCGAGGGTGCTAGTGTCTTGCTCTGGGTTACCGACAACTCAAACTATTTTTACCGTTCATCTGTTTCCATTACTGGTTTAAACACTACCGCCACCGTTACCCACACTGACCACGGACTCAGCACGGATGATTATGTTGTTATCGAAGGCGTTAGCAACGAGGATGATTACAATGGTGTCCACCAAGTCACTGTCACCAGCACCAGTGAATACACCTACAGCACCAACGAAAACATAGACTTCTCACCCGCCACTGGTACTATTACCTCCACTTTCGCTATCATCAGCGGTACTACTAATGCTAGTGGCGTCGTCAGTGACAGCAGAAGCCTTTCCGTCGATCAACCTGTTTCTGGTTGGGTCAGAAAATCCAGCAGTAGTCCTTATTATCAGCAAGGCGTCATTAGCGGTACTATCGACAGTGACTCCGGTCTGTCCGTTATTATCCAATTAGCCAGAGATGAATAGAGAAAAATTCGAGCACCAATCCAGCGCCAAACTTCAACGGGCCGTCGCTCATGCCAGGCAAATTAGAAATCTCTTAAGACAGCTTGAAAAAGATCTTGTCGACAAGAAAGAAAAAATTGACCATTTTCAAAGCGTTTTTGCTGATCTACAAAAGCAACTAATAGAAATCCAGGCTATAATGTATTCAAAAGGTACTACATGATCCCATCCGCCAAAAAACCAACCACCACCAAGCTGGGTCGTAATTGGATTAGGCCCCCCAACACCATGATTAAAAAGGGATCCAAAAATTCTCCCCAAAGATTGTCATATTGGACCGACACCGACGGTAAAGTCAAGCTCTTTACCCAAGGAGAGTTAGCTACCTGCAATATTTTAAACAATTTAAATTTTATCCTTACTCGGGCCCTGCTCTTAATGGATATCTTAAAAACTCTAGATGAAGACACCAAAATCGGCAATTTGACCCGTCAGGACTATGCCCATTTTGAAGCTTCCAGCACCTCAGTTTTTAACCGCTTTATTAGTCTCATGGCCGCTGTTCCCGACGTCAGTTTTGGTGAGTTTCTAAATTTTATCTCTACCGGAAATGATCCTGAAAAACTTAAAACTATCGGTCAAAAGATCCTCAAAGAAGTAGTTAATAACAAAAACGATCACATCACCAAGTTCTATACTTCTGATAGATTTAGACAAGACTGAAACCACCTCATTGACATCCAAATTTAGGTAAGCTATAAACAATAAGCAATCAAGTTTGAAAATTAATTAATAAAATTAAAAAAATATAAATGGCATTAGTAGCAGCCGACTGGACAATTGACAGAGATACTGGAAATATCAGATATGGTGGCGATGATCACGATGGTACTGACCCGTCTTATGCTACTGTTATCGAATTTCACCGCTGGCTTCAGGGGTTAGCTGATGATGCGGTTGCCGTTGCCAGTAGTGGAGACGAGCTTGATATTACCAACACCAACCCATCTCAAAGGTCAACTGACAACATTATTACCCTGATCAATGATTACAACATCGACGCTACTGCCGCCGAACATCTTTACGATGGTTCTGTCATCCAAAATAGCGGTGATGATATCTACGATGGTATCGTCAACTTTGGTAACTCTGACGTTCAAGTCCAAATTATCCAAAACGGGGCTGTTCTAGCTGATGACTGGTGGAATCACCGTGACAAGGTTTATGGAGATGGTGGCTTAAATTACAGCGATAACTCTGGTATTTCACACCGGTTTATGATCCAAACTAGATCTGGCGGGTCTGATATTGACAGCCGTAAATTAATTGGTACTTCCCGTCGTTTTAACTATACTTATTCCGAGTTTACCATCAATGCTACCGCCCGGGGTAACAACGTTTTGGCACTAACCGATGCTTCCGACCTCAACAATGAAACTGTTTCCGGTACTGTCGCCACCTGGAGTGCCGGTTTCACTAACACTACCGAGGGTTACAACGGTATGGATGTCGATAACAATGGCTCCAATGAATACTATTACTCCAAATGGAATATTGATACCGGTACTTACGATATCAATGACTATTACGAGTACATGAAGTATCTCACCCGGGACGGATCTTCTTCTTCTATTTATGGCTTAAACGGTGAACTTTTCCGTGGTATCACCCATCAGGTTGCTTATTCTAGTTTAACTGGCACCTTTGATGACAGCTATGTCGTTTCCTGGTCCGGCACTAATACCGGCACCGGCCAAATTATTGCTGACGATGGGTCAGCTACTATGTGGATTCAGGTTTTAACTGGAGTAGCCCCAACTACCAGCGATTCTCTTTCTCAAACTTCGCCTGATGCCGCTTCGGCTACCGCCGGAACCGTCACTGAACGCACCATCAGCAAACCCTTTTGCGGTCAGTCCACTGGTTCGGCCATCATTGGTGGCTACGGTGTTGGTATTGACAGCACCGATCTGTCAGCCAACGACAAACTTACCCATTTGGGTAATACTGTGGTTCAGCCACCTAACAATGTTACCAACACCGTCGGCGGCTTGGTTAGTGGCGAGGATCGGGTTTTAGTTGCTCCCTGGGATGGATCTTCTACTGATACCAACGGCGATCCGGCCATCACCAAAACTCAACTATCACTGGCCACCGCTTTGGCCGCCAACAACATTACCGAAGTCGTCGTTACCGAAGCCATCCCCAGTCACACTCCTTCCTCCGGTTACCTCCGGGTCACCGACGATGATGGCTACGAAAGGCGTTTACACTATTCAGCTGTCAACACCACTACTAAGACTTTTACCATTGACACCACTGATGGCAATGAAGATTTCGGTGGCGCTCAGGGTAGTGGTACCTATCAAGCCACTGTTGGTAATGATATTTATTTGGCTTACATCGATGAGGAGGCCAGTGCCGCTACTGCCACCTTTACTAGCGTTCACGCTGTTGGTGCCGGAGCCATGAATTTGGTCGTGGTGGTTCGAGACGGTGGTGCTAGTCCTATCAAACAGTTTATTTCCTCCTGGACTCAAACTTCGTCCAACCAAACCATCACCGCTATCCGCACCAGTGACACCTAAACTGCTTAAAAAATATTATTTATAAAACAAATTTATGTCACAAGATTTTTTGGAATTAAATGATAATATTGTTTACACTGAGGTTGATTCTCGGACAGAAGCGATAAGACTTAGAGATGATGCCAAAGATTATTCAAAAGAAACCAACAAATGTGTTGCCATTATCTTTAAAAACAGATACCACATATATCTAGCTCCCGGACGTGACCCGTACCAAATCCGAAAAGAGATTAACCAATTTATGCAGGCTGAACCTGATCAGTCTTCATCTGATGATAAGCCAAAAACCATCACTTCAACTTCTAAAACTTCCAAAAGTAAACATTCCAAAAAAAAGTAACCCAGTTTTGCTAGAATTGTGACATGGCAGCCGGAGACAAACAGCTTAGACAAATTTTTGAAAAGACCACCATCAGTAATATCAACGCTATCGTTGTCTACAACCAATTAACAGAGGAATTGGTCAAAAAATTCCAAAAAGAAGTCAAGGACTTGGATGGTTTGATCAGACAATACGATTCTAAATTTGAAACCATCCAGAAGCAATTAACCGCCTTACAAACCCGACTTTTTGCTGGGGGTACCTAAACATGGCCATTTCTATTGACCCCCTTACTTTTGTTATTTATGTCCCTAAAGAGGACATGACCTTGGTCCAAAGCACTCCCTCCGAGATCAGGGAATTGGACCTAGACTGGTTTAGATTAGCCCTAAAAGCCTACGAGGCCGCCGAATATGGCATTTATCTATACAAAACCCATGACCACAATACTGAAGTTACCCTGAGTGGCCTTACATTTGCCCGGGTGATTGAAATTTTACCGCCATACACAATCACTTTTGAAGATGGTCAATATGCCGTTAACTTAATCAATGCTAACAGCAATGTTAGTGACAAAACCAATGTTAACCAGGTATCGGTTAGATCATCAAATTCAGCTGGTCTAGTAGTGGCCAGCTCTACTGTTAGCAGTGATGACGTCAACGCGATCGCTGATGCCGTTTGGGACGAACTCATCAGCTCTCACTCCATCAGTGGATCCACTGGTAAAGTGCTAAGGGACGCCAAGACCAAAGCCACTCTAGCTTCGTTGAAATAGTGCCAAGCTTTATTTATCTGACACAAGAAGCGCATGCTAGTATTGGTGCCCCGGAGGGACAAGAAAAAACAGTTTCTCTTTAGAGTTTCAGGCAGTTTTGTCGGAGCTAGGGAAATTAGCGCTTGTCTGTTTTGCCCTTGAAAGCAGTCTTGAATTCTTTGACAGCGTCTC
>CAZGPK010000014.1:2050-5608 GCA_964527115.1 uncultured Gammaproteobacteria bacterium | reverse complement strand
AGCTCCCGGCTCGTAATGGGCAAGAGAAAGGCTGGGGGGCGAAAAGGGAAGGTGAGGAAGACGTTTTTGGAGACGAGATAAAAAGGAGGAGGAGGGGGGGGAGGAGGAAGGGGAAGAGAGAGAAGGCGAAGAAGGGGAAGATAAAGGAAGTTCTTCCGGAGACGAAATGGAGGGGGGGGCGGGAGAGACAATAAGAAGGCCTAAAGAAGACTGGTTGGGAGCAGAGTGAATTTGGAGACTGGCTTTTTCCTTAAGAGCTTCTTGATCAGGAGAGGAAAGAAGCTTTGAGATCTGGTCTGGGCCAAGAAGAGACTCTAAGGCGGGAGAGAAAAGAAAAAAACGATCAGAGGGCTGGAGGGGGCCGGTGACAGTTTTTTGATCTGGGGAAAAAAGCGGGGCAAGTTGGTTTTGACGCAGAAGATAAGCTGAGGATTCAGAGGAACGGCTGATAATAATTTTATCAGAGAGGAGAATGAAGACAATTAAGTCAATTTTGGGATCTATCTCGGTAAAAATCGGTTGTTCTTCAGAAATTTCCTTGATAGTTTGCTCCAGGTGGCTGGCAAGATTAGGGGGAGTGGGAGAGGAAAAAAATTTTTCGTTTAGGAAAGTAATGATTTCTTTGCCAAGGGGAGTGAGATCGAAATCTTCTTCTTGCTTGTCAAGGCTTAGGGTAAGCAGAGCGTAAAGACGACCATGGCTTTTTTCCAAACTGAAGTAAGGGGGAATTGCTTCCCAAAATTGAGTCCAAGAGAGAGAGTCGGGGATGCCGACGACTCCAGTAAAATTTGCGGCAGGCATATTTTAGAGTATCATGAGGGCCAAAAAGAAAAGAAGGAGACTTAAGAAAAGGTGAACCCAGGAAAAAAGACGGAGAAGCCAGCTTAAGGGACTGGCAATTACTTTGGTCATGGCGTGAACCTGGCGGAGAACAAGGATGGCAAAGATGAGATAGACAATTAATCCCAGGAGAGAAGCGGCCTTGCCCATGAGTTCAAAAAAGTTGGTAATTTCAAGCATTTATCTAACCCTCCCTTCGATAGCTTCTTGTTTTTCTTCAAGCCTTAACTGCTGCAGGACTTTGGCTATCTTGTCGGGATGGGGAACAGATTCAAATTCAAATTGAGGTTTTTCGGCTGCGGTTTGGATAAAAATAGTACCGTAATTAAAAAAGGTGGCAAGGAGACCGCCTTGGCGAATAGTAACATCCTGGATGGCTTCTATCTCGGCGTCGGAAATTTCCTTATAGATGAGACTATGAAAATCAAAGTCCAGAATACGCTCGTCGGTAACGATATAGACATTGAAGTACCAGCTTAAAAAGCTTTCCAGAAAGAAGGCAAGAGTGATAAGGTACCAAAAAAGAGTAAAGACAAACTGATAACGGGGTGGGAAGGACTCAAAAAGGGGGAAAAACTTTAGAGTGAGAGGGGCAAAAAACATGATAAGAATAGCAATGACCCAACTTAAATTAGTAATAGGGTGGCGACGAAGAATGAGAATAATTTCTTCACCTTCATACTGATTGTCAAAAGCAAAGGAGCGGGGGCGAGCCAAAAAGGAAGAAAGAGGGTTGCGGCCGCGACCGATAAGCCTGTAGACTTCGCGGCGGGGGTGGGGGTAAGAAAAGGACTTGAGGGGCCGAGAAGAGGACTTTGGTGGCTTAAGGGGAGAAGCTGGTTTAGAGGGAAAATCGTCGGGAGCAATATTATCAAGATCTTTTATCCTGGTCACGGATTAATTATAGCCTGGATGAGAAGAGGGCGTCAATGTATCTTTTTGATAAATTTTTATGCATAATGAAAAAAGAGATGAAAAAGATATGGGCTGGAGTGGTTTTAGCAATAATGATGGCGGCAGTTTTGACTGGAGTTTGGTTTGTTGAACAAAGACATGAATCGAGGGGAAGGGCGGCAGTGGAAGAAGAAATACAGGCGGAATGGGTAGCAGAGGGACCGGAAAATGAAAACTTTGAGGTGATTTTGAGACTTTTTATGGGAACAAAGACAGTAGCAGGGGTCGACTTAAAAATGGAATATAGTGCGGATAGCTTGGAGTTGGTACCGGTAAGCGCAAATCAAGCAGTAGCCAGAACTCCCCTTTTAAAAGCAATGGTAGACGGAAAAGATTTATCGACAGTAGTTAATAAAAACAAAGTGGAAGGATGGAAAGGAATAATGGAGTTGGCCTTAGTAACAACAGAAATTGATCAGAACAAAATGCTAAGAACGGGGGTGAAGGAGTTAGTTCGAGTAAAGTTTAAGAGGAAAAATGACGGGCCAGCTTACATTACTCTATTGCCCCAACAGCAAGTGGTCGGATTTGATGGGGAGATTAAGGATAAGAAGGCTCAGGCTTTATGTCTTGTAGAAAAAGGAGCAAGCGGCTGTACTGATGGCAATAAAAGCATAACAATAAGCCTGAAGAGGGAGGTCAAAAAGGAATGCTATCTTTGTATCTCTGGCAAGAGAGAGGCCAAAGATGGGGACGCTGACTGTGACGGCCGGGTGGCGGTATCCGACTTTTCCATTTGGAGAGGGGAAATGGCAGAGCAGGGTGATAGTTTCGAGAAAAAGGAGGGGTATTGGAGTGCTGATTTTAACTGTGACGGCCGGGTGGCGGTATCCGACTTCTCCATTTGGAGAGGGGAAATGATGAAGAATTAGGCTATTTTTTCTCGATATTAAAGAGGAGGGATTTGAGATGAATAGCGCCGGGGGCACGAAGAGTGAAAATTTCTTTAAAGTCTTCGCCGCTAAAGGTGAGAGAGCCGCGATTAGTTTGGAGGTGAACCTGCGCAGTGTAACCGCCGGTACTGTAATCAACAGTTACCCCAGAAATGGAGGTCACAGGTCCACCGAAGCGATTTGTTTCCTCTCTGAGGCGCTCTTTTGACCAGGCATCGGGATCAACTCCGCCCCAACAGCCACCACTGTCTATTTGAGAAAGGTGGCCAATCAAACCCTTATCGGCCGAATAGACAATGACAGCATTGATAATATCGGCAAACTCGTCTTGGGTTAACCAAGGGTGGGAACGAGCACAGGATTGGCCGCCTCTGGTCTGGTACCAACCTTTATAGAACCAGGGAGATTCAGATTTTTTCTCCCAGGCATCTTGGGGCCAGCAACTTTGAGATCCACAAGCGGTGTCCCAAATACCGGGAGTATTGTGACCTAAAGAATTGTAGGAATATTGGTAGCCGCCAGAAGTGGAGGCATACCAGGTACTCATGATTTCGTTGGTGGAATTACCGACAACAACTTTCCCTCGGGTTTCGGAAACGGCACGGCGCCAAGTGTCGGGGACAGAGGAGGCCTTGGAAGAAGAGTAAACCTGACAGGCCTCAGAGGTGCAAATACTGCCGGAGGCGTTGCGGTTTCCCATACGCCAACCAACATAGGAGAGAGCGTAGGTACGAGCGGCGATGGCCTGAGCCTTAAGAGCTTCCATTCCACCTTGATCGCCCCAAGAGGTCGGCATTTCATAAATGCGTTTGACATATGTCTCAATATTTACAGATCCATAACCCTGGACTGTAATATTGATACCTGTTGA
>CAZGPK010000014.1:0-2040 GCA_964527115.1 uncultured Gammaproteobacteria bacterium | reverse complement strand
ATTTCGGCAATACCCAAAAGATAGTTATCTTCAAAGGGAAGAGAGCCCACGGAGGTGGCAATAGAGCCAGGCATGTCAACAGTTTCCAGGCGAATATCACCATAGTAAGCTTTAAGAATAGCTTCGTGGTTTTGCCCAGCCTGAGAGCGGCCAAGAGCACCAAACTGGCTCATGCCCTTGCGATGGGGAGCACCAAAGGAGAAAAGGGCAAAAGCGGGGCGAAAACCGGGATCATAGTCAGCTCGCGAGGCTGGATCTTGAGAAGTAGAGGCGTCGCCCACAGAGGTGGAAAAGAGGGCGGTTTTTTGGGCAATTAGCTCTTTTTGGCGAGAGGAAAGCTCGGCCTTGTACTCCTCAGCCTTTTCTATCTCCCCACCTAAAAATTCGGAACGCTTTTCAAAAGTTTCCTCGAGGACGGCGAGACGGCCTTGTTCTTTCTTGAGACGGGTTTTTTGGGTAATTAGCTCCCCTATTTCCTGGCCCAAAGTCTGAACTGAAGCCTGGTCTTGATTTATTACCGACTGGTACCAGGTATATTGATGGAGAAAATTACTTGAGCTTTGGGAGCTTAAAAGAAAAAGCCAGGGATGGAGACGGTGCTTGTTGATCCAGAGACGACGAACCCGCTCTTGAAGGAGAAGTTTCTGGACTTCCAGGTCAGCCTCACGGTCAACAAGGCGGGTAGTGAGACCGGTTATCTGAAGAGAAATACCACCTATTTGTTTTTGGGTACTTTTTATTTTCCCAGCCAGATCAGTTTGCTCTTCTTTTAAAGGGGCCATGGCTTTTTCAAGGTTGGCTAGAGCCTGGTCAATTTCGGCCAGCTCTTCATCGATAGTTTTGGCGTAGGAAGATTGAAAAAAAAGGAAAGGAAGGAGAAGGAAAATAGGGATAAAAAAGAGAGGCAGGAATTTTTTCATAGGATTGTTACTATCATTGTACTAAATTCTTATTGTATACTTTCAGGCAATGATAGTGGAAAAAGCATGGGCAGCAATGCCGGATCCTTTTGCCGGGTGCGGAGCTGATAGTATTAATACGGCCCTAGGCTGTATTCCGATTGGCACGCCAAACGCCTTTGTAAAATTTTTAATACCTAAGTTTTTGGCGGCAATGGGGGGAGTTGCTTTTCTTTTGATGATTGCCGGGGCGATTCAGATAATCACCAGCAACGGAGACCCGAAACAGGTCCAGGCAGGGGGGCAGATGATAACAAGTGCGATTGCCGGTTTATTATTTTCTATCTTTTCACTTTTTATTCTTAGACTAATTGCCATTGATGTATTGCATATTCCGGGAATTAATTAAAAAATGATAGGAAAAGTTTTAGCCCAAGCAGTGACATTGCCAGACTATGCGGGAACGGGATTTAAATTTGCAGGAATGAAATTGGGAGATATTTTAAGTGGTCTTTTACCATATATTTATGCGATTGCGGGAATTGGACTTTTGGCAATGATTATTTTGGGGGGAGTGGAAATTATGACGTCGGCCGGAGACCAGAATAAGATGAAGTCGGGGCAAGGCCGCTTAACTAGTGCGGCCGTGGGATTTGGAATAATTTTTGTTTCCTATTTTCTAGCACAGATTGCGGAAGTGATTTTAGGGATAAAGATACTATAAGCGTAAAGGAGCATAAAAAAACGGACCCGAAGGTCCGTTTTCTTAATTTTTCTGTTTTTTTGGTTTTTTTAAGTTGATTGTTCGTGACAGGAAAGGGTAAGAATTCTTTTTGAGTGTCAGGTCTTGCTTTGACTTTGTCTCCGAAGAGACTGTCAAAACTGTTCCTGAAAAACTCTTAGAAAGGAGGTGATCCACCCGCTCCTTCCAGAACGGGTACCTTGTTACAACTTAGCCCTCATCGCTGAATTTGCCTTAGGCCTCCTCCAATTGCTTGGAGAAAGACTTTGGGCACCCCCAACTTTGCTGACTTGATGGGCAGTGTGTGCAAGAGGCGAGAACGTATTCACCGCAGCCTGCTGATCTGCGATTACTACCAATTCCAAGTTCATGCAGGCGAGTTTCAGCCTGCAATCCCAA
>CAZGPK010000013.1:404-6290 GCA_964527115.1 uncultured Gammaproteobacteria bacterium | reverse complement strand
ATGGTTCCCTATACGGCAGGATTGCAAGTAAGAGAATTTTGATAAAGGTTTGAGACCCGGATGGGAGTTGCACCCATTTAAACGGTTTTGCAGACCGTTGCCTGACTGTTCGGCCACCGGGTCACGATTTATATTATATATGGGGGGAAAGGGAAGTTCCAAGGCTTAGGAGGCGGTGATGATGAGGCTGCCTTCGTGGCGCATGACAGTTATCGGTGGGCGAGCACCGTTTTTGTAGGTGGTAATAACTTCTTTGCTTGATCTGTTTCGGATAATGATGGGTTCGCGAAAGTATTCTTCTTTTTCGAGAGCTGAGACAAGAGGTGAATCTTCGTTGGTATGGGGGCAGATAAGACAGGTGAGGCCGTGAGGACAAGTTTCGGCAAGAAGGCAAGTGGTTTGGAGACTAAGCTTTTCTTCTGGGCGAAAAGTTAACCAGTCAAGGACTTGAGCAACAGCTTCTGGGGGAATAGTAGGTTTAATTTCGCAAGGGCGCACGAGGGCTATTGTACAGGAAAAGGGAGAGGCTATTCAAGGCAGCAGTCGACGAGCTTTTGGACGAGTTTCCCGGCCTGATCAAAAAGGGAAAGACGTTTTTTGGAGTTAGGCTTCTGGTCGTCAAGGAGGTCTAAATTTTCGGGATTTTTGGCTTTTAGTTGATCAGTTTTAATGGCGCCCAAGTTTATGGCCCAGAAAAGAGAGTAGAGCTGGTAGGATTTTTTAAATAGATCTTGGGCTTGTTTTTCTTTATTTTGACCCAGTTGTTTGGTGCCAACTTCCATGAGGCGCATGGAGGCGGCTAAAAGGTGTTTGCTGATGCACCAGACTTCGCCTTCATAATCTTTAATAATATTTTTAAGAAGGTTTTTTCGCATTTCACGAACTTCACGGAGAAGGTCAAGATACATCTTTTTACCGGTTTTTTGAGCGGTGAAATGGAGATGCTCTTCAATAGAGATGAGATTCATAATGCCAATGCTTAGATCTTCGTCGGAGGAGAGGTCAAGAGCTTTTTGGGCAGTGACTTTTTTAACTTTACCAAGCAGGTCGGTGTAGTTTTGGATTTTGGTCATGGTGGTATTTTAACAGAAGGGAGGGTTATTTTAGAAAATAATGGAGGAGGAGGTTTGCCAGAAAAAGGAAAGAGAGGGGGATAACAGTTTTTTGAAAGTAAAAGTAGGCCCGACCGGCGTTTTTTTGACGAAGGTATTTTTCAAAGATAAGGGAGGGGGGGAGAATAAGGGAGCCAAGAAGCATACCAAAGGCGACTCTTTCCAGGCCAAAGATAAGGTTTTGGCCGGTATAGGCGCCAAGAAGCTGGAGAGAAAGATAAGTGAGAAGGTAGCTTAGAATAATGACAAGAAGAGAGAGCCAGCCGTTTTTAAAGGATTTTTTACGGTTGATCCAGGCAATAAACCAGAAAGCAAGATAAAGAGTGAAGGCGCCGATCCAAATACCGGTGACGGCGTCGTCAACCCCCAACCAGCGGGAGATAGCCAGGCCGCCACCTAGGGCAACGGTGCAGACAGGACAGAAAGCCTGGGCGGGGAGAGGGAGGGCAAGATAAAAAAAAGTCGGGATAAAAAGAAAGAGAGATAAAAGCATAGGGATATTTTACTATAAATTGAGAGAGAGTAATTGATAAACCTATAGTAAATTAGTATAATTAAGAAATGTGGAGAGAAAGAAGAGTAGATTTTTTATCTAAAGTGCCCCGAGAAGCTTGGGCGGCGCTGGGGATTGTTGCTTTGGCGGTAGGATATATGGCTTCGGGACCGGAAACGGTGCGAGTTGAGGGAGAGTGTAGTGAGATACAGATGGTGCAGGGGGGGGTGACCAGAGAGCTGGTGGAGGGATGGTGGCATGAAATAGATGGGGTGCCGGGATGGGTGGGTCCGGGTGGAGAGGAAATTAAGCGTTTGGCGGGAGGATCAGCTGTTTGTGTGTTTTTAAATGGGTGTGAAGAAGGAAGCCATGCCCTGATGGGAACAGGGGGAGAGCTGACAGATAATTGTTTGGAGAATAAGTATATGGTTGAAGTTGGTGATAGTGGATTTTTGGGAAAGGAGGTAGATTGGCTTCGGGCGAGTTTGGATAAGGAGATTGAGAAGCATGAGCTTTTATTGCGCCCGTGCACAGAGTTTGATAGGAAGCGGGGGCTTGGTAATTTTGTGGTGACGGGGGAGAATTTGTGGCAAGTTCCAAGGGGGAGCCAGTTTTGTGGTTTGCAGGTAGAAGAAAGAGTACATCCATTGGAGAATAATAGTAGGGAAGGTGGATATAAAATTTCGCCAGTTAGTTTAAATCAGCGTGCTGACCCTGGTTCAGTGAGAGAAATTGAAAGGGAAATGCCAGCTTATGTTTATTCTGATAGCAGTGGCGAGATCTCTGTTCATACTGTTTGGCTTGAAGAAGGGGCGAGAAAAAAAATATCGGTAAAAGATTTTTTATCTAAATTGAGCTTAGATGGGGTATTGAAAACAGTGGGAGGATCAGCTTTTGTGTTTTTAGGAGTCAGAGCGGTAAGATTTCTTTTAAGGCGGCGCTTGCAAAGGAGATAAGAATAGTTTTGTTGGTGGTCGCTGGCATTTGGGTGGGGCTTGGGTAAAATGAGGGGATGAAGAAGTTTTTTCTTTTATTGTTGTTGCTGTCTGTGGGAGGGTATTGGTGGTGGCAGGGAAAACAACCACTGGCTTCACCGCAGGGGAAAAAGGTGTGGGGACTGAGTACAAAGCGGCATTATGAGGTGGTGGGGTTTTTACCAAGCTGGATGGTAAAGAAGGCAAAAATAGAGCCGGAGGTGCTGGATCAGCTTATCTTTTTGGGAGTGGGGGTGGAGGCCAACGGGGCTTTAGTGTGGGACGGGCAAGCCAAACTTATCTATTCGCCAGAGTTTGAAGTAATGAGAAGGAGAATGCACGAGAGTGGGAAAAAAGTGATTTTGGGGGTAAAGCTTTTTGAGGATAAAAAGATTGATAAGTTGATGGCCAGTGAAATGGCTCAGGAAAGGTTGGTTGGGGAAATAAAAGAGGTGGTAGAGCAGGGACAGTTTGACGGGGTAAACGTGGATTTTGAATATGTGAGTAACCCAACTGGGGTTTTAGAGGAGGAGTTTTTGGTTTTTTTGAAGAGCTTACGGGAGGCGGAGGTAGGAGAAATATCACTGGATGTGTTTTGCAACACAATACTAAAGGGAAATTGGGAGAGTCTTTCGGAGGCGGCCAAGATTTTGGATTGGGTAGTAATTATGGCTTATGATTTTCATCGGCCGGGGAGTATGTATGCTGGGGCAGTGGCGCCAATTAGGGCAGGGGCGGCGGAAAGAAGTATTTTGGAGACTTTGCAGACGGCTTGGGAGATTGGGTTGCCGCGGGAAAAGCTAATTGTGGCTTATCCTCTTTATGGATATGAGTGGAGAACTTACGGAGAAGAACTGGGGGCGCAGGTTAAGCCGGGACAGGTGGCGATGGCCAGTTACGGACGGATGAAAAGTGAGCTTTTAGAGGAAGGAGTAGAGGCTAATTGGGATTCGTTGGCCCTTTCACCATGGATTGCCTGGGAGGAAGAGGGGGAGTGGTATCAGGTATATTTTGAAAACCTGGCTTCGATTTCTGTCAAGGTAAAATTGGTAGTGGAGAGCCAGATGGGGGGAGTGGGATTTTGGGCTTTGGGGTATGAAGGAGAGGAGGGGAAGGAGGTGTGGGAAGAGGTGAAGAGGTGGGTTAATTAGGAAATTTACCGTTTTTATTTGGAGATGTTTTTTTAATTTGGTAGAATTTTGGTATGAGTGAGGATATTTTTTCAGAAAGAGGAGAGAGCGGTTTGGAAAGAGGAGATCGTTTAAGTTTTGGCGAGATAAAAAACGTGGTTAAGGGAGGACTTGCCCTTAGACATGTTTCAGGTAAGCAGAGGGTGGAAAGGGAGGCGAGGGAGGGATTTATGGGAGATGGTTTGTCTTTGGCAGATGTATCTGGGTTTTCATCTGACCCTCTTTTTGGGTTTAAAGTTCGTGCGGGGGTTTTAAATGAAGAAGAAAGGCAAAATTTAGAACAGAAGTATGGGGAAGCATTGAGGGCTTTTTTAGAAAAATCAATTGGTTTAGATGTTTTTGGTGGAGGGGATTTTGCTGGTTTTATACTTTTTGAGGGGGGAGATTTTTCTTATGATAAAGGTGAGTTTGGTGGTTTGGGGAAATGTGGTCGTCGTCAGGTGGAAGTAGAGAAGATTTTGTGGTCGGGGGGGGGTGAAATTGCTAGTTGTGATCCTGAAGATGCGGAAAAGTGTCGTACTCTGGTTGAGAAAGAGCTGGGCAAGGCAAAAAAGGAAGTTTTAGGAGGAATAAGATCGGTAATTTAAGGAAGGAAAGAGTAATTTGCTTTGATGGCAGGGTGGGTTTAGGTGGTTGACGGTTCGGGGGATTGAGGGTAGAATATTGCTTGCCTTAAGCAGAGGCTTAAAGAAACTTTCGACCCAAAGATATTGATGCATACCAAACTTAGGATAACAAAAGATCCATAGTGAGCCATGATATGTAGTCTTTGAGAACCGAAAGTAAATCTTTCGGTTTTTTGTTTTAAGGCTTTAAAACTTGAGGAAGAGCCGAGGGCCTGTGGCTCAGTTGGCTAGAGCGCCTCGTTTGCAACGAGGAGGTCAGGAGTTCGAATCTCCTCAGGTCCACACTCTGCGAGAGCAGGGTCAAGCACTTTAAAAATTAAGGTCTTTGGAATCAAAAAAAGTAACTAAACTTTGACAACTTAATTGAGTTGGAAAAGAGGTTTAAATGAAGCAATCGGTGGATGCCTTGGCGCTTCGAGCCGAAGAAGGACGTGGTAGACGACGAAATGCGTCGGGGAGCTGTCAACAAGCTTTGATCCGACGGTATCCGAATGGGGAAACCCCTGCTGTGGTAGCACAGCGGATCCGTAGCACTTTAAGTGTTATGGGAAGGCAAGTCGGGGAACTGAAACATCTAAGTACCCGGAAGAAAAGAAATCAAAAGAAATTCTGTAAGTAGCGGTGAGCGAAAGCGGAAAAGCCCAAACTCCGAGCAATCGGGGGGTTGTAGGACCGAAACATAAGGGTTTGGAGAAAATAGCAGAACAGCGTGGAATAGCTGGCCAGAGAGGATGAAAGCTCCGTATGTGAAATTTTAGTACAGACCTGTTTTGGCACCTGAGTACCACTGGACTCGAGAAATCCGGTGGGAATCTGGGAGGACCAACTCCCAAGGCTAAATACTCGAAGCGACCGATAGTGAACTAGTACCGTGAGGGAAAGGTGAAAAGTACCCGTGATACGGGGGTGAAATAGTACTGAAACCGTTTGCTAACAAGCAGAGAAAGCCCTGATTTTTCAGGGTGATCTCGTGCCTATTGAAGAATGAGCCTGCGAGTGTTTTTTGTCGCCTAGTCTAAGCTTTTTAGGAAGTGGAGGCGTAGCGAAAGCGAGTCCCCGAGCAATTGGGGCGGGTCTGAATAAGGCCTAAGGCGATTGGAAACAACCCGAAACCGGGTGAGCTAACCATGGGCAGGGTGAACCTTAACGAAAGTTGAGGGGAGGCCCGCACCAGTAGGAGCTGCAAATCCTTTGGATGACTTGTGGTTAGAGGTAATATGCCAATCGAACCCGGAAATAGCTGGTTCTCTCCGAAATATATTTAGGTATAGCGTCAAGTGGTGGAGCGTGGGGGTAGAGCTACTGGATGAATGTTTGGGGAGCAATCTCCGGCATTTAACCAAACTCCGAATACCGCGTTTCCTAGCTTGGCAGTCAGTCTGGTCGGGCTAAGCTGATCAGACAAAAGGGAAACAGCCCAGACTCTCATCTAAGGTCTCTAAGTTTTTGCTAAGTGGGGAAGGAAGTGATTGACCTAAGACAGCTAGGAAG
>CAZGPK010000013.1:0-394 GCA_964527115.1 uncultured Gammaproteobacteria bacterium | reverse complement strand
CTCACTAGTCGACTTGGTTGGTTGCGCCGAAAATGTAACGAGGCTCAAGCAAAACACCGAAGATGGAGATCCCGAGCAATCGGGATGGTAGGAGAGCGTTCTGTGGGCGGTGAAGGTGGACCGTAAGGTTTCTGCTGGAGCGCACAGAAGTGAGAATGCAGGCATGAGTAGCGTAATCCCGATGAGAATTCGGGACGCCAAATACCCAAGGTTTCCTCAGCCATGTTGTTCAGCTGAGGGTTAGGCGAACCTAACATGAACCCCGTATAATGCGGGGGTAGTGGATGGATAACCGGTTAATATTCCGGTCCTCTTTTCAGTTCGTTATTAGCTGGGGTGTGACGATGAGTGATAGGCTTGGCGTCTAAGTGATAGGGCGTCTAAATGTCAAGTT
>CAZGPK010000012.1:0-10282 GCA_964527115.1 uncultured Gammaproteobacteria bacterium | reverse complement strand
GAGACGCTGTCAAAGAATTCAAGACTGCTTTCAAGGGCAAAACAGACAAGCGCTAGACTTATTCACCCATCATCTTGGCAAAGCGGAAACGAAGAGGTTAAACAGGTAGTGGATTAGAATGGAGAGCGGGAGAGCTAAGAAGAGACGTTTTTTCCCCAAGAAAAGAAGAGAGAAGGTGAGAAGATGAAGAGCACTGGTAAAGAGCAGGCGGTAGCCTAGACCGTGAAGGCTCCCCAGGGCAAGGAAATTAAAAAGGTAGAAAACAGATTCGGAAAGGCTGAAAATAAGAGCCAGAAAAAGAACAGTTCTAAAAGGAGTGGCCGGGGGCAGATAACGGACTATCCCTGCCTTAAATAGCTCTTCAATAAGATAGGGGTAGGGAAGGAAATACTCTACGGGCCACAAGAGGAAAGGGGCGGCCAAGGAAAAAACGAAAAGCAGAGGCAGAGGAATCATCAGAAGTTTTTCTCGATAAAGTCCTGGCTAACCCAGCCTTCTGCCTTAAGACTTAATAAAAGTACTTTGGCCCAAAGCTTGGTTTCAACTAGAATTTCTACAGTTTCTGTTTGGGTGAGCTTATAAATTACCTCGGAATCAAAATAGGGAAAGGCGTAGAGATAGACGGTGTCGCGGCTGGGAACCTTGACTGTGATCGGGGCGAGGGTAGGAGTCGGCAAAGTGGTAGTGGTAACGGCAAGAGGAGAGCCAATAACAAACTGGGTCAGGTCTCCCAGGACCCAGGCATTTTGGGTTTCGACTAGAATGGCGACCCAGCGTTCTCCAAGCTCATTTATTTTTTCGGTAAGGACAGCAAACTGATCGCCGGCGTTGGCTTTACCTAAAACAGTGGAGTTGCGGCTGGGCTCTGAGCGGAGATTGACGGAAGTGTCTGAGAGTGGAGTAATAATGATATATTTAACATCTTTTTTCTCGTCAGAAAGCACGGGGGAGGTGGTCGGAGTTGATTCTGGGGTTGGTGACGGAGAGGAGGTAGAATCCGACTTAGGTGGAGGGGCGCTGGGAAGTGGGGTGGAAGTAGGAGTGAGAAGAGGAGGATTGCTATCAACAGCGGAGAGGACTTCAGGACGGTTGCTTTCTTGTTTGGCTGAGAGGCGATTTTGTAAATAGAGGGAAGTGAGAGAAGTGGCAATAGTACCAAGAAAGAAAAAAAGGAAAGGGACTGTTTTGTTTTTTTTCTTTTCTTTTTTCTTGGGGAGGGGGGTGGTAAGGGGACAGTTTTATTGGCTTCTTCCTCGACGGTGGAAATTTTCCAGGTAAAGGGAGCAGGGGCAGGAGAAGTGGAGCTGGCGGCTGGGGTAGCGGTAGAGGAGGAAATCTTTTTCATGTAAAGAGCAAGGAAAACAAATCCGGCTACCAAAACTATAATTAGTCCCCAAACAGCAATGGCTTGAACTCCGCCGATAAAGCCAGAAAGAGTGCCCATAGAGCCGGCAGAGGCGACAATGGTTTTTAGGTCTTCCATTTTACGATTAACTGAGTCGAGCTCAATTTTGGACTCATGGTAGGTCTTGATTTTCTCGTCGGGGGTGGTGGCCAGTTTTTGGGCGCCTTCAATCTTGTCCAGAGAAGAATTAATGTCAGATTTTAAGGCTGTACCCTGGGCAAAATATGAAGTATTTTTCAAAGGCTCACAAAGACTATCAGCCTGTTTTCTTAAAGAGTCAATTCTTGCCTGGGGAATGGTCCAGATGTCTTTGACCTCAACTTCGAGAACGACTGTTTCTTTGGGGCCTAAAAGAAATTCGCCGGTAAGATAATAGGAATCGGAGACGGAATCATATTTAACCTCCACCTCGACTGGTTTTTTGATGATGTATTCCGACCTGACTTCTTTGGGAAAATAATATTCAAGAGGAATTGTTTGAGTGATGGTCGAAGAGGGATTGGTTACCGAAACTTCAAAAATGATACTCCCCTCACCGATCCAGGTTTGGTCATTTTGAACGTCAGAAACTTGGGCCAAGAGAGCCTCAATATCAGCACTTAAATTATTAACGTCAGTTTCGCTGGCCAGGTTTTCACTGCTAGTTAAGGTGTTGGTGGTCAGGGTACGGGTAGTGGAGCTACCCCAAACATTGGAGACGAGACTACTAAAAGTAGTTAAAGAACGGTCGGAATAGGACCAGATATCAGAAACCAGACTTCCTAAACTGGTCAGAGAACGGTCGGAATAGGACCAGACTGAAGTAGCGGTGTCGGTGAAAACTTCAAAGGTTTTATCTAAACAAAGATATTCACTGTCGATGGTGCAGCACATTTGGCTTCGGTAAATACCGAGGCTGATCCCAGTGGTATCAATGTCGTAAGAATACCAAGCGTCAGTGCCGGCAGTCATGGCGACTGAATTTAAAAATAAGGTGCCATCGGGATAACGGCTGACCAGGGTACAGGTGCCGGTAGCTACCGGTTGATATTCGTCATCGTATAAAAATTCACCAATTTCACAGGTGGAACCGGCTTCACACTGCTGGTGCTGGGTAGAGGCGGCCTCTAAATTTTTGGCAAAACTTAAAAGAAATAAGGGAGAGCCAATAAGAATAAAAGTTAAAAAACGCCAATTTTTACGGAAAATCTTAGACAGTTTTAAGGGGGGTAGGATAAGCACTAGTTTAATGATACCTTAGCTCAGGACAACAAAAAAGGGTAAAAAAAATAAGGCTTTAAAATGAGGATGGGTTTGGAATCTAGGCTTCGTCTTGTTTGTCTTTCCCGCTTTCTCCTGTTTCAAAGCCTTTTTTAAATTCGCGGATGGCATCGCCCAAGCCCTTGCCTAATTCGGGGAGCTTTTTCCCACCAAAAAGAACCAATAAAACTACCACTAAAACTATGAGTTCGGTGCTACTGACATTTCTTAACATGAGAAAATAATAGGCCGACCCGAGCGAGATATCAAGTCTTTTGAAAAATTGACAATCAACGGTAAGGGCTTCACAATTTAGGCATGGAAGCGCCAAAGGAGAACATAAAAATTCAAGTTGTTGCCTTGTCGGTTCTGACTACTGTTTTGGTTAATTTGATTTTTTACCGACAGAGCATTCCAATTTCTCTTTTAAAAAAAGAAGGACCTTCCGTCCCCTCTCCAACCTCGGCTCTCCCGGCTCTACCTTCAGTTGTCCCTGCCTCTCAGAATGAGATTATTTTAAAAGAGCTTAATAGTCTGCGCCAAGATATGGTTTCCAGTTTAAATGAAATAAAAAATAATCAAGATAAGAGCCAACCCCTGCCAACAGTTGATCCAAACCTGGTGGGCGGAATGGTGAAAATTGTCTCAGAACAGTGGGAAGAGGTTGATGTGTTTGAAAAAGCATTGGCCTCGTCCCGGATTATCGGGCAATTGAGTTTCGGCAATATTTATTTTTACAGAGAAAAAAAGGATGGCTGGTACCAGGTTGAGTTAAGCTTGGATAAGAGCGGCTATGTCCAATCACAGTTTTTAAAAGAATTTCCTTAAAAGTAGTATGGCCAAAATCAAAAAGTTTCTTTTTTATTACAATCTTCTCTTTACGGTTCTTTTACTTCTTTCCGGATTTCTTTCTAAAAGTATTTTCAAGTCACCGAAATTGGCTATTGTTTTAGTTTTTTTAACTGTTTTCTTTTGGGGATATCTGCTGGTTAATACCAAAAAAAATAAATTGACTCGGTCCCCCTTTTTTTGGGTCTTTGTTTCCCTGCTTCTTCTTTTTAACTTTTTGGCAACTTCCCTGCTTTTTGTTTTTAGTCTTGGCCTTTCCCGTTCCGTTGCCCAGGTTTTATTTTCAGTGCTTTATCTTCCCTACCCGATTTACTTTTTACTGGTTATTTCCAACTGGTATCAAAAACTTCGTCTTTTGAAACCTAAGGGTAAGGCTGTTTTGCCCCGGACTGCCGGGCCAAAACCCATGAGTCCAATTGCAATAATGCCTGAAGCTCAAAGCTCGTTGTCTTTTGAGTCTTTGCCCTTGACGGGCGGGAACCTGGACCAAAATCGGCGGCAATTTTTAAAGCTTATTGGAACAACGGGAGTTGGTTTTGTCCTTGTTTCTCTTCTAAACCCAAAAAAGGCAGGGGCGGCATTTTTTGGCTCTGTCCCCGGTCCGGGAACGGTGGGAGTTAAAGACTCTTTGGGAGATAAGATTGACCCGGCAATTAAACAACCAACTGATGGCTATAAAATCTCTCAATTGGACGATATTTCCATCCCCGCTTACTACGGCTACATTAACAAAGACGGGGCCTGGTACATCATGAGTGAGGATAGCTTGGGAAACTACCGTTATGTTCGGGGAGGATCAGACTTTGTCTCTTCCTGGACTGACAGGGAGGATCTTGATTACGATTACTTTGATAATGTTTTTTAAACTCTGGAATTTTCTGGCCTTGATCCGCTATAATTGTCAGCAATGAAGATAATTGATATTAATGGCAATCCCCGTAAAGGTGTTGGTGTGGCAATGGATAAAGATTGGCCCGGATATCTGGCTAACTTTAAACTAAAGGTAAGAAAAGGGTATAAAGAGCAGGAGTGGTCCCCCGTTGAAATATTTTTGGGAAAAAACAAGGGCATTAAGATAAATTTTCTAGAAAAAGCGGTGGGCAATACAGTGCCGGAAATGGAGGTAGCAGAGTGAAAAAAGAGCATTTTCTAATTGTGACAGTATCTTTGTTTGTCCTTGCCTATGTCTTAGATTTTGTGGCGGGACCAGTTAGTTTTAATATTAAAACACCTTTTTCTTTTCTGGATCCGCTGATCATTGGAAAATATCCTTTGACAACAGTAGCTATTGGTGCCAGAACGCTGGCAATTGCCATTTCCATAGTTTTATTTTTATCTTTGCTTGGAGGTTTTTATTTTTCCAAGGCAGTAACGGTTATTTTTCTGGGGGTAATGTTTGGTCTTTATGGCATTCAGCAAGTGGCGACCGGCACACGGACAACTACGATTCAATGGACTCTCTCTTTGGTTTATGCCGGGGTTTTTTTGTTAGTGCCGACCGTTTACTACACAATTAGAGGGCTGGTGGAAAAAGGAAAAGCTAAAGGGACGGCTATTTTGGAGAGAAGAAAAGAAGGAAGTGAAGAAAGAGGGGAAGACAGGGAAGAGTAGGTAAAGTCGATAAAGTTTGACAGGAAAGATAAAGAAAAGAAAATCGGTAGAATGGTGGTATTTGAGTGATGGGGTGCTTCAGTTTAAATTGGAAGGAAAGATTATTTTTGAGACTCTTAAAAAGAGCAGAGCCAAGGCAAGTTTGGTTTCTTTGAAATAAGAAGATTTAGAAGGTTGATATCTGTTTAAATCCGGCATATGATTAATTTATGTTTAGAAACATCGGCACAATTGAACTGGTCATCATCGTCATCGTTCTTCTCATCCTTTTTGGTGGCAAAAAGCTTCCGGAGCTTGGCAAAGGCTTAGGTGACGCCATCAAGGAATTCAAGAATGCTTTCCGAGGAAAAAAGACTAGCTGAGTTTGTCGATCACTATCGTCCTTTTTTAGTTGAAATTCGCCGACGGATTGGGCAGGTGGGGGCCGCTTTTGCCGGAGGGTTTGTAATTGGAGTCGCTTTTCACCGGAAGATTATCGTTTCTTTGATAGCAGTTTTTAATTTTGAAAATGTTAATGTCGTAGTCACCTCACCCTACCAGTTTGTAAATCTGGCTATTAATATCGGTTTGTTTTTAGGTATTGTTTTTGCCTTCCCTCTTTTAATTTTTCATTTGATTACTTTTGTCAGGCCGGCGGTAACTCAAAGGGAATTTAAAACAATAAAACAGCTTTTCCCTTTGAGTATCCTTCTTTTTATGATCGGCAGTGCCTTTGGGGTTTGGATGGAACAGGTGATTGTCAGTCTTTACGCTCGAACTAGCCTGGAATACTCAGTTTCTAACATTTGGGATATCCAGGCTTTTTTGTCGCAGATGATTTTTATGGCAGCGATTATGGGGATAGTTTTTCAGCTGCCGATTATTTTGACTACTTTAATTAAGGCTAATTTAGTGAGCATTGAGCTTTTAGTAGCCAAAAGACGAATTTTTTATCTTTTTTTAATTGTTTTTGCCATACTTTTGCCGTCAACTGATATTTTATCTTTAGTGTTAATCATTTCTCCCCTGCTTCTCTTGTTTGAAGGCACGATATTTTTGAATCGATGATGAAAATATTTAATGAAGACTAAAAAGAGTGGCCGCCCATACCGGCTGTGTCAAAATAAATTCAAAAAAATAAATGATGTAATCAAAAAAAGCAAATTCCTCTTTTTAAAAAACAGGCAATAAGCACCCTGCTATTTTAAGTAAACTATAATAAATATCAGCATGGGCACCGATAAATTAAAACACATCCAAGATTATCTTGCCTGCGCCGGTCAATATTTTCAAAACAATAATTTATTATCAGCCAAAAAAATTATTCTGGAAGCTATTTCCCGGTTTCCCGATTCTCCGGAGGCTCACTTCAATCTGGGCTTAATTTATTCTAAAAGCAACCATTTTCAACTAGCTCTGACCGCCTTTCAGCAATCAGCCAAATTCAATCCCAATCACAGCGGAGCCCAATTTCAAACCGGCCTGATGCTTATGCTCACCGGCCGGATGTTACCTGCCGTTACTTGTTTTCAAAAAACTTTATCTCTCAATCCTAATTTACCCGAAGCTCACACTGCCCTGGGTTTTGCTTATGAACAATTGGGCCAAATCTCCTTAGCCAAAAAAGCCTTTAATGCCGCCCTCAAAATGGGAGTTAACACAAGCAGCATTATTGAATCCCTCTATTCCCTGGCTCAAAAAAGCTGTGATTGGCAAAACACCAAAAAATACGAAAAACTTATCAACCAACTAACTACTAAAGGTTTAAATGAAGGTTCCATCATAGTCGAATCTCCCTTTACTAATTTGACTCGGACTGATAATTTAAAACAAAATTTACAAGTGACCAAATACTGGTCAAATCTAATCGAAAATAGCAGTAAAAATTTACACCAGCCTTTTAATCATACTAATCACACAGCAAAACAAACAATAAAAGTCGGCTATCTATCTCTGGATATTCGTTTTCATGCTGTTGCCTGCCAGATTATCGATCTATTCAAATATCATGATAGGCAAAAATTTAAAACATTCGTTTATTCTTACGGTGATGATGATAATTCGGACATCCGCCACCAAATTAAAAAAAATTGCTATAAATTTTACGACCTAAGCGGGCAGGAACACTACAAAATCGCTAAAAAAATATTTTCTGACAAAATCGATATTTTAATTGACCTATCCGGTTTTACCGGCCTCCAAAAACCGGATATTACTGCTTATCGTCCGGCCCCGATTCAGATAAATTATTTAGGTTTTCCCGGTACCAGTGGCTCAACTTACATCGACTATATCATTGCCGACAAAACAGTTATTCCCCCCAAAGATCAGCCTTATTACACTGAAAAAATTATTTATCTACCTGATTGTTATCAAATCTGTAGCCCGCCTCCGGTATCTAAAAAAACTTTTCAAAGATCAGATTTTGGACTACCCGAAGATGCCTTTATTTTTTCCAGTTTCAACCGTCCTTCAAAAATCGAACCAGCCATGTTTGACACTTGGATCAATATCATCAAAAAAGTTCCTCAAAGCATCCTCTGGCTTTATTCTGACAATCCGGTATCTAAAAAAAACCTTACCAAATACTGGGCCAATTCCGGTCTTGACCCCAAACGGCTAATTTTTTACTCAAAGCTACCTCTTGGCGACTTTATTACCTCTCTAAAATTATCCCATCTCCATCTGGATACCTCTATTTATAGCGGCGGTGCTACTACCGCCAATCTACTCTGGGCTGGTGTCCCGGTTATTACTTTAGAGGGAAAACATTATTTATCTCGTATGACTAGTAGTCTTCTTAAGAACATTGGTCTAAATAAGCTAATATGTAAAAGTTTATTGGAGTATGAAAACTTGGCCGTCTATTTAGCTACACATCCCAAAAAACTACAAACTATCCAAAAAAAAATACAAAATAATAAATTAACTTATCCTCTTTTCAACACCAAATTATTTACTCAAAATCTGGAAAAAGCACTTATTATAATTTATAAAAAATATTTCAATCAACAAATTATTGTAAAATAATTTCAATATGGCCATCGCTGTCACTCCCAATATGACTGACGTTTCCATGTGTGAAGCCACTACCGGCTGGGCTGGTGGTATTGCCAATCTTTTACTTCAATCGACAGCCTATATTCAAGGCAATTATTCTCTGGCGGCTTGGATAAACAATACCACAAGCGCAGTTGAGTATTACACTATCACAGCGACGAGCCTTGTTGGTCAACACGTCTATGTTTGGATGTTGTGTAACGGTCGTGTTGACACCAAGGCCAATGGTGGATATCGTATCGTTTTATATACCGATGCCAGTAACTACGCCACATTCTATGTGGGTGGTAATGATACTCACAGTAACGGATGGAATCTGCTTTGTTGTAGTGCCGATGCTACCCCAACTGCCGAGATAGGCACATTTAATCCGGCATCGGTTACTATGATAGGTATTCAGTTTAAAACAATCACAATCGCCACAAAACAGGGGCAAACTTATATACAAAACTGTTTTTGGGATGCTGTCAGGTATGGTTCGGGTTTGACAATTACTTCCGGTGCAACAGATGCCATTTGTTTAGAGGATATTTTTGCAGTCGATGATGACGTAACTTATAAGTATGGGGTAGTTCAAAAATCATATGGTTCATACATAATCCAGGGCAAATTAATTTTTGGTAGCGCCAGTTCAGGTGATATTGATTTTGCCGATACCAATCAGGTTGTCGTTTTCCCTGATAATGACTTAGTCGCCGATTCTTTTTATGGTATTCAGGTTTTAGGCAATTCTAGTGGTACTTCTAATTTTACTTTAGGTGAAAATAGCAGTGGTTCTGGTATTAGTGGTTGTACTTTTAAAGCTGTTGGTACCAAGACCTATTCCCTCGATGTCAGCACTTCAGACAATGATGTCATTGGAATCTATGGCTCAAACTTTATCAATGCTGGCACTATTACCATGCCTGCTTCTGGTGCCAACAAAGAAATGCTCAACTGCAACATTACTACCATGGATGGAGTAGTTATCTCCACTTGTAAGATCGAAAACTGCAACTTTATTTCAGCAGATGACGAAGCTGTCAATATGTCATCCACCAGCCACACTCTCAAAAACAGCAACTTTATCTCAAACCCAAATGCTGTCCGTATCACTACTGCTGGTGTATACACTTTTGACAACCTTAAATTTACCGGTAATACCGTTGATATTGACAACACCAGTGGTGGCTCTGTTACTGTTAACTGCATTAATTTGAGCAACCCCACTACCTATACCGGCACCACCACTATCAACTACCCTGTCGATATTTCTGTTGAAGTTATTGATGTCGCTGGTGATCCAATCGAAACCGCCCAAGTTGCTGTTTACAAAACTAGTGACAATACAGAGATTCTAAATACCGACACAGATAGTAATGGTCTTGCCGAAACTACTTTCAATTACACCACCAGTACTCCAATCTATGTACGTATTAGAAAATCATCTACCGGTGACACCAAATATTTACCTGTTAGTTCCACTGGTACTATTACCAACCTTGGCTTTACTGCTACCTATACCCTTATCGAAGATACCACGGCCACCACATAACCTCTCCAAAATAGTAAAATAGAAACAAATGTCCAGCACAATCCTTTCAGGTGACTTCACCGTTTACTATTTATCAGAAACCCGCCAAAAAAGAATAGTTTGGTCCGGTACTACCGGCACTTATTCTGTCCGAGCTTTATATACAGCTCTTCAGGATTTATTTGATGAATCTGCCCAAATGGACGATGGCACCGTTATGTACGCTCTTACTCCGACTGAATATCAAATCGGTCTCATCGATTTGGATGACACGCAGGATCCCTGGTATATAGACGGAACTACCACTGAACATCTATATGGTGGTGGCCTGGTTAGTAAAGATTATTCCCGCGTTGTCACTGTTCGTACCGGTATGGTTGTCATCAAACGTTCGGGTACCAATATCGTCTCCGGAGACATTGGTAATACTATCACCCACGCCGATGGCGATTCCGGTACTCTTCTTTTTGTCAGTGGTGAATATCTTGTTATTCGTCCGGCCAGCAATGCCGCTACCAACAATTGGGATTCTACTTCTGGCGATGTCACCTGCAATTCTCACGTCGATACTCAAATATTGGCCGCCGCCACCGGTGGTACTACTTGGGCCAACATCTATACCATCG
>CAZGPK010000011.1:16655-20595 GCA_964527115.1 uncultured Gammaproteobacteria bacterium | reverse complement strand
TTAACTTTGGTTTCTATGGCACAGGCAACGTCGGTATCGGCACTACTTCTCCCACCTACAAGCTCCATGTGGTGGGAAATGGCTACTTCTCTACTAACTTAAATATAGGGGTTGGCCTTACTTCCCAATTGCTTACCTTAACTGACGGAGCTGGAGTAAACAAGGTCCTCTCTTCCGATGCCAGTGGTAATGCCAGCTGGACTGATATTACTTCCATTGGAATATCTGGATCAGGGACTGAGAACTATTTGTCCAAATGGCTCTCTGATGGTAAAACACTAACCAACTCCCAACTCTTTGACAACTCCACCTTTGTCGGCATTGGCGGAACAGCCGCCAGTACCAATCCTACCCTTTGGGTGGGAGCAAATGGCAATGTGGGCATTGGCACCACTACCCCAGGAGCCAAACTTGCCGTAATTGGCAACTTCCAGTTCTCCAGTAACATGATGGGTGGTGGTTTAACGGGCGTCAGTTATCATTCGCTTAGTACTGGCTCTTCTGCCACCCAAACAACTGAAATAACAGATGGCAACGACCTCTATGTTGCTGATGATATCGAAGCTCAAGGCGATATTTACGCCAGTCGCTTTTTTGATGGAAATAATCCCTCGTATTTCCTAAACCCAGCCGAAAACACCATCTCTCTTAAAGTTTCCGGAGATCTCTCTTTAGGACAATCTGATGACAACGACAATGATTTCATCTTCTTTGACTCTGGCACCAGCCCTACTACCAGCCAATATCTTGCTTGGAACAACGACAACGATGAATTTAACTTTTCCAACGACCTTACTATTCCCGACGGTTCTTACTTGGGTATTGGCGCCACCAGTGCCCGCATCATTTTTGACGCCGGCAATGATATTAGCTTGCTGGGTGGTAATGTCGGCATCGGGACCACTGATCCTAGCGAAAAACTTGAAATTCAAAGCCACGGTAACATTGAAATAGGCAATTATGCTTTTCTCGGTCGTATGTACAGCGGCGCAGATACCCTTTTGGGAAGTAATATGAAAGCTGATACGGGAGCTACCCGTCAAGCATTAGTTGCCGTCACCCATTCTACGTATGGTTATGCCGGAATTCAAATGTATGCAGGAGATATTATGTTTCATGCCCTGGGAGGTAGCGTCACAAAAGACGCCGTTGCCAATAATGAAGTTATGAGAATCAATAGCAGCGGCAACGTCGGGATTGGGACAACTAATCCAGGGGAAAAACTAGAAGTTTTTGGAAAAATAAAAATGGACGACGAAACTATGGAAACTACTTCTGTTACTTTCGATGGTGACACTTCAGCAGGTCTTAAGCTTACCAATCCAAGGGGTTATATTACTTTAACTCCTCTTAATACAGGCTGGGCGCACATCTATACAGATAGAGACAATTTCATTTTTAACAAACCTGTTTACTCAATAGACGATATTTTTAGTTCATACGATGCCGATCTGCAACTAAGAAGAGCTGGTACAACAAAAATTACCGCTGGTACCTCAACAGTCACTATTGCTGATACCTTAACAGTTAATGGTGCCGGCAATAATTATTTTGTTGGCAACGTCGGTATTGGCATTAGTTCTCCCACTGCCAAACTCCATGTTGTTGGCAATGCCTACATCAGCACTAATTTAAATATTGGCACTGGTCTAAGCGCTCCCAACCTCACCTTCACCAACAGCGCCGCCCAATACGATATTCTCCAATCCACCGATGCCTCCGGCAATGCCACCTGGGCTTCTCTTGGCTCTGGTGCCGGTATTGGCTTAACTGAAACAGCTGGTGCCATTACCATCGCCCACGCTGATCTTTCCACTCAAGCCTCCTCCAACAATTCTGCTGCCACCTTCATCCAGGATATTACTCTTGATACTTTGGGCCATTTAACTGGCCTGGCCACTGGCGCTCTCACTGCCTCCAATGGTCTAACCCTCTCCACCGCTGATTTTAAACTAGGCGGTACTCTTTCCGCTCTGACGAAAATAAATCAGGCTGGCTTTGACTTTGGTTTCTATAACACAGGCAACATCGGCATCGGAACAACTAGCCCAACCGAGCAACTACACGTCGCTGGAAATTCATATTTCGGTGGAGATATAACATTTCTCGACACAATGTTCGGAGGTTCCATCGGCAACGACACTTACATCGATTACGGTAACGCTGGCGTCGACACTATCGTTATGGCCGCAGGAGGCGGTACAAGCATGATACTAGCCAACAATGCTGTCCAGATATATTTGATGAGAAACGACAAAACAGAGGCTGTCTGTCACAACGGCTCCGATACCGCTGGTCTTTACGCCCTCCACGACTGTGTTGGTTCAGTCTCTGCCGACTACATGGAAATGTATGGTACCGATCCCGCCGCCAATCTTGGTACTGTTATTGCCCCCGGCCAAGAATATATTACTACCACTCAAGGTGACCGCATTGCCAGGATCACTCCCACCACCAAAAGCTACCAAGACTCCCTCATTGGCGTTATCTCCAACAAGGATATGGCCGGCGATTTCAACTCCATCGGTTACAACATCAAAGAGGAAGACAACCCCACCCCCGTTGCCCTAAATGGTCGTGTCAAGGTAAAAATAACCAGCAAAAATGGCAATATTAATGTTGGCGACCCCCTCACCTCCTCTGATATTCCCGGCGCTGCTATGAAAGCTACCCGTGCCGGCCGCATTTTAGGTAAAGCCCTCGAAGCCTACCAAAATTCCAATCCCGACGAAATTGGCTACGTCATGATCTTCTTAAATCCATCCTGGTATGACCCTGATGTTTACCTTACTGACAGCGGCCATCTAAATTTGGAAAATCCCACCCCCATCAATCCTGATACTTGGCAACTAAAAGACCAAACCAGCAACCTTCTAATTACCCGTATTAGCGCCTTAAGCCAATTAGTCTCCGCCAAAATTAAAGCTGGGTTTATTGACACCGTTGATCTCATTGCCCAAAACATAAATTCCACTAAAATTAAAACCCAATCTCTGGAAACTAATGATCTTTTGTCTCCGCAAGCTACTATTAAAAACATTGAAGCTGAAACTATCAGCACAGATTCCCTGGAAACTAATGATCTTCTCTCTTACGAAGCCACTATCACCAATATTGTTGCCGAAACCATTGAGGCTAAATCCATAAAAACCGATACTCTTACCTCCCAAGATATTGAAACTACCGACTTAAAAGCCCAAAGCGCCACCTTCTCTGGTACTATTGCCGCCTCTGAACTAGAAACTACCCAAGGTACCCTTACCAGTCGCCTTTCCGCTCTAAGAGACGAGCTCACCACTCTTGTCGCCTCCGCCTCCGGTACCCAACCTGACCCCGTTTTCACCGATCCCACCCTAGACAGTCTCGCCTCAACCTGGTCCACCGACCCCAATACCGCCACCATAAGCGGCAACCTCCTTATCTCCCAAAATCTAGCTGTCGGCGGCCAACTAGCCGTTACTGGCCAAACTACTTTAGCCAACGCCTTCCTTACTGGCCGCCTTGAAGTCCAACAACTCTCCCTCCACGACAACACCCTGGAGACAACCGCCTCTACCCTATCTATCCAGCCCTCAGGTTTGGGTCAAATCGCCCTTCTTGGTGATATTATGATCATCTCCGACACCGGTTCCGTCACCATAAACGGCAATCTCTCTGTTACCGACGCCATTGCCTCAAACTCCTTAGAAACCAAAGAGGCCAGTATCTCTGGCTCCCTGGTTGCCAATCTTCTAAAGCCTCCCACCGGCCAAGACTTAGACATTGAGCTTTCTACTCGCCTGGCCATCAAAAATAGCTCTGGTCAACCTGTTGCTGCCATTGACGCCTCCGGCTCTGCCGAATTTGCCAAGCTTAATATTGCTTCTGCCTCCGCCACCCCACTCATTGCCGAATCTGGCTTTGCCGCCATTGCCACCACCTCCGCTCAATTATCTACCAC
>CAZGPK010000011.1:0-16645 GCA_964527115.1 uncultured Gammaproteobacteria bacterium | reverse complement strand
ACGCCACTGCCAGTACTGCCACTCTTCCTCAAGGTAAAAAGGAATTGGTTATCTACAACCCCACTCTGACCACCAATTCCCTCGTCTATCTGACCCCCAGTGGCTCCACTCAAAATCAAGTTCTCTACGTTAAATCCAAATCCGTTTCCACCAATCCCGCCCTCTGCCAGCCGGAAATCCAACAACTGAGTAACTGCTCTCGCTTCACTGTTGCCCTTGATCAAACCCTCGACCACGATCTTGAATTTAATTGGTGGATTATCAACTAATGAAAAAAATAAATCAGCTTTTACATCTTTTAACCAAGCTCCCTCTGCGCACTCTTTTCCTTGCCCTCCTTCTCCTGGCCATTCCTACCATTTTTCTTTTGCGTCTCGACTTCTCCCCCGATCCTGCCTCCGCTATCTCCTGGCCCTCCACCGCCAACAGTTGGCTCAAAAGAAAACAGTTAACTCTGCTTAACAATTCCGGCCAAACTCTTGAAACCAATACTACCTACTCCCTCACCATTAACACCAAAGCTCTTTATGACGCCGGTAATCTCCAATCTGCCTGCCAAGATCTGCGTATCTACTACCAGCCCAACGACTCCTCTGCCACCAAGCTAAACTACTATTTTGACCCCGCCGCCGACAGCAGCTGTGCCACCAGTGAAACCACTACTATCTACTTCCCCTTAAAGGCCGACATTGCCAACAGCTCTGAAGACAGCAATTACTACCTTTATTTTGGCAATAGTTCGGCCACTGATGAATCCACTGTTTCCGCCTTTGACATTGGTACTAAAACCGCCACTCTTCATTGCGGCTTCAAAGGCGATACCACCTGTATTAATGCTGACGGCGCGGAAACACCAACCACTGAAACCGGCGCCATTAGATACAGCGGTTCCCAAAGTGCCCTAAGTTTTGATGGAGTAAACGATAGCTTGATTATTACCCAAAGTTCAAGTATTAATAATTTAAATAATTTGACTTATGAGGGATGGATATGGTGGAACTCTTCTGACGAAAGTTCTTTTAAACACATTTTTACTAAAGGCTGGAGCAAATATTTTAGAATTAACAATCAAAGAATAACGGGTGCTATAGATACTAACGGAACAGACGCTGCAAGCACCGCTTCGACTGTTTTTCCTTCAAAACAATGGGTGCATTTAGCCATCACATACAACGATTCCGGTGATAGAAAAATAAGATATTACCAAAACGGTACTGAAGTAAGTTATTCAACTCAAACAGCAGCAACTGGAAGCTTAAACTCCGATTCTACAGGTAATTTTAACATCTTTAACGTAGAGAGTTCCCAACGAATTTCCGGAAAAGTTGATGAAGTCCGTATCAGCAACACCATCCGTTATACTGGAAATTTTACACCCCCTACCATCCCTTTTGTTCGCGACGAATTTACTAAATTACTTTTACACTTTGATGAAAATGGCGACGACCCTCGAAACTCCAGCAAGGCAATTGACGACTCCGGCAACGCCAATCACGGCACTATTACCGGTGCCAAATATGTTGCTGGTTTAGTTGGGGTCGATGCCTCCACCTCTGACACCGGTAACTCCCCTTCTCAATCCTATGCCAGTCACGAAAGCATATTCCTGGAAGAGTCCACCACCAACCTAATCCCCAACCCCAGCTTTGAACATCCCACTTTTGACACTAGTTGGGACTCTGTCGGTACCAACCTTACTTTCACTGAAAACTCTACTGTCCCCTATTACAAATTTGGCTCTAAATCAGCCAAAATAGTCGCCTCTGGAACCGATAATAACAGTATAACCGTTGGAGTTGATCCCAACAGTACCGCCGTTCACTATCTTTATGCCTATGTCTATAACGGTACTTCCACTGGAATCGGTGGAACTGTTGATAATACTGTTGCCCAAATTGTCTGGGAAGGAGTTGCCCAGTCCACCACCTCATATACCGATATGGGCGGGGGTTGGTGGAGAATAAAATACTCTACTAATACTACTGATTCAACCAATGAGTATGGCATCTATGTCCCCAATGGAAAAACAGTTTACGTTGATGGTTTTCAGCTGGCCTTAAACAGAAGAAATCACGTCGACCATATTCACCTCGACACCTACGTTGACGGCTCCCTTGGTACTGGCTACTCCTGGTCCGGCACGGCCCACGATAGTACTAGCAGCCGCGCTGATACCGATCTTCGCTTCTCCACTACCAACAATATTTTACCTACAACAGGTACCATTAGTTTTTGGCTCAAGCCACATTTTTACCTTTCCACCAATGCCGAATACCAAATTCTCCGTATCGGCGGCAACTCCGGAAGCCAAAACGGCAGTCTCGAATTACTCCAAGGCGGTGGTCCTTGGAACACCAGATTTCAAATTAGAAACAGCGCTGGCAGCACTTACACAATCTCTAAAGCAGGCATTTATTCCGCTGGCACCTGGAGACATATCGTTCTCACTTGGAACGAAAACGACATGAGGTTTTACTCCGATGGAGCCAGCCAAGGCACTCCCATTACCTCTGCCACTATGCCTACCTCTTGGTATTCAAATGAAATCATTTTTGGCCCTTCTTTCTTAACAGGCTACGCCGTCTCAGATTTAAAAATTTATAATGCTACCCTAACTTCCGCCGAAGCCTCTGATCTTTACTATTCCGATCTGAGCTCTCACCGCCTTCAACAAAGTACTACTGAACGCTTCACTGACGGCCAACCTCCTGTCTCTGTCTGGCATTTGGACGAAAATAGCGGCACCACCATCTATGACTCTGCCTCCACCAACCACGGCACTCTTGGAACTGGCTCCTCCGCTCCCGCCTGGGTCAGCGGCAGTTCCTGTATTTCTGGCTCCTGTCTCCAATTTGACGGCACCGACGACACTGCTTCTATCTCTCCCACCATTACCGGCCTAAAAACCATTTCTTTCTGGGCTAAACCAACATCCGCCACCACCTCGATTATTGATTTAAACGGCACCCAAACTATTACTCTATCCAGCAATACCCTCTTAGCTAACAACTTCAGCTCCCCCATCATCTATATAAATGGCCAAGTTTCCTCCACCCTCCCCACTGATTCTTGGTCTCAGGTGACCATCACCTCCGCTACCTTTTTTGGCGCCTCTTCTCTAAAGCTTGGCCAAGTTTCCTCTTCCCACTTCACCGGCTTTCTTGATGAGATAAAGGTCTATCCTTACGTTCGCTCGCCAGACGAAGTAAAAACTGACTACAACCTAGGCCAATCTGTCGTCATCGGCCAAAAACCAGAAAGCGCCCCCATCACCCCCATCAAATCCAAACTAGCAGCTTACTGGAAATTTGACGAAGGTTACGGAACAATTACCCATGATTCTGCTTCCGCTAATCACGCCACTCTTGGCACTGGCTCCAGCGCCCCAACCTGGACCAACAATGGTAAATTTGAAAAAGCATTAAGTTTTGATGGGAACGATTATACCGGTCTTGGCCTCACTAACCCTAATTTTTCAACATTTACCAATCTTAGTATTTCTGGCTGGTTTTTGGTAAAAGATACTTCAAAAAGGGTTATAATCAGCAAGTTTTGGGAGTCAGACCAAGGTTTTGGCAATTCTGTATTTGAAATTTGGACTCAATCTAACGAATTACGTTTTAAGCTCAGTTTAAATGGAGCTTGGGATGGCTTATACGTAAAATCAAGCGGCGTTACCCTAAACACCTGGCATCATTTTACTGCAGTTTGGAATGGCTCTATATACAAAATATATTTAAATACTGTTCCCGGAGAAAGCAGTCCCCGAGTAGGAACTATGACCAATCCTTCCACCGTTCCTTGTATAGGTGCTATAACGGGATCTAGCGTTTCAACCTGTGGAGCCGATTTCTTTTTCGGCCTTATTGATGAAGTTAAAATCTATAATTCCGCCCTCTCTGGAGACGAAATAAAACTGGATTACAACCAAGGAAAAACTCTAGTTATGGGTGTCAACTCCGTCAACACCGGCTCCACTGCTCCCCCAGGCTCCAGCAGTCAGGCATACTGCGTTCCTGCTGATCCCTCCCCCTGCTCTTCTCCCGTTGCTGAATGGAAAATGGATGAAAATACCGGCACTACCATCTATGACTCTACCGGCATTGGCACTACCGGCAATATGGGTACGGGTTCTTCTGCCCCTACTTGGACAGTTGGGAAAATGGGTAGTGCTTTAAACTTTGACGGTCAGGATGATTACCTTATCTGTGGCGACCCGACAACCGGAACCCTTGATTTTGGCACCAACGACTTTACTTTGGAAAGCTGGTTTTACTTAGATACCTTACCCAACAATTGGAAAGCAATTTTAAATAAAGGCGCTTCTGGATCTGTAGGTTATGGTATGGAAATTTCCAACAATAACAAAATTACCTGTTCAATCCAAGCAACCAGTGGCACTAACCAACATTTGGAAGGATCGGTTCCTTCCCTTAAAAACTGGCACCACGCTGCTTGTCTTTTTGACCGTGACGACAAGATTTATGTTTTTCTAGATGGTATTCAGGTTGGCAGTGCTGATTACAGTTCGGGCAACACCAATTCGGTAGACAATAACATTTCTTTTAACATTGGCCGGTACAATAGTGGCGTTTGGTATTGGCCGGGTAAAATTGACCAAGTTTCTGTTTACAACTACGCTCGTACTCCCGCCCAAATCGCCTGGGATTACAATCGCGGCAAACCGATCGCCCACTGGAAGTTTGATGAGTGTCAGAACAGTACTATTTATGATTCTATCCGCACTGGCGCTACTATTCCTGACGGCACGATCACTATTGGTGGTTCCGGCACCCAGGATGGTATTGGCACCTGCACTGATGGTGATACTTCCAATGCCCGCTACAACGGCCGCAACGGTAGATTTAATTCCAGTCTAAACTTTGACGGCAACGATGATTTTGCCACCATCACCGACACCGCTGAACAAAAACCCACTTCCCAAATGACCGTTTCTGCTTGGGTTAAAACCACAGACATCACTCAAAGCTATGCCATGTTTTTAGCCAAATCTACCAGCACCGAAAACGGCTGGAATTTACGTCTCGACGCAGATACCGGCAAACCAATGTTCACGATCTACGTTGGCTCCAACTACGTAGATCAAGCCGATTACTCAACCAATATTGCTCTTCAAAATAATACCTGGCATCACGTTCTTGGCCTCTATAATGGCTCTGCTGTTAAAACATATGTTGACGGGAAACTTTCCGGATCATATACCATTTCCGGAAGTATCACTCCCCAATCAACTGATCTTTTAATTGGTAAAAGATCAGACGGATATCCTTTTTCTGGCCAAATTGACGATATCCAGATTTACAACTATGCTCTTACTGACACCCAAATTAAAACTCTTTACAATGGAGGAAGTGCTGTCCACTTTGGACCATAAACCTAAAATGCCCTCCCTAACCTCCGACCAAATCAATCGTCTGAAAGCCCTTGGTATTAAAACCAAAGATTCCCCCTCCACCCCCACGGCTCCCTCTGCCACTCCTCTTCCCTCTCCAGTCTCTTCCCTACCTTCTCCTCCCCAATCTTTGCCCTCCCCTCCTGCTCCTCCTCCCCAAAACCTTACTCCTCCCAGCATCAATCTTAAATCCTACCTAATTATCCCTGCTATCCCTGCGACCTTTGGCCTTCTCCTTTTAGTCAAATCCGCCCTTTCCCCCAGCTCTCCTTCTCTTTCTCCTACTCCTGCCTCTCCCGCCGCCAACCAAGGCCCTGAGCCTACCCAAGTCCCCAAAGGAATTCAACATTACCTTCTTGCCTCTCAACAATTCTTCTCTCAGGCTCTTCAGGCACAAAACAGCCAACGCCCCACTGAAGAAATAACCACTCTTTTAAACCAATCTCTTGAAAACGCCACTGCCGCCATTAATCTCTTTCCTCAAGATCCTCGCGGCTGGACCCAAAGAGCTGAGCTCTATGCCTCTCTCCCCCCCCAGGATCTTCCCTACCTAAACCAAGCCCTGGCCGCCTACCAAAAGGCCTACACCCTCCAGCCCACTCCCCAGGTAACCCGCCAACTAGCTCTCCTCTGGGGCAAAAAAGGCCAAGCGGTAGAAACTATTCGCTGGCTTGAAAAAACAGTTCTCCTTGAACCAACCAATGCTCAAAATTTCTACGACCTTGCCCGTACCCAAACTCAAGCGGGACTCTTAACCCAAGCCGTTAAAACCTATGAACAGCTGGTTCCTTTAATTGTCGACCCCACCAAACGCCAAGAAATTACCGCCACCAAAAATTCACTAGAGCAGCTTCTGGCCCAAAACATCCAGAAAGCGCCTGAAACTATTTCTCCCGCTCCCCCCTCTGACGGCCAAATCAACCTCCCTGAAAACCCGCCCGCCATCCAAGCCAGCCTCATCTCCCAAGGTCTTCTCATTGCCGCTCCTGACCAAGAACAAAAAGAGCTAACTGTTACTGGCCAGACCGATAGCAATAGCACCTCTGGCCTAGTCTCCATTCCCCCGGGCCAAAAAGAAACCAAAGTCTACACCAATCTCTTAAACGACCAAACCCAGGTCTATCTGGCCACCGAAAAAGGCGGTAAAAACTTAACTCCCCAGGTAGCCTCCAAATACACTGAAAAAATCTGTGATCCCCAAAGCCCCCAAGTCTGTGGCAACTACTTCACCATCTCTCTTGATTCCCCCACTCCCGACAACATGACCATTCGCTGGTGGATTATTGAATAAAACATTCTGTGCTTTAAAAAACCAATCCGGTCCTCTTCTTTTCTTCCTTTACTGATCCACTTCCGGACTCTCTGTCACCTCTGGCTTTACTGTTGGCGTAATTTCTGGTCCCGCTGACTCTGGTAAATCTACTACCGGCTCAGTTGTTGGTAATACTTGGGGCTGTACCAATTTCTCTTCCATCGGCACCTCTTTCTTTGTTTGATCAGCCACCGTCGCCTCTTGAGCGTCCAGGTCTTTCTGCCACTTTTCCAGTTCTCCAAAAACAAGTGTATAGTCCTCCGTCTCTGGACTAACTAAAGCTAGTACTTGCTGCATCCGCATCACCGCCTCCCTGTCATTTTTAGCTTGCTTAGCTGCATAAGCCCAGTTATACCAAGCATTGGCATAGTCCCGCTTTAATCTTACCGCTTGTTCAAAATACCCATCCGCCTGAGCATATTGCCCTAAACCATAAAAGATTCCTCCTAGATCCACCCTCAAAATCGGATTTGCCGGGTCACTCGCAATTGCTTGCTCAAAACTAGCCACCGTCCACTGATCCGCTCCCTCTACCAATCCGATTATTGACCGATAGACATAAGCCAAATTCTGCCAGGCTGCCGCACTGTTTTGATCCAAAGCCACTGCCGCCTTTGCCTCATCTATCGACTGTTGGATCAGTGTCACAGCCTGCTGTTTGTCCTCATCCGAAGCGTCCCGATTAGATAATATTCCACTGGCTAAACTCAAGTTGGTTTGTGAATAAACAATTCTGTTGTCAACCAAAGTCGGCATCAAAGAAACCGCCTTCACTTGCAAATTATAGACATCTACCCCCCTCCCTGCTGCTGCCGCCCGCAAAGACCTCATCATCCACAGCTCAGATCGCAATCCCGGCACCCACCAACGCCAAAATCCCGCCCCCAAAAAAACAAAAACCAAACCACAAATCATCAACAACCCCAAATTAATACTCTCTCCCAGCTTAAGCGGCAACACCTTTCCCTCCCCTTGAAAGGTTAAAGACAAAACCCATACCAGGAAAAACCATAACATTACCGAAGACGGTAAAACAAACAAAGAAACTACCGCCAATAAAAGCCCCCACCAAAAACCGTCCCGCATCTTCAGCCCCCTAAGCCTCGACACCAATCCCCAAACTAAAACCACCAAACTCAGTGTTCCCATTTCCGTCCACCACTGTAAAATCGCCGACCGACTCCCCATAAACTTACCAGCCCAAGCTGCTCCCACATTAAATTCCACCGGCCTAAAAAGATTAAAAGCTGTTAAAAAATTACCTGGACCTACACCCAAAAAGGGCTGTCTTTTAAAAGTCTCTACCGCAATTGCCCAAGCCGAAAAAATATCCAAAAGCACCAGTTTAATCTGCCACAATCGATAGACAGAAAGTGCCACCCCTAAAAGCATTACTCCCAAAAACACCAAAGCACTATTGGCTCCACTTCCCTCCTTTAGTGTCTTTTTCACCTTCCCCCACCAAAGAACTGACAACAAGATAAACCACCAGGAAATATTCAAAACCGAACCAGTTGGCGACCAATCTGCTCTTAAAACAAACCATGGATTCTCAGCAGACGGCCAAATCAGAGGTAGCTTTGCCTCTGGCCACAAAAACAAAACCAAGCTCAAGACCAACGCCAAAATCCCCGACCAGGTCAAGCTCTTAACCCCCCCCTCCCGATCACCTATTTGTACCCACAAAAAAAGCCAGCCCCACAAAGAAACCAAAAGCCCCAATCCCAACGGAGACAACATTCCCCAACTTTGACCTCCCAAAGGCATCCGCCACCAAGAAGCCAAAGCCAAACCTAAAATCACCAATCCCCAAACCCACCAGCGTCCCGCCTTTATTCGAAACTCGCCCTTCAAAAAGGATTCTCCTACCCAAATCAAAAGCCCTAAAACAAAACTAGCCAACAAAAACCACATTTTCCCTATTCCATAAGCATCATTTACCAAAGGTAGAAAAAAAAGCGGCGCCACAAACAATACCGCTCGGCTATACCACTTCAAAACAATTCCACTCTTCAAAAATCCCATAACTCAGACTATCTTAAAAAAAATTAAGAATCAAGCCGCAAATTCTCCGCAAAAATTAGCCTCCGTTTTTCAGGTCTTTCAAAAACTGGGCGTTTGTCTTGCTTTTTGCCAGCTTCTCTACCAAAGTCGAAGTTTTCTCTCCTGTTTCCAAGAGATTAAGCATCCTCCTCAATGTTGTCACCTTTTTCCAGTCATCCGAAGACAACAAAAGGTCATCCTTTCTTGTGCTTGATCTTTGTAAATCAAAAGCCGGATAAACCCGCTGCTCCGCCAGCTTCCGATCCAAGTGCAATTCCATATTTCCCGTTCCCTTAAATTCCTCGTAGATCAGATCATCCATCTTGCTTCCCGTATCAATGAGTGCCGTCCCAATAATTGTTAAACTCCCTCCGTTTTCAATATTTCTTGCCGAGCCAAAAAAGCGCTTTGACGGATAAAGTGCCGCCGGGTCAAATCCTCCCGAGAGAATCCTTCCAGAAGAGGGCACCGCCAAATTATATGCTCGCGCCAACCGAGTAATTGAGTCAAAAATAATAAATACATCCTCCCCCATTTCCACCAAGCGCCTTGCCCTGGCAATCGCCGTCTCTGCCGCTCTTGTCTGCTGTTCCGGCTTCTCGTCAAAATTTGAAGCCACCACTTCTCCTTTCACCGATCGGCGAATATCTGTTACCTCCTCCGGCCGCTCCCCTACTAAAACTGCCATAATCTTCATTTTTGGATAATTAATTGCTACCCCTTGAGCAATTTGCTTCAAAAGCCAAGTCTTTCCTGCTTTAGGTGGTGAAACTACTAAACCTCTTTGTCCAAAGCCAATCGGACACAAAAGGTCAATCAGTCTCGTTGCTAAAATCCCCTGTTCTGTCTCTGTTTTTATCTGTGGCTGAGGGTAAATCGGCACCAAATTGGCAAAATCTGGCCTCTGTCCCATTTTCTCTACTTCCACCCCGTTTACCGTGTCTGCCTTTAAAAAGCTGTGAAACCTTTCTGTCTCTCTCGGCTTCCTTGCCAACCCTACTATCCAATCTCCTTCTCTTAAGCGAAAACGCTGAATCTGAGAAGAGGAAACATAGACATCTCCCACCCCCGGCACAAAATTTGGCCGCAAAAAAGCGTGGCCATCCGCCCCCACATCCAATACTCCTTGAATTTTCTCCGTCTGTCCTTGCATGTCAATCCCTGGCCTTAATCCGGGTTGGACTGGCCTCAACGGAGGCACTGAACGTAATGTTTGATACCTCCCTGGGTTTATTAAAGCTCCTGACGCTGATCTTAACGGCACTCTCCCCACCATTCCCACCGTTCTTACTGAACCACTCAGGCGCTGTTCACCCTGCCCCTCTCTCTCCTCCACTCTCTTCTCTTCAATATTTTTCCCTCCCAAATCATCAGCTGTCAGCACTTTTAACTCTCCATCGTCTACTTTTTTTGTTTTCTTTGCAAACACTAAAGACCTCCTTTAAAAACTAAATTAAATTTTACTTGAAAAAAACATTCCATCTTTTTTAAAACACTCCGTCCCTGTTTTGATCAAAAACTACCCAAACCAAAGGAAAACGTCAAACCAAGGCAATTTAACCATTTTCTCTTCTCCCTGTCAATCACCTTTTACACTCTTTTAGCTAAAACCATAATTCTCTTCCAAGTTGTCCCCGGCGGCCAACAGGTCTGCATTACCAGTACCTCTCCCTCTCCAAGATCAAAATAACCCACCTCATCCGCCTCTGCTACTCTTTTATCAAAAACTTCGTATTCATATTTTTTCCCTCCAAAAATCAAAGTCACCCGATCATCTATCTCTAAATCCTTCAAAAGATAAAAAACTGCATTATAAGAAAAAATATCCTCCGGCCTTCCCACTGAATGGGCGAACAAAAATATTGTTCTTCCCTCCCCTGGAAACCCCGTCCCCGCTGCATGAGCCACTCCTTCCTGTAAAGCCTTTTTATATTGGGTTTCATCTCCCGCATTTATGTTTGCTATTACTCGAGTCAAAACCCCAATTTTAGGCACAAAAAGAGAAAAATCTGCATCTGGCACCCCTAAAATCTCTCCCTGTGCCCGCAAACTTACCAAATCACCAAAATGCATCCACCCATCCTCCAGCCTCCCCACCTCCCCATTTCTTGCCCTTTTCCACTCTACCCTCAGAACCGGAAAAAAAGTAAAAAACAATCCCGCTACCGACAAAAAAATTAATCCATTTCCCAAAATCACCAAAACCCTTTCCCACCAACTACCCCTTCCTTTATGTCCAAAAATACTCGAAACGGAAGACAGTAGGCCTGCCCCCCCTACCGTCCTCCATTCCGAGCACTTTCCTATTATTAATCGTATTCTACCACACTTTTTGCCAGCCTTCGCCTTTTTTTTGCTATCATACAAAATCTTTTCCATACCCCTCCTCTATATTTTAAAGTGCCAAAGGCAACAAGCGTAGCAACACTCCCAAAACCCCTACCCCCATCAAACCCAAAATTGAATAACCAGCCTTGGGCATTACCGCCGGAGGCGACACTATCACACTCACCGGCCCCTCTCCTACTCTAATTTCCCGCCGACAAGGACCCACTCCTCCCTTCCATTGATCTAAATCATCTTTAATCATCAAAGTTGCCACATACTGCCCCGCTTCACTGTAAACATGATCCTGTGTTTGCTCTTTATTCCCTGCCTCAGTCCGACTCCCGTCCCCAAAATCAAACCGATACTCCTTCACATTGTCTCTCAAATCATAACCCACCCCATAAAAGCGAACTGCTAAAGGTGCCTCTCCTTCCCAAGGATTAGCTGTTAAAGACACACAGTAACTGTCATACCCCGGCACAGGCGTCGCCGTTGCTGTTGGAGTCAAGGTTGCCGTTGGCGTCAAAGTTGCTGTTGGCGTCAATGTGGGTGTTACTGTTCCTGTCGGTGTATTAGTTGGAGTCAAGGTTGCCCTTGGCGTATTTGTCGGGGTTAAGGTCGCTGTCGGTGTACTGGTCGGTGTATTAGTTGGAGTCAAGGTTGCCCTTGGCGTATTTGTCGGGGTTAAGGTCGCTGTCGGTGTACTGGTCGGGGTTAAAGTCGCTGTCGGTGTTGGTGTATTTTCAGGTTCATCACAGCTATCACACTTATTACAAGGTGTCCCGTCCCACCCAGATTCACAACCAGCCGAAACTGGATCCACTTGAATTCCACCGCAAGGAGGTCCGCTCACACTTATACTGCAAGTCCCATCTTCTCCGATCGTACAACTCCTCGTCCCCACTGGATTTTCCGCTCCCAAGCAACCAAGTGGATTACCACAACACTCTTCACATATAGCCTTTCTATACCAAAAATATTCCACCGTCTTCATCTCGCCTGCACTACCATAACAACGCACTGTTACTGATGGCACATAAGCCCCATCCACTCCTGCCACCACTCCCCCTCCATCTTTTACTCCTCTTTCCATTAAAAATTTTCCACTCAAAAAAGCAGAGATTATCATCACTCCCAAGCTCGCTCCCCGCCAAAAAGCCGACCATCTTTTTCCCTCTCTTGCCTTCCTTGTTCTTGACATTAGCTTCCTTTTTTTTGTATCTTTGTGTAATAGAAACACCATTACTCGTGCTCTTCTAACCAGTTGAACAGCGGTATAGGTGTTTCTTTTTTTGTCTCACAAATACATAACTACTAACTTCCCGCCCAATCCCAGCATTTTTCTTATCTGCTCCCGCACCGCCCCTCCACCTTTCTCCTTCTGAGATTCCTTTCTCTTTTTTAGCCTTTCCCAAATTCTCTTCACAATCTCTTTTACCATCTCTATCGCCACTAGTCAAGCCCTATAATTAAACATCCCCAAAAAAAGACAAGGCCTATATTTTTAACTCTTCGGTAAATAAGCTCAAAAACACCATTAAAAAGAAAAAACAATTTACTGTGGAAAACTATTTTCCCTCTTCTTTATTGCCCCATCTAAAATCTATATATAATAGTGTATGTTGCTTTTTCGCCTTCTCCTTCCCCTTGCCGTTTTCATCTCTTTCCTCTCCCCCACTCTGGCTGCTACTTTCGACTCTGACAACTATCACATCGACATGGGCAACTTCAATGTTACCTCTGGCCGCAAAACATCTACCAACTATGAACTAACCGACACCGTTGGCCAAACCTCACCTGGACAATACAACTCCACTGGCTATATCGTCAAAGCTGGCTTCCAATACATCAACACCATCATACCCTTCACCTTTACCATTTCCGATCTCTCTATTAATCTTGGCACCCTTTCTTCCGGTTCATTTTCTGATCAAACCAATACCCTGACTGTTTCCGCTGGGGGTAGCGGTGGTTACCAGGTTCTTGCCCAGGAAATCCACCCTCTTCGCTACAATTCAAATGACCTTCCCGATACCACTTGTGATGATAATACTTGTACTGAAGTTCTTTGCCGCCCCTGGACCCAAACTGACAAATACGGTTTCGGCCTAAACGCTGCCGGTAACGACGTTAACACCACTTCAGGCAAATTTGCTGACTCTACTTATTATTGCCAATTTGCCGACAATGAACTGGCTGAAGCTGCCCAAGCAGTCATGGCTCGCACTTCCCCCACCAACTCCAGTACTGCTACTATCACTTACCGCGCCAATCCTCACCCACTCCAAACCGCTGGCTCTTATGAAACTGCTATTTCTTTTACCGCCGTTCCCAAATATTAGACCGTCTCATCCATTCTTTTCCCTATTTTCTCAAAACCCACCCCTCTCTAATCCCCTCTCTCTTGAAGTTTAAACAGCACTGCCCTATCTTTTAAGCTCTCTGATTGTTTTCAACCCTACCATTTCTCGTCCTAAATTCTTTGCCTCTTTCGCCCGCCGTTCCCAATTTCTCACCCTCTTCACCTCTCCCAAAAGACTCACCTCCCCCACAAACACCCTTTTCCCTGAAAGCGCCTTGTTTGCATAAGACGACCACAGTGCCGCCACCACTGCCAAATCTGCCCCCGTTTCTACAATCCTCACCCCTCCTGTCACCGCTACAAAAATATCATATTTATAAAAAGGCAGTTTCAGTGCTTTTTGCACTACTGCCACTAAAAGTTGTCCCCGATTATAATCAACCCCTGAAAAAACCCGTCTCGGCACAGGCGCAAAACTCTCCGTCACTAAAGCCTGCACCTCCAAAAGCATTGGTCGGTTTCCCTCTATCACTATTGTCTGTGCTGCTCCCACCTTCATCCCTTTTCCTTCCACCAGTGATAAATCCTCTCCAACCACCTCTTTCAATCCTTCTTTTTCCATTTTAAATACTCCCACCTCATCGGTTGGCCCAAAGCGATTTTTACTACAACGCAAAAGCCGCAGCTCACTCAATCTTTCTCCTTCAAAATAGATCACTGTGTCCACCATATGCTCTAAAAGCTTAGGACCTGCAATCTCCCCACCCTTGGTTACATGTCCCACGATCACCATTGCCAATCTCTGTTTTTTTGCTACCCGGATAAGTCTCAGTGCCGCCTCTTTTATCTGGTTTGGCGACCCAGCTCCTCCCGGTAGATCTGTGCAATACATTGTTTGAATACTATCTATTATTACCAATTTCCCCTTCCAAGAACTCAAAAAATCCACTACCTCCTCCGTCTCAGTCTCCGCCAACACCTCAAACAAGTTCTCCTTTAAGCCCAATCGTTCCACCCTCATTAAAATCTGTTCCGGGCTCTCCTCTCCGGCCACATAAAGTCCCCCCACTCCCCCCATCACTTGCGTCACCAAAGTACTCTTTCCAATCCCTGGCTCCCCGGCAAAAAGAACCACTCCTCCTTGTACAAATCCTTTACCCAAAACGCGGTCAAACTCACCCAAACCAGTTAATATCCTCTCTGTTGTCTCTATTCTTTTCTCCACTTTTTCAAGCTTTACACTCTCTATCTTTTCTCTCCTCTTTCTTCTTCCAGCACCATTTTTTCCTTTCTGAAATGAAACAGAAACCTCTTTTAGACTATTCCATTCCCCACAAGCTCCACACTGACCCTGCCATTTTCCATATTCCGTCCCACAGCTACCACACACAAAGATCGCCTCTATTCTTGCCATCCCCCATTATAACCTCCTCAACTGGCAGCAGCCAAACCTATTTATAAATTAGTGGCTTCTGAGTTAGCACCAACCCCAAAGAGATTTTTCTACGCTCTACGTCCAGTGATTCAATGTAAACTCTTATCTTATCTCCCAATACCATCTTAGTCTCCGGCGTAAATTTACTCACGTGGACCAAGCCCTCTACCCCCGCCTCCAGTCGTACCAAAGCTCCAAAATTAGCCAGCCGCACCACTTCGCCTTCTATCTCCCGATCTTTAGGATATCTCTTGTCAATTCCCTTCCAAGGATCAGGCAATAGTCTCTTTACTGAAAATTGCAATCTTCCTTCTTCTTTACTAATAAGAAGCGTCCTGATTTGGTCTCCCACTTTAAAAATTCCAGAAAGATTGTCCACTTTTTCCCATGAAATTTCAGAAATATGGACTAGCCCTTCCAAAGTAAGTTTATCCAAACTTACTTTTACAAAAATACCAAATGGCTCTACTCTCACCACTGCCGCCTCAAATTCCTTTCCCACCTTTATCTCTTCAATCATTTTCTCCTCTTCTTCCACTCGATCTGGCTCCGAAACCAGCCTTTCTGAAAAAACCAACCTATTTTTTTCTTTATCAACCTCTAACACTTTTACTTTCACTTTTTTTCTTAACATTCTTTCTGGATCATGATCATATCCACTCCCAATTTGCGATCCCGGGATAAAACCCAAAAACCCAAAAGAAGCCACCACCACCAACCCTCCTCTGTTAAGCTCTCTTCCAAATACTTCTATCTCCTCCCCGGTTTTCATCTTTTCCTCAAAAAAGTCCCAACCAAAACCCACTGCCGCTCCCTTTAAAGATAAAATCGTCTGCCCTTTATCATTTTCTACTGTCTGCACTCGCACTTCTACCTCATCTCCCACATTCAAAGAACCAACATAATCTTTTACTGCCATAAATTCTTTATCAGTCACTATTCCATCTGTCTTACCGCCAACGTCTATATATATCGCTTTATTTTTTATTCCCGTTATCAATCCCTTAACCAGTTCCCCTTTTTTAAAAGTCCTCACCTCCAGTCCAGACAAACTCAAAAGCTCATCCATTGTTTTGGGCTCTGTTTCAATTTTCTTAGTGGTTTTAGTTGCCGTTCTCCCTTTGCCTACTTTTTTCTTTATCTCTTTCTCTTTTTTAACTAAGATCTTTCCTTTCTTCTCTGTCTTTTTTTCTTTTTTCATTTTTTAAAACCCTGACTTTTTCTAAGAACTATCAGGGCAAATAAACTAATAATTATCAAATTTTTAAAAAATTAAGGTCTATTAAAATCTATTTGTTTGCTTGATCCCGGCCGTGACCTATTTTCACCCATGGTTTGCACCAGAGCTATTGTCAGCGCTAAAACGTTTCACTTCTCTGTTCGAAATGGGAAGAGGTGGTTCCATTTTGCACAAACGACCGGAATCAAACAAACAAACTTCAACAACTTAACTGAGGGGAAAAAAGGTTTTTCGACCTATCTCTGGTTTTGGCTTAAACCCTTGCGGGCCTTACACCGACCAGAGCACTACCGGTAGTCTCCCGGTGGTCTTCACCCTGATTGCTCAGGGAACGATTCTTTATCTTGGGGTCGGCTTCCCGCTTTAGATGCTTTCAGCGGTTATCCAAATAGAAACATAGCTACCCAGCGCTGCCCTTGACAGAACAACTGGCACACCAGCGGTTTCCTCGACCAGGTCCTCTCGTACTGTGGTCCAATCCCCTCAAGAATCATACGGTTGCTGTGGAAAGAGACCGAGCTGTCTCACGACGCTCTGAACCCAACTAACGCAGCGCTTTAATGGGCGAACAG
>CAZGPK010000010.1:0-24834 GCA_964527115.1 uncultured Gammaproteobacteria bacterium | reverse complement strand
AAATATTTTGCATAATATTTTTGTTTTATGGTTTGCGGAAACGGGAGGGTTGGGAGTGATAATGGCAGTTTGGTTTTTGCGAAAAGTGCTGAGTAAAACAGGGAAGGGAAACGGATGGATTTGGTTTTTGCTGATGTTTATAGGAATGATGGATCACTATTTGTTAACTTTGCCGCAGAATTTGTGGATATTGGTGCTGATAATGGCGATTTTGTGACGGAGTGTTTAGATGGAGGTAAAAGCGAGAATTACGAGAATTAACAAAGAGAGTTGGCAGAGGTTATATTTGGAGCACAAGGGCAGACTGGGCTTAGTCTGTTGGAGATGCTAGAGAATAGGGTGACAGTATAGAACAGTATAGAATAGGGAGAATGAGAAAGTTTTTGGATAAAAATAACTGGCTTAGGGAAGTGTTTAAAAATACCGGAGTACAAGTGTTGGGGAAGATGGCGGGGATTGGAATAAGTCTTTTGGTGACGCGGATTTTAACCCGGAAGCTGGGGGTAGCTGATTACGGAGTATTTTTATTAATCCAATCGGTTCTTATTCTTTTGGGAGCAGGAGCGGATGCGGGAACAACGATTGTGGGGGTGAGAGAGCTTGTACAAAGCCGAGACTTCAAAAGGGAAAGAGCGGATCTTTTTGGTTTGAGGTTTTTGACAACAAGTCTGGCTTTCTTTATCTCTCTTTTGGTTTTGTGCTGGTATCGGCCCTTGATCCCCTATCGTGGAGCGGGTTTTTTAGCCTTTGCAATGATATGGGGAACGATGCTGGCGGGAAACTGGGAGATTTTAGCTCAAGTCAAACGGCAGTTTGAATATAAGGTGATGGGAGAGATTTTATTTGCGGGAGGATTTTTAGGATTAGTCTGGGGAAAAAAGGAGCTTTCCTTGGCTTGGGTTTTTGGAATTTATTTGTTAATAAGAGGTTTGAGCTTGGCAATAGTGGCCCTTTTTAAAAGAGAATGGCTGGAGGGAATAAGCTTTAAAAGTAGTTTTGAAAGAATGGGGAGGTTGTGGAAAAAATGTTGGCCGATGGGGCTTTATCTTTTTATTTTTACAAGCTATGACAAAGCAGTGGATAGCTTGATGATCAGAAATTTTTTGGGAGCAAGAGAGGTGGGATGGTACGGACTTTCCTATAAGGTTTATAACAGTTTGGTTTTGGGAGCATATTTTTTTGTAAGTAGTGTTTATCCCCTTTTGGCGGCAGGTAAAAAGAGGGAGCAAATATTAAAATGGGGAAGAGTGCTTCTTTTGACAACGGGAGGTATAGCGGCAGTTGTCTTGTGGTTTGCCGCGGCCCCAGCAATCCAGTGGTTGGGAGGAAGAGAATTTTGGCCGGCAATAAAAGTGTTGCAAATTTTAGGAGTAGCTTTAGTTTTTTCCTATCTTAATCATCTTTCCGGATTTAATTTAGTCGCTAAAGGAGGACAGAAAAAACTTTTGAGTTTGGGAACAGTAGCCTTGATTTTTAACGTGATGGGAAATATTTTTGTGATCCCCCGCTGGGGAATTAATGGGGCGGCCTGGATTACGGCAGGAACAGAAGGATTGATGTTTTTGCTCTACGGCTTGGTAATAAAAAAGTAAATTGGACAGGGAATTTTTCTTTTTAAGGTGAGGGTATTCATTTGGCTTGGGTTTTTTGATATATTCTATTGGCAGAAATACTGACAGTTTTTCTATCTTCTTTCTTTCAAAACCCCAAGTTACAACAGAAACTCTCTTTTTATTTTAAGGCTATTAAGGAAAACTTGTTTTCATTTTTTCCCCCTTTTTAAGGATAATTTACTATTGTTTCGTTATGACGCTGTTTCACGTTCTTCTTTCCTTCTTGATACGGTGATGACGAGTTTGAACAAAGGTTTTTTAAAGGATGTGTCCGAATTGTTCGCGTTTTCTCTTCTTTTAGGAGGTATTTTAATTACCGCAGGATAACCGAAATATTTCCGCAAGTGGTTTACGGAACCTGGTTGATTGCCTAGAATTAAATAATGTCCAACAAGATAGGAGGAGAGAGCTGGGGAAGAGAGTCGCTACTTTCGGGAATAGTGGGGACAGGAGGATTTGTTGAAGTTAAATTAGCGGAGAAACTGGCAGAAATGGGATTGAATGTGGTTTTTTTTGGAAAATGGCGGGAAGGTAGGGAGGCGGAAGAGATAAAAAACCAATTGGAAGACAGGCGGGTTTTGTTGTTGAGATCAGAAGAGCAAGGTTTTTTAGAAAAGATAAATTATCTTTTTGTTTTAGAGGAAGCTTTTTCAAATAAATGGCAAGAACAGGTTGAGGAATGGGGAGCAAAAGCGGTGCGGCTGACGGGATTTGGTGCGGAAGGTAAGGCAATAAAAGGATGGAGAGAGCTTAGGTCGGAAGGAGTTTATGGAGAGATAATGGGAAAAGGGGAAGGGGGATGGTTGGGAAAGATATTGGGACAGGCAGTGGAGAACGAAAAGTTACAAGTGCCAAAAGAGGTAATAGATAAGGGAGTAAGAGTTTTGTATGTAGACGATTTAGTAGAAGCTTTAGTGAGAGCTTGTTTTTTACCAGGGACAGAAGGGGAGAGCTTTGGAGTGGTGGGAGATGAGATCAAGGGACAGGAGTTAGTGAGGTTTTTAGAGGAGAAAGCGGCGTTGACGCGAGGATATGAAATAGTGGATGGCGAAGTGGGAAGCGTGTTGGGAGAAGAGAGGGGAGATGGAGAGCGCCTGGGATGGGAAGCAAAGATAGGGTGGCGGGAGGGGGTGGAGAGGGTGCTACAAAACTGGATGGTGAAAAAGGACAGAGGGACTTTTGAGGAAGGAGAGGGGGAAAAGAGGAGAGAAAAAAGGAGGAATCCCTTGGTGGTTGAAGTTTACGGAGAGGAAGAAAAAGAGGAGGAAGGGAGAGATGAAAGAAAAGAAATGGTGGAGGTAAAAGTGAAAGTAGAAGAAAAAATAGCGGAAATTGAGAGGGAAAAAGAGGAAAGCAAAGAGATAAAAGAGGAAAAAAGCAAGGAAAATAAATTAGGTGAGGCAAAAAAAGCAATCGGAAAATCTCAGTGGGATCCGGTTGATGAAGGAGAGAGAAAGAGACGGATTAGAGAAATTTTAGGGCAAGAGGTGGAGGATCAGGAGGGGGAGAAAAAAGAAAAACTGAGTTCTGTTTTCAGAAGTTTTGTGCCGGAAGAGGTTGATTTGACCTGGAGGGGAGAGGAAGAAAAAGAAGAGGAAAGAGAAAAAGAGGAGAGAAAAGAAAAGGGAAAGGGGGAAGAAAGGAAAGTAGAGAAAAAGACAAAAAAAACGAGAGGAAGATTAAGAGAAATAGTTAAATGGAGTCTGGTTTTCTCCTTTTTATTTTTGGTTATGGGAATAGGAAAGATTGGATGGCATAGTTTGGCTGGATGGCGAAATTTGCGAAAGATACCTGGTGCTTTAGTGAGCAAAAATTGGATTTGGGCCGAGGATTTAGCAAAAGAAAGTCAGGGTAATTTTGAAAAAGCAGGGATCTGGTGGAAAAATTTTGGCGGAGAAGAGTGGTCAACGGGAAGGGAGATAGGGGATGTTTTTTATTTAGGACAGCGGGCGGCAGTAACGGCGGAAGAGACAGTGAAAGTGGCGGAAAAAAGCGTGACAATGTGGGAAAAAGTATGGCAAGAGGGAGAGGGAGTGACAGAGGCAGAAACAGAAGCGTGGGGAAGGGAAATGGATCAGGTGGACGGGAGCTTGGCTTACCTGCAAGCACAGATGAAAAGACCTTGGGGTTGGTGGTTTAAAAGGTGGGAGAGAGATAAGCAAAAGTGGGCGGAGCAGTTGGGGGAGGGGAGGTCTTACTGGCAGAAAATGAGGTTGATTTTGCCGAATTTGGGAGAGATGCTGGGGATGGCGGGGGGAAGAAAAGATTACTTAATCTTGTTGCAGAACGAAATGGAGTTGCGACCAACGGGAGGGTTTATTGGCTCTTTGGCGATTTTGACTTTTCAAGACGGAAGAATGATGAATTTAGAAGTTTTAGACGTTTACAGTGCGGATGGACAATTGAAAGGACACGTGGAACCACCAGCAGAGATAAAAGAGTATCTGGGTGAGGCAAATTGGTATCTGCGGGACGTGAACTGGGACCCTGATTTTGCGGTAGTGGCAGGGAAGGCAGAGTGGTTTTTCGAAAAAGAAATGGGGAGGAAAGTGGATGGAGTAATAGCTTTTAATTTAGGGGCGGCAAAAGCGATGTTGGCGGCAATGGGCAAAGTTAGCCTGGGAGATTATGGAGAAGAAATAACGGCAGATAACCTGTTTGAGCAGGCAGAGTTTTACGCGGAGAATAAGTTTTTTCCCGGGAGCCAGGAGAAGGCAAATTTTTTGGGTCTTTTAGCCAAAGAGCTTTTGGTGGAGCTTAAAAGTTCGGGGCCAGAAGAGTGGGGAAGACTGGCTTTGGGGATGGTGGAATCGTTGGAAGAAAAGGAGATACAGATCTTTTTAAATGACAAGGATTCTCAGAGAAATTTGGAAACTTTAGGGTGGGACGGCAGAGTGAGGGAGGTTGTCTGTAAGGGGGAAAACTGTGTGAGTGACTATTTAATGATCGTGGAGGCAAACCTGGGAGTGAATAAGGCAAACTATTTTATTAAACGCCTGGTGGAGCAAGTAGTGGAACTGACAGCGGCTTCAATAAACAGAACAGTGAAGATAAGTTATGAAAATACAGCCAGATCGGATGCTTGGCCGGCGGGGATTTATAAAAACTACGTAAGAGTGTTTTTGCCGGGGGACGTTAGGGTCTTGGGGGTGAAAATAAGAGATTTGGGAACGGGGGTGGAAGAGGAAGTAAAGTGGACGGAGAAAAGATATGGAAGCAAGAAAGAGTTGGGGTTTTTGGTGAAAGTACCAGTGAGCGGGAAGAGACAGGTGGAAGTTTCTTATCAGACAGTGCGGGCAATTACGGGAGAAGAGCTACGTTATGCTTATCTTTTACAAAAACAATCAGGGTGGCAGGAGACGAACTTGAATCTTTTGATAACAGCGGATTCTCAGTGGCGACCTTTGCAGGTACAGCCGGCCGCAAGTTTGGTGGGAGGGAAACTTCTTTTTTCGGAGTTACTTGATCGTGATTTAGAAATCGGAGTGGAATGGGGAAAATGAGGAAGAATTTTTTAAGAAAAAAAGAGGATTTTGAGTGCCAGGTTTGTGGGACAAAAGTAAAAGGAGATGGATATACAGATCACTGTCCCCAATGCCTATGGGGCAAGCATGTCGACAAGAACTTGCCCGGGGACAGAGAGTCCAGCTGTAGAGGGCTAATGAGGCCAGAAGGGGCAGTTTGGGAGAAGGGGCAATATAGAATATTTTACCGGTGTGAAAGCTGTGGGCATGGGTTTTGGGTGAGAGAAGGAAAAGAAGATAAAAGAGAAGAGCTAGAGAGATTGACAGGAAGGATTTTCCCGGAGATAAGTGAGGGGGTCGGGAGGAGGGGAAAGGGGAAGATAAGAAAAGGCAGCTAAGAGTAAGGCTTTTGTTTCTGGGAGAAGATCTTTTATTTTATCGCCTGTTTTTTTTCTTGAGGCTGGGTGGGACTGGTCTAATTGTTGGGCACAGAGGAGGGCAATTTCGGTAATAAGAGGCCAGGTGGAAGGGGCACCTTCTTCAAGAGCGTAATAATCTTTTTCTTGGTAGTAGTAGAGAAGTCCATGAATAGGTAGGTCGGGGATTTCTAGATGGCAAAGGAGACAGGAATAGGTAGCTTGAAGGAGATGAAGCCAGTTTGTTTGATAAGCTTCTGTTTCTGGATCGTAGCGTTGGCGGCGTGGCTTTATTTCAGCGGCAAAATTGATTTCTGCTAGAGCAATGTGGCGATCTATTCGGCCGGTGAGGATAAGATGGGGAGAAATTTGACCTTCGAGAGGACGTTCTTTAATGGAGAAGGTGGCGTCGGGAGGAAGAGGAAAGGTGGGATCTTCAATGGCGAAACCAGGTAGAAGGGATTGTTGCTGGAGGAGGTTGACTGGAGAAAGAAGTCGTTGATGGGTTCTTCTGCCGTTGGCGGCAGCTTCTTGGATTTGAGGTGAGCGAAAGTCGATTTTTTGGCCGGTGAGGTTTTGAATGAGACCAATTATTTGTGTACAGCTTATAGTTTCAGTTTCCGGCACATTTTATTGTACCCTTTTTAAAGCTTTGCTTAAGGGGGTAAATACGGGTAAAATATGAGGCTTATGGAAAAGAAAGGAAAAGAGAGAAAAACAGAAGGAGGGAAAATAAAAAAGGAAGAAGGGGTGCAGAAGGATTTGTGGCAGAAGAAACTGGAGGAGATGAAAGAACAGATCGGAAAAGCAAAGAAAGGGGAAGCAAAAATGGTAGTGATTGGGCCAAGGCAAATATTAAAGGGAGCTCTTTACATGTTGATGGCGGTTTATCTTTTGGGCTGGGCGTGGAGTATGACGCAGGGACCGGAATTGGAAGAAATTCCTCTTTCAGAGGCAGTTTCAAGAATTGATCAAGGACAAGTAGAAGAGGTAGTGGTGGAAGGAAATGTAGTGAAACTGAAATTAAAAGACGGAGCGGGAGAGGTGAAAACCAGAAAAAGCCCAGAGATTTCTTTTGAGGAGATTTTAGCTAATGAGAAGATCCCGCTGGCAGAGATAAAGCTTAGCAATAAAGATGGAGAGTCGGCCAAGCTTTGGGTAAATGGGCTTTTGACAATTGCTTCAATTGCGGTACCGGTTTTATTTTTATGGGTAATTTTTCGGCAGACGGGGCGGGCGCAAGGAGGAATTTTTTCTTTTGGAAAAAGTCGGGCCAAGCTTTTTGTCAAAGGAAAGCAAAAGCTGGGATTTGCGGATGTGGCGGGAATGAAAGAGGTAAAAAAAGAGCTGGAAGAAGTAGTTGATTTTTTAAAAAATCCACAAAGGTATAGGAAGATGGGGGCAAGAATACCCAAGGGCGTGCTCTTGGTGGGGCCGTCTGGGGTGGGAAAGACACTTTTGGCTCGGGCGGTGGCAGGAGAGGCGAACGTACCTTTCTTTTCCATGGCAGGATCGGAGTTTATGGAAATGTTGGTCGGGGTTGGGGCAAGTAGAGTCAGAGATTTATTTTTGACTGCCAAGAAAGCAGGAAGGGCGATTATTTTTATTGATGAGATAGACGCGATTGGGCGAGCCAGGGGGTATGGGGTAGGAGGAGGACATGACGAGAGAGAGCAGACTTTAAACCAGATATTGGTAGAGATGGATGGATTTGAGCCTAATACGACGGTGATTGTATTGGCGGCGACAAATAGGGGAGACCTTCTTGATTCGGCCCTTTTGCGACCGGGGCGTTTTGATAGACGGGTAAGTTTGGAGATGCCGGACATTAAAGACCGGGAAGCAATTTTAAAAATTCACGCCAAAGGTAAGCCGTTTGTGCCAAAATTAAGCTGGAAAAAGGTAGCCAAGAGAACAGTGGGTTTTTCGGGAGCAGACATTGAGAATATGTTAAATGAGGCGGCGATTGGGGCGGCGAGAGCGAGAAGAAAAGCAATTGAAATGCAGGACATTGAAGAGTCGGCACTTAAAGTAAAACTGGGACCGGAAAAAAAGAGATTGCAAACAGATAATGACCGAAAGATTACGGCGTATCATGAGGCGGGACACGCAGTGGTGAGCCAGAGTTTGCCGGGGATGGATCCGGTACATCGGATATCAATTGTGAGCCGGGGAATGGCGTTGGGATTTACATTAATTCCACCCAAAAGAGAGAGAATACACGAAACTAAAAGCCATCTTTTAAATCAAATTGCCTCACTTCTTGGAGGAAGGGCGGCGGAGGAGATGGTTTTTAAAGAAATGACAACGGGGGCAGCCAGTGACATTATTCAGGCTACGCAATTGGCACGGGCGATGGTGGTGGAGTGGGGAATGAGCAAGCTGGGACCGGTTAACTGGGGACCACAGATGGAGTCGGCTGATTGGGGACAGTATCAGATACCAGGGCAGGCCTCAGAGGGGCAAAAGGAAAAAATAGATAAGGAAGTGCAAAGAATAGTCGATGAGGGGCATAGAAAAGCCAGGAGTGTGTTAAATGTGGAAAAGGTAAGACTAGCGCGGGTAGCAGAAGAGCTTTTGAAGAAAGAAACACTAGAGCAAGAAGAGTTTGAGCGTTTGATGAAATAGACTTTTGGTGGGGAAGATGGTATAAAATGGGGCATGACGGAAGGAATAAAAAGTGAAAATGTGTGGTGTGCAGCAGAAGATGCGTGGGCTGTAGTTTTTTTAAAACCAGAAGAGAACAATGAGATTGGAGATTGCCTGGGAGTAATGCGGGGGTGGCAGTGTCGTTCTTGTTCTAAAAAAATGGGGGTGGAAATGGTAGAAAGAAAAAGGGAAGGAAGTGTTGAGGTAGAGAAACTTTTACAAATAGTCCGGTGTTATTAATAGGATTTTTCTTCTTGGCTTATTATACGTTGGAGGATGGCGCGGGAGGCGGTGTAGACAGGCTCGACTCCTTCGAGGCTCAGAGGGGGATTACCTAGATTTTTAGCTTTGGAATAGGGGGTGTCAGAGGTGTAGTTGATGATGCCTAAATCTAAAGCCAAGGGAGAGAGGGGAACAATGGTATCTGAGGGAAAGCGGGTGGGGAAGGTGGCTTCGGTGACGGCGGAGAGAAAGGGGCCATTTTCCATTTCAATGACGGTAAAGTTTTGGGCAAGGTAGCTGTCGATTAGATTTTGGTTTTCTAAGAAAGTGCCAAGAACAGAGGCGGCTTTTTGCTGAGTTAAGAGAGAGCCAAGTTTAAGCTCAAAGGGGAAGGATTGATTGAAACAGTTTTCGAAAAGATAGGAGTTTTGACTGTGTTCATCAAAAACCAGACGGGGAATTTGGAGATCGCCAGGTTCGGAGTTTAAAACAGCGGCTTTGCCCAGGACATACAATCCTTTCATTTTAGTGACGTTTTCTAAAACTTCATTGGTCAGATGATAGGCAGCAAAGCCTAAGGGGTAGTCGACGTTGATGATATAGGCTTGGCTTTTGGCTAGAAGACTGGGATTTTTAACAGTCAGAGCAGGATCAATGAGGCTTTTTTTGGCAAAGAGGGAGAGAGGGATAAGCTGGACATTGATATCAAAGTAATGCTGGGAGGGGAGGTGAAAGATGCCAAGTTTTTTTTCAAAGCGCTCTTTTTTAGCTTCTTCTTGAGGGTTGTCCTGGTAGTAAAACTTGCTGGCGTGGTGAAGGAGATTACGGGAAGCATGGGAGGAGAGGGAGTAAAGGTTTTGCCAGGCGTTTAAAAGATGGGGGTAATTTTTTTGAAAGTGATTTAAGATTTTGCCCTTTATCTTCCAGTTGTAAGGGCTGGCAAGGTTAAGAATGGAGTGGAGGTTGGAAGAGACAAGATAGATCTCTAAGTGGGAAAGATGAAGACGGGGAGAGGTGCGCTTGGCCAGAGATTTCCACCATCTTTGAACTGAACGAGCGTAGTCGATCCAGGAGCCAGCCAGGAGACGCAAGCGAAGAGAGCGGGGGCGGTGGAAAATAGCCAGAAGACGCTTTTCGGATTTTGGGCCAAGAGCCTTTAGAATTTTGGGCCAGACTTCAGGGGCAATGCCAAGCTTGGAAAGATGCTCAGGATCGGACAAGAAAGAGAGAACTTTGGTATTGGCAGAGCAGTGTTTTTTAAGAAGAGAATGAAACTTGTTCCATTCAATTTGGTAGGCCAGGAGAAGATTGACTAGGTCATCAAGGTCAGAGACAGAAGCCAAGAAAAAAGAGATGGTTTTTTGGCGGTTGAAATATGAGCGGCGGCGGCGGGAAGGGGCGGAGACTTTTTGCCAGGATTCAACATCAGAGAAGCCGGCGACGGTAAAGGTTTCTGGAGTGGGAGCCATAAGAATGGTGGCGGCCTGGTCGATCTCCGGAGGAAGGCGAAGGAGAGAATAAATCAGAGCGTCGGTGTCAACCAGATTAGGGTCGGAAGCGCGGGAGTGGAGCAGGGGTTGAAATTGTTTGTATGAGTTTTCCAGAGAGCGAAGAAGGATCTGGCTTTGATCTTTTAGAGCAGTCTGATAAGCGCGACGGTGAAGGCCAATTTTTTCTTTGGTAACGGCAGGGGCGGGCATATTTTTTTTAAAGCTTAGAGCTTTTGAATCTTTAAATGATTATAGCAAGGCAGAGAGGGAAAAATTTTTGAGATTAACGGGAAATGAGAGGAAGGAGCGACAATTAGAGCGGGTATTTTAGGGGAGCACGTTTGTCGTAAGAGACGGGCTTGGCAAAGCCTTGCTTGACCAGTTCCCGATTAAAGAGAATACCCCTTTGACAGTGGGCGGGGTTTTGGGTTAATTGTTCACGAGAGCGATTGCCTGAAAGGTGCATGTAGTTGGGAGGAGTAAAGGTGGGAGTGGCTTCACAGGCAAACCAAACCCAGGCTAGAACTCGGCCATATTTATCATCTTGGTAGCGGTCATATTCTAGATAAATTTTTTGGCCATTAATTGAAGAGGAGAGGAAATTCTTTGCTTCTTGAAAACCTTCCTCGCCTCGGTCGGGGGCATCAAGGCCAAGAAGGCGGACAATGGTGCCGTCTTTTAAGGTAAAAGTGTCAGCATCTTCAACCTCTTTAATATAGCCAGAGGAGGGGAAAATTTTAGAAGAAGAGGAATAATTTTTTAAGTTTTCCAGACCCTTTGGCCCAAGCTTTAGAGCCAAAATAATGCCGGGAATGAAAAGAAGAGGAATACCTTTTTTTAGAAGATCGGCGCGAGCGGGAATTTTCTTCTTCTTTTTCATTTTAGTTTAAGAATAGCAGAGGATTTATGAGTTTTTAAACAAATCCGAACATTTGCAATGTTTGGTATGGATAAAGTAAATGTCCACTTTTTCCGAAACGTGTATGACTCATATAGGGAATTGTAGTAAGGGAGAAAAATTGGTAGAATTTGAGCATGAGTGCAGATGAATTTTTTGATGAAGCAAGAAGACAGGCTGAGGCTCAGCAATTGAGGAATGGAGAAGGCTTTGAACGTGATGCAAGGGTGCGTAGTGGTTCTATGTTTCCGATTGCAGAGCAGGATTTGATAGATAATATAGGAGTTGCACTTAGTACTGAATTACCGCCAGGCGTGGAGAGAAGAGATTTGGTTACAATGGCGATTGAGTGGGCAATGGCAGTGGAAGAAGGGTTAAAATTTGGTCTGGTTGTTGATTGGGGTAATCCGTCAGAGGTTAGGTTTTATGAGGCACTTTTTGCGACTGCAGAGACTTCTGTGCAAAGACCGAGATTTCCATATTTGGAGCAAGCAATCGAACAAAGCTTGGCTTCGGTTGTAAGGCAAAAAAGATTTGAGGCTTGGAGTGGGGGTGTAAAGGAAGTGGCAAGCACGGATAAGGAAGTGGCAAAAATGGATGCGGAAAATTCGGAAAGTTGGAGAGTTAAGCTTGATGTGGCGAGACAAACAAGAAGATTAGTTGATCTGGTTTTTGTTCAAAGACAAAATAATAGTGGCAATGCGGAATGGATGGCAGCTTTGGCTACAGGTCAGGATTATGGGGGGAGAATGCCAGTGGTGACACCAGATAAAGAACATTGGGAGGAATTTTTTGAAGTTTACGGTCGGGCGCTTGACCCAGTATTACGCCAGATTGTGGTTGCGGGAATGACAGAAAAACAATTGACGGAAGCAAGAAAAAAACTTGGAGATGAGGAGGCTAATCAAAGAGGAATTAAAAAGATTGAGGGAATAAAGGATGGGATATATGCAAGAGGGTTAACGGCTAATTCAAAGGAGTTTAAGGTTTGGTTGAAGCATATGTGGGATGTAGCAGGTGGGAGAATGGATGTAGTTTGGATGGCTTGGAAGCTGGCTCTTTCTTGGGAGTTGGTGTCAACTGTAGGGGCAATTGTTGTACAAGAGGGGGGGAAATATGTGATAAAGATGGCCGATCCTCCAATTGGTGGAGACGGTCCAGCGGGATGGTGGGAAAATTTAAGATTAAGGAGAATAAGAGAGTTTGGTTGTGAGGTTGACGAAGATGGAATGCCGTTGTTTGATAAAAGATTGGAAGCTACTAAACTGATGAGTCATTCTGGTTTGCCAGTTTCAATTGCACCAATTCAAGGAATATGTTCAAATTTTCTCGTTGAGTCGGCCCCAGAAGTTGGAGGAGAAAAGGTTTCATTGTGGAATTTATGGTGGGGACGAGGAGTATCGTTGCAGGGGTTACCGTGGGCGGCGACAGATAAACCAGCAGGGACAGGTGAAATGGAGGATGAGATGCCGCCAAATAGTTTTTTGGGGTATTTGTTAAAACGATATAGAGCGGAAAAAGTAACCCAAACTTTAAGGAAAATGTTTGAGACGAAAGATCTTAATAGTGATGAGTTTATTCCTTGGAAATTGACGAGGGATTGGCGAAAAGTATTTGGTAAGTCAGAACAAACTTCCCCGGAAGATAATCCAAGGAGTTGGTGGTACTTGTCGCAAATAGTGGTTCGCTATAAGGATAATAGAGGGATGCCGTTGACTTCTAGTGGGTTGCAGCGTGGGGCTGCCGAAGACAAAACCTATTTGGTTGGAGTAAGTGACCAAAAAGGGGTTACAGATGCGCAGACAACTAGTGGTGGTGCGTCAAAAAATAGCTATAGAGTGGCAGTTGATCATGGTTTGAGGTCTGGTTTTTTTACGTATGAAATGGCGAGGTGGTTTGATGAAATGTTGGTACTTCCAGAGAAGGAGATAATAAAAAAATCGATTGAAGCGGGGAGGAGATTGAAAAGAGATGTGGTGGTGGATGTTCTTGAACGAAGAAGAGTTAAGCTTTTTAATTAGTTTGATTAGTGAGTTTTTAATTTTAGTGTGGTGAGGTTTATCTTTTTGGTCGTGGTGAGGTCCAGTTTTTTTGAAGATTGGCAATCCAAGAACGCATCATTTCGTCGCCGCCACCTCCAGGACTTCCAGTGGCAGGATTTCTAGCGGCAAATAAGCCGCCAATCTTCAGTGGTCCTCGATTTAGGCTGGTGCTGCTAGCTAATGTATTAAGTCCTGGTTGGCCATATCTTTCATAAGCACCTGGGAGGGCGGCTCCGCTAAGAGCTCGAGCAGTACCACTAATTGGTGAAGTGAAAAAGCCCATGCTTTGGCCGATAGTTTGACCTATACCTGAGTCTTTGATACCAAAGGCTTGTCTTACAATGTCAGGAATTTTGGGAAGAATCATAAATAAACCGATGGCGATAATAGCATCGATGTATTTGCCGTTGCTTTGTAAGATGTTGCTTTCTCCAAAAAGAATAGGTGGTTTCCAGATTGTATTTTTCATACTGACTTCAGTGATGGCTCGGCCAATCATGATAACAATGCCGACAATGGGGAAAACCATAATGTTGGCTACAAGACCTTTAAACCAACCACTGAAACCAGATGTCATTCCGTCTCCGCCTGAGGGGAAGGCGCCTGTGGCAATTTGCAGAGGACTGAGAATGATGGAAATAATGATGTTAATGTAAGTTTTAATAAGAGCAAAAAAAGTCTTGAGTAGAAATATCAAAATCATAATAATGAAGAGTAGTTGAAAAATGGTGAGACCAGCGATGGCGCCAATTCCGGCAGTGGCCAATGCAAAAGGGCCAAAAAGGAGCCCAATGGCGGCACCAATAAGTGCACTTAGGCCAGCTACAGTGCCATGGATGGTTAGACGGAGACCGGCAGAAAACATATCAGCCACTGAACCATCTAGTCCGCTTTTTAGAAAAGCTCTTTGCATATTATCGGTAATGCTGGGGCTTAGAGCGCCTGTGAATTCGAAGGATTTTAGGACCAGGAAAAGGATGACATAGGAGAAATCAATGAGAAGACCAGCGATGGCGTAGGAAAAGGTAACCAGAAGAAGTGTAGTAATGGCTTTGGGAAGGGCGTTTTGGATGGTGATTACGGCTTGAGGAGAAATCTTCATTCGGAAGATAATCATGATGCCAAGAACAAGAAAAATAACAGCATAAAGAGCATAAACAAGATTTCTGAAAACTTTCCAAACAGGGAGAATTGGCTGGAGGCCAGCAAAGCCAATGCCTTGAGCGTAGGCAGTTTTAGCACCTAGGCCAAAAAAATTATTTTTTAAGTCGGCAACATAATTCATTCCTGAGGCGGGAGGAGTTTCATAGAGAGTGGCTATCATGTGGTTGGTAACTTGTATCGCTCCAGTTCTTTCTTCTAATGGTAAGTCTTGTTGTTTCCAGCCAAGCATTGATCCAAGTAGTTCTCTGGAGACGGCACCAATGAAGCCGTCATCGTTTTCAAGGTCTCCAGATATTGTTTGGCTTAAGTTAGGTTGAGTGCTGCTTACTTCTTGAACATATTGTTGTTCAACAGGGTTAACTAATTCAATTGCTTCTTCTTGGGCATAAGAGACGACTCTGCCTACCAGGAGAAAGAGGATGAGAAAAATAGCCCAGTGTTTTTTGAGGAGGCGGAGCATTAGTTAAATACTAGCTTAAGTTTGAAATGGTAACAAGTAATAGTTTGGCATTAGAAGCTTAAAACATTTTTAAAAAATTGAGAGAAACGAGTATAGGAGTCTTTAAGATTTTTGTTTAAGTCAGTTGAGGATTTGCGGCAATTGGTGGTAAATTCAATGGGAATTTCCTGCTCACTATTTTCGCCTTCGCCGACTTTCAGGACAAGGTCAATATCAACAACTTCACCTGATTCACAGGTTAGGTCCTGGGGACGAGTTAAGGCGCCTACCATGGGGGCTTCGGTGGCGTCAAAGACAGGTTGAGTATAGGGGAGGCAGAGCTCGGGGGTGACAAGAAAGCGATAGGTTTCGCAGACGCCAAGAGCTTCGCCGATTTGTTTTAAGAAATCTTCTAGAGATAAGCCAGAGCGGAAACTTAGACCAGTGCGGCTGGGAGGAATGGGATAGGGCTGGTTTAGGGATTCGTGGGTGCCATAAGGCTCACATTTTTTGGGAGCGGGAGTGGGGAGAGGAGGAGAGTCAGTATTTAAGGTACAGGAGGCAGTGCCTTGGGCGTTGAAAGTTAAGGTACAGGTTTGAACATCGGTAGGTTTGGAGCCGTTTGAATCGGCCTGGTCGTGGTTTATGGTTTCAAAGGTGAGTACTTGGGGTTTATCGGTATCGATGGGGAAGGTGATGTTGTAGACCAGGGGACCATCAAAGATGGCGTTTATTCCCAGCATGTATTTTTCTCCACGGGAAGTGTAAAGATGGACCCAGTCGTGGCCTGATTGGGGGGTGCCTTGGACGGTGACGGAGCAGGTGGCAGAGCTACCAGAGGCTTGGCAACTGCCTTGGGTGAAGTAGAGTTCGGTGCCGTTTCGGCCAGGGGCGCGCTGGACCAGAGGGATGCCATTGGGACCAACAAGTTCAGGAACGGTAACGCCTTCGTTGGCTTCGGCTTGTTGGCCGCGGTGAGGGTAAAGGTAACGAGCCCGTTCAGGAGAGGTAAGAGAGAGAATGGTGCCGGAGGTGTCAAAAAGACCTTGGTAAAAGGCAGGGATAAGGGCGGGCATGGGGGGAACTTTAAAGAATTTACCGCTTCTTATATCGCAGACTTCAAGCTTTATTTGGCCGGAAGAGGAGTCGGAGGACTGAAGGAGATTTTGGATTTTTTTGGTCTGGGAGGAACGCTGGAGATAGGGGATCATTTTTAATTGAGACTCGTATTGAGGGGAGGTGTCGGCGGTTTTGGAGTTTTTAACCCGGAAGAGACCACTAATTACTTCTTCAGGGCTCTGAAAGCAGATAGTAACAGGCTTGAAGGCAACGGAGCTGGCCTTTTGACAGCCACAGAGAATACATTTATCAGAGGCACGGCCGGTGGGGCCGGAACCCAGGTCAATATCACAGTTGGTGACCCATTGGCCTTGGTCTAGGTCTTTATAGACAAAGCATTGTTGGCCAGTAGCGTCGTCCATGACAAGAAAGGTGAGAGACTCGATGTTGAAGGGGATTTTGCCGGTAGCAAAGGCTTTTTCCAGGTCAGAGGCAAAGGAGAGAACGTCGTTTAAGCGCTCGGAGAGGGGGTAGGATTGAGAATTTGGCCAAAGGCCAAGCTCGGTAATGAGGATCGGTTTGCCGCTAAAGTCGGTGCCGGTTGCTAATTTTAAATTGTTAAGAGCGTAGCTTATCTGGCGGACAAAGTCGTTGATGGCCCAAGTTTCTCCTTGATACTTTTGTTGGGTGAAGGCGCCGACATAAACGGAGAGGGAAATTTTGTCGAGACGGGCCAGGCAGCCAGGACAGTTGGCCTCAACGGATTTGATAAAACTTGGGAAATTTGGGTGGGAGATATTGAAATTAGTTGAAGCAAGGGGGATTTTGATAATGCCTTGGCTTTGCCAGAGAAGGGCTTCGCGAAGAATATCGGCAAATTGGGCGGGGTCTTGATTGGAGCCTAGAGAATTATATTCAGTGAAAAGGCTTAAAGTGCCTCCAGGAAGGGCGGCAAAAACTTCTTTCCAGAGAGGAAAGTTTTCGGCGGGGTAGCCTTCCCAGTCTTCGGGTTGCCAGGTGATGTCGGAGAGGTTAAAACCAATGTTTTGAAGGGTTTGGACAAGAGTAGTAGTTTGGGAGGGATCATCTAAAAATTCGGGGCCTAAGCGAATGGTTAGAGGAAAAGAAGATCCTCGGGCATCGTAGATTGTTTGCAGGTTTTTTTCAGAGAAGTTGGTGACGATATTGGTGCCAATCTCGACAGCCTGAGAGGAGGCGGGAAAGAGGAAGGGGAGACTTAGGAAAACAATGGTAAAAAATGTTTTTTTCATATAATTATTTTACCCAGTTAAACTCCATCTCGTAGGGATTAAAGTCCAAGGACTCAATCCAGGCATAGACTTCTTTTTGGACCTCTTTTTCAGTTGAGCCTGGTTTTATTTTGACGATAAGGGTTTGGGGAGAGTCGTAGTTTAGATAAAATTTTTCGGTTTCGTGGGGAACATAGGGGAGAAGAGGATAGGCAAGGGGATCAAGGGCAGTTAGAGCTTCAAAGAAATCGTTATCACCCTTTTCTTGGGCGGGCGGAGGGGGAGGTTCATAAAGATAGGAAAGGGTGGTAATAGATTGAGAGAGAGAGCTTAGGGTGAAAGAGTAGGTATTTTCTTCTAGGGTTTCAGGGAGGCCAATGGTTAAAGTGCGGCCATCGGCCAAGAGAGTGAGGTCAAGCGTGGGAGAGGAGTAAACAGTAATTTGTTCCGGGCGGAGAGCGTCTTTAAAATTTATTTCAATTTGGGTAAAGTCGGCAAGGTTGCTTTCCTCGGGAGGATAGATGGCGGTAATTTGGGGGAGAGGGGGTTTTAAAAAAGCTAAATAAAGAAGGGCGGCAAAAAGAGAAAGGCCGAAGAGAAAAACGAGAAAATGGCGAGGGCGGAGAGGAAAAGGTTTTTTTTGAGGTACGGTTTCAGGCATAGTTTAAGTATACATTTTAAGGGAGAGTGCAGTCGGCTTGGGCGGGATTGCAAAGGACAGAGGCGGCTTGGAGGTAAGGATCGTTGGCGGGGATTTTGGTTAGACGAAAACCGCCAGCACCGCCGTGAGAGATGTAGACATAGCTTAGGCCGGTTTCATTTTTTTCAACTTTGGTGATCATGGCAATATGACCGCAACAGGCGGAGTTTTGGGAGCAGGTTTGACCGTTGCAGCCGGTACGGGGACCCCAGACGAGGTCCCAGCCGGGTCGGGCAAGGGTGAAATCTTTGAGATTTTGGTCGTTTATAAGAAGATCGTTTATTGGTTGATAGTCGCCGTTTCCCTGGTAGTAGTCGGCGGCATTGCCATAGAGGCCGGCCATGAGGGGTTGAATGGCTTTTTTGAAACCGACACACTGGAGCTCGCCGTAGGTATCGGCCGACTCAACGAGGATATTGATGGTTTGGGGTTCAAGGGTGCCAAGGCGGGTGAGACAGGCGCGAAAGGAAAGGGAGTTGCCTGAATTTAAATTAGTACCGCAGGCCTTAAGGGAATTTAAGACATTGCAAGCTAGGGCAGAAGAGGGGTTATCGGAGTCGTAGTTTAAGCCGTCTTGACAATCAAAATCATTGAAGGCGACTTGTTCGTAAAGAGCGGTGTCGCCGACTTCGGAGGTGGCGATGTTGACGACAGAGGCAAGAGTGCCCTGCCAGAGGAAAGCGAGGATGATAATGAGAAGAAAAACGCCAATAACAATAGAGGCGACGGGAATAGCAAGAGAGACAGTGGTAAGAGCGGTGAGACCAGCACCAAGGGCAGCAGCGCCAGCGCCCAGGCCGGTTAAAGCAAGACCGCCCAAGGCAAGGCCAGCTTTTTTAAGTTTGTTTTGGGGAATATTAATACCAAGAGCGCCGAGAGTTTTGCCAAAAAGATCCTTTACTTTTTTGAAAAGCCAGAATCCAGTATCAAGAGTAAAGCCAATGGCAAGGCCAATAAGGGTGCCAAGAGGACCGCCGATTGTGGTACCAAGGGCGGAAAGGGCGGCAGTGAGAGCGCCCTTAATAGCCAAGTTTTTAGCAAGCTGAAAAATGGCTTTTTTGCCAAGCTCGGTGACGATTTTCTGGCCAAATTGCTTGACTGCTTGACCGGCGGCAGTTTTGAGAAGTTTTTGTTTGCCCCAGTTTGCCAGACGGTTGCCGAAGAGCTTTTGGCCCAGGCCGTGGCTTAGGTCCCAAAGGCGAAGAAGAGCAGCATTTTTCTCATAGGAGGCGAGAGTGTCTTGGATACTGTTTAAATGGAGAGTAGTTTCTTGGTTTATTTTTAGACCTTGGTCGAGAAGGGAGCGGATTTGCTTGTATCTTTCTTTTAGGCCAGGACGGTCATTAATATTGGCCATGAAGGTTTCCAGGCGGAGTTTGGCTAGATTTAGATCGGTTTCAGTTATTCCTTCGGATACGGAGGGAAGAGGAGTGGCACGGATAGCTTCGGTGATGGCTTGTGGCTGGGAAAGGGGAGAGAGAGTTTGAGAGAGGTGGTCTACGGCTTGGGTGATGAGGGGCGCGGCGGAGGAAGGATTTAATTGGGTGAGTTCTTCAGTAAGCTTAATTTTGAATATTTCCTGGCGAATATGAGGAGAGGCAAGGAGATCTTGAGCTTGGGTTTGGTCGGTAATAAGGGCGGTGAGATCGGGATGGCGAGACTGGTCGGTGACTTTTTGGGCAATAGTAGCGGCTGTTTGGGGAGAGAAGGGGGAGAGGGCGGATTCCGTTTTGGTGTTGAAGACGACTTGGTGAGCAGTTTTTCTTGCTTGAGCTGGAGAATTTCCAGTGTTGGCGAGAGTTTGAGCAATGTCACTCTCAATTTGAGAAGAAGCAGTTTTTGTTTTTAGTGTTTCGGCAAAGTCTTGTTGTCTGGTAGAGCTAGTTTCTTGAATTTGAGATAAGGTTTTTTCTAGCTTGGCATTTAGATCTTTGGTGGTTTGGGGGTTAAGTTTGGCAGCTTCGGCAGTAGCTTTGGCATATCCTTCAGCCATGGCTTTGGTGTCGGGAGCAGAGAGGGACTTTTCTATTGACCTTTGAAATTGGCGGAGAAAATTGCCGCCAGAGAGGAGGGAGGAGGCGGCGCCGATCTTAAGACGAGAAGAGAGAGCGGCTTGCTGGGAGGGATTAAGAGAATGGCCGGCTTGTTGAAGTTCAATAACGGTGTGGCCTAAAAGGAGGGTGGTGGCTTCTTTAATTTGATAGCTAACAGAGGCGGCTTCTAGCTCTTGGGCAATAAGGGGGCTTTTGGACAAGGCCCGAGAGGCGGCGGGGCTAGTTTTTTGGTCGGGAAGCTGACTTTTTTGGGTTTGGCGGATTAGTTTTTTGGTTTCTTTCCTTAGATTCTTTAGAGGAAGAGGTGTTTTAAGATGGGTTTCAACCAGGGTTTGGGCAAGTTTTTGGGCTTCAGGAAGGGGAATTTTTTGGTTTTTGGCAAGCAAGGTTTGGGTGATTTTTTTTTGGGCGGCAAGAGACCTTTTGGAGATGGTTTGGGCGGTTTCTTCTAAGACTTCAGAAGAGAGAGAAGGCTGGCGGGAGCGAAGACGATCAAGGCGGGACTTTAAAGAAGGGGAAATGGTTTTTTGAGCTTCGTGTTCTTCTAGATTGATCAGCAGTTGATCGAGGGTAAACTTATCAGGGGTAGTGCTTTTAGGAGAAATGTTCTGTTCGGGAAGGTGAGAGACGGCGTTGAGGGCAGCTTCAAAGAAATGAAGGATATTTTCGGAAGAGAAGTCTTGGGGAAGAGTGGGAAAAGTGTCGCCAAAGATGTTTTTGAAGTGGGTGAAAAGAGCAGTGATTTTTTGCTGGTAAAAAAAGGCTTGAGGATCGGAAGATTCAAGGCCTTGGTCGCGGACAGCCTCAAGGATAAGATAAAGGTTAGAGTTGGGTGAGGTAGGAAGATTAGTCAGGGGAGGAAGAGTAAAGACAAGTTTTTCTTTGGTTTGGACAGGGGGCATAATAGCAGTTTAAAGGGGAAAGGGCAAAATGGAAAGAAAGGCCTTTTTTTTGAGGTTTAGCCAATTTGAAACTTGGTGACTTCGATGCCGGTAAAAATCTCGATAAATTTGAGGATGAGCCAGACGGCAATGGTGAGGACAAGGCCGATTAAAGCGTGAGTTAAAGTAGCGGAGGCAGCAGCAGTTTGTTTTTGGTCGCCCCCGGCTAAAAGATATTTGAAGCCCCCGGCTAAAAGCATGATGAAAAAAGCCAGGCCGGCAAAAGAGGTGGCGATACTTAGGATGTTGGCAAAAAGGCATTCGAGGCCGGCAATGGTGGCAACGTCACCGTCTATACATTTGCCAGACCAGGGAGTGGTCTGGGCAAAGACCGGGGGAGGGAAGAGAAAGGAGAAGACTTTCATAGTTTGATTTTAACAGAAAAACCCCCCGGGCAAGCGGGGGGTTTAAGGTTTCTTGAAAAAACTCTTTTACTGCAGAGTGGGAATAGTCAGCTCCATGATGTTAATGCCAAAGAGCGCTTCAATTAGCTTGATAATGGCCCAGGCAACGAAGATAATGGCCAATCCAACAAGGGCGTTGGTGATTTGGTCACGAGCTTTTTCGACTTCGCCTTTGTCACCTTGGGACATAATCCACTTAATACCACCCCAGAGGAGCATGAAGAAGAAGACGAGGGCGGCAAGAAGGAGAAGAAGACGAATAAGACCAGAGACAACAGAGGCCATAGTGAGATTGCCGAGCTTAAACCACTGTGAGCCGGCGGCGGGAGCGATATTAATAGGTGTTTGGTCTCCTTGGGCAAAGACAGCAATGGCTAGAGGGGCATACCTAACCTTATTAAATAATTTTTTCATTCTTTTTCTCCTTTTTTTTGAATTTATTTAAATTTTAACTTTCGTTGGCATGATTTTAGCAGTAATAGTTTGGGAAAAGCAAATTTTTTAAAGGGTGGGCCAGGTGAGAGTTAAGCTTTCTAAGCCAGGAATGCCGAAAATATAGCCAATTAGCTTGAGGATGGCAAAGAGAAGAAAGATAATTACCAGACCAAGAATAGCGGAGGTAATAGCTTTGCGACCATCTTCTAGCTTACCTTTGTCGCCTTCGGAAAGAATGATTTTGTAGGCGCCTTGAATGAAAAAGAAGATAAAGATAAGAACAGCAATGACTAAAAGGATCATAAAAATACGGTTGATGAGGAGACTAATAAAAGTGTCAGGACCAGCACCTTTGGTTTCGACCATGGCTCTTAAGTCGGACCGGAGAAGGGGGTTGGTGATAGGAGCCATTTTTTATAAGTTTAAATTGCTAATTTATTGATCCAGGTTTCGATGTTTAAAACATTTTCGATACCTAAAAGCTTGCCAATAAGGGCGACAATGAAGACGGCGGCAATGATGACGACAATACCGATGACACCTTGAGTTATTTGGAGTTGAGCCTCAGAGGCTTTGTTTTTGTCGCCAGAGGAGGTGAGAAGCTTATAGCCGGCCAAAATAACTTGGAAGGCGAAGTAGATTATGCCGATAATGGTTAAGATGCCAATGAGATTGGAGATGAGACTGGAAGCTTTCATATCAGATCTTTGGGGATCGATGCCAAGAGGCCCAAGGCCTTCTAAATCGCCGATTTTATGTTCTACTTGAGCTAAAATGGGAGAGGCGATTTTCATGCTGGGTTATTGGGGTCCGTAGATAACGGGGTTGGTAATGGCGGTCCAGTCGCCAAAGAATAATTTGCCAACAATGCCAGCGATAGTGAAGGAGGCGGCAACGATGATGAGCCCCAGAAGAGCCTGCCAAATTTTGTTGAAAGCATTGGTGACTTTTTTGGTGTCGCCGCCGGCAGAGATAAAATCGTAACCGGCAAGAATGAGCTGGAAGAGGGCAAAAAGGCCGGCAAGGACAATCATTAATTTTAAGATATTGTTGAGGAAAAGAATGAGGGCAGCTCCCTTGACTCCACCGGCTTTTTTAAGATAAAGGTCGATGGCAGGCGGGGGCTTGATATTGCCAATTACCTGAAAGAGAGGGACAAGGGTGAGTTTTTTGGTGATTTTTTTAGAAAGGGACATTGAGAATAGAGAGACCAGTTATTATTTCAACTACCTGGATAATAAAATAACTTAAAAAAACAATGGCAAAACCCGCAAGAGCAGCTCCAATTGCTTTGCCAGCCTTTTCAGTGGAGCCACTATCGCCTTTGCCTGCGCTCATTATAAAAGTGAAACCGCCGAAAAGCAAAAGAATAAGAAGGACAAGTGAGATAAAAGCATAAGCGTTAAAGAGAATGACGGAGAAGAGAGAGCCAGTGGTGGGGAAGACGGAATCGACGCTGCGGCCGTTAAGGAGGTATTTTTGGCCGATGTTTACCTGGAGCATAAATTAATTGTAACAGTTAGGCGGGGAAAGTAACAAGTAATTGGTAATAATAAATTATAGGATTTAAAGATTGATTTTTGCAGAGAATTAAAGTAGTATTTGGCAGTTAGTTTTCGACCTTTGTGAGAATATTTGTTTTCTTAAATTAAGGAGAGCAGGATGAAAAGATTTTTCTTAGTATTATTTATGGTTATAGGATTTATTTTGGGGAGAGTGGAAAAGATTGAAGCGCTATCAGTGACGCCAGCAGAGATTGAAAAAATAACAGAAACGGCAACGGCAGCGGCAACAGTAGTACCGGTGAGAGAAAACATTACTGAGCCGCAAAGCCAGGTGGTGAAAGACAGGCTGCAGATTGCCCTAGAGGGACAGAATTTGGGAGAGGGAAAGCCTTGGCTTTTTATGAGACGAGGAATAAGGTTGGCGGTGGAAAGAGGGGTTTCGGCAAACACAGTAGTATTGCTTTTAGTGTTACCGCTGGTGGCTAGTTTGGTGGCCTTTTTGCACTATATTATGGGGATCACGGGGTACGGAATATTTACACCGGCAATGATGGCGGTGGCCTTTTTAGCGGCAGGAGTGCCGGGAGGTTTGGCTCTTTTTGCGACAATTTTGGTGATCACGACAATAGCGATGATTTATTTGCGGAAAATAAGGCTGCACTATTGGCCCCGGCGAGCACTGGTTCTTTTGGCAGTTTGCTTGGGAACAGGAACGGTAATGGTCCTTTCTTCCTGGTGGGGTTTTTTGAATTTGGCAGGATTGTCTATTTTTCCGGTTTTAATCCTTATCTTGGTAACAGAGGAGTTTGTGAGAACACAGCTGGCCAAAAGCCGAAGGGAAGCGAGACGCTTGGCAGTGGGAACGTTGCTTTTGTCTTTGTTGGGGGCGGCAGTAATGGGATGGCAGAGAGTGCAGTCTTTAGTGCTTTTGTACCCAGAAACAGTGATTTTAATCACAATAACAGTGAACGTTTTGGCAGGCAGGTACCATGGAATTCGTTTAAGCGAGATAAAACGTTTTAAAGGCGGTTTGCGTTAAGGGTTTAGTATTTTTATGGATCAATTGGCTGATTTTTTAACCAAAAATGCCAGAAACTGGTTCTTTTTGCGACACAATAAAGTACAGGGAAGGAAAATAGCTGATTCTAAAGTGTGGACGAAGAAAGAATTAAGTCGGGCAGGGTTACCGGTGCCGAAAGTTTTAGGGGTGTTGAAAAATGATGAACAAGTGAGCCGTTTCCCCTGGGAAGAGTTGGAGGGAGATTTTGTGATAAAACCAGTGGCGGGGTATGCCGGCAAGGGCATAATTGTGGTGAGAAAGAGGGCAAAGTGGGCGGGTGAGTGGTTGACTTTGGGGGGGGAAAAGCTAAACATTCCCGATATTCGTCTCCATTGTCAGGAAATTTTAGCCGGACGTTATTCCCTGCGGGGGATGGCGAGTGCGGTATTGGTGGAAGAAAGGGTGAAAATTCATCCGAAGTTTTTGCGTTTTACCAGGTCGGGGACGCCTGATGTTCGGGTAATTGTTTATAATCGGGTACCGGTGATGGCGATGCTGAGGATTCCTACGGAAGAGTCGAACGGAAAAGCAAACCTGGATCAGGGAGCGATTGGGTTGGGAGTAGACTTGGCTTCGGGGATTACTACTTATGGAATTCGAGGGAAAGAGAAATTTATTAAAAAGATTTATGATTTGCGCAAGAAAAAATGGATTAAAGTAAACGGAATTAAAATTCCGGAGTGGAAAGCGGTGTTGGAGGTAGCAGTAAAGGCACAGGAAGTGGTGCCTTTTTTGGGGTTTGTGGGAGTAGACGTAGTGCTGGACCGGGAGAAAGGGCCGCAGATTTTGGAGCTTAACGCGAGGCCTGGTTTGTCGATTCAGCTTTGTAATAAGGCAGGACTTAAAAAAAGGTTACGGCGTGTAGATGATTTGTCGGTGAGAAACGCGGAGCACGGGATAAAAGTGGCGACTAATCTTTTTGGAGAAAGTTTTGTTGACCGGGTGAAGTCGGATGAAGGGACAAAGATGGTGGAAGTTTTAGAAAAAGTAAAGGTACGAGGGAAAGATAAGAAGAGACATGAGTTTTGG
>CAZGPK010000009.1:28150-29010 GCA_964527115.1 uncultured Gammaproteobacteria bacterium | reverse complement strand
GGGCGTGGAGGTTCAAATCCTCTCTGCGGCACTTATAGTGTAAAATACTTAAAGTTCGTTAAAAATTTATTAAAAAGGTGAGCCGAGGTAGCCAAGAGGTCAAGGCACAGGTCTGAAAAACCTGGGATGTCAGTTCGAGTCTGACCCTCGGCACTTTTGCGGTGGTAGTTCAGTTGGTAGAATGTCTCCTTGCCAAGGAGAAGGTCGAGGGTTCGAATCCCTTCCACCGCTCATTTATTTTTAGTTTGTTTTTTGATTTTAAGGTTAGTTGTAACAAGCTAAGAAGAAAAAGGACGGAAATATAGGTATTTTTTGCAATATTAGGAAAAACGTTTATAGGTTGGGCAGAAGACGGAAGTGTTTGGGTTTTTAAATTTGTTTTTTGGTTTTTGTTTTTTTGTGGTCTTCTAGGCTTTGTTGAATTCCGCTTACTAGGGTGAGAATTTGTTCGTTTCGATGATTTTGTTTGTTTACCAGATCGTACATGCGTTCAGTAATATCCGATTCTCGTTTTTGGGCAGCGTAATCACGGCGATCACGTTGAGCTTCTGCTTTATTGTCGGAAATAAGTAGGAAAATACCGATAAAAATGGCTTCTAAGGAGACTGCGAAAGTTAAAGTATTAATGTCAAGTCTTAAGATTACCCATACAGTAAACCAGGTGGTGTGAATAAGAACTCCTCACCAACTGCCAATGAAACGAGCAATGATGCTGGTGAGGCGATCTAAGGATGTGATTTTTATTTGGTTGTTATTGTTGTTATTTGTCATCTTAAATTAGAATAACACGTTAAATTAAACTCTGGCTATTAGTGAAGCTGAAATTTTGTTAAAATAGCTGGGAGCGAGGAGGGGCCGCT
>CAZGPK010000009.1:0-28140 GCA_964527115.1 uncultured Gammaproteobacteria bacterium | reverse complement strand
AGAGACTTAGAGACATATCTTAAGATACGAAGTAATAAAGAAAGTTTATTATATTTGATTGCCGAGGTGGTGAAATTGGTAGACACGCAGTCTTGAGGGGGCTGTGCCGTAAGGCATGCAGGTTCAAGTCCTGTCCTCGGCACCCAAAAAATACAGTTTTTTCAGGCTTGTATTTCTTTTAATTCAGATTGCCCGGTCGTCTAATGGTAGGACAGCAGCCTTTGGAGCTGCTTATCTAGGTTCGAATCCTAGCTGGGCAACAAGACTGGACACCAAGCGACCGGAAGCTCTAAAAAAGCCCGATTTTGCCTGCTAAGTGTCATTTTATTTTAGGAAGTTTTGGACCGTACCCTTGTTATTTAGTGCCTTGTCTAAATTTTACGACTGTCATATGCCCAATGGAGGATTACTTGTTTTTGTTTTGGTCTACAACTTAAATCTCCTTTTCGGCAGTTATTTTTGACTTGAGCAATATGACGCTTAATCGCAACCCACCTTCTGATTTGTCTGTCGTCTTCCGTTCCGAGTCTTCTGCCCATAAAGTAACGACAGTACCATTGAAACCAACCCCGAGGATCCTCTTTATAAACCCAACCTTTTTTACGCCAAACAGAAAGCGGTTGGCTTGCATTAACCCCAAAATAATTTAAATTGGCGTTATGCTTATTCGAGCAGAGTTTTGCATTCGCAAACCAATCAGAAGGAAATTCATCTTTGCAGTCAGTCATGTATTTTCCGCCAAAAATTCCAAGAGATAGCATTTGTTTAGGAGTTAGTTCTGGTTTAAATCGTGGATCGAAATTTTTCCCCATTGGCATCGTAAGTTTGTAGATAAAGTTCTTTTGCATTTTGTCATTTACCAAAACTTTTTTAATTTTCATGTTTCGGTGGCAAAGGTATGAACATGCTCGTTTTTTTCTTGTATTTCTCAAAGTCTGGTCTACCGGCATATTTTCGCTCTAATAGTGGAATTCCGGAAACAAAAAGAATCAATATTGTAATGGTTATTGGACCGATAATTGTGAAGAGAGAATTTGGTATTGATAGTGCGATAAGAAATATACCCCACCACTGCGTCACTTCTCCAAAATAATTGGGATGGCGCGAATACTGCCACAACCCCTTGTCTAATAATTTACCTTTATTCAGAGGGTTGGCGATAAACTGTTTAAGTTGTTTGTCTCCTGTATTTTCAAAATAGAAACCAAGAATCCAAACAAGAAACCCAACTATTTCTAAAATTCCAAAGCCTCTTATGGCCGAATGATTAATAAACACAACGGGTAAGGAAATTAGAAAAAGAAAAATACCCTGAAGTATAAATACTTGTAAAAAACTTCTTAAGTGAAAATTACTCCATGTTTTTCTCCATTCAAAATATCGTGAATCTTCAGGTTTATTTTTATTGCGATTGTAAATATGCCAGGCAAGACGAGTTCCCCAGATGGTCACCAAAATATTAATTAAAAGTGCCTTAAAAGAATAACCGGATAAATAAAATGAGAACCAAGCCATAAGTACAAATCCCAGACCCCAGGCGATATCGGCAACATCATTTCTCTTTTTGATGATAGAAATAATAAACCAACAAGTCATATAGCCTAGGAGTGTCAGGGCAAGGAGGAAGTAATAGTTCATAACCCGAATTTAAGGGCTATGAAGTATGTTATCACCGAGACAGATGCGGAAAGGAGCATCCCCCAAATTAGATCCACTATTGTAATAATAAGCGGCCAATCTTTTACGGTTGCAAGGTTGGTTAGGTCATAGGTTGCATAAGTAACAAGACCAAAGAAAGCACCCGCCAGAAGAGCTTGTGTCCATATCTTTTTATCAAGTGCCGGAGTAATTACAAAAACAATAAGTCCTGCGATAAAAATAAGATAAAAAATGAAAGCAGCAAGGAGATTTGGATTTTTAGCCATCAAATACCCTATTTGCTTAGCGTAAAAATTTTTGGCAACTAAAGTTAGCCAAACCATATCGATGCCCAAAAACACTGGTAGTGCAATAAGATAAAGTTTCAAAAACATACTATTTATTTAAATATGTGATAGTTAATTGCAAGATACTGGCGAATGAAACCCAGAGCAAATAAGGAATTTGAATATATGTTATCCACTTTGCATACGGATAGATGGTGGCCATCAACCAGATGAGAGTTCCCAAGACAAGAAGAATATCAATTGCCGCCAACAAATTATTCTTTAACCCAAACTGAAAGTAAGTAAAGGAAAAGTTGAAAATAAGGTTAAGAATAAAAGGCAGAACGACAATAAAAGAAATTTCTTTTTTCCAACCCATTAAAAACACTTTGCCGAAGGAAATGGCGATCAAAAGATAGAGAAAAGTCCACACTGGTCCAAAAATCCAACCTGGAGGTGACCATGATGGTTTAATAAGTGTAGAGTACCAATTGTACGAATTATTCATGGATTAATCTATACATAGTATATATTAAAACTTGATAATGTTCTTGGATAGGAAGACTACGGAGAGAGCCCTAGTTTGGCAACCAGTTGTGGATTTATCTTGTATTGTGGTTTGTAGAAAAGGGTTTTTTTAAATCTCAAATATACCTTTATTTATGGGATAAGCTGCTAATTTTTTTTGTAATTTTTTTTGCGTTTTCTTTCAGAGCTAATAGATCACCTGTATTTTTTACAAAAATGACAGGTTTGGGTAAGAGATGTTTTGATTTTTTAAAATCATCATTAGCAAAATATCTTTTCATGGCTACTAAATTGACTTTTCTTTTGACTTTTTTTTCATTTTCGGTTCTAGACATGTTTCTTTTTAGTCTGGTTTTAAATGGGGACCAAATATATACAAAAATTGATCTCTGTAAAACTTCTGGGGGAATTATGGAGATTAGTCCTTTAACTGTGTAGTCTACTTGTTTTTGGGAATCAAGCCCTCGGCATTCTTCAATAATTTTTATCCCCTTGGTTTTTAAGGTCTTTTCTAGCGTTAGGGTAATGGCTTGATTAGGAAGGTAACTGTTGGTAACTAAAAATCCCTTTTTGCCATTGGGGTGGCAGTGATAGCGGTGTTTTTTGTCTTCATTTTTTAATTTTAGATAGTAATCAAGACACCTAAGGATAGTTATTTCTTTTTTTTGGCTAAAATGTTTTAGGAAATATTCAATGAGGGTGGTTTTTCCAGCACCAGGTAGACCGATAAACCAAATGATATCTTTCATAATGATGGAATGTTAGAATTTTATTCGATAATTGTAAATCTAATTTAATTCTAATATATTTTTTAGGAAATTTGAGGAATAGAAACTTGTATTACGATCTTCATCTTCATAGTTGTCATTCTGACGGTGAATGCTCTTTAGAAGAAATAATTAAAATTGCCAAAAAGAAGCGTATTCCTGGATTCTCAATTACCGATCATAATTTTCAGAGATTTACACACAAAGAACTTTTTAACTGTGGTAGAAGAAGCGGGATTGTAATTGTTCCAGGAATTGAGATATCGACAATTTATAAAAAACAATCTTTCCACATTTTAGGATATGGAAAACTGGAACCAAAAATTGTTAACCAATTTGCGTTTTCTTATGCCAATGGTTATAACGGGAGGGCTAGGAAAATTATAAAAAATTTAAGAAAAGTAGGGATTAATTTTTCTTATCAGGAAATAAAGGATCGTTATCCTGGGGCATTATATGTTTCAAAAAATATGATTGCTCAATTTGTGGTTGAACAGACCCGCTATCAAAATGTGCAGCAGATTTTAAAAACAAGAAACCCTTATCAGATTTTTTTTCATGTTAAAGAGAATGATAATTTTATGCTTTCTCCCAAAGAAGCAATAAGTTTGATAATTGAGGCTAATGGTGTGCCTTTTTTGGCCCATCCAGGGTTATTTATTCCTAATTTTCCAGAAGATACAAAATTTAAAGAAAATCTTGAAAAATTAACCAATTCTTTGGTTTTGTTTAAGAAATGGGGTTTAAAAGGGCTGGAAACTGAATACTGGTTTCATTCACCATTTAAGCGAGTGCTTTTTAAAAATATATCTGAGTTACTTGGTTTGTTTGCAACTGGTGGGACTGACTGGCATGGGCCTAATTGGACACCTGAGATTAAAATTGGCAGTAAAGGTTTAAGTGGGGGTGAGTTTAGAAAATTTCTTAAATTTTGCAAGCTTTCAGAGTGGTTCTAAGAGCTTTTCTTAATTTGGTGGCGTATGCCCCCTGAAAGTAGGGTAGAACCTGAGTTGTGGGGGTCTGCCTGAGTTCCGAAACGTCTGTGCCGAATTCCCCTAAAAGTGAAATGACTTGTCGGCGATTAAAGCCCCACACGCCTCCATGGTTGCCTGAAATAATTTCTGTTGCTGTTTTTTCATCATCAACGAGCCAGAGATCCCATCGGGTTTTCTCAATTGTCCAGGCAAGTTGAGCTAGCTTGTTTCTCTCTTTGGTTTTTTGTGGTGAAATTTTGATTCTCAATCGGGTGGCGGTTTCTTGAGTGTCTTTTCTTGCTCGGTTGACTATGTTTGAGAGAAACTCTTGGTTTATTACCCCTTGTGTTTTTAAAACGGCACAAATTTCTGGCCAATGGGGATTTATTGAAGTAGATGAGGCAATAACATCTTTCTCTTGAGGTGCATAGGTTTCAAGATTTGCCACACCCATAAAGCGTAAAAAATAAATTATTTGTTTTCTAAGTTTAACTTGAGCATCTTCGCTTGAGGGATCAATTTTTTTTATGTTGTTTAGAAATTGTTGTGAACCGTAGAGAAATTCAATTGGCCAATTTAACCCATGAGGGATAAGGTCCTCATCAAATTCACCAAAAAATGGTTGGTAAATTCCAGCGACAAGAGGGAAGGCAATTTTGGCGGCATGGGCTTTTAGATATAATCTTGTCTCTTCGGGGGTTAAAACGGTGGGAGGGTGTCTCAGGAGGTTGGGATGTTTTGTAAATTCTTCTTGTTGTCCAACTTCTTGATAAGCTTTAAAAACCTGTTCTAAATCTTTTTCTTTTGTACTTTGGACAATAACAAAAATATCTAAATCACTTGTTTCTGGATTAAAAGTATTGAATATGGCCCCTGCTCTTAAAAAGGCAGTAGTGCTAATTCCTGCTTTTTTTAATTCACCAAGGGCTTCGGCATATTTTTGAGTGAAACTTTGGGCCAGCGGGTGGGTTTCGGGTAAGGTTATTGGATTTTCGATACTTATCACTTTTTAAAGTATTTTTTTAACGTTTTCCCAGATTATATTTTCAATAACTTCTTCCGGTTGATTGCCGTCAATTATTTTCCAGTTGTATTTTTTGGCATAGAAACGAAAACCGTCTCGTGATTTTTTGTGAAATTTTTCAGGGAGATGATCAATTTTGTCTTTTTTAAAGAATGGCCAAGCAGATTTATTGACTCTTTTCTTTATTAGCTTTGGAGATAGATCAAAAATAAAATTGATATTAGTCTTTACACCTTGGCAACTAACTTTGTTTATTAAACTTACTAATTTGTCATCAATTTTACCCATCCATGCTTGAAAAACCAGTGTTGATGGAGTTAGTCGGTCGCAAAGAACAATGTTTCCCTTTTTAAGAGCAGGGATTATCTCATTTTTAATACGAGAAGTTCTTGCAGCACTAACCAAAAAGAGTCTGACTAGTTGGTCATTGAAGTTACTTGAGGATGGGTTATTGATTAATTTGCGGATAGAGTTGTTGACTGAGTCTCCTTGATGAGCTCTGGAAACAAAGACCTGGTAGTTGTTTTTTTCTAATCGTGATTTCAGTCGGTTGATTTGTGTGGTTTTTCCGGCTGCGTGAACACCATCAAAAACAATGAGTTTTCCCTTAAAATTTTGATTTCTATTCTTCATTTTCAGAATTAAAAATTATACCATGGGAAATGTTTATTTTTAGTGTGGATGGTTTTGTAGCAAAATTGGTTTTTATGGTGGAAAAAACAAGAAGGGCAGAGATTTAGATATCAGAAAAATTGGCCCTAAGGGGTTTGGATGAGAATACTTGCAGAGTATTTTTATCGCTTGTGGTAAGGTAATTTACCCAATGAAATAGATTTACTAATATTTATTTAAAGGTATTTTTTTAGTGTTTCCAGAAGTGGGGCCTTCATTTGCAAGCCAATTAGATCCTTCACTACTTGCCCGTTTTTGAAGAGTTTTAGTGAGGGAATGGATTGAATTTGATACTCGCTTGCTTTGGTTTGGTTTTGGTCAACATCAAGCTTGGCAATTTTTATTTTTTCTCCTAATTCTTTGGCGATTTCTTCTAAGATGGGGGCCTGCATTTGGCAAGGACCGCACCAGGTGGCCCAGAAATCTACCAGTACGGGTTTAGCTTGGGAAGCTTTAATTACTTCCTCTTGAAAGTTTTGGTCAGTAACAATATTAGTTTGATTGGTCATGTTTTTTCCTTTTTTTAAAAAATTTTAATTTAATAACCTTTAAGTTTTATAGCTTGGACAACTCTATTAATGGCCAAGAGATAGGTGCCGGTGCGAAGGCTGGTTTGATGGGTTTTTGCCTTAGCTAGGCTATCATGATAGGCTTTGAGCATAATTGGTTCTAGGCGGGAAAGGATTTTCTTTTCGGTCCAGTAGTAGCCTTCCCTGTTTTGAACCCACTCGAAGTAACTGACGGTAACTCCGCCGGCATTGGCTAAAATATCGGGAATGACAACAATGCCTTTCTTTTCTAAAATTTCATCGGCCTTAGGAGTAGTGGGGCCATTGGCAAGCTCAATGACGAAACGAGCTTTAATGTGGGGAGCGTTTTGAGAAGTGATGCTGTTTTCTAGAGCTGAGGGGACGAGAAAGTCTACTTTTTGTTCTAAGAGTTTTTGAGGGGCTATCTTGGTTGACCCAGGGAAGCTGGCAACAGAGCCGGTCTTTTGTTTGTGGATCATTAATTTTTTAATGTTTAAGCCGTTTTTTTGTATAATGGCCCCCCGAGAGTCGGAGACGGCAATTATTTTAAATCCTAATTTTTGGGCAAGAAGGGCAAAATAGTAGCCGACATTGCCAAAGCCTTGGACGGCAATGGTAGTTTGCTGGGGTTTAAGTTTGTTTAGGCGGGCAGTTTCCTTTAGGATATAAACTCCCCCTTGGCCGGTGGCAGCCGTGCGGCCCTTTGATCCTCCCAGCTCTAGGGGTTTGCCTGTAATGACAGATGGTTCGGAGTGTCCTGTTATTTGATTATATTCGTCAAGCATCCAGGCCATAGTTTGACTATCAGTATTGACGTCGGGAGCAGGGATGTCTTGGTTGGGACCGATGAAGGGGGCTAGCTGGCGCATAAAGGCGCGTGAGAGGCGCTCTAGCTCCGAGAGAGAGGGTTTGAGGATCAACAATTACTCCTCCTTTTCCCCCACCGTATGGTAGGTCAACAGCAGCAGTTTTAAAAGTCATCCAGGTGGAAAGAGCAGTTACCTCTTCTTCTGATACTTGAGAGTGAAAGCGGATGCCTCCTTTATAGGGGCCAAGGGCGTTGTTATGTTGGGCACGAAAGCCGGTAAAAAGTCGATAGTTTCCGTTGTCCATTTTGACGGGAAAGTGGAATTTTAAGAGGCGATTGGGCCAAAGAAGCTGTTCGACAAGACTTGGTTTGAGTTTTAAAATTTTAGCAGTTTTTCTAATTTGAGATTGGGCGTTTTTTAGTGGATTATTTGGCATTTTTTCCTTTTTTAAAATTTAAATTAATTCTAGTGTTTTTAGAATTTTTTTGGTTTTTTCTTTTTGGCTTGGATCAAGATAGTATTTTTTGAAACGACCACAGCGTTTTTGGGAAACAGCGTTTTGGAAGAGTAAGAATTTTAAGTGGTAGGAAAGTAAGTTTTTTTTCATTTTTAATTTTTGGGTTAAATCGTACCCACAAGGATCTTGATAGCAATGATAAAGAGCCAGGAGGATTTTTATTCTGGGCTGGGTAAAAAGGGTAAGAAGTTTTTGGCTTTTAGAACTGAGTTGAGTCTTCATAGTTCAATTTATTTTGAACTATGAATAATAATCTGTCAAGAAGGAGAATTATTTCCTGTTGATGGTGTAGGTGGTGGGAAAGGAAAGAAAGATAGCGGGACTTTCTTCTGACAAAAATCGTTGGAAGTCTTGATAAATTTCTTTGCGCCTTACGGAGTCGAGGGTTTGGCGGCCTTCTTCTAAAAGCTCGTCTAGGCGGGGATTGTTGATACCGGTTAGGTTTCCTTCTTTTTGGGTAGAGTGCCAAAAGGCGTACTGGTCGGGATCGGGGTGGACACTGCCATAGGCCAGGAGAGCGTCAAAGTTTTCCCGGTCCAAGAGACTGTTAGTGAGAGTTACCTGAACAGCAAGTCCTAAATTTTCACGCCAACTTTGGGCAATTTTCTCAGCAGTTTCTAGAAGTTCAAGGGAACTGACCTCTAGGCGAATTTCCTTATCTTTCCAGTCAACTTCAATTTCTTGGGAAAGAAGTTTGGCTCGGTTGACGTCTTCTTCGTAGGGTTTGATGGTGGGATTGTAAGCCCAAGATTGGGGAGAGATTGGACCTAGACAGCGATTTTCTTTGTTTTCTTTGGGAGTAGTGTAGGCTAGGGTTTGACGAAAGCGCTTGTCGGAGAAGGGTTCTTTGCGGGTGTTAAAAAAGATGGCAGAATATTGTTTGTTGGATTCTATTTGTGGAATAAGTTGGACGTTTTTGAAATTTTGGAAGGGTTTGGTATCGCTGATACCGCGGGCTTCGTCTATTTCGCCAAGTTTAAAGGCAGTAATTAGATCATTTTCGGTTGGGTAAAAGCTGATGGAGAGATGTTTATTTTGTTTTTCTAGCGGAGCAAGGAGAAGGTTTTTAACCAGGCCTTGGGAGACATTTATTTTTTTGGCTTTATAGGGGCCAAGGCCGACTAAGCCTTTTTTAAGAAGCGGTTCAGAAAGAAGGTAAGGAAGGGGAGTGAAGATTTCTTTAGGGGTAAAGTTTACTTGGTCACTGCCAATGGGGGTGGTTTGGATGTTGGGAATTTGATAGTTTATGTCTTTGGCCTGGAAGCGGGAACCGTCATGCCAGCGTTGGTCAAGATTTAGGAAAAATCGATATAGAAGACCATTTTCTTGAATATCCCAGGATTTAGTAAGGGGAGAGTTTTCAATTTTTCCGTTGGGAAGTGTTTCTACCAGGCCATAGCTTAAAAGTGAACTTACTTCTTGGGGAAGTTTATCGGGTCGGTAACGGCCAACAAGACCAATGCGGTCAGGGTTGTAGGTTGAAAATTGCCACCATTTCTGGGCTCGAGGAAGAATGAGGGCGCTAATAATTCCCAGGAAGAGGCCGACCAGGATAAGGTAATAATTTTTACCAATTGATCGGAAAATAATTTCCAAACGGAAGCGAATTTTAGTAAAAATCACTTTTTTAGATGATGATTTGAGCCAAGGAGATAAGCAGAAAAAGAGCAAGAGTAGCGAAGGTGGCTTGAAAACTTAGTTTTTCGAGTCCCCTCTTGGTGGGAGCGGTGTTAGACATAATTCGGCTTGAATTTTCTGATCCTTGTGAGGGCTGGGCCATGATGAGAGTAATGAGAGTAAGGGAAAAAATGATTTGAAGACCCAGGAGAAGTTTTTCCATATTTATTTTAGAAATTTTCTGAGGATAGAGTAGCACAGATAAAGGGAAAAAGCGCTGATTAGGTAGGAGGAAAGAAGATTGAAAGATAGTGGGCCAAAATTTAAAAGGGGCAGACGAGTGATATTGATTGCTTGGATTTGGAAAGAATTGATGAAAAAGGTGACGGAGTAAAGAGCGATGACATTTACAAAAAAGCGGAAAAATCCAAGAGTAAGGATGTTTATGGGAAGCAGAAGAATTTTCAGAATAGGTTTGGCAAATTTTTCCAGTATAGTGAGAATAAAAGCAACAAGGAGATAGGTTTGGAGTTCATTTTGGAAAATGAGGTTTTGCCAGAAAGTTTGGCAAAGATAAAGGCTGATAGCAAAAATAACAGTAGTTTTGATAATTTTTTTCATTGTTTAATGTAGGTTAACAGGTATTAATTTTTTTTCAATTTAGCTTTAAAAAAGAGAAGGGTAAAAATGAGGGTGAAAAGAATGGCAAGGGCGGTGAGAGAGAGATAGAAATAGTAGGGCGGGTAGTTAATGTAGTTTTCCTGATCACTTAGGAGGATTTTTAGTTGTCGATAGCGAGGTAGAAGAATCATGGGCCAGGGAGGAGTACTGATGTTTAATTCCCATTCTCCCAAAGGCGGAAGTGAAGGGATATTTTCTTGTTCCTGATGGTGGGAGAAGGAGACTTTTTGGGGAGGGGAACTTTGGAGGGCTGGGTTTTGAAAAGTGATAATAGTCTTTTTAAGACTGAGGCGGGAGATATTTTTAAGTTTTAGAGGTTGGGGATTTGAAGGTTCGAGTTTTTGAGCAAAGTTTACCTGGACGCTATTTTCTTGGGTTGATTGGCGAAAAGAGCCTGGTGGAGGGGGTGATTCACTGGAGAGTCCATGGATAACAAAGGTAAGGTGGTTTAAATCGAAGTGGTGGAAGTAGTCAATGCCGCCGGTGGTTTTTTGCCAGGTGGGATCGATAGAAATCCAGGTTGCTTGGGTTTGGTCGTAATATTGGGGCCAGGCATGAAGAATATCTTTGTCTTGACTAAGAATAGGTTTAATTTGAGGATTGTCTGTCCAGGCAAAGCCTTCTATTTCTCTGGCAGGAATGTTGGCGGCGCGACTGATAGAGATAAAGAGATCGGTAAATTCGGTGCAAAGGGCTTGCTGGGGATTTTCTAGGGCAGCCAGGGCTCCTTGGCGGATGGAGTTGGGGTTGATGGAGTTGGGATAGAATAAAGTGGCAATGACAAAATTGTAGATGGTTTGAGGGGAGAAATATTTTTGAGCTAAGGTTTGGATGATGGGGTTGTCGACTGGCCAGTATTTTTGGGCTTTAAGATACTGGTCTAAGTTTTTTTCCGTTGGAGCAGGAATTGGATTGGAATTGGGTCCAACCTGGGCTTGGCCTTGGGCTTTAATTTCAAGGCTTTGACTGGGTTTTAAAGAATATTTGGCTAACCAATTTCCATCTTGGTCAAGGACGATTTTTTGCGGGGTGGGGTGGATTTGTTGAAAATATATTTTTTGATTTGGGGTATCGGGAGGGAGCGGAATTTCTTGAAGTTGGTTTTGGTGGGAGTGATTTTGGAGAAAGTAGCTTAAGTTAAAAGAGAAGATTTGTTGTTGACCGAAGGCGACTAAGAAGCGTGGGGTTATTTCTGTTTGTGACCAGGTAAAAACTTGGAAGTTTGAGTCGGGAGTTTTTTGTTTGGGGGGACGAGTAGCATAGGAAATAGTGCCGTAAGTTTCTGGGACCTTGAGGATTAACTCGGAATTTTGGCCAGGATTGCCCGATTGTTCTGGGAGGATAATTTCCCAAGTTTGGCCCTTTTGTTTGGCAAAATTGGAAAGGAGATAGGCAAGAGTGAAAGAGTTTTTTTGGCCTTTACCCAAGGAAGGTTCCAGAAATTTTACTGTGATGGTAGTTAGGCTTTCTTCTTGTTTTACTTGGTGGCTTATTTTTTTGTTTTCAGGGCTGGTTATAGTAATTTGTTGAGGAGAAAGGCCGGATATTTTGACAATATATTCCTGAGGATGGAGGCGGGACAGGAGGTTGGTGAGAGTAATAGTTTCAGTGACGGTGGCGTTGCCCCGACTGTCAAGTAGGTAGCTGGTATTTTGTTGGTGTCCAAACTCCTCCAGGGCCTGGGTTGGATGAGGAGAAAAAGGGAGTAAAAGAAGGAAAATAATGGAAAAAATAAAGGGAAACATGTTTTTTACATTGTAGCAAGTTTTGTTTAATAAATTTGCTAGTTGACTCTTCGGGTTTTATTGGGGTATGATGGGGCATGCCTAAGGTTTTGTACAAAAGACAAAAACAAATACTGGATTTTATTCGGAAAAATGTCGAGAAATACGGGACGGCGCCAAGTCTTTCAGAAATTGCGCATTGTTTGGGCTTAAAATCTCTGTCTACGGTACATGAACATTTAGAAGCTTTGGAAAAAAAAGGTTTTATTCGTCGTTTTCGAGGAGCGGTAAGAGGAATTGAAATTTTGGAGGAAGGGACGGTACTGGGGACGGGATTGGTGGAATTACCAGTTTTGGGATTTATTGCTGCCGGTGAACCAATCGAGCCTTATACCGATCCTGGGGCAAGAGTTCAGGTAAATAGTAATTTGGTTTCTGCTCGGTCAGAGTCTTATGTTTTGCAAGTTAAAGGAAATTCAATGATTGACGAGGGGATTTTAAACGGTGATTATGTGGTGATAAAAAAGCAGGAAACGGCCAATGATGGTGATATTGTAGTGGCGCTTTTGAAAAATGGATTTGCTACATTGAAGCGTATTTTTTGGGAACCAGAAAAGAAGAGAATTAGATTACAACCGGCCAATATTGATTTACAACCTATTTATGTTGATCAGGTGAGAATTCAAGGGAAGGTAACGGGAGTAGTGCGGCACTTTAATTAATTTCTTAAAATATGTCTCTTTTTTTAATTGCGACACCGATTGGAAATCTAAAAGACGTAAGTGAACGGGTTCGAGAGACGCTGGAGATGGTAGATATTTTACTTTGCGAGGATACTCGGGTGACATTTAAGCTTTTGGGATTGTTGGGGATAAAAAACAAGCCAAAATTAGAGAGTTTTTATGATGAGGTGGAGGAAGAAAAAACTAAGATAGTTTTGGGTTGGCTTGGGGAGGGTAAGCAGGTGGGATTGGTGACTGATGCAGGAACGCCTTTAGTTTCTGATCCGGGTTGGTTTTTGGTTGATCGTAGTCTTCGCCGGGGGTATAAGGTGGAGGCAATTGCGGGACCAAGTGCTTTTTTGCAGGCGTTGTTAGTTTCAGGATTACCAACAGACCGCTTTTTCTTTTTGGGTTTTTTGCCCAAAAGCGAAGGAAGGAGAGTGAAGATTTTAAAGAAAATGGAAGAGGTTTTGCCGGTAACGGTTATTGTTTACGAGTCACCTAAGCGTCTAATTTCTCTTCTGGGAACTTTGGAGCGGCTTTTTCCAGTGGCAGAAGTAGCTGTGGTGCAGGAGCTTAGCAAAAGTCACGAACAGGTAAGGCGAGGCCGGGCTGGAGAGTTAAGGGAGTTTTTTTTGAAGGAAAAAGTGAGGGGGGAAATGGCTGTACTTTGGCGCCTGCCTCGATTAAGATAGGGTATGGGGACTGATTTTTTAAGGAAGGTAGCGATTTCTTCTTTGCAGGAGCCGGGGAAAGCGGGGAAAGCACTGCCAAAGGCAAAAAACCCCATGATAATTGTTTTTAGGCATTCAGAAACCCATGATAATGTGCGGCGTATTTTTTCAGGAAGGCGGGATACCAAGTTAACTGAGGTTGGAGTAAGACAATCTCGAGAGCTGGGAGAAAAGCTTAAAAAGTACAGAATTGTTAAGGGTTATTATCCGGATTTAGAGCGTTGTCGAAGGACGATTGTTCTGGCTTTAAAGGGACGTTTGGGGATAAAAATGCAAAAAGAAGGACTTCTTTTGGAGCGAGACTACGGGCAATTGACTGGAAAAAGTAAACTTAAGGCAATGAGGGATTACCCAGAAAAGGCAGTTTTGTGGCGTCGAGGTTATCGGGAAGGGCCGCCGGGTGGGGAGAGCCTGGAGGAGGTAGAAAAGAGAGTTTGGCCTTTCTGCCAACGCTTAGAGAAAGAAGCCAGGGAGACGGAGGGGATAATTGCGGTTTGTGGGAGCAATAATTCAATGAGAATAATTCGCCGCTATTTTGAAAAGCTAACAGTTGAGCAGATGCAAAGTCTGGAAAATCCTTATGGGGATTTTGTCGCCTATTCTGTTTAAGCTGTAATTAGTTTTTAGAGCAATAGTTCCTGGAGACGGTTATATTTGGCGATTCTTTCTCCCCTATTGGGAGCGCCGAACTTGACGTAATCAGCTTCGACAGAGAGGGCAAAATCGGCAATAAAGTCCTCATTGGTGTCGGTGCCACGGTGAGAGACGATAACTTTTAATTTTAAGTTTTGGGCGGCTTTAACTGCCAGGCGGGCTTGGGTCATGGTTTTTTGTTGGTTGGGCTTGATAACAACAGCATTGAATAGTTTTCCTCCCCAGGCTTTTATTTTTTCTGAATCAGTAACAGTTAAATCGTCGCCGACGATTTGTTTTTGGTGTCCCCATTGTTGATATATTTTTTTCCAGAGGTCAATTTTAGTTTCTTCAGCTGGATCTTCGATGGAGTAGAGGGTGGGGTGGCTGTTTATCAACCGAGAGAGTTTTTGGGAAGTGAGTTGGGCGTGATTGTTAGCAATGTCTATGGCTAGGGGATATTTTTTACCAACCAGGCGGGTGAGGAGTTTGAGAACTTGATGGTCGTTTAGACCGGGAGGGGAAAAGCCGCCTTCGGCCCCGGTAGTTATTGAAAGGCCTTGGCGAAGAAGGTATTTTTGGGTTTGGTCAAAGATTTTTTTACCAGTTTCAAAGCGGTTGACAATAAGCATAAATTCTTGAATTTTTATTTTTTTATTGCCGTGTTTGCCGCCTTCAAAAATGAGCATCATTAGTTTTGGTCTTTTTTTTATTGGTCGTGGGAGGGGAAAACTGTGAAAAGCTTTGGCAAAGACAAGAGAGATGGGAAGGGTGGCGTTGGCGGCACAGTTTTTTAAAAGAAGGAAAGCGTCAAGTTCTTCTTGGCTTGAAGGGGTTTTAACAAGAAGAGGAGGGATTAGTTTTTGACGGATTTGAGCTAGGGCAACAGGGGGGCTTAAGTAGGTAGACTCTCCCCTACCCCGAGAGAGACCTTCGGGAATAGAGGCAGTAAAGGTTTTGTTTTCAGTTGTAGTTAATTTAGCTTCAAGAGTAAGGCCGCCTTGGCTGTTGAAAATGGTCCTGGCTTCAAGTTTTTTGATTTTTTTGACCATTTTTCTCACTTTTTTTGATAACTTTTTTTTCTGCTTCGTGGATTATCTGGCGGGTGCGATCGATAGCGTCAGGGCTAACGGAGATGCTACTTATTCCCCAGGAGACCAATTTTTCGACGAGGTCGGGGTAATTACTGGGAGCTTGTCCACAGATGGAGCTTTTAATACCGGCTTTGCGGGCGTGAGTAATAGCTCTTTTAAGTGACCAAGTGACGGCGGGATTTAGTTCGTCAAAGTAGGGGGCGACCTCGGAATTGTCGCGATCAATGCCTAAAGTAAGCATAGTCAAGTCGTTGGAGCCAATAGAAATGCCATCGATACCTACCTTTATGAACTCATCAATAAGAATGACGTTGGAGGGAATTTCAACCATCATGAAGAGTTTAAAAGAGGGAGAGCGAGGTAGATTATGGGAGGCGAGTACTTTTTTGATTTGAAGAAGCTCTTGGGGAGTATGGATAAAAGGGATCATGATCCAAAGATTTTTGAAACCAAAGCTGTTTCTGACTTTTTTGATGGCTTCAAGTTCAAGAGAAAAAACTGATTCATCATTTAAATAGCGAACAGCGCCACGGTAACCAAGCATGGGATTAGACTCCTCAGGTTCATAGAGTTTTCCACCTGACAGATGGCGATATTCATTGGTTTTAAAATCAGTGGTGCGGTAAATGACGGGACGGGGGTGGAAGGCCGAGCAGAATTTTTTAATATTGCTAGCCAGCTGATTGGTAAATTCTTTGCTTTTACCATCGTTTATCATTTTTTTGGGGTGAGTGCCAATATTGGCGATCATAAATTCGGCGCGAAGGAGGCCCACGCCGTCAACATCTCTTTTGGCCATGTCGCGAGCCAGGTCGGGTTCACCTAAGTTTACATATAATTTGGTGGCGGTTTTTAGTTTTTTCTTTGATTTAAAGATCTTTTTTGAGGGAATGCTTTGGTCAAGAAGACCGGCAAATATTTCACCAGTTGAGCCATTAACGGTGATTTCTTGGCCGTTTTTTAGACTGCGGGTGGCAGTTTTAGTACCAACAATACAAGGGATACTAAGTTCGCGAGAGACAATGGCGGCGTGACTGGTTTGGCCGCCTTTGTTGGTGATAATGGCGGAGACAATTTTCATAATAGGAACAAAGTCGGGAGTGGTCATGTCAGTTACCAGAATTTCCCCTTTTTTGACATTGTGTAGTTGCTTGGGGCTTTTAACGAGACGAACCGGACCAGAGCCGACTCCGGGACTGGCAGCATCACCGGTTAGGAGAATGGTTTGGTTTTGAATTTTGTTTTGGGTAGAGATAGTTTGGCGGGTAGTGGCAACAGTAGTGATGGGACGGGTTTGGACAAGGTAAAGGTTATTTTTTTCAATGGCCCATTCGGCATCTTGGGGTTTTTGATAATGAGAATGGAGTTTTTGGCCGATTTTAGCCAGTTTAATAATAGTTTTTTCGTCTATTTTTTGCCGGCGCTGACGAGAGGCGGGTACTTTTTGGGAGTGAGTTTCGTGACGTCCGTAAATAAGTTCTTTAGTTTGGGGGCTAACCTTAATTGCTTTTATTTTCCAGGTTTCTTTGTCAACCAGGTATTGGTCAGGAGTAACAGTGCCTTGGACAATGTATTCTCCTAATCCCCAAACAGCCTCGATGACAATTTCTTTTTTATCATTGTTTACCGGGTTTATGGTGAAGAGAACACCGGAAGTGTTGGAGCGGACCATTTTTTGGACGGGAACAGCGACAGAGATTTTAAAATGGTCAAAGCCTTTTTTTTCTCGGTAAAAGATGGCCCGAGGGGTAAAAAGAGAGGCCCAGCAGGATCTGGTTCGTTGGACGACATTTGAGTCTCCAGTAACGTTTAAAAATGTTTCTTGTTGGCCGGCGAAAGAGGCGTCTGGTAAGTCCTCGGCGGTGGCAGAGGAGCGAACGGCAACGGAGGCGGATTTTAGGCCGCCATGGCCGGAAAGACGATGGTAGGCTTTAATAATATCAAGAGCAATTTCTTCAGGTATAGGGGCTTTTTTAACAAGACGTTTTATTTTTATTGATGCCTGTTGTAGTTGATCCGGTCGATCAATGTCGTAAGTGGAGAGGATTTTTTTAATTTGGATATTTAGCTCATTTTTTTTAACAAAGTGTTGGTAGGCTGAGGAGGTAACGACGAAGCCGTTGGGAACGGGGATGCCAAGGTTATACATTTCTCCCAAGTTGGCACCTTTACCACCGACTTCAGAAATATCGGTTTTGTGGATTTCTTTAAACCAGAGGATATTCTTTTTCATAGAGTTTGGGAATTTTTAAGTTTTAAAAGATGAGACATTAACTCTTGTCCGCCAAGATAATCTTTTTGAGTGGTGGAAAAGCTAGCTTGGGCCGAGCTGGGATCAGTACTGATGCTTAAGCCTACATGGTTTAAAAGGTCCTGATCGTTGGAGTCGTTACCTACGACCATGATGTTTTCCAACTTAAGGTTTAGTTTTTGGGCCAACCAGAGGAGGGCGGTTTTCTTAGTACTTGTTTTAAAACCAATATCATAGGCTTCGCCGCTATAGAAGTGGTAGAGATCATTTTCGGGATCGTTTTCTTTGATGATAGTTTCAAGTTCGGGAAGAGGGCGGGAGCAGTGGAGGGTGATAATGAGTTGTTTGGGTTCGAAGCCGGAAATATGGGGTTTTTTTAGAGCAAGTTCAAGGAGTAATTTTTTGATTTTGGTGAGTTTTTCCAACATGGGAAGGGAAAAAACTTGAGTTTGGTAAACTTGGCCTTCAAGAAAAGTGAAGAGACCAACCTCGGCTTGGAGGCTGGTTTTTTCCCAGAGAACGGGAGAGAGGAGGTTGGTTAGGTGAAGGAGACTGCGGCCGCTTGTGAAGTTTAGCAAAAAATGTTTTTTTAGCTCATTTAAAAGTTTTTGGGTTTGGGGAGGGAGGGGGTTGGTAGTGATGGTTAAGGTGTTGCCCTTTTGGGAGAGAGAGGTACCCTCGGGGACAATAACGCCGTCGCAGTCAAAAGAAAGGAGACGAATTTGAGATAGGTTTTCTTTTTGCAGTTGGGACAGGTTTTTCATGGATCTTTTTTTAGGATAGCATGAGGAGGCTAAAAAGAAAGTGGGGCAGGGTGGAAAAAAGGTTGGTTTGTCCGCTTTTATGGGCAGTTTCCAGCTCAATAAGGTTAAGGTATTGGTTTTTTAGGTGTGAAGGAGAAAAAAGAGTAGCCTGTTTTTTAAGTTTAGCTTGTTGCCAGGAGGCATGACTGGTTTGAGAGGAGAAGGTGGGAAAAGTGGCCCAGTAGAGGAGTTTCAGATGATTTTTTAGAGCCCAGAGGAAAAGTTCTGGGGGTTCTTGCTTTAGAACTTCGGATAGGGTTTTTAGGGATTGGGTTTGATGGGGAAGGAGGCCTTCTAGAAAGCGATAGAGGTGGCGGGAGAGCGGAAAATGAAAGGTTTGGGCTGGGTTAAGACGTTTAATTTGAGGAGCAGTTAGTTTTTTCTGTTCCCAGACAAGGATGGGAATTTTTTCTTGTTTGAGAATTTCAATAACTTTTTCTTGTTGCTTGGGGTGTAGGCTGCTTAAATTAGGGAGAAAAACGGCCTTTTTGTTGACAAAAAGGTCCTGGTGTTTGAGGAAGTTGATAATGTTTTCAATTTTTATTTCTTTGGCCTCAAAGGTTTGGATCAAAAAACCCTCGGTTTTTAATTTTTTAATTTGGGCCTGGGCTGCCTGCCTACTCTGCTGGCTGTTGTCACCATGAAAAAGAATAATCAGCTTATTGTTCATAAAAGATTTATAAAAGAAACAATCCCCTACCCTTCCCTTAAGGGTTGAGGGGGTAAGGGGCGGGGTAATTTAGTGTTTTTTTTAAATTACCTTGTAGACGGGAATGCCTTTGTGAACTGCTTGGTCCACTTTCAGGCCGACAGCGTCGCCTTTTTTGGCTTCTTCCACTGAGACATGTTCTACTTGCATGGAAGAAATCTTTTGGGCGAAACCATCTGGTTCCTCTCCAAGATAAATAGTGTCGCCGACTCTAACTGCTTCTTCTTCTATTTCAAGAACGGCGACTTGGATTTTGTCAAAGTAATGGGTAATGGTACCGACTTTAACGTTGGCCACGATCTTTCACCTCCTTTTTTTTTGGGTTTTCTAGTAAGCGGTTCGGGGTTGGTAATGGAAATGGAGTGACAGATAGCCAGAGCTAAGGCATCGGCTACGTCGTCAAAATATGTTTTTTTGGCACTGGGGGCAATAGTCCCCAAGATTTGCCTGACTGCTTCTTTTACTTCCGGTTTTTTGGCTCGGCCGTTACCGGTGACAATTTTTTTCATACGAAGAGGAGCATATTCAAAAAGCGGGATGTTTAGTTTCTGGATACTGAGTTTGATGACGCCAATTGCTTCTGAGACCATCATGGCGGTTTTAGCGTTGGCAAAGAAAAATAGTTTTTCTAAAGAGACGACATCGGGTTTTTCACGGCAGATGAGGTCGGTAATTTGTTTTTCAATTGAAACCAAGCGGTTTGATTGGTCCATTATTTTAGGTGTTTCTATCCAGCCATAAGAGTGAACTTTTAGATCGCGGTCTAGATGATGGTGAATGAGTCCGTAACCGGTAGTGGCAACACCAGGGTCAAGACCTAAGATGAGCATAAATCATTCTAGCACAGGCTAGAGAAGAGAGAGATGGTTTTGGCGGAGCCATTTTTTTGCTTGGGTGGGTTTAATTGAGTCAAGATGGGTCAGGGCGTGCCAAAAGCTTTTTTGGTGGTGGGGATGGATAAGGTGGCAGAGTTCGTGGGCAACGACATAATCAACAATCCACTCTGGGGCGGCCAGGAGACGATAATTGAAGTAAAGATCGCCGTTAGATTGGCATTTTCCCCAGTATGAGGAGACTTTTTTTATTTTAATTTTCCGATAGTTAACATTTAGTTTTTGAGAAAAGTAGGTAGCCTTCTTTTTAATAAGGGGCAATCCCCTTTCTTGGTACCAGGCAAGAATTTTGGGATCGTTGGGGGAAAGATTGGTTGTTAAAGGATAGGCTTGGCTCAGGAAAGAAAGAGAAGAAAGCGGTTTTTGTTGGAGAGTAAGACTAGTTTGTTGTTGATGGATCCTTTTTCTAATCCAGGCTTCTTTTTCCTTCAAGAGTTTTTCTATTTTTTGAGATGGGGTGAAGAGAGGAGCGCGGACAACAACTTCTCCTTTCTTATTTATGGAAAGAGAAATAGTTTTGTGACGACGACGGGAGTAAATTAGTTGGTACGGCATGGTTTACGGTATGGTTTTTTTAAAAAGAGAATAGTAAGGCCGGTAAAGAAGCTTAAAAGAGAGAGGAGGGCGGCGATTTTTAATTGACCTACCTGCCAAGTATCGTGGCGGGTAAATTCCACCAAGAAACGGATGAGGCCGTAACCTGCAAGGTAAAAAGCAGTAAAAAGGCCTTCCCCCCTTTTATTTCGGTGCCAGAGAAAGAAGAGAAAAAGGAAGAGGAAGAGATTAAGAATAGACTCGTAGGCCCAGGAAGGATGAAAGCGGTCAAAATTTTGGTAGAGAGCGGGACGAAATTGGGAGGCAATTTTTTGGCCCCAGGGAAGAGTGGTGGGATAGCCAAAGCCTTCGTGGTTTAGGGGGTTAGCCAGGCGGCCTAAGGCTTGGGCCAGGGGTAGACCCAGAGCGAGGCTGTCGGTAAGGGAGAAAAAGCTTAATTTATAGTGTCTGGCAAAAAGAAAGATAAAGATAATTCCGGTAATAATGGCGCCCCAAATTCCCAAGCCCCCATGCCAGAGAGCAAAGATTTCTGTAGGGTGTTGAGAATAGTAGGTGTGGTAGTCGGTTACGTGATAGAGGCGGGCGCCAACAATGGCAGCGGGAAAAAGAAGAAAGAAAAGTTTTTCCCAATTTTCAGGTTTAATTTTGGGAGGACGGACAAGAGAGCTTAGCTTCCAAGCGACGAAGACGGAGAGGAAAATAATAAGTCCATACCAGTTCATTTTTTAATTGTAACAAGAGAGAAGCCGGAGGTAGATAGCGAAGATCGGGGAAATATAGTAAAATCAACCTGGTTTGGGCCCGTAGCTCAGTTGGTTAGAGCACCTGCCTTTTAAGCAGGTTGTCACAGGTTCGATCCCTGTCGGGCTCACTTTCGCCTTTGGCCCCATCGTCTAGCGGTTAGGACGCCAGGTTTTCATCCTGGCAACCGGGGTTCGATTCCCCGTGGGGTCACACGCAGAGGATGCGCGCCAGCAGCAGTCAGACAGTGCCATGCGAGTGTGGCTGTGTGTAGCATCGCAAACGGTTTTTTTTAATTCAATATCAAGTTTTCCATCCTTCAAAAAGAAGTTCGAGCCGACTTTTTTTGCCATGAGTGATAACTCGTGGCATTTATTTTTTTTATCTATGTTGCTGGTGTTAATCCAACCAACTCCTGAAGCTCATGTACTTGTTTTCCATTGAACAGGAAGATTTGTGAATCAGACGGATTGACTTTACCGTCCTCTGTAAATCTTGGATATGGCACCATACACAAACTATCTGTCTTAAAAGATCTTGATCCATTAATGTCAGTTAAAAAGGATAATCCAGCTTTAAGAATTTCAGCACTCCAACGAGGACCGTACATATTACCAGCTAGTAAAATCATTTTTCTTTGTTCCTCCGTTACGGTCGGTTTCCACCCTATTTCCTCAGTCGCTACATAATTAATCATTTGTGCCCCCTTCGAAATAAGGTCTCCTACTACTTGTCCAGGTTTCTTTTTTTCAGTACGCAATTGTTCTGCCCATCTTTTAGCCATTGTGTCTTTTGGATTTTCTTGTGGATTTATTGCAGTATCATACTGTCCATTATTACCTTCTTCCATATTTTGAGCTCCAATCCTTTAAAATTTATAAATAGTTGATTAAGACGACTAAAGCATATCAAATTTCTCTGAAATTTCACAATGTTTTTCTTCTACGGGTTGGTGACTCTGGCTGTTATTTTACCTTTTAGATTTTGCGGGCACGGGGGTTGCGGGTGAAAAGGAGTTTGCTGCGGCGAATACGGCGTTTGGGTTGGCGGATAAGTTTAATGGCTTTAATCCAGGGAGTATTTAAGGGGAAGATGCGCTCAATGCCAATATTGTCGGAGCCGATTTTGCGAAGAGTGAAGGTTCTGTTTTCTCCGCGACCACGGATGGAGATAACCGTTCCCTCAAAGGCTTGGGTGCGTTCCTTATCCCCTTCTTTGATAAGGTAGTCGAGGCGGATTTTGTCGCCTATTGAAAATTTGGTTTCCCCTATTTGGGTTTGGATGGCCATGATAAAGCTTAAATCTTTTGACTTCGTATTTTAGATGAGCTTTTGCTTTTTGGCAAGTTCAGGAGATTCCCAGGAGTGAATTTATTTGTTCTTTTATTTGGGAGCTGTAATTAACGCCAAAAGAAAGCTCTATTCTTTTGCCGTTGGGGAGGATAATGAGGCCTTTTTTACTGCCGGGGTTTTGGCGAAAAATTTGGTTTAGGGTGAGGAGTTGTTGGGAGCCGGTAGTAGAGGGAATTTGGATAACAAAGTCAAAATTACCCATCTCGTCGGGATTGGTGAAGATTTGTTCGGCAATTAAAGAAAGCTCGCCTTCGCGGCTGTCGGTTTTGGCATGGATAAGAAGGGCAATATTTTCTTCAGTGATAATGGTTTTTTCATGTTCTTGGAAAAGTCTGGGGAAAATGACGACGTCAATTTGGGCGTTGCCGTCTTCGATGGTGACAAAGGCCATTTTTTGGCCTGTTTTTTTGGTAGTGACAATGCGACGGCGTTTGATGACTCCGCAAACGCGGATATTGGCGCCAGGTGGGAGGCCTTCGTCTTTAATGTCAGCTAAGCGGTGGGAAGATCCAGAAAGAAAAGGGGCAATTAAGCTGTGGATGGGGTTTTCGGAAAGATAAATCCCTAAAAGCTCTTTTTCAAGGCTTAGGAGCTGGTTTTGGGGAAGCTCTTCTATGTCAGGAAGGGGGTCTTGATTGGGGTTAGCTTGGCGCTTGGAATTATCAGAGGAGCCAAAAAGGCTAGTTTGACCGTTTTGGATTTCCAGTTGCTTTTTGCCGGCTCGGGCGCGAATTTGATCGATGGCATTTAGGATGGCGCTTCTTCGGCCAAATTTGTCAAAAGCGCCGACGCGGATCAGGCTTTCTAGGACTTTTTTATTGACTTTTTGACCATTGACTCTTTCACAAAAGTCAGTGATGGAGACAAAAGGTTTTTTTTCTCTTTCTTCAAGGATTTTTTCAATGGCGGCTTCACCAACATTTTTAATAGCAGAAAGACCAAAGCGGATGGCCATACCGGTGTTTGCTTTTTTATTTTTTTCGATGGAGAAGCCAATTTGGGATTGGTTTATGTCGGGCGGAAGGACGGGAATTTTTAGGCGGCGGCATTCTTCAACCGCCTCGGAAATTTTGTCGGAGTCGCCGGACTCGGCGGTCATTAAGGCGCACATGTGTTGGACGGGGAAATGGGCTTTGATGTAGGCGGTTTGGTAGGCCAGCATGCCGTAGGCGGCGGCATGAGCTTTATTGAAACCGTAGCCGGCAAAGGGTTCAATCAGAGCGAAAATTTCTTCGGCTTTGGCACGGGTAGTTTTATTTTTAATGGCGCCTTCGATAAAGGCTATTTTTTGTTTTTCCATTTCCTCGGGGATTTTCTTACCGATGGCTTTTCTAAATTTATCGGCTTCTTCCCAGCTGTAACCGGCGATGTTGATGGCGGTTAGGATAGCGTCGTCTTGGTAGACAATAAGGCCGTATGATTTGTCTAGGTACTCTTTCATACGGGGGTCAAGATATTTGATTAGGGTTTTGTCACGTTTTCTTTTAATGTATTCGGGAATGACGGCCATGGGACCGGGACGAAAGAGAGCGACCATGGCCATAATATCTTCGACCCGGGCGGGTTTAAGCTCTGATAGATAACGGGTCATGCCGGAGCCGCCTAGCTGGAAAACCCCCATGGTTTCCCCACGGGAGAGCATTTGGAAGGTTTTCTTGTCGTCAAGGGGAATTTGGTAGGGATCAATGTCTTCATTGCTGGTTTTTTTGATGTATTTAATAGCTTCTCCCATGATAGTTAGATTGCGGATTCCCAAAAGGTCAAATTTTATTAAGCCAACGTCTTCACAGGCGTGCATTTCAAATTGAGTGATGGTGTTTTCACCGCCAGTTTCTCTTTGTAGAGGGCAGAAGTCAGTGATGTCTCCGGGGGAAATAACCAGGCCGGCGGCGTGAACTGAGCAGTGGCGGGCAGTGCCTTCTATATCTTGGGCCAGATCAATAATTTTTTTAGCGTCGGGGTCAGTTTCGTAAAGGTTTTTTAACTCTGGAGTGGTTTCCATGGCTTTGGCAATAGTCATGGGGAAGCCTTGAGAGCCTTGGGGAATAAGCTTGGAGATTTTATCGCCGGTAGAATATGGGTAGTCGAGGACGCGGGCAACGTCGCGAACGCTAGCTTTAGCCTTAATACGGCCAAAGGTACCGATTTGGGCGACTTTATTTTTTCCGTATTTTTCGGCTATATAGGTGATCATGTCTTGGCGACGGTTGTCAGCTATATCTAGATCAATATCGGGCGGGCTGGGACGGGATTCGTTTAAAAAGCGTTCAAATGGTATTTTGTAGTGGAGAGGATTGACAGTGGTAATCCCCAAAACATAGGAGGCTAAGGAACCGGCGGCAGAACCTCTGGTGGTGGTAGTGACTTGGTTTTCTCGGGTCCAGCGGACAAAGTCTTCCATGATGAGAAAATAAGGGGCGTAGCCTTTGTGGCAGATAATGCCAAGCTCGTAGTTAAGGCGCTCTTTAATTTCTGAGGAAAGCTGGCCAAAGGTTTTTTTGGCGGCTTTTAAAACCTTGTTTTTCAGATAAGTTTCGTAATTTTTTTCTTCTTTGGGAATGGGAAAGTCAGGGAAGAACCATTTACCTAAGGTTAATTCAACATGGCATTTATCGGCTATTTTTTGGGTGTTTTCTAAAGCATCAGGTAAATCAGGGAAGTCTTTTTGCATTTCTTGAACGGATTTAAGATAGAAGGTGGGAGAATCGAGCATGGAAAGACGACCAGGATCATTTATTTTTTTTTGGGTTTGGATAGCTAAAAGGGCGTCTTGGGCGCGGGCGTTTTCTTGATTTATATAGTGGACATCGTTGGTGGCGGCCAAAGGAATACCAAGATTGCGGGAGAGTTTAACGAGTTCTTTGTTGGCTTGAGTAATAGTTTTGGCAAATGAGCCTTCTTGAGTTTGAATTTCCAAGTAGTAATCTTCGCCAAAGATATTTTGATATTGGGCGGCGATTTTTTGGGCTTTCTCGGGATGGCCGTTTAAAATTGCTTGGTAAATTTTTCCTTGAACACAGCCGCTTAGAACAATAAGGCCTGAGGCATGTTTTTTAAGAGTGGGCCAGTCAATGCGGGGTTTGTAGTAAAAGCCATCCAAGTGGGCAATAGTCGAGAGTTTAATGATGTTTTGGTAACCTTTGTTGTTTTTGGCCAAAACAGTAAGGTGAGAGCTTTTTCTGGATCGAGGAGTGCGGTCTTTTAAGTCTTTGGGGGCTAGATAGAATTCACAACCAATGATTGGTTTTATGTCGTTGGCCTGGCAGGCTTTGTAAAATTCAATGGCGCCGTGAAGATTGCCATGGTCGGTGATGGCCAGGCTGTCCATGTTTAGATCTTTGGCTTTTTTGAGAAGAGGTTTGATGCGACAAAGGCCGTCTAAAAGAGAGTATTCAGTGTGGACGTGAAGATGAGTGAAATTTGCCTTTTTTACCATGTTTTTAAAGAAAAGGCCCTTTTCAAACAGCTCCTAATCAACCTTAAACGGCACGTAAAAAGATACGTAAAAAATGGGCCTGTCCTGTTGTTAGTTTAATCATACTCCTTAGGGGCTGGTCAAGATGGGAGTTCTTTGCTATCCTATGGGCGCTGGGGTTGTAGCTCAATTGGTTAGAGTATCCGCCTGTCACGCGGAAGGTTGCGGGTTCGAGCCCCGTCAGCCCCGCAAACCTTTGGTTTGTGTATTTTTTAGTTTTGGCAGGGTTTAGCTTCTTGACTTATAGATATTAAATTGTATATATTTGGATATAGATTCTGTCCCCTATATTTAATTTCTCTTGCCCCAGAAAAGTGAGGTTAAACAATGTCTAAGAAGTTGCAGGGATTGGAAAAAAAATTAAAGCTTTCAGAGGAAACAATTAGCCTGGTTTTGGGGCTAGGAGTGGTGCTTTTAGTGGGTGGATTGTTACTTAACTTTTTTCAAGGACGAGCAAGAAAGGGAGAGGTGGGAGAGCAGGCGGCAGCAGAAGAGGCAATAAAAGCGGAAGAAGAAAAGATAGCGGAAATGGAAGCGGGTGAGTATGTGGTGCAAAAAGGTGATAGTTTGTGGAAAATTGCTGATACTAAGCTTGCTAATCCTTATGCGTGGGTGGAAGTTGCCAAACTTAATAATTTTTCCAGTCCGGATTTAATTGAAGTGGGACAAAAGATTAGTTTGCCAGCAAAAACTGAGGTTGTTTCCGAGCTTCCTAAGACGGGACGAGACTTGATAGAGGCTGGTTCTTCTCACAGGGTAGTTGAGGGAGATTCTTTGTCAAAAATTGCTCTGCAAGCTTATGGGGATATGTTTGCTTGGGTAAAAATATTTCAGGCAAATAGAGATAAATTACAGGATCCAAACTTATTGGAGATTGGGATGGAGCTTTCAGTACCACAGTTGAAGTGAGGGTTTTTTGGGTTGGTTAGCGTAGTTTTCTGTTATATACTAGGGCGGTGTTTGGCGACCATAGTTTAGCGGTAAAACATATCCTTCCCAAGGATAGGTCGAGGGTTCAATTCCCTCTGGTCGCTCCCAAGATTAGAGATTTAATGTCAAGGGGTGTGGTAGTTTATCTTTGTGATGTTTCTTGTTGTGTGATATATAATTTCAGGTAAATATTTAAATTAATATAGGATTTAAAAGAGAGGAAGATTGCTGTGGCTTGGCTTTTGTTGATTTTGGGATGAGTGAAAATAACCAGGGGAAGCCATTTTAGTGCTTGAAAACATTGGGCCAATAGAGATTGCGTTTTAAAAATTAGTTTGTAAAACTTTGTTTTTCTCAGTAAAATATTGGTGGAAATTGGGGATTTGCTTGTCTTGATTGGCCGAGGTAGCTCAGTTGGTAGAGCAAGCGCTTCGTAAGCGCTAGGTCATGGGTTCAATTCCCATTCTCGGCTCCAGATGTGACAGAAATGGTCACAAATGTACATAAGGTTATAATAAATTACATAAATGGCATCACTAGTATTTCCATTCCACGATCCAAATAACTTAGAAACTAAGTTTCTAAAGCAGATTTTGCCCTTACTTAAAGAAAATTTTGATAGTGCTTTTGTTAGTGTTACTCCAAAAACAGCCATTGCTAATTCGGAATCTGTGGATTTTTTACAACAGGATAGTTTCTTTGTAGTGAATATAAATTCGGAAGGTTCTTTAATAGGAGGTCATTTTGTTGCTGGATATAAAAACGCGGTGGAACATTCAAAACAAGGCCAAGTATTGCATCTATGTAACTCAGACCGGATAGTATTCGCACTATTAAATTATAAAGAAGCTTTTCTAGATGATTTGAATGGTGTGAACACACCGACTCTTTTTCTAAGATCAGAAAAGGCGTGGTCAACACATCCAAAAAATTATCATGCGGCTGAATCAATGGTAACTGAGGCTGGAAGAATCTTGTTTGATAAAGTGTTGGATTTTACATGGTGCCATCTTTCTCTTACTGCAGAACAACTAAGCAAGGTATTGCCTAGCCTAACCGCTCGAGATTTGGTTATAACTTCTCAACTAGTTTTTTCTTTGAAAGAAATCATTAAAACAAAAAGTGTTGATTGGCTGTCCTGGGAGGATCCTTTTATTTTTGGTAAAGATCCTAAACAATACAAACTAGAAAGAGAAAATGATCCCGCAGAATTAGAAAAGAGGATGGGTTATGTCTTGCCTGAAATAAAATATTTGTTTGAGGAATACAGGAAACTTAAGAGTAATTCTTAAAACTTGGAATATCCATTCGGATTTTTAACAAATTAAGTTTTAAAATAAGGTCAGGAGTTATCAGACGATACAAGTTAAGAAAAAGCCACAATGGTAATGGCAGGTTCGAGCTGAGTACCGTCCCCAGCTCAAAAAGTGACAGAAATGTACAGAAAATTACATTAACTGATACAAACCATACCAACATG
>CAZGPK010000008.1:0-32316 GCA_964527115.1 uncultured Gammaproteobacteria bacterium | reverse complement strand
AGGAAGACGATAAAGCTTGAAGAGAGGACGGGGGGAGACTTGTTTAGAGGGGGCCACAAGTAAATGATAGCAAGGGGGGAAAGGGTTTACCAGCGCAGGTGGGAAAAAGCTTTGTTGGCTTCGGCAATACGCTCAATTTCTTCTCTTTTAGAGACTGCGGCACCAGTACCGTTGGCAGCGTCAATGATTTCAGCGGCTAGTTTTTCGGCATAGGTGTGATAAGTTTTGTTGGGACGAGAACGGGCATTTAAGATAAGCCAACGGATAGCCAGAGAGTCTTGGCGGCTACCCCTTACAGGAGTAGGAACCTGATAGGCAGCACCACCCAAGCGGCGGGAACGGACCTCAGTGCGAGGACGAATATTATCCATAGCTTGGTTAAAAACCCCGAGAGGGTCTTTTTTTGTTTCTTTTTTGACAAGGTTAAAAGCTTGGTAGACTTGTTTTTGGGCAACTGATTTTTTACCGGCCAACATACTGCGATTGATGAGACGGCTTATTAGGAGAGAACCAAATAGTTCGTCGGGTGTGGGGCTGATTTTTTTAAAGTTTGGTCTTCTTGGCATTTGTTTTTTAAAGAAAGGATTTTTGATAATTTTTAAGCTTTACTGGATTGAGAAGCAGGGGCGGCAGTTTTACCATCAACTGCTCTTTTAACTCCATAGCGACTGCGAGATTGTTTGCGACCTTCAACTCCAGCAAGGTCATTTTTACCTCTTATCAGGCGGTAACGGATACCAGGGAGATCGCGGACACGGCCGCCTTTTAATAAAACAACGCCGTGTTCGGCTAAATTGTGGCCAACGCCGGGAATGTAGGCGGTAACAGTGCGACGATTAGAGAGCTTGACTTTGGCTACCTTTCGCAAAGCAGAGTGAGGTTTTTTGGGAGTAAGAGTTTTAACTAAAGTGACCACTCCCCTCTTTTGAGGGTTAACAGTGGGGTTAATTCGGTTTTTAAGGTGGTTAAAGTTTCCGCGCAGAGCGGCTGTTCTCATTTTTCTTCCGGGGATTTTGCGACCCCTTTTAGTTAGCTGATTAAAAGTAGGCATTATTTTTCTTTCCAGATAGTCATCCGTTCGGGGCTTGTGGGAATCAATCGTCCGATGATAACATTTTCCTTTAAACCCAGCAAGCGATCGGTCTTGGCTAAAAGTGAGGCTTCGGTAATAACATTGGTGGTTTCTTGAAAAGAGGAGGCGGAAAGCCAGGAATAGGTGGAAAGAGAAGCTTGGATAAGGCCAAGGATGGTTTTTTTGCCTCGAGCGATTTTGAGTTTTTTGGCTTTGAGCTCTTTGTTGCAATCTTCGTAGATAGCCAATTCGACTGCCTGGCCATAAAGGAAGTCGCTGTCTCCAGGTTCTTCAATCCGTACTTTGCCGCTCATCTCTCTGACGATGATTTCAAAGTGTTTGTCGTGAACAGAAATACCTTGAGATTCGTAAACATACTGGATGTTATTGACAAGGTATTCCTGGGCGGCAGAAATACCGCGGATCTGAAGAACCTCAAGAACATCAAGGGAACCTGAGCAAAGCTGAGTACCAGCGGCAACAAGATCGCCGTCTGATACAGAGAGGGTGGCGGTAAGCGGGATAAGATAGGTGATAGTTTTCTTGTCGGTAACCTTGGTTTCGGTGACAGTAATCTCCCAACCGCTCTCGGTTTCTTTTACCTTAACTTTTCCGTCAATTTCAGAAAGTGGGGAGGATGTTTTGGGAAGACGAACTTCAAAAAGCTCCTGGACACGGGGAAGACCTTGGGTAACATCGAGACCGACGACGCCGCCGACATGCTTGGTACGCATGGTAAGCTGAGTGCCCGGTTCACCAATGGACTGGGCGGCAACAACACCGATGGGGACACCAATTTGGACAAGACTTCGGGTAGACATATCCCAACCGTAGCAGTGGGCACAGACTCCATAGCGAGAACGACAAGCAAGGGGAGAGCGGACAGCTACTTCGTTTACCTGGGCCTCTTCTATTTTTTGAAGAAGATCATTGTCAACAAATTGACCTGATTTAGCAAGAGGCTTTTTGGTTTTAGGGTGAAGAATTTCTTTGGCTAAAATGCGACCTAAAATCCTTCTGGTAAAATAGCGCTCTCTTTGGGGAGTATTCCTTTTAACAAGGAGAAAGTGGTTGGTACCGCAATCTTCTTCCCGGACAATACAGGTATGGGAAACATCAACCAGACGACGAGTCAGGTAACCGGCATCAGCTGTTTTAAGAGCGGTATCGGTTAAACCCTTCCTGGTACCCCGACTACCGGTAACGTATTCAAAAATGGAAAGACCTTCCCTAAAGTTTGATTTGGTAGGGAGGGGAACAATATTACCCAAGGGGTCGACCATCAAACCGCGCATACCAGAGAGCTGCTTGATTTGGTCTCGAGAAACACGCTTAATACCGGAACCGCTGATTAGTCTAATGGGAGAGTCGGGGGGGAGTAAATTCCAGATTTTAGAGGCAATATCTTCGGTGACTTCCATCCAGATATTATGAGTAAGACGGCGTTTTTCATCGGAGGTGATAAGGCCCATTTTGAAATTTTCTTCAATTTTTAAAACTCGCAGATCGGCTTCCTTGATGATTTTTTTCTTTTCTGGCAGAGAACCACAGTCACGCATAGAAAGGGAAATCCCAGAAACAGTGAATCCGTAAAAACCAAAATCTTTGAGACTATCAATGAGGTTCACGGCGGCTTTTCGGGAAACGGAACTTAGGGTTTGGGTAACAAATTCCCCTATTTTTTTGCCGTCGACGGGTTCATTTACATAAGGAAAAGATTCCGGCAAAAGGGTATTAAACCAAGCCCGACCGTAGGTGGTTTTGATAATTTTTCCCTGCCAGGAAACAAAGACAAGTTCGCGAAGAGATATTTTCCCTGCTTGGTGAGCCAAAGACAATTCTTCAAAACCGGAAAAAACTGTGAGGGGGTGGTAATTTTCGTCCTTTTCCTTGTCCAGATCTTCTTGGCGAACAGTGGTAAGGTAGAAGCAACCAACAGCCATTTCCTTGGCGGGAATGCTAATGGGACTGCTATCGGAAGGTTTAAGAAGGTTTTCAGACGGGAGCATAAGGTCTTGAGCTTCTTTTTGTGATTTTTCAGAGAGGGGAAGGTGGACGCCCATTTGATCGCCATCAAAATCAGCGTTGAAGCCCGAACAGACACAGGGATGGAGACGAATAGCCAGGCCGTCAATAAGGCGGGGGCGGAAAGCTTGGATAGAAAGCTTGTGAAGAGTAGGAGCCCTATTTAAAAGGATAAAATTATCTTTGGTAATATCTTCCAGGATGTCATAAATTTCTGGAGAACGGTGGTCAATTAGAGTTTTGGCAGATTTAATATTGGGAGCAAAACCGCGCAACATCAGCTCGCGCAAAACAAAGGGGCGGTAAATTTCAATGGCAATTTCTTTGGGTAAACCACACTCATCAAGGCCTAATTCCGGACCGACAACAATAACAGAGCGGCCAGAATAGTCGACTCGCTTACCAAGGAGGTTGCGGCGGAAACGACCTTTTTTACCCCGCAGAAGATCAGAAAGAGAACGAGGAACTCTTTTAAAAGTTTTTCGTCTTTTCTTGGAGGATTTACTGGCATCGATAAGCATATCGACTGCCTCCTGGAGCATTCTTTTTTCATTTCTTAAAATTATTTCCGGAGCGCCTAGGCCAACTAACTTTTTCAGACGATTGTTGCGGTTTATGACCCGGCGATAAAGATCATTTAGATCAGAAGTGGCAAAGCGTCCACCGGTTAACTGGACCATAGGGCGTAGATCTGGAGGAATAACCGGGAGAATTCCAAAAATCATGGAACCGGGGCTAATATCATTTTCCAGCATGCCATTGATAAGGCGAAGACGACTAACTAAACGTTTTTTCTTGGCTTTACTGCGGGTTTTTTCGAGTGATTCTTTTAGCTCTTTAAGGGTTTTCTTTAGGTCAAGCTGGTCAAGATAGGATTTGATGGCTTCGGCCCCCATTTTAGTCTTGAAAAAGGTGTCGGCCTTAAAAAGGGCGAGATAGTAAAGCTCTTCATCAGAAATGGTGGAACCGATAGTTAAAGATTTGATTTTTTCTTTTAAAAAACGGCCTAGATTTTCTACTTTTTCCTGTTCAAGTTGGGATTTGTTTTCCAGTTTTTGAATTTTCTGCTTGACGGCCAAATCGGTCTCTTCGCGAGCAAGAGTTAATTGGTCTTTGTTTTTAATGCGTTTGGTCTGGGATTGTTTTTGGTTTTTGGACTCTGTTTCCAGATGGCTTATTTGCTTCTTAGTTTCCTGAATGATAGCTTCTTTTTTCTTTTCAATGGCTTTTTCCAGATTTCCCTCGGACTCTTTAAATTTGGCTCTGTCTGTTTGAACGATAAGATAACGAGCAAAGTAAGTAACCGACTCTAGCTCCTTTTGGGGGATTTCAGTAAGAAGACTCAAGGGAGAGGGAGTGGTACGCAAATACCAAAGATGGACAACAGGGGCGGCTAGTTTAATATGACCCATTCTTTCGCGACGAACACGGGAAGGGGCAACTTCGACACCACACTTGTCACAAACTACGCCTTTAAAACGAATCTTTTTATATTTGCCACAGTAACATTCCCAATCTCGGGTAGGGCCAAAGATACGCTCACAGAAAAGTCCATCTTTTTCTGGGCGCCAGGAGCGGTAGTTGATAGTTTCCGGCTTGGTAACTTCTCCATGGGACCAACTCAGTATTTCCTCAGAGGAGGCCAGTTTAATCTGCAAGCCTTTAAAATCGAGGAGATTATTGAAGTTGTCTTTCATTTTTTATTTAGATTTTTTGGTTTTTTTAACTTTTTTGGGGGACTTGGGGGCGGTTTTAGGGGCTGGGGACGAAGCGGCGGTATCTTTTAGGGAAGGTTCTTTTGAAGAAAGTAAGTTAATTTCTATTTCTTTGGTTTTCTCAAATTCTTTGGCTTCTTCGGTTTCTTTGGCTTCTTCGGTTTCAATAGTGGCTTCAACCGGACTGATTTTCATGCCCAAACCGGCTAATTCTTTTACTAAAACCCGGAAGGACTCTGGAAGATTGGGAGTGGGGATAGGTTGGGATTTGATAATGGCTTGGAAAGATTTGGCTCGACCTTCAACGTCATCGGACTTAATGGTAAGCATTTCTTGCAGAGTGTAGGCGGCCCGATGTGCTTCAAGGGCCCAGACCTCCATTTCCCCCAGTCTTTGGCCGCCCATACGAGCTTTGCCTCCCAAGGGCTGTTGGGTAACAAGAGAATAGGGTCCGGTAGAGCGGGCGTGAACCTTATCATCAACCATGTGGATAAGTTTGAGAATATAGGCACAACCGATAAGTACTTTTTGGTCGTAGGCATCACCAGTACGACCGTCATAGAGGACAACTTTGGCATCGACCGGAAGGCCAGCTTTTTGAAGCTCTTGACCGATTTGTTCCTCGGTGTTTTTCTCAAAAACGGGAATGGCGTATTTTTTGCCTAGCTTGTAACCGGCTAATCCAAGAATGGCTTCAAGAATTTGTCCCAGATTCATGCGGGAAATGACAGAAAGGGGAGAGATAACGACGTCAATTGGAGTACCGTCAGCTAAGTGCGGCATGTCGTAGCTTGGCATAATGCGGCTAACAATACCTTTGTTGCCGTGGCGGCCGGCAATTTTGTCGCCTTCCTGGATTTGACGGTTTTGAGCAACATAAACTTTGACAATTTTATTGACACCAGGATCAAGTTCATCACCTTTTTCTTTGTCGAGGATGGAAACGCCGATAACTACTCCGCCTTCCCCATGAGGAACGCGAAGACTGGTGTCCTTGACGTCACGGGCTTTTTCGCCAAAAATTGCCCGTAAAAGACGCTCTTCGGCGGTTAATTCTTTTTCACCTTTGGGCTCGACTTTACCAACCAGGATATCGTTGGGGCCGACAGTAGCGCCGATCACGACAATCCCCTCTTGATCAAGGCGGGCCAGATCGATTTCGGAAACATTGGGAATATCACGAGTTAGCTCTTCAGGACCAAGCTTGGTTTCTACCAATTGGGCCTGATATTCGGCAATTTGGATAGAAGTGAGTAGATCCTGCCTGACTAGGCGATCGGAGACAAGGATTGAATCTTCATAGCCCAGACCATCAATGGAAGCGTAGGCAATGAGAAGGTTTCTTCCCAGAGAAAGCTCCCCCTGATCGCAAGAGGGACCATCAGCAATAATGTCGCCTTTTTTAACTTTATCGCCAACGGAAACAATGATTTGTTGGTTGTAGCAGGTGCCGTAAGGACTGGTGCGTTCAAATTTAAAAATATGATAGTGTTCACAGGTGCCATCATCACTTAAAGTAATAGCTTCGTTGTCACAGCTCCACTTGAGTTTGTCGGCCTTGCGGTCAAGCTTAACAATGACTTCATGGCCTTCAATACTTTTTACCCGACCGGGAGAGTGAGTCAGAAGGGTACGGGAAAGGGCGGTGGCGATTTCTTCCTCCATGCCAGTACCGACAATGGGGCTTTCAGGTGAGACCAAGGGAGCCGCTTGGGTTTGCATGTGAGAGCCCATAAGAGCCCGTGTGGCATCATCATGAGAAAGAAAAGGGATGAGGGAGGCAGAGACACCAACGGCTTGGTTGGGGATGATGTCAATATAGTTAAGCTGGGGAGTAGCCGCTTCAATAAATTCGTTCTGGTAACGCACAGGAGCCCACTTGTCTAAAATTTTACCTTTCTCATCAATGTTGATTCCTAAGTGAGTAACATAAACATTCCTTTCGTCTTCGGCATCAAGATAAACGATTTTATCGCCAATGTAAGCCTGATTATCTTGGTGTGTTACTTCACGATAGGGGGTTTCAATGAAACCGTAATCATTTATTTTGGCATAAAGGGAAAGATAGGAGACAAGACCGATATTGGGACCTTCAGGAGAACGAATAGGGCAGATGCGACCGTACTGGGAACTGTGAACGTCGCGAATAGAAAAAGAGGCTCTTTCACGGGAAAGGCCGCCTGGACCAACAACTGTAACCCGGCGCAATAAGTCCAGCTCGGAGAGAGGATTAGTTTGGTCAAGAATGGTAGAAAGCTGGTTGGAACGGAAAAAGGTGTGAAGGGCAGAAACGAAAGGTTGGGGATTAAAAACTTGTTGGGGTGAAAAGCTTTCTTTAGGGCTTAAAAAACTCATGCGCTCTTTGACCATCCGCTCAAAGCGGGCCAGGGCTGGACGAAGGGCAACTTGAGAGACAATTTCACCAACCTGGCGAAGACGGCGATTGGAGAGATGGTCAATATCATCAAGATCACGATTTTCCCCTTTTTGAAGGCTGATAAGATGGGTAACAGTATCGGATAGATCATCAGGTTTAACTACCCAATTCTGGGGATCTTGATCGTCAAGATTTTTACCAAAGCGGCGATTAATTTTATAGCGACCAACCCGACCAAGAGTATAGGTTTTGTGGTCAAAAAAACGATCTTTTAGAAGTTTTTCGGCTGATTCCAAAACGGCCGGCTCTCCTGGACGAAGCTTGCGATAAAACTCGAGGAGGGCTTCTTCTTTGGTTTTGGTAGGATCGGCTTCGATGGTGGGAGCAATGAAGTTGCCGTATTGCTTAAGTAGTTGTTTGTCATCAAGGCCACAGACAGCCCGCAAAAGAATAGTAGCGGGGAATTTACGGCGGCGATCAATGCGGGCAAAGATGGTGTCTTTACGGCCGACAAAAAATTCAAGCCAGGAACCGTGAACTGGGCGAATTTCTGCTTTGTAGAGCATTTTTCCGGTGCTGATATCCTGTTCGCCGGTGAAATAAATACCGGGAGAGCGAACCATCTGGTTGATAATTCCTCTCCTGATACCGTTAACAATGAAGGTGCCTTCAGAGTTCATGGTGGGGAGATTGAGGAAAAAGAGATTTTCTTCTTTAACTTCCAGAGTCTGCTTGTTTAGGAGGCGGGCTTTAATGTGGACCGGTAAAGAATAAGTCAGGCCTTTTTCAAGAGCGAGAAGAGGAGTGCAAATGGGCCCAGCAAAACTTAAACCATGGAAGCTTAATTCCCAGTTATTGCCAGTATAGTCGGAGACGGGGGAGATAGTGTGAACGAGCGAGGAAAATTCAGTTTCCAAAAATTTTTGCCAAGATTCACGCTGGACAGCGATGAGGTCTAAAGTTGGCAGAGATTTGTAATTTCTGGCCCATTTATTTCTTTTTTTGGAGGTAGGACTCATGAATTGGATTTTTGGTCAAAAAAAATTACGGACCAGAGGCCCGCTATAGAATTTAAAGGAAACGAGTTGATGGGCATTATAACCTGGACTATCAAGTCTGGCAAGGGCTAGTTTAGCTTATAATTTTTAAAGATGTTTTTGGATATTTTGCTGGTGCTGATCTAGAGTTTTAGCAAAATATGTTTGGCCGTCTTTGCTGGTGAGATAGTAGAAATAATCAGTGGAAGCTGGATTGAAGGCGGCTTCGAGAGAATCAAGACCGGGAGAGCAAATGGGAGATGGGGGAAGTCCAGGGGATCGATAAGTATTAAAAGGTGAGTCCAGCTGATATTCCTGCAAGGTAATGGGGAGCCAATAGGAGGAATCCTGGGGCAGATAGAGAGAGTCTTTGGCATATTGAACGGTAGCGTCAACCTGCAAGGGCATTCCCAGAGAGAGGCGGTTTAAGAGAACGGAGGCAATAATCCTTTTCTCTGCCAGGGTTTTGCCCTCCCTCTCCAGCAGAGAGGCTAAAACGAGAGTTTCTTGAGAAGTAAGAGAATTTGAGGAATATTTTTTTTGAAGAGAGGATAATTTCTCTTCAAAAGCGGCGGAAAGACGGAGAGCAATTTGATCGGCTGACCAGGTGGCAGGAAAAAAATAGGTGTCGGGCCAAAGACGGCCTTCCTGAGTGGCGGTAAGATTTAAAAAGTCAGCCTGGAGAGAGAGGGGAAGAGCAAGAGCAACCTGTTCCCGACGCCAACCCGGAAGAACGGTGAGGGTGTAGTCATTTTTTCCAGAAAGAAGTGCTTGGGCAATTTGGGTACTTTTTAAGGGAGAGTCAAATTGATAAATACCGGCCTGCAAGCGCTGAGTCCAGCCTCTTAAGAGAAGGTAAGAGATGAAGAAGTGACGAGACCTGACAAGAGAAGTCTCCTCCAGGCGGGAAGAGATTAAAGAGAGACTTTCTCCTTTTTCAATGACGAAGCGGGAAGAAGAGGGGGCAGCTGGCGGCGGAAGATTTAAATAAAAGAGAGAAAGTCCTGCCAAAAGCAAGAGAAGGGAAAATAGAACTAAAAAACGAAAGAGAGATTTCAAGGTTGTGTTTATATTTCTTCAAACAAGGCGCGGCGGTAGCTGTGTTTTGGGGGATTGTGAATGAAGATACGACCGCAGGAGCAAATAATTTTCTCCGTTTTATCGGAGCGGGTTTCTTTCTTTCCCTTGGAAAGGAGGGATCCGCAACCAACACAGCGCCCTTGAGATAAAAGCCAAGCCTGAATAGGTGCAATGATGTTTTTGAACATTTTTTAGATTTTTAAAAAATAATTTTTTAAAAGTTAGAGTCTTTCAAGAATAAGGCAGGCTGAATAAGAATCTTTATTCTTTTGAGCTTTATTTTTAAGTTTAGGAAGCTCGCTGGTAGTGCCGACTTCACTGATCTTGCTGACCGGTAATTTTAACATAGTTTCCAGGCGATTGGCAAAAATATTTATTTTCTCTGGTAACTCAAGTCCCAGAGGCAGCCCAAGAATAATTTTTTCTATTTTATAGTCGGAAATAATAGTTCTAAGAGCAGGAAAAAGGAGTTTATTATTTTTTATGGTAGGAAGGGGAGAAATGACAGTATTGACCATGATAGCAAGGCCAATATTTTTCTCACCGTAATCAATTCCGAGAAAGGCGGTCATGGAAAAGTTAAGGGGTTAAGGTAGTGCGGATGATAAGGCGGCGAAGATAAGTACCGGCCGGAGCGCAAGTGATAAGAGTCATTTGGCGTCTATCGAAACGCTGCTGTAAAACTGAGAGATCGGTGGGCTGAACTTCAAAAAGATCTTCAACAAGGTAGCGATAATTAACACTATCGTAGTGGACAAAAATTTCATCTCCCGGTTTTAGGCGATAAAGGGTGGAAAAAATGGACATATAGTCAGTGGGGCTAAAAAACTGGGGCATGACGGAATGACCAAAAATAACGGCGTTGCCTAATTGTCCGGGGGGGGCGGTTTCCGGATATTGAACAAGGCTTTTTTTAAGATCCTCACCGCCGACTTCTACGGTAGCGTGGTCGATTTTTAGGCGAGGAATAGAGATGGTATAAAAGGTGGTAGTGTTATTGCCGAAATTCTTCTGGGTTTCCAGGGGTTTTTCTTCAAACCAAGAGCTGATGAGAGTATAGTCTTTGGTGGCTTGATCACTAGCTTTGGCAGAAATATTGATGAGAGCTTTTTTGTTGTAGTGATCCACAGAGAGAGGGCTAATGAGGCGGACAAAGCGGCGAGAATAGCGAAATTCATAATTGAGAATGGGAATGACGGCGTTGCCGATGGCAAAAAAACCAAAAACAAAAAAGATAAGAGAGAGAGTTTTTTTAGAATGGCGGGTACGAGACAGGGGAAGGTGAATCTTCCTTTTGACGGAAGAAGTGGGGAGAATGGCAGCTTTAAGATAGATATCGGGCATGGTTTTACTGGGGATTGTCAATTTCTATTGTAATCCGGGAGGAGCGAGGTGGCAAGAAATCAAAAGGGGAAGGAAAGGGCGGGGAAAGCTTTGACTGAAAACGATAAACCTGCGGCAGAGAAAGAAGAAGCGAATCAAGACCACTAAGACGACGTCTTTTAAGTTTTTGGGCAAGAGCTTCCATGTCTGGTAATTTAAGGAGAGAAGCTTCAAGAGTAAGCTCGGTCTTAAAAGGAGCAGTAGCAGAACTATCTCCTAAAAGCAGTTTGAAATCTTTAATTTGAGTATTTTCAGTTGAACCAAGATCAGAAAGAAGATAGTGGCTAATAAGCTCATTTTCTACTGAGGGACTGAGGCTGTAACTTATAATTTGGGCTTCCGCGCTGGCTTGAAGCTCTTCGGCCTTCTCCCCTATCTCCCGATTAAAATCAATTTTATCGAAGCTGACGGAGCTTAGAGTGTCAAGAAGACGATCAGAGGATGAGGAGGGAGAGTCTTGTTTGGCCAAACTGGCTTTGATTTGCTCTTCTAAAAGACTTTTTAACTTTTGATGGTCAGCAGAAGAGACAGCTTTGACTGTCTGACTCGTACCACCAGAGAGGGCACTAACAGTTTTGGCCAAAAATTGACTGGAAGGAAATTTTTCAAAACTAAGCTCAGTATCAGCGGCCAAATTACTGGAAGGACCAATTTTAGTCGCCTTAACGGTAACCTTGGTCTCCCCCCAGCGCTCAATGCCGGTGGCAAGATCGGGAGTACTGGAGGCAACTTGAACTTCGGAGGTGATTTGAAAACTGGTTTGATTTGGACCGTTAAGGATGGTATTTTGGGGAAATTTTTTAACCTCGTCGGTGCGGTTGAAGATAATGACCTCTCCCTGGGCCGAATCGCCAATTACAGCTTCACCGGTAGCAGGAAGACTGGCTTCTTCCTTAACTGTGGTTTGTTGCTCAATAAGAGGAATTTGGTTTTGAGTGGGATCAAAAACAGTGGCGCTGGGGTTAAGAGTAGTGGAGATAGTTTTGGTAAGTTTTTCCGGTTTAAGGTAGAGGGTAAAAGTAGCTTTGCTTAAAAATATCCAAACTAAGAGAGGGAGGAGGAAAAAGACGGCAAAGAGGGGTAAAAAAATAAGGGGAAGACGACGGGGAAGGGGAATTTTTCTAAGAAGGGAGAAGGTGCTGATAAAAAACTTTTGAGAAAAAGAAAAGGGAACAAAAAGAGCTTTCAAGAGAGATTGGGAGGAGGAAAAAGGAGAAGAGGGCTTGGCTTTCTGGGGGGGAGAAGGAGGCGGGGCAGAAAAAGGAGAAGTTGAGAATTCTGAAGAAAAGGAGGGTGATGGGGGTGGGGAAAAAGAAACAGGGGGAGAAGAGGACGAAGACGGGGAAGGTGGAGCCGACTGGTCAGGAGAGGTGAAACCAAAAGTTTCAGCCGAGACGCTGAGGAGAGAAGGAGGGATTTCGTGACTGGAGATTGTTTCTTCTGGAACAGGTAATAAGTTTTCTTGATCAGAGTCCTTGAGAACAGGAAGGGTAGTAGTTGAAGTAAGTTCTTCTTGGTCAGAGGAATTGGTGGTTTGGCGGGTGATAACAGTAGATAGGAGTTTAAAAAAACTATTAAAGTCATATTCGTTTATTTCCGGGAAATGGAGAAAATTAGGGGACGTGGCAGAGCTATTAATCCAAGGATAGTTTTTTAGATCTTGAATTAATTGTTGACTGTGACTGCCCCAGACAATGATCTGGGGAGGAAGGGCTGATGAAGACTGTAGAGAGCTAACAGCTTCAAAAACAGTTTCGGCGATAAGGGGAGCGGAAATGTCTAGACGGGTACGAGTTTTAATTTTGCCAAGATAGCAGAGGGAAAGGTGAAATTCTGCTTGCCCGACAAAGGCGAGGATAAAACTTGGGGGAAGACCTTCTTGGCGAGTGAGAACTTCCGATAGGCCCTCATCGCTGGCGACAAAGCCCAGGGCTTTAAACTTGAGAGAGTGGCAGAGGTGGTTAATTAAATTATACTTGTCGGGGAGAAGATGGCTGGCCTGGTCAAGCCAAAAGGGAGAGATAATAAAGGCGGCCTCGTTGGGCTCCTGATTTTCCTCTAACTCCAGTTCTTGGGCACATTCGGCAAGGGCCTGATCAACAGCCTGATGAAAAAGATTTTTTTGGTTTAAATCAAAACTGACAGTTTTCAGAGCCTTTTCGACCCGGTTTTGACGAAACAGGGCAACGGTAACCTGAACAGAAGAAAGATAAATTATCCAGAAGGTGTCTGGGGCGGTGGGCTCCATACTTAAAGCATAGCACAAAAGAAGAAGGAAAAAGGGTAAATCTTAAGCTTGAAAAGAGAGATAGAGGCGACGCTTTCCACTTCCAGCAGAATCCTGCTTGTAAAGCTTTACTTTTTTTAGTTTGGCGGTATTGTCGACGTGAGGACCGCCACAAACTTCCCGAGAAAAGGGCTTTTGGGGATCACCAATGGTGTAGACAGTAACAGTCTCTGGGTAGCGATCGGTAAAAAAGGCCAGGGCTTTTTGAGTTTGACTTTGGGCAAAGGACATAGTTTGAGAACTAATTGGTAGTTTCTGGGAAATAATTCGATTTACCTGGTCTTCAATTTCCTTTATGGTTTTTTCACTTAATTTTTCCGGGTGGGTAAAATCGAAGCGGGCTCGATCAGAGGTAATATTAGATCCGGCCTGGTGAACATGATCTCCCAAAAGCTGGCGCAGAACCGTGTGGAGAAGGTGGGTAGCAGTGTGGTAGGCAATTTTTACCGGAGAGTGATCGGCTAAACCACCGGCAAAGCGACCCTTGGAAGCAGTACGAGATTTAGTGGTATGAGATTTTTGAGCTTCTAGAAAACCCTGGCGATCGACCTTTCTCCCTTGTCTTTTGGCTTCTTCTTCAATCATTTCCAAGGGAAAACCATAGCTTTGGTAGAGAAGAAAAGCTTCGGGAGCACCAATATCGGCTTTTTCAAGATAACGGGAAAGTTGAGAAAGACCACGATTTAGAGTTTTTTTGAATTTTTCCTCTTCTGTCCCCAAACTCTGAAGAATTTGCTCCTGGTTTTGAGTGAGGCTGGGATAATTACCGGCTAAATTGGTCTGGTTTTTTAAAACAAATTTGGAAATTTTAACAACGGCATTTTCCTGGTAACCTAAGAGGTTTAATTCTCTAACTGCCCGACGAATGAGACGGCGCAAGACGTAGCCTGTTTCCTTATTGGAAGGCTCAACGCCGGCAGCACTTATGAAAAGAGCAGAGCGGAGATGATCGACAATCAGGCGAAGAGATTTTTTATTTTTTTCGTCTTCGTAGCTTAGGCCGACAAGATCGGAAACGGCATTGATAATGGGGGAGAAAATGGGACTTTGGTAGTTGTCCCAAAATCCGGAAAGGGCGGCAACGGTTCTTTCTACCCCCATGCCAGTATCAACATTTTTTTGTTTCATTTCCTGATATTGACCTTTTTCATCCCGGAAATATTGCATAAAAACGTTGTTCCAAATTTCTTTGTAGCGGCCGCGAAGAGAGCCTTTGGAAAAATCTTCATCAGGAAGAGAAGGGTCCATGTCAACAAAAATTTCAGTGTCGGACCCACAGGGACCAGTTTGGCCAACTGGGCCCCACCAGTTGTCTTTTTTAGGTAAAAAATGGATACGGGAGTTGGGAACTCCTAGCTTTTTCCAGGAGGTAGCGGAAAATTCGTCCTGGGGTGAGTCTTGGTCGCCAGCAAAGCAAGTAACATGCAGAAGAGAAGGTTTTATTTTTAAAGAATTGCTGAGAAAGTCAAAGCTCATAGCAATGGACTCCTTTTTGAAGTAGTCTCCCAGTGACCAATTGCCAAGCATCTCAAACCAGGTATGGTGGGTATTGTCCCCCACTTCATCAATGTCGCCGGTGCGAACACATTCCTGAAGATCAACCAGGCGCTGTCCCAGAGGATGGGGTTCTCCTAAAAGATAAGGAACTAGTGGGTGCATACCGGCAGAAACAAAAAGAGCGGAGGGGTCGTTTTCAGGGACGAGTGGGGCCGAAGGAAGGGAGGCGTGATTTTTGCCCAGGAAAAATTTAAAGTAGAGATCTTTAAGCTGAGGGGCCGTTAACATGAGAAATTATATCACTTGACTTTGAATCGGCGAGGGCGGAGCGAGAGTGATTTTTTGGTTGTTTTTTCCGTCGTATTTTCTGATTTTTCTATCTCTTCGTCTTTGGGGTGGACAAAGTGGCTTAAAAGGTCAAGCCCGGTTTTGAGACCAGAAAGAAGCTGGGAGAGAGTGGAAAAGGGTTCGGCAATGGAGGAGGTGACCGTTTGAGCGTCGGCTAAAACTTGGTTTAGTTTTTGAGTAGTGCGAGAAATTTCTTTTAGGAGGCGAATGAGATAGACAGCAACCAAGACAAGGGCAATTGTGAGGGCAGAAATTGAGCTGATGAGGGTGATTTGGATAATATTAGGCATTAGTTTAGATTATCATTTAATGATTTCTTTTTCAAAAGCAGGGGGTTTAGGGTTGGTAGATATATATTTTTTCGAGTTTGTTTGTTTTTCCCTGGAAAGACTGGGCCTCGACAATAATTTCGTTTTCTCCGGGCTTTAAATCGATAAGGGTTGAAAAAAGACCAGAATTATCAACTAAAACAGGTTCTTGGTTGATTTTTACCGTACTATTTTTGCTGGTTTTGCCGGATATTTCCAAGGGCGACTGGGAAACTTCAAGCAAGGAGGACCAGTGAACCTCAAGGGGAGGTGGACTGGTAAAGCGGTGATATTGGTAAAAAAGGTAAGAAAATAAGAGAAGGAGGGCCAGGAAAGAAACGGCAAAGAAAGTTAAGCGGGGGGTAATGAACAAGGAAAAAGAGGAACGACGAGGCTTGGCACGCGCATGAGAGGGAATAAAATCACGGCGAAAAAAGGCAAGAGTTTTTTGGGGAGAAAGACCTAAGAAAGTAGCATAGCGGCGAAGATAAAGACTAAGATAAGGCTCTTCGGGAAGAGCTTGATGATTAAGCTCTTCAATTGCCCGAAGAAAATGGGCGGGAATTTTGGTTTTAGTGGCAGTTTGGTCAAAATCTAGGTCTAAACTGATCCTTTTTTCTTTTAAGAGACTGGGGGTGTGAATCATCATTTTTGAAGCTTAGAGCAAAAAGGGAAGGAGGGATTATGGCTCGGGACGGGAGGGGGTAATAGGGGGACGAGAGGCCAGAATTTCCCGAGGTTTGGCGCCTTCGGAGGGACCGACGATGCCAGCTTTTTCCAGCTGGTCAAGAACGCGGGCGGCCCGGGCGTAACCTAATTTTAAGCGACGCTGGAGAAGAGAGGCAGAAGCTTTGCCGGTGCCGACCACCAACTGAAGGGCGTCATCAAAAAGTTCGTCTCTTTCCTCACCATTGACAAGCATGGTGTTACTGGCAGTACCAGGAGCGGAAATGGGCTGTTCCGTGACGCCTTCTTCATAGTCGGGATTTTTTTGTTTTTTTAAGAATTCAATAAGTTTGGAAGTTTCTGAAAGAGAAACGAAAGCGCCTTGAATACGGGAAGGCTTAGCTTGTTCGGGAGGAATGAAAAGCATATCCCCTTTTCCCAAAAGCTTTTCAGCACCGGGGGTGTCAAGAATAACCCGAGAGTCGGTAATGGAAGAGACAGCAAAGGCAATACGGGCTGGAATGTTGGCTTTGACCAGGCCAGTAATAACATCAACGGAGGGGCGTTGAGTAGCAAGAATTAGATGAATACCGGTGGCTCGAGCCATTTGGGCCAGACGACAAATAGAGTCTTCCACTTCGGCGGGGGCAAAAAGCATGATATCAGCCAGCTCATCAATGACAATGAAGATATAGGGGAGGCTTTGAATGCCAGCAATTTCATTATAGTGTTCGATATTACGGGCACCAACCTCGGCAAAGCGTTTATAGCGTTTATCCATTTCGGCGATCGCCCATTTAAGTGAGGAGATAACCTTGTCTGGCTCAACGATAACAGGATTTAAAAGATGGGGAATGCCATTGAAGGGGGTGAGTTCAACTCGCTTGGGATCGACCATGATAAAACGCAGTTCTTCCGGAGAAGCCCGAAAAAGAAGGGTGGAAATCCAAGAATTGATACAAACACTTTTACCGGAGCCGGTTTGGCCGGCAATAAGGACGTGGGGCATGCGAGTAATGTCGGTAATGATAGGCTCTCCAGAGACCGAGAGACCTAAGGGGACAATGGTTTTTGAGGTCTGTTTTTTCATGGTGTCAGACTCGAGAATTTGGCGCAGAGTAACTGTTTCTGAAGAGCGGTTAGGTACCTCGACACCGACAAGAGAGCGGCCAGGAATGGGCGCTTCTATTCTGATTTGACCGGTGGGAGCAGCCAGGGCAAGAGCTAGATCATTAGAAAGGCCAGTGATTTTAGAAAGCTTGGTACCAAGGGCAACTTTTAGAGCATATTGGGTAACAGAGGGGGAATCGTTAACTTCAGAAACTTTGGCCGTAATGCCAAAAGATTCAAGAGTGTCTTCAATGGTGGTGGCGTTCTTTTTGACGTCACCCCGGTCGGCCTTGTCGCCACTTGATAAAGAAAGAAGAGAGAGAGGTGGGTATTGCCAGATTTGCTGACTACCAAGGCGGGGAGACTCCAGGGTAATAGGGGAAACAGAGGTAGAAGTGGGAGGAGGAGAAACAGGGGAAATGGAGGTCTCTTGAGCGCGAGTTTTTTCGTCTTGAATAAAAATGGTTTCCTGCTGGGGGGTTTTTTCTTTTTTCATTTTGGGTTTTTTAAGACCAATGGAGTACTTTTTTATTATCAGGAGCATTTTTTCTAGGAAACGCAGGAGATCAGCCAAAGAAGTATCAAAAAGAACCACAACACCAACCAAAAGACCGCCAAGATAGACCAGAGCGGCACCAACGGCGGTAATTAGGTAGACAACTTCAGACCAAAGGAAATTTCCTACCAGGCCCTGGCGGAAGAGACCTAGAAAAGAGACCCAGAAAAGAGAAAAACCAATGAGGATGTTGGGGTTTTTAAAAGGTCCTTTAATTCTGCTAAAGAAGAGGGAGAGGGAGATGAGAAAGAAGGGAACAAAGAAAGAGGCATAGGAAAAGTAACGCAAAAGAATGACATTTAAAAGAGTGAGAAGGTAGCCTTCCTGAAGATAGGAAAAGACGGTGATGGCAGCTAAAACAGCCAGTAAAACTGCCAAAACCGAAAGAATTGTTTTTTTCTTAAGAGACAGGGAAAAGCGATTTTTAATCTTTTTTTTGCGACCACGCCTTTTAGCCATAAAGACAGTATATAGCTTTTAGGTTTTAGCTTCCAGACTTGAAGTTTGTGAATTTTTAATAATTTTTAGATATAATGCAAAACTATGATTGAAAGAAGGGCGAAAGTAATAGTACTTATTCCAGATGCTTACTGTCCAAGTACCCGTTTTTTTTGTGTAGATATACAGGCGGAGAGAATCATTTATCTTTGATGCGGATCGGTGGTTCAAGAGAAGAAATTTTGTGGTTGATGGAGAAAGTTCTTAAAGAGAATGATAATTATATTTCGGTGGAAAAGCAGGCTTGTTGTTTGAGCTGTATTGGTAATTTATATGTTCAAACAATGGCTTTTCAAAAAAGGGTATGGGGTGATGCTTATTGGAACCCCAAAAAAAGAGAAAGAAGGAGAGGAATAAAAATGAGCCAAGCAAGAGGAGTCAGTTAGACTAAAAAATTTTCGTGAGGCTGGCTATTTCAGGTATTTAAAAATATCGGCCTTGGTAACTATTTTCCCCTGTTTTTCGGTTCTTTTCTTGAGTTCCACTCCCCCACTCTTTAGAGCACGAGAAGAAACAATAACACGAAGGGGGCAACCGATAAGGTCAGCGTCGGCCATTTTTTCACCGGGAGTAATATCTTCCCGGTCGTCAAAGAGGACTTCAATTTGTTTTTCTTGAAGAGCCTGATAAAGATCTTTTGCTTGTTTTTTGACCTTGGGGTCGGAGAGATCAAAGCCTAAGAGGTGAATTTGAAAAGGGGCAACAGAGGTAGGCCAGACCATGCCATGCTCGTCGTGGTGGCTTTCGACAATTAAGGCAAGAGAGCGATCTAGGCCAATACCGTAAGAGCCCATCCAGAGGGGTTTTTCTTGGCCGTCTTTGGCAGTATAGGTGCATTTTTGGGGTTTACTGTAAAAATAACCAAGGTTAAAAACATGGCCCCATTCATAGGCTTTCTTTTCTCTAAGGCGGCCTTTTTGGCAGGCGGCACAGGTATCTCCATCCTCGGCGTTGGTAATATCGGCAATTAACTTGTATTTAAAGTCACGGCCGTAGTTGACATTTTGAGAGTCGGTTTTATTAGTTTTTTGACCACCGATAAAGTTTTTTACTTTCAAAAGACCTTCGTCGCCAACATAGGTAACTCCCTTTATTCCCCAGGAATGAACATAACCGTGACGGGTGCCAAGCTTTTCTAGATCTTGGTCGGTAGCTGGCTCCAAGGAGTTAAGACCCAAAACACGGGTTAGCTTGCTTTCATTGACCTCCTGGTCCCCTCTTAGGGAAGCAATATAGATTTGACCGTCATTGCCTTTGTAAACAACATTTTTCAGATAACGCCATTTTGGTTCCTTGTAGTGCTTAATATTGTCTTCCATAGTCATAACCCAATCGGGCTGGTCAATGGTGGCAAAGTCTTTTAATTTTTCTTCGGGATTTAAGTCTGGCTTATAGGCAGGACAGCGCTCTTGATTGGAGGCTTGGTGGCAGTGAGAGCAGATAAAATAAGTGTTGTCACCAGTTTCAGAGTCGACCATAAATTCGTGAGATTCATCACCACCCAGGGCGCCAGAGTCGGCCAAAACGGGAGTAGTTTTAAGATCCAATTCTTTGGCAATTTTTAAATATGACTCATAGAATTTTTGGTAGCCCTGGCGGAATTGATCTTCGTCGGCACAGAAGTTGTAGGCATCTTTCATCATAAATTCCCGAACACGAAGGAGCCCACCGCGGGGTCGTTTGTCATCGCGAAATTTACTGGAAAATTGATAGATTTCAATCGGCAGATCTTTATATGAGGGGGAAAACATTTTAACAAGCTCAGCCATCATGCCTTCGGCAGTAGCACCCAGGGCAAATGTTTGACCATAATGATCTTCTAAAATATGCATTTCAGAGCCAAAAGCCTGGTCACGGCCGGTAGCCTGCCAAACTTCAATGGGATGGAGAGTGGGGACAACAAGACGATTAACGCCAATATCATCCATTTCTTTTTGGATGATATTCATTATTTTGAGCCAAACCCGCATGCCCAGGGGAAGAAAAGCCCAACGGCCAGAAGTAAAGCGGCGGATAAAGCCTGCTTTCCAGAGAAGCTGGTGGCTGAAAGTGGCAGCGTCAGAGGGAACAGTTTTACTGGTTTTGGCAAAGAGCCGACTTTGAAGCATAAGGGTATTATACCCGAGTGATAAGGGGAAGAACCATAGGCTCGCGACCGGTTTCCTTATAGATATATTCTTCCGCTGCTGCCTGAACCTGTTGGCGGACAAAATCAAGGTTTATGGGTTGAGAACGAGCTTTAGTAAAAGTATCGGAGGTGATTTTTTCAATTCCCTGAATAACACCACCGGATTGTTTTTCAAAGACAAAGCCACGAGTAGTAATAAGGGGAGGTTGAGCAAGTCTGGTGGTGTCGGAGGCGACAAGCATGGTAACAACAACGACGCCGTTTTGAGATAGGGTTTGACGGTCGCGTAAAACTGACTCACCAACATCACCGATACCGAGACCATCAACTAAGACTTGGCGGTAAGGAACGCGGGTGTGGAAGTCGACACTGCCATTTTCCCAAAAAGTAACAGCCTGGTCAGTTTCAGGAATGAGGACTTTTTCTTTTTTATAGCCCAAAGACATAGCCATCAGCTGATATTGTTTAACGTGGCGGTAGTTGCCGCCTATGGGAAGAAGATATTCAGGTGAGGTGAGGTTGGCTAAAATGGCGTGCTCTATTTGACCGCCGTGACCACCGGTATGAATGGCTTCTTTGCCTGGACCACCGTAAACTACTTCGGCACCCAACTGGGAGAGGGTGTCGATGAGGTGGTAAATACCGGAAGTGGTTCCGGGAATATAGTCGGGAGAGGTAAAGATAACCTTGTCCCCCTCTTTTATCTTGATACGGTGTTTGCCCATGGTGATCTTGGAAAGAGCAGAGTCAGGTTGGGCGGCAAAACCGGCCACCAAGAAGGTCAGGTTTTTATCGGGAAAGTTTTTGGCCCGATCGAGGGGAAGAATGTCTGATTCATTTAGATTTATGTAGCCTAATTCGCGACCAAGTTTAATAATCCGGTCAACAGAAAAACCAACTGGAACTATTTTTCGGGAATATTTTTTGGAAAAGTCGATAGCTTGACCCCAGCGGGTAAGGTTGCTGGAAATAGTGGTAACAAAAACCCGACCTTTGGCATTTTTTATTTCCTCGTCAATAAGGTCGGCTAAAGCTCGCTCTGGTAGAGAATATTCTGGTTTGTCGGCGCCTAAACAATCTGAGAGGACACATTTTATTCCCAAGGTCCCAAAAGAGGCGATCTTTTTTAAATTGGGAGGACTATCATTTAGAGGAGCCAGGTCAAATTTATAGTCAGTACCGTGATAAAAAATACCAAGAGGAGTTTCGATAGCAAAATGAAAAGTGTCACGAATAGAATGAGTGACATGGATGGGATGGAGTTTAAAAGGGCCTAAAATGATGGGTTTTTCCTCTTCAACGGGTTTAAAGAGAGGGGTTTGGCCATATTCTTCCAGACGGCTTTGAGCCAAAGCGGCAGCCAAGCGAGGTGCGAAGATGGGGAGAGAGCGGGGAAGACGGGGCAAAATGAAAGGGAGGGCCCCAATATGATCTTCGTGTCCATGAGTGAGAATCATGCCAATGATACGATCCCGACGTTCTTCCAGATAGCGGGTATCGGGAATAATCATATCGACACCTAAAAAATCTGATTCGGGAAAACCGACGCCGCAGTCAAGGATGATAATTTGGCTATTTTTCTCATTGCCATCAGGAAGAAACTCATAGACAAACATGTTTTGATTGACATCATTGAAGCCCCCTAGAGAGGCAATGCGGAGAGCGTCACCGCGACCCGGGCGAGGAGCAGAAGGGGAAGGATGAGAAGCAGGCTGAGGGTTTGCAGCCAAAGGGCGAAGGGCAGACGGAGGGTTTCCGACTGAGGGACGCCGAGAATTAGTATTGGATTGGATATTTGTTTTTTGAGGTTGATTAAATTTGTTTTGCATAATTTGAAAATAAGGAACAGAAATTAAAGTTAGATAAAGAATAACACGGAACAAGAAGGCAGGGGTTTAGAGGAAAAAGGTTTAGGTCGAAGGTTTAAGGCGAATTGTTTTTAGAAAAAGGCCAAGTTTGACAAAATCTTTTTTGATATCTTTAAGAACAGTACCATTTCGTAGTCCAGCTGCAGGATGATACAGGGGCATAAGGGACAAGTCAAGGCTTTCCCAGGATAATTTTTTAATTTGGCCATGGACTTGGCTAATATAGTCAGTGGGAGAAAAATAATTTAGGGCAAAGCGACCGAGAGTAACGATAATACGGGGACGAATAGCAAGAAGCTGGTTTCTTAAAAAGGGAGTGCAGGCAATAATTTCTCCAGGTAAGGGATCGCGATTTCCCGGGGGGCGATGCTTGACAATATTGGTAATAAAAACTTCAGAGCGGCTAAGATTGATAGCCTGGAGAAGACGATCTAAAAGTTGGCCGGAACGGCCACAGAAGGGAATGCCCTTTTGGTCTTCACTTGAACCCGGACCCTCACCAATAAAAACAACTTTCGCGTCCGGATTACCCTGGCCAGGAACAGGGTTTGTAGCTTTTTGAAAGAGGGGGCAGGCCTGACAAATACTGATCGCTTGGGAAATTTTGTTTAAAGTTTGAGTCTTGTGAGTCACGAAAGTTCTAAATTACCAACGAGGAATGAAGTGCTTCAAATTGCTGGTGTCGATAACTACTTTGGAAACCTTTCCTTGAACCAATAGCATGGCGGCTTTGCGACAAAGACCTTCAATGTTTCGTTTTAAGGTGCGGACGCCGGCGTCAAAGCCCAAGGGGCGGACAATCTGAGTCCAGGAATCAGGAGAGATAATTAAATCTTTGGAGCTAAGTCCGGAATCCTGAAGAGCTCGGGGGAGGAGGTACTCACGACCAATTGCAGTTTTCTCCTCGTCGTTGTAGGAAGGCATTTGCACCGGTTCCAGACGATCAAGAACGGCAGTGGCAATGCGGGTAGTGTTGTTACAGGTGGCAACAAAGAAAGCTTGCGAGAGATCAAAGGGATAGTCGAGATAATTGTCTAGAAAAGATTGGTTTTGCTCTGGGTCAAGAAGCTCGACCAGGACACCCATGACAGCGTTTAAGGCAGAGTCGGCAATTCTGTCAATCTCGTCAAGAAGAATAACGGGATTTTTGACTTTAACATCAATTAGACCTTTGATGATTTTGCCTGGCTCTGACTCGGGATGGAGGCGGCTTTGGCCACGAAGGTAGGTAGGATCACCTAGGCCACCAAAAGGGATGCGAATTAGAGGACGGCCCATGACTTCGGCGATGGCTTTGGCCATGGTGGTTTTACCAGTACCGACGAGACCAACAAAAAGGAGAATGGGGGCACGGATTTTTTGGTCGGGTTGGTTTTTTTTCTGGAGGATAAGAACGGAAAGATATTCTAAAATTCTTTGCTTGACCTCATCCAGACCGTAATGGTGTTCGTTTAAGATTTTTTGAGCCTGAACCAGATCAAGATTATCTTCACTCTCTTGGTCCCAGGGAAGGGCTTGAATCCAGTTGAAATAGCGGGAAAGGCGCTGGTAAAGCGGCCAAAAACTATCAGGGTTTTGTAGATTTAGCTTTAGCTGATCAAGATCTTCTTTAAGTTTTTCCTGAAGACCAGAAGGCAGAGCGGGGTTGGTGGCCTGGCGGGCCAGGCGGGCAATTTCACTATCTAAGGCAGGCACGGTTTAAGTATAGCACTTGAATTTAGCGGCGAGGAGGACGTTTGATTGGCTGGCGGCGGGGCCCAGCAAAAGGAGAGCCAGATGGTGTAGAAGACTCGGGAGGACGAGAATCGTAAGAAGGACGAGAATCATGAGGAGGACGAGAATCGCGGGGTGGGCGAGAATCGTAAGAAGGACGAGAATCGCGGGGTGGGCGAGAATCGTAAGAAGGACGAGAATCATGAGGAGGACGAGAATCATGAGGAGGACGAGAATCGCGGGATGGGCGTGGAGAAAATGAGCGGGGGCCACGAGAAAAACGATCATTTCCAGGAGGGCGGCTTGGCCCGTCTGGTCGGGGAGCTCTTTGGCCAGAAGGGTTAATTTCAGGAACAGAAAGGTCAACTCGACCCATATCATCAATCTTGTCAACTTTAACTAAGATTTTGTCACCCAGAGAGACAATAGTGGAGGGATCTTTGACAAATTCGGGAGAAAGTTTGGAAACATGAACCAAACCGTCACGGCCGGGAAGATATTCAACAAAAACACCAAATGATTCAATGCGCTTGATAGGTCCTCTAAAGGTTTCACCGGGTTGGACTTCGTGAGTTAGACCTTCAATAAGTTTAATGGCTTTGTCGACGTTCTCTTTGGAAAGACCACAGACACTGACAGCGCCGTCGTCTTCAACGTTTATCTCGGTTTGAGTATCAAGCATAAGGGCCTTGATTGTTTTACCGCCAGAGCCGATAACGGCACCGATTTTTTCAGGGAGGATGCGGATCATGCCTACCTTGGGGGCATATTGGGAAACAGAGTCGCGGGGAGCGGGAATTGTTTCGGTAATTTTCTTTAAAAGAAGGAGGCGAGCCCGGCGGGCCTGGGCTAAAATATCTTTGATAAGAGGGAGGTCCAAGCCTTGGGTTTTAATATCAAGCTGAACAGCGGTAATGCCTGTTTCGGTTCCGGCGACTTTAAAGTCCATGTCACCATTGAAGTCTTCAATGCCGGCAATATCAGTGATGAGTAGTTTTTCTGTTGAAGAGGAAATCATGCCAACAGAAATTCCGGCAACGGGAGCTTTGATGGGGACACCAGCATCCATAAGAGAAAGAGTGGAGCCACAAACGGAGGCCATGGAAGAGGAGCCGTTTTGAGACATAATTTCGGAGACAACAAGGATGGTATAGGGGAAATCTTCCTCAGAGGGAATGACGGGTTCAAGGGCACGTTCGGCTAGGGCGCCGTGGCCAATTTCCCGACGGCCGGCACCACCTATACGACCAACTTGGCCAAAAGAGAAAGGGAGGGCGGAATAGTGGTGGAGATAGCGCTTGCTGTCTTCACCCTCGGCAGTTTCAAAGTGTTGCTTAAGGGAGGTGGATCCAAGAGTGGTAATGGTCAGAGCTTGAGTATCACCGCGCTGGAAAAGAGCTGATCCGTGAGTCCGGGAAAGAACAGATATTTCGGTTTCCAGGGGACGGATGTCTTCGGGGCCGCGACCATCAAGGCGGTTTTTTGTTTTTAGGGTTTGAGAGCGAAGCTTTTTCTTGAAAAGCTTGTCGGTAATGGCGGCTATCTGGCGAAGTTTGACCTGTTCAGAGAGCTCGATTCGCAATTCCTGAACAAGAGCGGCAATCTCAAGACTGACAGTTTGAATATTGCCATTTTTGATGATTTGGTCAAGACGCTTGCCAGCAAGTTTATCTATCTGGTCAAGAAGGGACTGGTCAGGATTGGTGGAAAGATATGATTTTTTGCTAATAGATTGATCTTTGGCAAAAGTAGTAACAAAATCGATAATTTCTCGGGCTGCCTTTTCTCCGGCTTGGAGGGCAGCAAAAAACTGGTCTTCGGGGACTTCTTTAGCTCCGGACTCAATCATGACAGTTCCCTGAGGGCCGAGAGAGAGAATGAGATCGAGGGTAGAAGTTTCCTGTTGGGAGAAGGTGGGGTTTATTACAAATTCGGAGTTTATTTGACCAACTCTAACGGCACCAATAGGGCCATTCCAGGGAATGTCGGAAATAGTTAGAGCGGCAGAAGTAGCAATGATCCCTAAAATATCAGGGTCGTTTTCCATGTCCAAAGAAAGAAGAGTGACGATAATCTGGACTTCTTCGGCGTAGTCGGCCGGAAAAAGGGGGCGAATGGAACGATCGATAACCCGAGAGGTGAGAATTTCCTCATCAGAGGGACGACCATCTCTTTTAACCCAGCGGCTACCTTTGATGCGGCCACCGGCATAGAGCTTTTCCATGTATTGAACTTGAAGAGGAAAATAGTCGAGGTCTTCACAGACACCGCCACAAACGACAGTAACCAGAAGACTAGTGCCGCCCATGCTGGCAAAAACAGAAGCGTTAGTCTGAAGAGCTAAACGCCCAGTTTCTAAAGTAATTTCTTGTCCCCCAAAAGAGAGAGTGGCAATTTTCTTATTTTTCATAATTGTCTTTTTCTGTCCCAAGATCCCAAAAAAGATTATTTTTTCAAACCAATCTTTTTGATGACTCCTTCGTAGCGGCTGGTATTTCTTTGAGCCAGGTAGCGGAGAAGGCGACGACGTTTGGAAATTTTTGCCAGAAGACCGCGCTTGGCAGGATAGTCATGACGATTCTTATCAAGATGTTCCTGAAGCTTTTTAACGGACTCGGTAATGAGAGCTACCTGAATTTCAGGCGAGCCAGTATCGCCCTTAGCTTGGGCAAACTTTTTAATAATTTGATTTTTTTCTTGTTTCTTAAGAGGCATAGGAGAATTCGTCGTCAATTTTAACAGGAGAGGCTTAACAAAACAAGACGAGATCTTTTTTTTAGGACCGAGGAGTAGTAGAACCTTTAAGAATGGGAGGAGTTTGGATTGACCCTTCGGTGCCAGTAGCAGGGACGCCTTCTTTGTTTTCTGTGGAAAGAGAAAGAGTTTCAACGGAATCAAGGGTGGTTTGAGGAGAGGGGGTGGCAGGAGTCCAAGAGGAAGGAGAAGTAGGAGAAGATTGCTGCTCTTTGATGAGATGGGCCTGAGTGGCCGCAAGACAAAGAGAACCAGCCTCAAAGGTGTCAGGGTTAACATTGACTGAAAAGCTTTGAGTGGACCAGCGAAGACCAATGAGAAGATTTTTGCCACTTCCAGAATCGAGAGTTAAACCAAGCTGGGGAAGAAGAAAGGACATTATTTCGCAAAAAGGAGCGTCTTTGTCGAAAAGACTTAGTTTGGCCCATGGTTTTTGGGCATTTTGGTTGGAAAAATAAATCCAGGATCCTTGGCCAAGAAGGGTGGTGGTGTCCGGCAGTGAGGTTTCTTCACCTATCATAATACCCAAATCAAAGGGCTGGCTGGGCTTAGTAAAAGAAAGGTTAGTAGAGCTTAGAGACGGGGCAGATTTTTTGGTCTGAACAATAATATTTCCCTGGCCGCCATCATCGTTGTAAGTAACTCTTTCGATTTGGTCTAGAGGATAGTTTAAAGTGATGGTGAAATCAGATTGGATATTATACTGGTTGCTGATTTTTTCAGAAAACTCTAGGTGTTTTAAATTTTCGTCAGGGAGAGTGGGCGAATAAAGAGTTACTTGTTTTCCTTTTTTTTCCAAGAGAATGGCGAAGCTTAAAGCGGCAGCGGCAGAATCAATATTTAGACTGGGAACAACTAAAAGGAGAGAACTTGACTTCTCTATTAGGGCCTTAATTTCGGAGGCGGGGTAATTTTTCATAAATGAGATGGCCTATTATACCGCAAAAAAGTCTTAATCGTGTGAGATAACAAGATCCCCCACTTTAAAATCAACGTAGGGCTTGAAAACCAAACCAGCTTCTTGCCCAGAAACTATTTTCTCCGTCTCATCTTTGCCGCGACGAAAGGAGCCAACACGAGTATTTTTGATAATTTTTCCGTCACGCTGCAGGTGAACAGGAGAGTCTTTAACAATCTCACCCTTGAGACAACGAATACCGGCAATGCGGTCTTTTTTAATTTTAAATTCAGCAATAATTTGGCCTTCACCGTGAACATCTTCGTCAATAGTGGGCTCAAGAATTTTGAGGATTTGTGATTCTAATTCTTCCAGAATTTCGTAGATTATTTTGCTGGAAAATATTTTTACCTTTTCTCTTTCGGCTGTTTTGACAGAAGAGGAGGGAACGAGAACATTGAAGGCAAAAATTTGGGCTTGGGTAGGTTGGGCCAAGAAAATATCAGTTTCGGTAACAGGACCAACTCCGGCCAAGATGAGATTAATGTCGGAAGGGAGGTTGTTTTTTAAAGCTTCAAGAGTACCTTCGGTGTCAGCTTTAAGCAAAATACTGAGTTTTTTTTCGGCAATTTGTTCGGGAGACGGGGCAGTGGCTTGATCCAAACTAAGGGGGGTTGGGCGGGGCCGGTCAAGAAGAATTGAGCCAACTGGAGGCGGAGTCTTTAAGCCTAGAATTTCGGCCGGCTGACCGGGGAGAACCTTAAGCAGGGGCTGGCCACGCCAATCAAAAAGACGGCGAACAGGCTGGGCTTCTTGATCCAGATAAACTTTTTGAGAAAGGTAAAGCGTCCCTTGGGTGACCACCAGAGCAGCAACGGGACCTTTTTGGCGATCCAGACGAGACTCGATTATTGTAGCTTGTAAGGGGGCCTGGGGGTCGGCTTCAAGATCGAGCATATCAGTATGAAGAAGGATTTGATCCAGAAGTTTGTCAATCCCCTCAGATTTAGAGGCAGAAATTGGCACTAAAACCAGTTGGCCTCCATAGTCTTCGGGAGTATAACCAAGTTCGGTGAGTTGTCCTTTGGCTTTGTCAGGATTAATGCCAGGTAAATCCATTTTATTTAAGGCAACAATAAAAGGAACTTTGGCTTGGTTGATATGGTCTAGACATTCTTTGGTCTGGGCCATAATACCGTCGTTTACAGCAACGACTAAAACAACCAGGTCGGTAAGAGAGGCACCACGAGCCCTCATTTTGGCAAAAGCAGCGTGGCCTGGAGTGTCAATAAAAGTGATTGACTTGGTAGATGAGGAACGGGAAACCTGAACTTCATAGGCACCAATATGTTGGGTAATACCGCCAGTTTCTGCTTTCTGGACTTGAGTTTGGCGGATGGCGTCAAGGAGGGTAGTTTTGCCGTGATCAATGTGACCCATGACAGTAACGATGGGAGGACGGCGATATGATAAAGTCCCTTGTTTTTTACTCATAAAATGCGAAAAAAATAAAAGGGGGAAGAGGGAAAGTGGTTAGCTTTTCTTTTCCTTCTTGGTGTCCTTCTTGGTGGATTTTGAGGCGGGTTTTCGGGATGGCTGGGGAGGAGCTTTTCGGGGGGGAGGAGGTCCCTCTGGAGCATCCTGGCTTTGAACTTTGATTTCAATTCCGGTTAGCTGGCTAGCCAGGCGAACATTTTCGCCTTTTTCACCTATGGCTAGGGCAAGTTGGTTTTCGGGAAGAAGAAGCAGAGCGGTCTTTTTGTCTTTGTCGAATTCGGCCACTCGGGCGCCTTCAGCTGGAGAAAGAGCAGAAACTAAAAATTGTTTTATTTCTTTGCGGAAGGGAACAATATCAACTTTTTCATTTTCCGGTAAATCTTTGAGAACGGATTGGACCCGAACTCCTCTTTGGCCAACACAGGAACCGACCGGATCAATGCCGGGCTGGGAGGTGGTAACGGCCAATTTGGTACGTTCACCGGCAATTCTGACTATTTTTTCAATAGTAACAGCACCAGAGGAAACCTCGGGGACTTCACGACGGAAAAGCTCGGTGATAAGATCGGGAGAGGCATCGGAAAGGATAATTTCGTCCCGATCCATGGCTTCGTTGTTTCTGATTTCTTTGATAAGAAGAGGGAGGGTTTGGTTAAGCCCATAATTTCTACCTGGGATTTGCTCATCTTTGGGTAGAATGGCTTCGGTTTTGCCGATACCAACGACGACTTTGTAAGGATCGGAGCGTAAAATGACAACGTTGACGAGATTGCCAAGTTTTGATTTGTACTCGGCAAGGACTTTGTTGCGCTCGGCCTCGCGGACTTGCTGAAGGATGACTTGTTTGGCAGTTTGGGCGGCAATACGGCCAAAACCCGGGGGGGTAACGTCTTTTTTCTTGTCGTCGGCAAGCTCAATAACTTGAAACTCGCCGGTTTGGGTGTTGAGTTTGATTTCAAAAATCTGTTCTTCTTCAATTTCCAGTCCCCGTTCTTTGGCGTCTCTTTTGTAGGCGGCAACCAGAGCCATTTCAATGGACTGTAAAACCGAAGAGGGGTCAATCCCCCGCTCACCGGCAATCTGGGCAACGGCAGAAGCAAATTCCGTCCTTGGTAGGTTTTTTAAGTCCATATTAGTTTTTGATTATACTCTGAGCTGGCCTAAAAAACAAAAAAGGAAGGGACTGCCCTTCCTTAAAAAATGCCGCTGCAAAGTAATTTGAAAATAGTTTAACAAAAACCTAAAGAAAGAGGAAGGGGGGGAGAAAAATTATTGCTTAACTTCTGGCTCTGGATAGTCAAAAAGAAAGTCGTAAAAAGGTCCTATGCTGATGTCGGGACAATAGGGCTTAAGGGGAGGGAGGGGCAATTGGCCGTAGGCCATTCGGGTCAGGTTATTAATGACAAAGAATATTCTTTCAAGACTATCTCCTCGTCCCCGAGAGAACCCAGCTACCAGGGAATTGGTTGAATTGTCTAGGTCCGAAAAAGAATCTTGTAATTTTTTTGCCCAAAGATCCCAAACTTCTTGAGAGGAGGACCGGTCAAGACCAAGTTTGCCTCTGAGCTGGGCGGTGTTTAAGTCTAAAAATTTTACTATTTCTTGACGGGCGGCTTTTTCCTGATCCAATAGGGGAGCCTTTTCTTCTTCTAATAATTCTTCTGGCATGGAAAGGCTAAGAAGGCTTTGAATGACGTCGGTAGCCTTTATTTCTGTTTCTGGAGAAGAACCATATTTTTTTATTGCTTGTAAGCTCAAAATAATTGGGGTAGTTAAGTTTCCAAGTATGTGTCCTAGACCGATAATAACCGCTTGCTGGGGATTATTGGTTTTAGTTTCTTTCTCTTCCAGCATGTTTTGTATTTCGTTTAATTTTTAATTAAGATTTAAATCTTAAAATTCTTTTAGGGCTTGGCGCTGGGCACGAGTGAGATGGGTAGGGACCTTTATTTGAAGGCGAAGATAGAGATCACCGTTGCCGCGACCATGAACATCTTTTATTCCCTTGCCCTTGAAGCGAATGAGAGTGCCGGGCTGAGTACCGGGGCGGATTTTGATGTTAATCGGCTGATCTAGGGTGGGAACAGCTATTTTGGTGCCCAAAGTAGCTTCGGCAAAGGAGATCTCTTGGTTTACAAAAATATCGTTGCCATCGCGCTGAAAAGTCTTGTCCGGTAAAACGTCAAGATAAAGATAGAAATCTTGAAACCTGATCCTTTGGCCATCGGAGACACCGGCCGGGATTTTGATTTTTCTTTTTTTAGAGTCTCCCAGATCAACTTCTTTTTCACAGCCTAGGGCGGCTTCTTTAAAATCAAGTTGAATTTTGTAGGTAGAGAGGCGCTGGCGTTGTTGTTGACCGGAAAAGCCAGAGCCAAAAAATTGTTCAAAGATATCAAAGGGATTACTAAAACCGCCAAAGGAAAAATCAGCTTGACCAAAAGGAGAGCCACCGGTCTGATAAGTATAGGTAAATGGTCCCTGACGGTAAGTGTGGGTTTGATCACCAAAAGGAGAAGTGCCACCACCTTCAAAAGCAGTATGGCCAAAACGATCGTAAGCAGCTTTTTTTTCACCATTGGAGAGGACTTCATAAGCTTCGTTTATCTGCTTAAAGCGCTCTTCGGCCCCCGCGGACTTGTTGCGGTCTGGGTGCCACTCAAGTGCCTTCTGGCGATAGGCCTTTTTAATCTCGGCGGGACTGGCTTGTTTGTTGACCCCTAAGAGTTCGTAAAAATCAGGTTTCATATTTTATATATATATACAGGAAGAGTAGCATAATGACTACCCAAAAAAGGGCTTGCCATATGCCGGCAAACCCTTTTTAAGTTTCTAAGGGATTACTTTTTATTGTCCTCACCATCGACGACTTCGCCCTCTTCTGCTTGATCTTTACCTGAAGAATCAGCCTTAGAAGAGTCGGCTTCAGCTTCAGGGGCTGCTCCCGGTTCTGGTCCAGCAGCTTGTTGGTGCATCGCAGTACCAACGGTTTGGATAATTTGAGACAGGCTTTCTGACTCTTGATCAAAATCAGTTTTGCCTTTTTTCTCGTCGACAAGAACTTTTTTAGCTTTTTCCAAAGCTTCAGTAATTTTCTTTTTATCTTCGTCTTTGAGCTTGTCTTTGGCATCTTGGAGCATTTTCTCTCCGGTAAAGATAGTGGCATCGAGACGATTTTTGGACTCGACTTGAGACTTTTTCTCTTCGTCTTCTTTGGCAAACTTTTCAGCTTGAGATTTCATCTCTTCCACTTCTTCCTGGGAAAGGTTAGTGGCGTTTTGGATAGTAATCTTTTGTTCTTTGCCACTGGCCTTGTCTTTGGCAGAAACATTTAAAATCCCGTTGGAGTCGATGTCAAAGGAGACTTCTATCTGGGGAAGACCACGGGGAGCAGGTGGAATACCGTCAAGAATGAAGCGGCCAAGAGATTTATTATCGGCGGCCATGGGGCGCTCTCCCTGAAGAATATTTATTTCCACCTGAGCTTGGTTATCGGCGG
>CAZGPK010000007.1:9836-32840 GCA_964527115.1 uncultured Gammaproteobacteria bacterium | reverse complement strand
CTATTAATTACTACTCCGGTGCTTAGTTGACTTAAGGTAGCAGTACCAGACAACAAGAAATTACCAACTACATCTAGTTTGGCCCCTGGGTTGGTTGTCCCGATGCCGACATTGCCGTTTGTTTCATATAGTCCTGAATTAGTCAGGGTAGTGCCATCAAACCACTTAGACAGATAATTAGCTGTTCCTGTTCCTCCTACACCCAGAGAAGAGAAGGAAGTCCAGGTTCCTAAACCTGTCCCATCAGAGTCAGTTAATACTTTGTTTAACCCAGGACTACCCCCAGTAATCTTTACCTGTCCTGCTACTTCAAGTTTAGCCCCAGGCCCCGTCGTCCCGATGCCGACATTGCCTGAACTACCGATATAAAATAGATCGCTGGAGGCGTTTTTTACTTTCAAGGCTGGCTCATTGTTAGCATCTCCATCAGTATCGATAAGGACGCCGTAACCGCCGGCTGAGTCCTGATCAAATACGCCAAGATAGGTTGAAGCTAAGTTACCATATACATCTAATTGACTGTCTGCGCTGTTTTTCCCTACTGCTAGTTGATTAGTAAAATATGAATCACCGTTTGACCGCAAGTGGACACCAGGGGTTCCAGAACTGTTTAGATTAATAAATGCGGAATTGTCGTCTGCCGTTTGCCAGAGCTCGAATAAGTCGGTTGAACTTGGGTTTTCCACTGCCATTATTTGTTGATATCCACTGGAAAATGCTTGTATTTCAAATTCAACATCAGGGCTAATAGTTCCTATTCCAACCTCTCCTGAGGAATCTACTGCCAAACCTACACCTGTTGAAACATTGCCTAGTGCAGTCGTACCATTTACCTCTAATTTATACCCAGGTCCCGTCGTCCCAATCCCCACATTCCCGTCACTGTTCCATATTCCATTCCCTGGAAGATAAAGAGAACCGGCGGATTGGTACAAAGCCGAGTCTCCCAAGCTGTGTCCACCGGACAACCATAGGGGCAAGTAATTGGCTGTGCCAGAACCACCAACACCAACTGAACCGATATCAGACCAGGAAGCATTGCCTGAACCATCAGAGGTAAAGACTTTGTTTGTTCCGGCTCCGGTAACCATAGTGAAAGCAGGAGTAGTGAAACCGGTACCCACATTTAAGTAGGTTCCAACCCGCATATCACCGTTGACGTCCAACTTATACCCTGGAGAAGTCGTCCCGATGCCGACGTTGCCAGTTTTAGTTAGGTACATCTGATAGTTACTACCAGTTTCAGGAACAGTAGATTTATTTCCTGTAAAACCAATTCCACCATAAGAAGAAATTGATGTATCACCAGTAGTAACTGTATCCTGCCTTGTAATGGAGAATACATGACTGCCGCCTGTATATGCAGTGATACCATCTCCCGCAATATTTGTTTCGCTTAACTTAAGGTCACCATATACATCAAGTTTCTCCCCAGGACTTGTCGTCCCGATGCCGACGTTGCCGGATGTTCCCTTGAGTACTAATTGGGGAGTTGCAGCCACTAATCCACTAAAGACTAAATCGCCGTTAACAGTTTCTGGATGAAGTATTAACGTTCCTACTACGTCAGTGTAGGAACTTGAAATTTTATTTACCCAACTATTGGCTTGCCCTGCGGTTGTTCTACTTATTTCAAAAATGGATACTCCAGAAGCACCTCCAACAACCTCCAGAGTACTTCCAGGCCCCGTCGTCCCGATGCCCACATTGCCATTGGCTCCCACCCAGAGGGTAGGATTGGTACTGGCGGTTGTTCCGCCAATGCCGACAAAGGTAGAGTTGTCATAGACTTGCGATAAACCCAAAGTAGAAGAACCAAGCCATTTAGAGAGATAGTTTTCAGTGCCGCTTCCTCCCAAGCCAATGGTATTTAAGTCTATCCAGTCGGTAGCAGTACCAGTGCTTGACAGTATTTGCGTATTTGATCCACTTTCTCCATCTTTGTCAAACAAGGCTCCGGTTAAATTTAAAGTCGGAATAGTAGCGGTAGTGCCAACTCCCAGAGTAGTTGAAAAATATCCGTTTCCCACTACCTGAAGCTTGTAGGTGGGTGAACTGGTGCCGATGCCGACGTTACCGGCAAAATATGCACCACCCGTTGGTGCGATGCTTGCTAAAACAGCTGAACTACTATTTTGCCATTCAGTAAGATTGGTTGTTTGCGTTGAATTTGCCTTTACAATGATTCCTGTAATATCAGCTCCGGAGTTAATCTGAAAATATGATGAACCTACTGTGGACACAGTGGGGCCTATAGCCATTCGACCATCGTCATTAAATATCGCATAGTAGTTGCCTCCAAGTTGACTTTTTAGCCATGTTCCGTGTCTACCTGATAAAATCAGTCCTGCTGGAGATGTAGATGAGGTAATTGATCCGTATGTATCACCGCCTTCCGAATCAAGAAGAATGCTTTTTCCAAGAGCAAGAAAGTTACCAGTTCGGGTTATTGAGGCTGCTTTTTCAAGTGTTCCATTTAAAGCTGTATAGAAATTTATTCGTCCGTCATCTGTACCGCTGGCACTAGTACTTTGAATGGAGATTTTAGCCACGACGTTTGTGCTATTGTAAAAGTTAAGATAATCATATTCAGTGCCTGTACTGTCGTTCATTCCCGCCAGAGATAATTTTGCCCCCGGTGCCGTTGTCCCCACCCCCATATTGCCATTGGCTCCCACCCAAAGAGTAGGATTGGTACTGGCGGCTGTTCCACCAATGCCGACAAAGGTGGAGTTGTCAAAGAGTTGGGAGTTGGTTAGGGTCTTACCATCAGAGAGCCATTTGGACAAATAGTTCTCAGTCCCTGATCCAGATATTCCAATGGAAGTAATATCAGTCCAGCTGGCATTACCACTGGCATCGGAAGAGAGGACCTTGTTTACTCCGGCTCCGGTAGTTAAGGTAATCAAGGGAGAAGTGATACCGGTACCGACATTAAGATTAGTGCTGAAGTATCCGTCTCCCACTACATGGAGCTTGTAGGCGGGAGAAGTAGTACCAATGCCGACGTTGCCAGATCTTAGGGTCATAATATCGACATAAGCCCCGGCGGAGGCGGCGGTAGGAATGGCAAAACGAAGTTGCATATCATCATAACTACTGTTGCTAACAGAAGTGCCATAAACTTTACCGAATTTGTAGTTGTTGTTTCCAATTCCGTTTGGACCATAAAACTCAATTCCGGATTCACGAGCGGCACCGGTGGGCGAATCGACTCGGATGTAGCTGTTGCTTGAGCCTAAAATATGGAGATTGACGATTGGATTGGTATTACCGATACCGACGTTGCCAGAGCTTGTTATTCGCAACCTTTCGGCTCCATTTGTAGTCCAAGCTAAAGTATCACTTGCGGGGTGTGACCAATAAGTATTACTATCTCCTTGAAGTATAATTGCTCCACCATCAATACCACCATTAATCTCTAAAGCTGTAACAGGTGTTCCGGCTGTTCTTAGCCGAAAAACAATATCTCCACCTATGTTGTCCCAAACATTGTCAATGTAGGTATTTCCGCCCGTGTTGTCATACCAAATTTTGGTTCCTTCAACAGTGCCACTACCAATTAGATTGATAATCGGGTCATAAGTTGTCCCTCCGGGAGCAATTCTAAGCTCTACATCAGCAGTGTCATCTCCAGAAACATGTAATTTTGATCCTGGACTCGTCGTCCCAATGCCGACGTTGCCGGAGATTATTGCTCCTAGTGATGGGGGAGCAGAGTCGTAGCCAACAGACAAACCTCCGCTTGGGATTCTGGTATTGGTGGCAAAGCTTGAGTTGGGGTAAAGATAATCTCCACCGTCTAACCATAAAGAACCTGTTCCTCCGGAGAGTTGGGCGAGGGTGGCAAATTCATTGCTATTAACAGCATCTCCTCCAATCACCCTTCCACTAAACTGCCCTACAATTCCTGTTCCTCCTGAAACATCAAGTTTGTATGATGGGTCGGTAGTGCCGATGCCGACGTTGCCTGATTGAAACCAGTGGGGGCCAGTACCGCCTGTTTGGAGGTTGCCGGCAAGGGAGAGATTGCCAGCAACATTGGTGTTACCGGCGTAATCGATGGCAAAGACTTCCGTGGCAGTAGTGCCAGCCTTAAATTGGAGAAAGTCATAGCCAGTGGCGGCGGAGGCGACTTCAGCGTAGTAAAGGGCGCCTGAGGTAAGGTTGGCATTGGTGGCATTGATGAAACCACCCCCTGTGCCTGGAGCAGAGCCTTCAAAGGTTAAATTTAAGACACCGGTATCATCGGGGTTTAGGGTGATGTTGCCACTTGAGCTATTGGCGGTGGAAATAGTTAGAGCTTGTCCTTGGATGCCAAAAGTACCGGCGGTGGAAATGAGAGAAGGGGAGGTGGCGCCAATATTGACATTACCGGAATTATCCATAACGAGGACTGTGTTTTCGGTAACAATAGCCCCTGAGCCAACTGGATAACCCTGGATGGTTTCGGAGTTTAGGGAGTAGGCGACGGTGGCGATTTGCTGGCGGGGATCCATAGCTTCGCCGCCGGCAGTAATATTGAGCCAGATGGCGGAGTTTTCACTAAAGACGTTGGAGCTGATTTCGATACCGCAAGTTGAGCCTAAAAGGGTATTAAAGATGCCGTTTTCATCAGGGTCAATAGAACAGCCATTGGAGGACCAAAGCTGATTGCCACCGGTGGGGGGGGAGCCAGTACCGGCGGAATCATAAAGTTCAAAGATCATGGTGGTGGCGGTAGTGATGGGATTACCGGAGGAGTCAGTGAGACGGCCTTGGAAAGAGAGGTGGCGGGTGGGGCGAACGGGGGTGGTGGGATAGGCCAATTGAGGTTGAGCCTCTTTAAAGAGCTGGGTGTAAAGACCATATCCCAGGGCGGTGGTGATGATGATAAGGAGAGCCCAGTGGAGATAGGAGGTAAAGCGAAGACGGTGGTAGCGGGCGTAGAGATTTTCAGTTTGAGTGGAGAGTCGGTAGATAGTTTTGTTTCGGTATTTAAGATTTTCTAGATAGCGCCTTAGGGGAGAGAAGAGATTTTTGGTAGGGGGAGTGGTTTTTAAGAGACGGTTTTTTTGGGCCCAGAAGCGAAAAGTGTGGAGACTAGCCAGGCGGCGACGGATAGAGGCGGGAGAATAGCCAACCTTTTTAAGGTATTTTTGGTATTCTTTGAGCTTTAAGTGGTGGAGAGTATGATTAAGATCCATTTTTTGGGTTGGCCCAGGCAAAAAAATGACGAAGATCGGAGGCATAGTTTTTGATGGTGTGGGGAGACTTGCCTTTTTTTAGGAGATCTTTTTGCCAGGCTTCCAGAATGGGAGCAGGTTTTTGGTTGGTTGAGGCTAAAGAGGGGGAAAAAGAGGAAGGAAGAGCAGAAAAAGGGTTGGCGTGAATGAGGGTCTTTTTTTGAGCGTATTGGCAGAAAACTTTTAATCCTGCCAAGCGGCGAATAGCGGTTTTTTTGTCGTATCTTTTCGTAAGATATTGTTTTTGGTAGTCTTTTATGAGGCGGGAAGTGAAGATTTGAGAGAGAGGAGAGGAAAAAAGATCTTTTTGGGGGGTATTTTTTTGAAACCAGGAAAGAAAAATTTTCAGATCTGATTTGTAATTTTTTACCGTACTTTGGGAATATTTATCAATTCTTAGATCTTGAGCAAAGTCTTTTAGCAGTGTTTTTAGGGCTGGGGAGGAGAGCATTGGTGTTTTAGTACCAGAGCCAGAGAAAACTGGTGGTGATGATAAGGAAGGGAAGGATTTTTTCCAGGGGGAGAGAGTGGCTTTTAGAGCCTGCGGAGAAACTACAAGACCTTTTGTTGATTAGCTGCGGTGATTGGTTTTTAGGTTCAAAATTATACGTTTTATACATGTTTATATTCCTTTTTTTTGAGTTTTTATTGGTAATTAAAGATTAATTAATCTAAACGTATACTATAATAAAAACAGTGTCAAATGAGGTTAGCTGAGATACTTTGTGTTATTTAGATAGGTGTTACAAGGTAGTTAATTTATTCTCTTTGTTTGTTTCATAATTCATTTCACTCTTTGTAAGATATATCAATTTATTACATCATTAGTAATTTTCTATATAAGAGTGTGGTATTTGGGTAAAAGTTCTGCGGAGAAATGCGGGAAATGGGGTAGAGGTATGCTTTGATGTATTAGGTTATAATAAAGTAAGTTTAGAAAAAAAGAGAGAAAGAAGAAAAACCAGAAAGCTTAAAAGGTGTGGCGAAATTGATAATTAAGGATAATTATGGTTTGAAAAAAGGGGTGATTTGAGGTTAATTATCAGTAAGGATGGGAGTTTGATAGATGAGGAAAAGTGGAAGAAAAAATTGAAGCTTAGGAAATAAATGAAAAAAAAGAAGCAACCCGTTGTATGTGGTTTAGCGGTTTGGTAAAATTTAAGAAATGGAGGGAAAGAAGTTTTTTAAATCAGCAGTTTTTGTTTTTTTGGGTGGAGTCTTGCTTATCTTTTTGGCAACCTGGGTGGTGCCCCGAGCTTTGGTCTTGTTAACTCAGGCGGCGCCATCAAAAGAGTATTCAATTGCCAACTCTTATCTTTTTGGGTCACCCCTGTTGGCGGCCCCAAACGGGGAGGATAAGATAAGAATTAATGCTTTTTTATTGGATGATAATGGGAGGGGAGTGCCAAACAGGCGAGTGGAGGTGACGGTGCAGGCAAAGACTGGTGGGGGAGGTGGAAATGCTCAGTTGGCGGAGGTACAGGCAACGACTGATAGTTTGGGTAAATCGGTGTGGGAGCTGGTTTCGACGGTGGCGGGGCAGTTTGTAGTAACAGCGACAGTGGACGGAGTAGCTTTTCCTCAGGAAGTGACGGTAGTGTTTAGGTAAGCGCTTTTTTTCTTTTGTTTTTTGGGATGGGCCAGAGGCAGTAGCGTAGGCAAGAGAGGAGTGGGGTTTTATCCTTTTTAAAAAAAGCCAGGTAGATAAGATAGAAGGCCAGGGGGATTTCCAAAAAGATAATGGCGGTGGGGTGAGAGAGAAGCTTGAAGGTGAAAGTAAAGGCAGAGATTAGAAATTGAAGGAAGCGATAGATAAGCCATTGCCACCAGGAAAAAGTGCGAAATTCTAAGGTGCCTGACTGAGGAGAGAGACCAAGACTGGTGTGGGAGCCTAAAAAAAGGCGCCAGAGGGTAGTTTTGTGGGTGGGGAGGTTAAAGTCGAATTCACCTTTTTCATTGGCTTGAACAACCAGGTGAGGACCGGTGCGAGCATAGGCGGCAGGGATAAGAGTGTTGATGATTTCTAAAAACCAGGACTGTTCCTCTTCAAAAAGAAAAGCTTCTACTTGAGAGGAGGGGACAGTGAGACCGGTGAGAGTAGCTTCTTGTCCTTGGAGGACTTGGTTTTGGCTTATCTCCAAGGTGGGAGCGAGGATGATGCCGGAAACGGTGCCGACTTTAGTTTGGGGAGGAGGAGAGAGGCAGAGGGGAAGAGCAGCTAGGTGCTGAGTATCGGTAGAATAGAAGCAGAAGTCACCAGGGACCTGGGGAATGAGGAGATGGCGAAAGATAAAGCGACCATCAAGGGAAGCCATGGTGGAGGCGTGGACGTTGCCCTGGGTGCTTTCCAGATTGACCAGGGCGTAGGGAGAGGTCCAACCTTCAACATCAAGAAGGTAACCGTCGACGGTAGCGCTTATTTTAATTCCGCGGGATTGGGCTTCGGTCTGGTCAATAGTTTCCCATTTAAGGGAGGAAGGGAGGGAGGAGAATTGAGCTTTAACAGAAGGGGGAGAGAGGAAGGGGAAAAGGAAGAGGAGGAGAAAGAAGGAAAAGAAAGCAGGGAGCATTAGAAACAGTTTAAGGGGAAAAGGGAAAAAAAGCTGGGGGTAAATTTTTAGGATTTATCAACTATGGTTGGTTGACGGGCTCTCTGGCGAAGGATGAGGGTGATAAGGACAACAATGAGAAGGGCGAGAAGGAGAGCAAGGATTAGGCGCCAAGGGATGACCCAGAAGAAGGCAGTGGCGAGGAGAGCTTGGCCGGTATCTCCGTAGCCCGCATTAAGATTAGCTTGGTAGCGACCAAAGAGCCATTTTTTATCCCAAGTGTTTTCGAAGATGCGGCTGGTGTAGGGGAAGATGTTTTTTTCTTCAAGCTGGAGAGTGGTGGAGAGTTGGCCGAATATGTTTTTAATTTGGATGTTGCCCTGGGGGCGGATGTGAGTGTCAGAAAGGTTATCTATTTCTGTGAGGAAGGAAATGGGACCGTATTCGGAGAAGAAGGGGACTTTTAAGCGGCGGACGTAGGCCTCTTCTTGGATGTCACCTTCGACGGTGAGATAGATAAGGGAGCCAACCTGTTGGACGACAGTGGCAGCAGAGCCTTCGCTGTTACCGACTAGAGATTCAGTGCTGGGCTGATAGTAGACGTAGGCGTAGTGGCCGCCGGGGACAGCGTCTTCGGGGACATTTATTAAAACTTCAACGGGGTAGGATTCGTTGGGGGCAACAAGAACTTGTTGCTCAGAGAGGGTGAGCCAGGAAGCCAGACTCCAGCGGGCGGCATTTTCAGGGATGTCTCCTTCAAGTGGGGTGATGGAGCCTTGAGCGTCTTGGACAATGAAATCTTTGGCGCCGACGTCAATAACTAGCTCAACTTGAGTTTCGTTTTTAATTTTTAAGGTAATTTGCTGGGATTCGCCGGGAGAAAGGCGGAGGTCTTCTGTCCGGGGAGGAATGGCGGTGAGGCGGATTTGATCGATGGCTTGAGAGGTAGAAGGGATAAGAAGGAAAAAAGTGAGAAGGAAAAAGACTTTTTTGAGGGGCAGGTTTAGTTTCATGGGATTTAGTGATTGGTAGCTTAAAAGGTGGCAGTAGCCAGGAAATCAATAGCGGTTTCGTAGTTACCTGATTCTTGGGTGGTAGAGGGCAAGAGACGATAGCAAATGAAAGCAGATTCGGCATCGGCAGTGTCAGTGGAAGAGAAGAGGGTTTGGAAGTCTTCTGGGGCGCTATTTCGGTCATAGTCGGCAAATTGTTTGGCGCAGAAGGTGCTGGTACTGCCACCAGTGCAGTTGCCGGTAGCGTCATCCCACTCAAAGGCAATGGAAGCAGGGGCAGAATAGCTGGTACTGCCACCATCAATGTCAGCTTGCAAAGAATAGCCCCAGCCTTTGACAGTAGTACTGGTCCAGAGATCAGTGGCATTGTAGTCGGCCGTGCCATCGTTGCCAATAGAGTCAGGGACGCAGGCATTGGTAAAGGTGGGACCCTTGCCAGTACAGGTGGCGCCACGGAGACCTAATTGGTCGTATTGGCGGGCCTTGAGAGTGTAACCTCCGTCGGCGTTGGTGGTAACAGATAGGCCTTGTTGGGCGTCATTGAAGCTGGCAAGGGAAAGAGAACCAAAAGGGACGGAGACGGCAGTAGAGCTGACATCGGCGGGGGCGCTGCTGCCACAGTTGACGGCAGAGGCGGTGACAAGACTAATGGCAAAAGAAAGGTAAGGGTCAACAGAGGCGGTGACGCGGACAGATTCAACAACGGCGATTTTGCCAGAAGTGGAGTCGACAGTAGTAGCAGCGGAGTTGCGGTGTTGAACGATGATGTTATAGGTATCGGCGGTGCCGGCGGTGTGGGAAGAGCCGGGGCTGGGATTAATAATGCCGTGAGTACCAGCGGTTTGGCCGACACCGATGGAGTAGCTGGAAAGGGCATTGTTGCCGGTATAGTTGCATTCGAAATAGTGGTAGGTGAGGCCGTTGACGGTAATATTGCCAAAGTCGACGGCGGTGCCGGAAGGGAGAGAGCTACAGTCAATGTCAGTTAGGGCGAAACTGTCGCCACGATCGAAACCGTCTTGGTCGGGAAGACCATCATTTTCTTTGCTGGCGGTAGCGGTGCGGCGGATAAGAACGCGGACATCGCCGCTGTCTAAGACGGAGACGGGAGTGAAGGCGAAAGTGTGTTTGCCGGAGCGGGTGGCGATAACCGCATCGCCGCTATCGTCATCGTCGGCACTTATAGTAGTGCTGATTTGGAAGTTGGTGGCATTGGTGATGTCAGAGACGGTGTAGGTGGTGGCGGTGGCGTCATTACCAATAAGAACAGTTTCACCGGCAAAAAGGTTGTTGGTGTCATTGGAAGGGCTACCGCTTGACTTGATATTAATGTTTGTGCCGGCAGAGGCGGAATCTTGCCAGGCAAAGTAGGAGAGACGGGCATTGCTTAGAGTATCGGAGACGCTGGTCAAGTTGTCGGCTTCAAGCTCGGGAGCTAGAAATTTAGAGGAACTGAGAGCCAGGACAAGGAGAAAAGCGGGAACAAGCAGGGTAACTTTTTTTATCATTTTTTTGAGGTTGACATCAAAGGAGAATGGTTATTTTTTCAGTATGTGACCATTTAATGTTTCTGTCAAGATTTTGACTCATCAGTTTCCAGATCAACATCTTGTTGGAGTTGATGAGCAGATTTTTGGAGTTTTTTCATTTTTTGATGGACTTGCTCAAGTTCTTGGTGTTGGAAGGGGGTGAGGTGGGAGAGATCAGAGAGGAGGAGGCTGAGGCTTTCTTGGACGCTGGTTAAACTGGGGTGAAGCTTTAGGGTGAGCCAGAGAAGGGTATTGGTTTCTTGGCGGGCTAGTTGTTGGGCAGTTTTTTTATCTTTTTGACGGAGGTCAAGGATTTTTTGGTCTTGGACCAGGTTTTTAAGGTATTGCTGGCCAAAGAGGAGGGCAAGAGGACTTATCAGAAAAAGAGAGGAGAGGGTGATGAGATTGGTGCCGGAGTTTAGAGAAGGGCTGAGGAGAAGGGCAAGGACAGCAGTGTAGGAGAGGCTAATAGAGGGAGAGAAGAAGAGGCTGATGGCAAAAAGAAGAGGATAGAGGAGAAAGAAGAGGGTGGAATTGAGATAGCCGGTTTGAAAGATGAGGAGGTTGCAGAGAACGGAGGCAAAGAAGAGGGTAAGTTGCCAGTGGCGTTTTTTGAAATTGAAAATAAAAATGAGGATTGCCAGCAGGGCAATTGCCTGGGGGGCAAGGGAAGAGAGGAGAGAGACAAGAAGGAAGGAAAAGAGAGGAGAAAGAAGTAGGGGAAGGGTCATTTTTTAATTCTACTTAAAAAGGGCAGTTTAATAAAGAAAAAAAGGAAAAAGCCGAGAAGAGAGAGGCCCAGCAGGTAGTAGGGAAGGGTGTAGAAGCTTTGGATGAGTTCTTGGTCGGGGAGGCTTAGCTTGATTTGGTAGCGGCCGGGCCAAAAAGGAGGAGAAAAATGGCAATTATCTTGACTGGTGCAGGAGGCTTGGCGGATCGATCCGGCGAGGATGCGGTCAGGGCGAAGGGTTTGGGTTTGTTTGACTTGGCCGTGGCGCAGGAGAGTGAGCTCAGCTTGGGCATAGGCCAAGTGGGGGTTGGGGTTTTGGAGCTTAATGAGAATTTGTGGTCGGCCTAAGAAAAGGTCAAAGATAGGCAAGCCCCAAAGGCCATTTTTTATTTCAAGGGAGGGGAGAAGTGAGGCGGGAAAGTCGGCGTTGGAGGAAGCGGAGATAAGAAGGTGGGAGCCGAGACGGGGCTGGATGGCAGTTTGACCATCTGTTTGAGAGGGGACCTTTTCAATAAAGAGAGTGTAGTAATAGTCGGTTTCGGGAAGGTTTTCAGGGAGGGAAATTTTAAGGACGAGTTGTTGTTTTTGGTTGGCAGAAAGGGCGAAATTTTCACCCAAAGAAAGATTGGTATTTTGGAGGCTAAATTGAGGCTGAGGAGTGAGGGGAGAGGGGGGGGTTATTTGATATTGGGGGTTGCCTTGGTCGTCAGCTGGTTCGAAGGGAAGAATTGAGGTGGTTAGATATATTGTGTTAGGGGTAGGGTTTTCTAGTTCATAGGTTTGAATAATTTTTTTACCCGGACGGGCGATTAAATGAATAACAGGGGGGGTGAGAGACAGAGAAAATTCTTGGGCCAAGGAGGAGGAAGGGAAAAGGAAGAAAAAGAAGAAAAAGAAAAGAAAGAGCTGTTTTTTCATAGATTTAAATCGATGCCGACAGGGCAGTGATCGCTTCCCGGGATTTGGGGAAGAATAAAGGCTTTTTTAAGATGGGGAAGGAGATTGGAAGAGAGAAGAAAGTAGTCGATGCGCCAGCCGATGTTTCGGGGGCGGGCATTAGTACGTTGGGACCACCAAGTATACTGGTCGGGTTTTTGAGGGTAGAAGTGGCGGAAGCTGTCAAACAGGCCTAGGGCTAGGAAGCGATCCATCCAGGCGCGTTCTTGAGGAAGAAAGCCGGCGTTTTTAAGATTGTCGTGAGGGCGAGCCAAGTCAATTTCGTGGTGGGCAATGTTGAGATCGCCGCAGCAGATAATTTTCTCTTTTTGAGCAAGGCTTTTTTTAAGGAAATGGTAAATGGTACGACAGAAGTCCAGCTTGTAGTCGAGGCGTTCCAGGGCACGGCCGGTGTGGGGGAAGTAAGTGTTGATAAGGGTGAATTGGGGGTACTTGGTAATAAGGACGCGGCCTTCCTGATCAAAGCGCTTGATTTTAAGTCCGTTGATGATCTCTTGTGGCTTTGGGCGGGAATAGGTAGCCGTACCGGAATAGCCAGGGCGAAGGGCGGAGTGGAAGTAGCTATAGTAGTCGGTGGGGGTGTCTAATTCAGGAGGAACTTGTTCGGCTTTGGCTTTGGTTTCCTGGAGGCAGAAAATATCAGGATTTATTTTTTTAAGAGAGGGCCAGAGACCTTTACGGATGGCGGCGCGAAGGCCATTGACATTAAAGGAGAGAAGCTTCATCTAGTTTAAGCTTACACTATTTACTATCAGTGGAGGGGGAGAGGTAGTTTTGTTAAAGTAGAGTAAGTGCGAGAAAAGCTTTTAGATTGGTTTAGGACGGGAAGATGGAGGAGTGCTGGGGTAGCTTTGGGTCTTTTGTTTTTAGGAATAGGGGGTGGTTTGGCGCTGGGGCAGGGGAAGTGGGGGAATTTTAAGGAAAATGAAGAAATTGTACAAGTTTCGCGATCAGAGAGTGATAGTAAGATTGTGTTTGAAGTAGCTGGGGCAGTAATGAGGCCAGGAGTTTATGAATTAGAAGAGGGAAGTCGGTGGAAGGCGGGATTAGTAGAGGCGGGAGGTTTGGCAGAGGAGGCAGACAGGGAGTGGGTGGAGAAAAATGTTAATTTGGCTCGGGAGATTGGAGATGGGGAGAAGTTGCGGGTATTGAGGGCTGGTGAGGTATTGGGGGTGAGGGATGAGGAAGGTAGGGTGGAGACGGAGGTAGGAATAGTAAATCTGAACACAGGCAGTCAAGGGGAGCTTGAGAGCTTGCCCGGAGTAGGGCCGGCCTTAGCTGGGCGGATTTTGGAATATCGGGAAAAGCAGGGTGGTTTTAAGAGCATTGAAGAGATAAAATTGGTAAGCGGGATAGGGGAGAAATTATTTGAGGAAATTAAAGAGAAAATTAGTATTTAATATTTGACATATAGGTTATTATAGGATAATATATTGTTTATGAGAAAAAATGTAGAAAATGTAGAAGTAGTAGTTTGTGAGAGATATCCTGTTCAAGGATTGTCTTCTGAAAGGGCGGTTTTTGGTTTTTGGGATGGCTTAAATCCTGGTAGATTAGCAAAGGATAATGATCCGTTATTGGCGACGGTAACGGCGGGATTGGAGGCGTTTATGGTTGGAATGGGACTGAGTCTTGTTGGAGGCTGGGAATGGTTGGCTGTTGGAACGGTTGGAGGAGTAGCGGCAGCAGGACTTGCTTTAAATGAATGGGCAAGGGTTCATCGAGTAGCTCCGCTTGATGTGTTGATTGACCCTCAGGGAACGATGAGACGGGTTGAGAGTGGTGCTGGCCGAAGATTGGGAAGAGGAAAATAATATAGAGGAGAGGTTTTGCTTGTGGTAAATTTTATTATTGAGAAAGGCTCTTTTTTTTCTTTTGGTTTTGGTTTCGGGATTAAGGGTGGGTTTTTGGTGCTTTAGAGGTCAAGGAGGTTTGGTGGAGGGAGAAGTTTGGCAGTGGGAGGGGAGGGTGGAGCGGATAGGGACAGGGGAAAGGGGAAGGTATTTTAGAGTGGACGGAGTGCAAGTGGCGGTGGATGAGATTTTTATTGGGAAGGGAGAGTGGCAGTGGGTTGAGGTAGGAGATCGGGTAAAAGTAGAGGGAAATTTAAGGAGAGGTAAATATAGTTGGTGGTTGGAAAATCAAAAGATGGAAATTCTGGAGCTGCGGGGGCTGATGAGGATAAAGTTGCTGGAACGGGTAGAGCGAGAGTGGTTGGGTCCCACAGGATGGCTTATCAACGGAATGGTGTTGGGAGAAAAATCAGGGTTTGAAAAAGTTTATTGGGAGAAGTTGCGATTGGCAGGGTTGACACATATTGTAGTGGCCAGCGGGTTTAACGTGGCCTTGGTGGGGGGAGTTTTGGTTGGTGGGTTGGCTTGGGTCTGGGGGCGCAAATGGTCGTTTTTGATTGGAATAGGGATAGTTTGGGCTTATGCAGGATTGGCCGGAGCTGAGGCGCCGGTGGTACGGGCGGCAGGAATGGTGTCTCTTGTTTATTTGGCGGGAATTTTAGGGAGAGAAGCGCGGGGAAATTGGATACTGGGAGCTGTGGGGACGGTAATGATTTTAATTAAGCCGGAATGGATTGTGTCAGTTAGCTTTTGGCTTTCAATTTTGGCAACTTGGGCGGTCGGCCCTGCTTATTCAGTAGCTCGAGAGGGAAGATTGGGTAAATTGATGGAAAAGATACCAGTGCTGGGAGAGATATTATTACAGACAGCCTTGGTCTATTTATGGGTAGGGCCAGTTTTGGCGCTGGTTTTTGGGGAGATAGGTTGGGGTGGGTTGATAGCTAACCTTTTAGTATTACCGGTGGTGCCGGCGGCAACGGTGGTGGCGGGTATGGGGTTGGGGCTGGGACAGATTTGGTGGGGAGCGGGACGAGTAGTAGTTTGGTTAGCTTACCCTTATTTTTGGTGGATAGACCAAGTGGTGGAGGTGGTGGGAGCTTGGAAGTTAATTAGTCCGGTTTATATTAATGGGTGGATGTTGGCAGGATATTATTTGATTTTGGTTTTTTTGACAGAGAGAATGAAAAAAACGGAGGTGAAGGGGTAAGAAAAGATGGGTGTTAGGAGATTGGCTTGTTTTTTTGCTGAGGGAGGGTTTGTTTTAATGTTTTTATGGTTAGTTGGGAATTGAGGTGGTGCTTGGGAGTAATGGGAATTGCAAAAATAGAAGGTAAAAGGAGAGGGGAAGAGTGAGAGTAAAACTGGTAGGATAGTTTAAGTGAGAAGAAGAGGAGATTGGTTTTTAGTTTGGCTTGTTTTAGCAGGTTTGGCTTGGGGGTGGAATATTTGGCAGGATCGCTGGTCGGGGGTAGTGGTTTGTGAGGTGGGGCAGGGGATGGGGGTGCTGATAAAGGAGGGACGGCGAGAGTTGGTGATAGATGGAGGGAGGTGGCGAGCGGGAATAGAGCGTTGTCTGAGTCGGCACCGGGCAGTATGGGATAGAAGGGTGGAGGCAGTGGCAGCGACACATGCAGACAGCGATCATGTTGGAGGACTGGTGGAGCTTGTCTCTAAGTATGAGGTGGAAAGGTTTTGGCAAAGTGGAAAAGGAGAGGAGGGGGTTTATGAAAAAAAACTAGAGAAGGAGATTTTTGAGAATGAGGTGGAGCTGCTGAAAGTGAAACGGGGAGATAGATTTAAATTGGGGGAGACGGAGATAGCAGTTTTATGGCCGGAGGAGAAAAGTGAAAAAAGAGGGGCAAATGAAAATTCAATAGTATTTTTAGTAGAGAAAGATAAATGGAGAATGTTAGTGATGGGAGATGCTCCCCAAGAGGTGGAGCAAGTTTTGATTTGGCGAAAAATTCTTCGGGGAGCGGTAGATGTTTTAGTGGTTGGTCATCATGGTTCTAAAACCAGTACTTCAGAGGAGCTTTTAGGGGAGATAAGGCCTTTCTTAGCCGTGATTGGGGTGGGAGAGAATAGCTATGGTCATCCAAATAGTGAGGTGTTATTGAGGCTGAAAGACTGGGGAGCGCTAGTATGGAGGACGGATGAGAAGGGTGAATGGGTGGGTAGGTTATGACAAGTAGTTGTCATAACAAAAATTAGCAGAAACTTTAAATCTTTGCCAGAGATCGTGAGTGGTATTTTTTTCTGAATCTTAAGGCTTTATTTTATTTTTGTGTCCCAGGGGAAGGGGGGAATCGGGAGGAAACAGGGAATTTCCTGGTTTTTGATTTCACAGAGAAAAGAGTGATTTCACAGATTATTCAAAAAAAAAGAGAGAAAAGAAAGAAAAGGGAATTTTTAAGTTCAATAGCGATGTTAAACTATATCTTTTTCTTTTAAAGTGATACTTTTTATTGCTTAAATGATCAATCAGCAAAGCTTAGGGAAATATTTACTTTTATTCAGAAAGGTAAATGCGGAGAATATGATCTATTTTGTTTTTCTTTAGATTATTAAATATGGAGTTTTTGAAATGAGTTTGCGGAGAAAAGATTTTTTAGTAAAAAGAGAGCTGGTTGACAGGAAGAGAGGGTTTGGTAGAATCTTGAGCTAATGAGTAAAATGCAAAAAACAGTGGTATTGGTAAAACCGGATGCGATGCAGAGGGGATTGGTGGGAGAAATTATTTCCCGGTTTGAGAAGAAGGGGTTGAAGCTGGTGGGAATAAAGATGCTGGTTTTGACGGACGAGATATTAGATAGCTGGTATGAGCATCACAGGGATAAAAGTTTTTTTGGAAATTTGAAGAAATTTATGACCTGGACGCCGATTGTGGCAATGGTTTGGGAGGGCCTGGAGGTGATACCAGCGGTACGGAAGATTGTGGGGGTGACCAAGGGTCGGGAAGCAGAGGCAGGGTCGATTAGAGGGGATCTAGGGATGAGCGGTTCGCAGAATTTGATACATGCCTCAGATTCAGTGGAGGCGGCAAAGAAGGAGTTGGATTTGATTTTTTTGAAGGGTGAGATTTTTGGGTATCAAGGAGCGATGGAGTGTTTGGTATACGGAAAAGAAGAGATAGCTTAAAGGAATTGTGTCAGGGATGGGGGATTCGAACCCCCAGCCTCAGCGACCCGAACGCTGCGATCTACCAGTTGATCTAATCCCTGTTTGAGCTGGTTTCTTAGTATAGCGTAGGAGGCAAGTAAATGGTAAAGCGAGAAGAGTATTTAGCAGAGTTTCTTTTTGATTGTTAAAAAAGTAGTTTTTGAGCTTAATTAGCAGAGCTTCTTTTTGATTGCTGGCAAGCTGATAGTATCCCCAGAAGGAATTGAACCTTCATTTCTCCCTTAGGAGGGGAGTGTTCTATCCGTTGAACTATGGGGATGAAACGCTTAAATTATAGCTGGTTTGCCAAAAGGAGGCTACGGGATACTGAATTGGTGAAAGAAAATTGCTATAATCAAGCAATGGAAAGAGAGAAGATAAAAGAGGTTTGGGGAGTGATGAATGCTATTTTTTTACCGGCTTTTTGGGTTACGGGGAGCTTGGAGTTAATGAGCGTTTTAGGGGAAGGGGAGGGGCAGCCTTGGTTAAGCTTGGGGTTGGTGGCGATAGGTTTATTGGCAGTTTCCAGCTGGAGAACGGGAAAGGAGGTTTTAAAGCGCCAGGAGAAAGAGAGTCGCTTAGTGGATGGAGATGGCGTAGAGGTTGGGAGTTTGAGAGTATAGGGTGGTTAGGGTAATGAGTTTTTGACCGTCAGGAGAGAGAAAAACAGCTTGGGGATCAAAGTTGCCGGAGAAGAGAGAATGTTGGTTGGTGTTATCGTACTCGACGACTTTAACTTGATTTTCAGATAAGTAGATCAGGTGCTCGTTGGTGGGAAGCCAGTAGAGGAGCCAGGGTTGGTTGTTGATGAGGGAATATTGGGGATTGGGGCCGAGGGTTTCAAGGTGATCGGAGAGGAGAAAATTAGTGTCGTCAGTAAGATCGTAAACGTAGAGTTGGTTGGACTTAACTTCTCTTTGCTGGGGCTGGGTGCTTTGGGCTGGGGGAGGGGTGATTATTTTTTCCGGAAGGGTAAAGTTTTTGAGTGGGATGTAGGCAATCTTTTTTTCATCAGGGGACCAGAGGGTAATTTGAGCCGAATCGGAGGCGAAGAAGGGAGCGATTTCTTTGGGAAGCTTGGGGAGGCGACTGGCCTGGCTTAGATTTTGCAGGTTTTGCCATTTTTGGGCGAGAACAGGAAGGCTTAGGGTGATGTCGGTGGGTTGCTTGAGAGTAAGTGATTGGCTGAGATCGACGAGGTAGGCCTGATTAATATTTTTGAGCCAGGCAGGAGAAAAAATCGGTTCAAGTAGAGATTCGTCTTTGAGGAAGAAAGCAAGAATTTCTTTGGAGTCGGGGGAAAAAGTAAAGCGTGCCTTTGACCAATCAAGATTGGCGAGATTGGGAGCAAGTTGTTTGAGGTTGGGGCGGTTGGGGAGGGGGAGGTTAGCGCCATGTTCAAGGAGGTAGAGGCCGTTATCAGTGGAAGCAGAAGCAGAGGCGACTGCATAGACAATTTTGCTTTGGTCGGGAGAGGCAGCCGGGTGGATAGCGCCGGAAAGAGTGAGGGGGGAGAGATCGGGGACGGCACGGAAGAGATGGGCGTTAGTTTGGAAAACTACCTCTTTTTTGATAGTAATTTCTTTTTCCCAAGGAAGATAGCCGTCTTTAACTATTTTCAGTTGGTAGGTGTTAGGGGGGAGAGAAAGGGTGTCGTCGGTGGCCGTAACCAGGCGGTCATCCAGATAAACGGAGGCAGATTCGGGATTAGAGGTAGCAGAAAGGAGGCCAGTGCCGACCAGAAACTGCTGGTTGCCGAGCTTGGGACGGTAGCCGCGGATAATGAGGGAGAAAAAAACAGTGGCTAAGGCAGTGGCTAAGGCGACGAGACTGATGACAACTGGAGCGCGGTTTTGACTTAAAAGGCGGGAAATTTTTTTCATGATTTTTCTTTATTTATATGGTTATGTTAGCGAATTTAAGGGAGGAGAACAAGACGGAGACTTAGTGTATAATTTTTTTGAGGTCAGATTGATTTTATCTATTTATTTCAAACAGTTACAAATTATATCAGTTGTCGGGTTTTATGAAAAGTTTAGCAATTGACTTGGGGACTTCCAACAGCCGTTTGTGGGTGGCAGGGGAGGGACTGGTTTTAAACGAGCCGACAGTGGTGACGGTGTCGGTGGAGGATGGCAAGGTATTGGCGGTGGGAGATGAGGCTAAGAGGATGATTGGGAGAACACCAGAGTACGTGGAGGCGGTGCGGCCAGTCAGAGGGGGGGTAATAGCGGACTATGAGGCGACGGAGGCATTTGTAAAGAGAATGATAAGAGAGGCGATGGGGAGGGGCTGGTTGGCGAGACCGGAGGTGATGGTGGCAGTACCCGCAGGAGTAACCCAGGTGGAGCAGAGAGCGGTTTTAGATGTAGCTTTGGCAGCAGGGGCAAGGCGGGCTTATTTAATTGATCAGCCGCTGGCGGCGGCAATTGGGGCAAAAATACCAGTAGCGGAGGCTTCGGGGCATATGATTGTTTGTGTGGGGGGTGGGGTGGCAGAGGCGGCAGTGATTGCCTTGGGTGGAGTGGTCTCTTGGGGGACAACAAAAGTGGCAGGGGATAGCTTGAGTGAGGCGATAAGGGAATATTTGCGTAAAAAGCATAATTTGGTTGTGGGAGAGCAAACGGCAGAAACGTTAAAGATGGAATTGGGGGAAGCAATGCATCCCCTGAAAGAGGGAAAAAGAAAAGTAAGAGGGCGGGATGCGGTTTATGGTTTGCCAAAGGATGTAGAAGTAAATGCAGTGGAGATTTACGAGGTGTTGAAAACTCCACTGGCACAGATTTTAGGAGCGGTGAAACAGGCTTTGGAAAAGACGCCGCCAGAGCTGGTGGCGGATATTGTGGACAAAGGCTTGGTGCTTTGTGGAGGGGGGGTGAAATTGAAATCTTTTGACAAATGGTTGACGGAAGAGTTGGGAGTGGTGTCCCATATTGTAGACGAACCTGAGTTTTCTGTGATCAGAGGAGTGGCGGGGGCACTGGAAAATATTGATTTATATCGACGAGTTTTGAAAAACTAGTTTGCTTGGTTTTTAGAGAAACTTATTTTTTTGTTTCGTCTTGTAGTATAGATAGTTTTTGATTATTTTTTCTTTGTTTATTTTGTTTTTTTAATCTTGTAATATTGATAATTATTTTTTTCTTGTTTTTTTAATTAAATTTAGTTTCTTTTGATTTACAGGAGTTTTTATTGAGTATTAAATTTATACGGAATGAGAATTATTGGGTTTTTTGTTTTATTTAATAATTGTCCTGTATTGATAAAGGGGACCCCTTTTTGCTTTTAGAGATTTTGTTTTTATGTATATAAAACTTCTAGGATATATGTTTTTTTATTTCTTTTGATTGGGAATAGTGGAATTTAGGGGAGTGGGGTAGTTTTTAAAGAAAGAGGGAAAAAATTTCATAAAATGAGATAATTAATCTTATAATAGTGGGTATAATGTTTAAAAAAAACGGAGAAATTGATAATTTTTGAGAGGTGTTTGAACTTGTTTGTGACAGAGTTCTTGATTGTGTCTGCAAAGGGTGGGAAAATTGAGGAGAGAGATGGAGAAGAATAAAAAAAATGAAAGAAAATGGAAAGGTGAAAGGGGTATAAAAGCCGGTAAGGACTGGGAAATAGAGAAAATACGGCTTTTTGGCGGGGGGATGGGGCAAGTGCTAAAAACAGTTGAGGGGTGGTGGGAAGAGAGGGAGTTGGGGTGGAGAGTGATTGCGACCGTAAACCCTGAATTTGTGATGAAGGCCCGAATTGACCGCAGGTTTTCCGAAAGCTTAGAAAGAGCCAGTTTGAGAGTTTTGGATGGAGTGACTTTGTGGTGGATAAAGAGGATAGGGGAAAAGAGAGGGGAAAGAAAAAGAGGGGGAGTTTTAAAAAATTTGGTGTGGGGATGGCAAGCAGGAAGAGAGATTTTGAAAGGAAAACACTTGGCAGATATGGTTCCGGGAAGCGTGCTGACAGAGAAGCTTTGTGAGTTGGCGGTCAAAAAAGGGAAGACGGTCTTTTTTTTGGGGGGATGGCAGGGAGCGGCAAAGAAGACGGCGTTGTTTTTTAGAGGTAGGTATCCAAAACTTAAGGTAGCCGGTTGTTATGAGGGGAGGAAAGAGAGGGAGTTTGACCAAGAGACGCTAAGGGGAATTCAGAGAGAGCTTAAAAGGAATGGGGTGAAAGTGGTTGATTTGTTGTTGGTGGCTTATGGGATGGGAAATCAAGAGAAGTGGATGGACCGGAATTTGAGGAAATTACCGGTCAGGGTGGCGATGGGAGTGGGGCGAACCTTTGATTATTATAGTGGGATGATGCGGATGGCGCCTGAGGTTTGGAAAAGATTGGGATTGGAGTGGCTCTATTCTTTATTGCAGAAGGGGGGGTGGGGAAGATTGAAGCGACAGGTAAGGATTTGGCAATTAGTAGGAGAGACGGTAAGAGGAGTTTAGGAGGAGAAGGGAGAGTTTTTAGTGTAAAATGGAGAGAAAATGGTAAAGATAGACTTTAAGGGTGGGGAAAAAAAGTGGCAGAAGAGATGGAGAGAGCGGCCGGAGCTTTATCGGGGAGTGGACTTTGACAAGAGAGAGAAGAAGTATGTTTTAGTGGAGTTTCCCTATCCGTCGGGTGAGGGACTGCATATTGGGCACGCTTTCACTTTTACCGGAGGAGATATTTATGCCCGGTATTGGCGGATGAAGGGTAAGAATGTGCTTTTTCCGATGGGATGGGATGCCTTTGGATTGCCAACGGAAAATTATGCGATCAAGACAAAAAGGCAACCACAGGAGGTGACGCGAGAGAATACGAATCGGTTTCGAGAGCAGATGGAGGAGCTGGCTTTTTCGTTTGATTGGGAGAGGGAAGTAAATAGTAGTGATCCGGGTTATTACAAGTGGACACAGTGGATTTTTATAAAACTTTTTGAGAAAGGTTTGGCTTACAAAAAGGAGATGCCAATAAACTGGTGTCCCTCGTGTAAGATTGGGCTGGCGAATGAGGAGGTGGTCAATGGGGGCTGTGAGCGTTGTGGGGCTGAGGTAAGCCGGCGTAATATTTCCCAATGGGTGGTGAAGATTACAGAATATGCAGATCGGTTGATTGAGGGGCTTAAGAGGACAGATTTTATAGAAAAGGTGAAGACGGCCCAAATTAATTGGATTGGAAAGAGTGAGGGGGCGAGAATTAGGTTTAAGGTGGAGGATAGAGAGGAGGAGTTGGAGGTGTTTACTACGCGGGCAGATACGCTGTGGGGGGCAACATTTATGGTGATTTCTCCGGAACATCCGTTTGTGGGAAGAGTAAAGAGCAAGGAAGTGGTGGACTACGTAAAGGCTTCAGCTAAAAAAAGTGATTTAGAAAGGACTGAGCTGCAGAAAGAGAAGACGGGGGTGTTTAGCGGGGTTTATGTTAAAAACCCGGCCAATGGAGAGAAAATTCCTTTGTGGGTGGCAGACTATGTGTTGATGGGTTATGGGACGGGAGTAGTGATGGGGGTACCAGCCCATGACCAAAGAGATTGGGAGTTTGCAAGAAAGTATGATTTAAAAGTTGTGCCGGTGATTGAAGGCAGGGATAAGTGGGATTATGAGAAGGGGGCGATGACAGTGGTAGGTGAGGGGAAAATGATAAATTCTGGATTGCTTGACGGACTTTGGGTAAAGAAGGCAATTGAGAAGATGAACGCTTTGGTGGAGGAAGAGGGGTGGGGGCGAAAGGCAAATGAGTATCATTTGCGTGATTGGATATTTTCCAGGCAGCACTATTGGGGGGAACCGATCCCGATGGTGAATTGTAAAAAATGTGGTTGGGTGCCAGTGGCGGAGGAGGATTTGCCAATTGAGTTGCCAGTGGTTGAGGCTTATGAGCCAACTGATACGGGAGAGAGCCCGTTGGCGAAAATTGAAGATTGGGTGAAGACGGAATGTCCCAGATGTGGGGGGGCGGCCAAAAGGGAAACAGATACAATGCCCAATTGGGCAGGGTCAGACTGGTATTT
>CAZGPK010000007.1:8471-9826 GCA_964527115.1 uncultured Gammaproteobacteria bacterium | reverse complement strand
GTGCGCTTTCTTGATCCTAAAAATAGAGAGAGTTTGGCTGATTTAAAGAAACAGAAGTACTGGATGCCGGTGGACGTCTATGTTGGCGGGGACGAGCATAATACTTTGCACCTTTTGTATTCCCGATTTATTTATAAGTTTTTATTTGACTTGGGAGTGGTGCCTTTTGATGAGCCATATATTAGACGAATGTCACATGGGGTGATATTGGGACCGGACGGGCAGAGGATGAGTAAAAGTCGGGGGAATGTGGTGGTGCCGGACAAGATGGTAGAGAAGTATGGGGCAGATGTGCTTCGTTGTTACCTCATGTTTATGGGGCCTTTTGACGGGACAATGGCTTGGAATGAGAAGACGCTGGTAGGAGTACGGCGTTTTTTGGAAAAATTTAGGGAGGTGGTGGAGATTTATATGGTAGGGATGGAGGGAGTAAAAGAAAATGAGGAGAAGGTATTTTTGCCGATTATCAATAGGACAGTAAAACAAGTGGGAGAAGATTTGGGAGTTTTTAAGTTTAATACAGCAATGGCAGAACTTATGATTTTAGTGAATAGCTTGAGATTACAAGCAAAAAAGGAAAAGGGGAAATTGAGAAAAGAAAGTTTGGAGAAGATAGTTAAGTTATTGGCGCCGTTTGCTCCATATCTGACGGAAGAGCTGTGGGAGAGCTTGGGTAGTGAAGGATCGGTTCATGAGGCTAGGTGGCCTGAAATGGAGGAGAAGTATTTGGTGGAGAAGGAGGTAGAGATTCCAGTGACAATTGATGGGAAGGTAAGGAGCAGGATAAAGATAGAGATGGAAAAGACTGGAAACAGGGAGTGGGTTTTACAAAAAGCAAAAGAAGACGATAGAATTAAAGAATGGGCCAAGGGCAGGAAGATTTTAAAGGAAATATATGTGCCAGGGAAGATCATTAGTTTGGTTTTAAAAAAGTAAGAAGTGAAATTGCTTGATTGACAATGGTGGGTGTGTTAACTTTTTTATATAGTGTTTAAGAAAATATTGCCTTTTTTGGGATTGATGCTGATGGTAGCCTCAGTGGCGGCAGGATTGGGATTGGTGCGACAGAGACAGGAGACGAGGAGGGGGGCGGCAGGAGAGCTTGTTTATCCCTGGACAGATAATGGTCCGGTATCGGCTTACAAGGGAGAGACAAGCAATGGAAGTATTGAGATGGTGGTAATCAACAAGGGATATGCTTGGGTATTTAACTCAGTGACTAAGGTATGGAGTAGTGCAGTAAGTTTGGAGACAGCTTGGGGAGGAATGAGTGGAATGAAGGCGGCTCCGGGAACAGCGATTTATCCCTGGACAGATAATGGTCCGGTATCGGCTTACAAGGGAGAGACAAGCAA
>CAZGPK010000007.1:4880-8371 GCA_964527115.1 uncultured Gammaproteobacteria bacterium | reverse complement strand
ACAAGGGATATGCTTGGGTATTTAACTCAGTGACTAAGGTATGGAGTAGTGCAGTGAAACTTGACGAGAATGTCTGGAAATTAAACCCAGTAGGGGGATTGCCAACAACAGTACCCTCAGTGACACCGACGGCAAGCGTTCGGCCTCCTACAGCGACACCGACGGCAAGCGTTCGGCCTCCTACAGCGACACCAACTCAAAGTCCGGCAAGCCTAAGTTGTTCAACTGATTCTCATTGTAAAGCTTGTGGTGCAGATTGTTTTAATCTGGCTTATGAAGGGGTTTGTGAAGATGAGCAATTACCGGCAGGGTTTATCTGTGGTTGTGTCGGTAATCTGTGTCAGATAAAAAAGGAGGCAGCGCCGTGCTTGGTTTGCTCTAGTGGATTGGCGAAGACCGAGGGGAATGCAAATTGTGATGATCGGGTAGATATGATCGATTTTTCCATTTGGAGAATGGAATTTATTAGATTTTCAGAATTGAGTGAGGCGGAAAGGAAGGCAGAAGAGTGGACGGCTGATTTTGATTGCGATGGGGCGGTGAGGGTGACTGATTTTTCTATCTGGCGGATGACAATGACTACTTTGTAGAATGAGAAACAAGGCTGGTAAGAAGACAAGGATTTTAACTTATAACGTTTGCGGTTTGCCGGTTTTTTCGGTGGCGTTTGGGAAGAGAATGAGCCTGATCCGTCGGGCTTTGGAGCAAATGGAGGAGGTAGACATTGTTTGTTTGCAGGAGGTGTGGCAGCCTTTTTTAAAGGAGTATTTTTATCGGGCTTTGCGGAGACGTTTGCCTTATGCTTGTTACAAGAGTCAGGGATGGCGTTTGGGAGGGGGGTTGTTGGTTTTATCACGATATCCCTTGGAGAGGAAATCGTTTAAAGTTTTTAAAAGTAAAGGAGTTCCCTGGGGGACGACGACCGGTGATTGGTGGGCGGGGAAGGGATATATTAAGGCTTGGGTGAAGCGAAAAGGAGGAGGGGGTTTTTGGCTTATTAATACGCACTTGAATGCTGTTTTTGACGGAAGATTTGAGGAAAGTAATTTGGCTTACAAGGTAATTGGGGAGCAGATGGGGGAGATTTTGAGTGAGGTGGGGAGGTTAAGAGAAAGAGGAAAGGCGGTAGTGCTGGCGGGGGATTTAAATATTCCCAAGACGGTGGGGCATTGGCAGAAAATTGCCGTTTTAAAACCACAGGATGTATTGGGTGATGAAAAAGTGATGACGATAAACAAGAGCCATATTTTTTGGGGAAGAGAATCAGAGTTAGCTAGAAGGGATTATATTTTGGTTTTTGGAGGGAAAGAGGTGAAGGTACAAGGGAGAGTAGTTTTTGACGATAAACTGTGTGAGTTTAGAAGGAAGAGATGTTCTCATCTTTCTGATCATTTAGGGGTGTGGGGAGAAATTAGTATATAGTTAAATAATATGAAGAGAGGGGGAGAAAAGTTTTTTAAAGGAAGAGAGTTTGCCAAAGAGTGGGAAAGGTGTTTGAAGAAAGAGTTTTTGAGTTTGAAGAAGGGACTGGTTTTAGGAGTGGTTTTAGTGGGAGATGATCCAGCCAGTATTTTGTATGTGAGAAAGAAAGAGGAGATGGCAAGACGATTGGGAGTGGATTTTAGATTAGCGAGGCTTGAGGGGGAAAAAGAGGTGAGAGAAAAGATAAAAGAGTGGAACAAGAAGAAGGAAGTGAACGGAATAATGATGCAATTACCATTATCTAAAGGTTTACGTGATATACAAAGCGAACTTGTGAGCTTAATTGATAGAGGAAAAGATGTTGATGGTTTAAGAGAAAAATCAGAGAGGGAGGCAGGCGTAGTACGGGCAGTGAGAGAAGTGCTGGAGCAAGAGCTTGTGGAAGAGGTAAAAAAGTGGCAGAGAATAGTGGTGGTGGGACGGGGGGTGGTGGGGAAAAATATTGTTCAAATGTGGAAAAGAATAAAAGCAGAGAAAGATTTGGATTTTTCGGTTGTTTGGGTGGCGGGACGGGACGAGAATTTAAAAGAATATACAAGCGGAGCGGATGTGATCGTAACAGCCGTAGGGTGCAAGAGTGGTCTTTTGACTGGGGAAATGGTGAAGAAAGGAGTGGTTGTTTTTGATTTGGGGACAATGAAGGTGGAAGGCGGGGTGGGTTTGGCAGGGGATGTGGACTTGAAAACAGTTTCTGGCAAGGCTTCCTGGGTGGCGGGAGTGCCAGGAGGGATGGGGCCGGTGACGGTGACGGCTCTTTTTGCTAATTTAGTAGAGTTGGTGGGCAAGAGAAGTGAAAGGGATTAAAGGGTTTTGTTGGGACAGTGGTTGGTTTTTTGTTTTTGTCTGTGTTAGTTTAGGGGATAATTAATCTTATGAAATTTACAAATGATAGGATTTTAAAACTAGTAAGGCATTACCGGAAGATTTCTTTGTTAGGGGAGGTGCGGGGAGTGCTTTCTTGGGATTTGGAGGTTAATTTACCGGAAAAAGGGGCTGACGGGCGGGGGGCGCAGAGCGCGTATTTGGCAGGATTGGCAGTTGATCTGTGGCTTGATCGGGATTTTAGGCGGGATTTGGAGTATTTACTGGAACATGGAAAGGGTCTGGAAAGAGAGGAAAGGGTGCTGCTGAGAAACCTTGAGAGGGGAAGTAAATATTATTGGCGAGTGCCTAAGGAGTTGGTAGAGGAGGAAAGTAAGACAACAAGTGAGGCATTTGTGGCTTGGAGGAGAGCCAGAGAAAATGATAATTTTGGAGATTTTTTGCCATATTTAAAGAAGATTTTAGAGCTTGAGAGACGAGCGGCGGAGCATTTGGGTTATGAGAAAAATCCTTATGAAGCGCTGGTGGAGCTTTATGAGCCAGAAGCAAGGGTAGAATGGTATGAGAAGATTTTTGAGGGGTTGCGAGCAGAGTTGGTTTCTCTTTTGGGAAAAATTAAAAAGAGTAAAAAGTATAGAGAAGAAAAGAGCGAGAAGGGAGGAGATTATCCAAGACAGGACCAGGAGCAGGTGGCGAAGTTTGTACTTAAACGGATGGGATACGATTTTGGGGCAGGGAGGATGGACGTGGCTCCTCATCCGTTTACGACGGAATTGGGACGATTTGATGTGCGAGTGACAAGCCGGTACAACGAGACTGATTTTCGGGATTCGTTGACGGCGGCAATGCACGAGGGAGGGCACGCTCTTTATGAGCAAGGGGTAAATGAAGACTTAGAAGGAACAGCGCTTGGTGGAGGAGTGAGCTTGGGAATACATGAGTCGCAGTCGCGATTTTGGGAAAATCAGGTAGGGAGGAATCCAGCTTTTATTCGTTTTTTGACACCGGTTTTACAGGCTTTTTATTCGAAGGAGTTAGGAGGTAAGGATTGGCAGTTTGTGTCGGAGTGTTTAAATCAAGTTAAGCCAAGTCTTATTCGGGTGGAGGCGGATGAGGTGACGTATAACCTGCATATTATGCTTCGTTTTGAGCTGGAAAACAGGCTTTTAAAGAGTAGTTTGCGGGCG
>CAZGPK010000007.1:0-4870 GCA_964527115.1 uncultured Gammaproteobacteria bacterium | reverse complement strand
CTGAGGCGTGGCGGGTGGGGATGAAAAAGTATTTAGGAGTGGTACCAGAGACGGAAAGGGAGGGAGTATTACAGGATGTGCATTGGGCACATGGCTCCTTCGGATATTTCCCAACCTATACTTTGGGAAATCTTTATGCGGCCCAGTTTGCTTTCAAAATGCGAGAAGAGGTGAACCTGGAGAAGTGCTTGGAGGTGGGTAATTTAGGAGAGATATTGGCTTGGCAAAGGGAGAAGATTCATCAGTGGGGAAGTCTTTATTGGCCCCAGGAGCTTATAAAGAGGGTGACGGGGGAGGAGTTAAATAGTAAGTATTTTTTGGCGTATTTGAAAGAGAAGTACGGGCGGATTTATAGCCTAAAAAAGTGATAGGAGTGAAAAGATTTATAGGTTTTAAGGAAGATTTTTTTGATTATTTGAGATACTTCTTGTTTTTTAGTTTGTCGGGGAGGAAGGATTGGTTGCTGTAGGGTTGGTAGTCTTTAGCGTAGCCTAAGTTTTTCATAAGGCGGGTAGGAGCATTTCTTATCTTTAAAGGAATGGGGAGATTGCCATGGAGCTTGACGTCGTCGAGGGCGGCAAAGTAGGCGTCGTAGGTACGGCGGCTTTTGGGGCAGAGGCTTAAGAAAACGGTAACGTGAGAAAGATTAATTTGGATTTCGGGAAGGCCGATGGTTTCTGTGGCTCGAAAGACTTCATTAGCTAAAGGCAGGGCGTGAGGACTGGCGAGCCCCACGTCTTCGGAAGCAAAGACAACCATACGGCGGGCAATGAAGCGGGGGTCTTCACCGGATTCAAGAAGGCGGGCAAGGTAGTAGAGGGCGGCATCGGGTTGGGAGGCACGCATGGATTTAATGAAGGCGCTTATGCTGTCGTAGTGCTGGTCACCAGTGCGATCATAGCGCAAAGTAGTAGAAGCGGCGATTTTTTTGATTGTTTCTGCGCTTAGGGATTGGTTGGAGATATTGGTTTGGGAGGCTTGTTCAAGGAGGTTTAGGGCAATGCGGGCGTCGCCATTTCCCAGCTGAACAAGGGCTTCTAAAGCTTTAGAGTCGGCTTTTATTTTTAATTTAAGAAGGCCGTTTTTTAGGATTTGGGAAAGCTCTTGGGGAGAAAGGGGGTTAAAGACTAAGGTTTGACAGCGAGAGAGGAGGGGAGAGATGACGGTGAAGCTTGGGTTTTCGGTGGTGGCGGCAATGAGGATGATTTGACCGCGTTCGACGGGGCCCAAGAGAACATCTTGTTGAGCTTTGGAGAAGCGGTGAATTTCATCAAGGAAGAGAATGGTGGAGGAGGCAGGAGGCTTAGTAAAAAGAGAGGATTGAGAGCTGGTGGGGGAGGTAGAGAAGAGCTTTTGCAGGTCGGATTTTTTGGCAGTGACAGCAGAAAACTCTTTAAAGGGGAGAGATAGGGATTGGGCAAGGAGGCGGGCAAGAGTGGTTTTACCAGAGCCAGGTGGTCCCCAAAAGATGAGGGAGGGGATTTTTTGGTTTTTTAAAAGGTTGCTGATAAAGCCTTGGGGGCCGAGAAGATGGGGTTGGCCAACAAAATCAGCTATTTTTTTGGGTCTTAGGAGTTCTGCCAAGGGAGGAGACATAAAAAGATTTTATCATAGAAACCCGAAGAAAAGGCGAAGATGAAGTTATTGGTTGACGAGAGGGGAATTTGCAGAGAAGATATACAGGACATGAAAAAGAGTTCCGAGAGAGTGGAAATAGAGGTGGAGGGGTACCAATTTAAGCTTAGAAAAAGTGGGGAGGGGAGAGCAATAGTCTTGATACAGACTTGGCACCCATATGCCAAGTTTTTGGCAGAGTCACTGCCTAAAGGAGAAAAGAGGCAGATAATTACAGTGGATATTCCAGGATATTACCTGGGGCGGCAGAAGAAGCCGATTAAAGATATGGATTTTTTAGTGAGGCTCTTGGATCAGGTATTTGAAAAGATGGGACTTTCTCAGGCGGACTTGATAGGGCAGTGTCTGGGCGGAGTAATTGCACTTAAATATGCGGCTGATTACCCAGGGCGGGTGGGTAAGGTGGTGGTAGCGACGCCACCCCTGGTTTACTTTGAACCGTTGGTAAATGTTAGCGTGCGACGGCTTTTTGGTTTTTTAAATAAAGGGAGCTTAATTAGTCGAAGTGCCGGGTACCTGATGCGAAAGAGTATTTTAGCTAAGCTGGCCAGGTTTTTTGATGGATATCACGGATTGGGGGAGTTGGTTTTTCAGGAGCTTAGGCGGGCAGATAAGAAGGACTTTGATGATCGGGTGTTTTTTGGGATTTTGCTTTCGGCTTTCAAGCTTGATTTGTGGGAGATTATGAGACAAGTGAAAGCTCCAGTTTTAATGGTAGCTGGGGAAAAGGATATGTCGGGGAAAAATGGGAAGTTGGCTGAAGTGAAGAAAACAATGAAGGATATTCGCTGTGAAGTGATTCCTCGAGCGCGCCATGCAGTAGTCTTAAAACAGACCAAAGAGTTTAATCGCTTGGTGTTGGATTTTTTGGTAGGGTCAGAGGCGAAAAGCTGATATACTTTAAAGATGAGATTTGAAATGACAGAAAAATTGGAAGAGGCCTTGTGGGAGGCTTGGTTGGAGTTGAAAAGAAAGGGAAAAATAAAGAGGGAGGAGCTTAAAATTGAACGCCCGGCTGATGAGGGAAGGGGAGATTATGCTTGTTCTTTGGCTTTGAAGGTGGCCAATGCTGAAAGTCCCTTGGAGATTGCTAAACTTTTGGCTGAAAAGCTTCAAGAGAAAAAAATGGAAGGAGTGGGAGAAATTGAAGTAGTGGCACCAGGGTTCGTAAACTTTCGATTAAGTGATGATTGGCTTATCAGACAAGGCAATAGAGTGCTAGATGGGAAGAAGTTTTTGGAAGAGTTGGGAAAAACTGCTAAGAGGAAGGTAATGGTAATTGACTATTCAGCACCAAATATTGCCAAGCCTTTTGGGATTGGTCATTTACGAAGTACAAATATTGGTCAGGCAATTTACAATCTTTATAGAGTGTTGGGGTGGAAAACAATTGGAGACAATCACTTGGGAGATTGGGGAACACAGTTTGGGAAGCTAATGGTGGCAATAAAATCGTGGTGGGAAGCTGATCTTTCTGCTTTGACGATTGCTGATTTGGAAGAGCTTTACGTGAGGTTTCATCGGGAAGCGGAAGACAATGAAGAATTAAATGAACAGGCCAGAATGTGGTTTAAGCAACTTGAAGAAGGAAATGAGGAAGCAGTGGAGATGTGGGAGTTTTGTGTTAAGGTGAGCTTGAGAGAGTTTGAGCGGGTTTACCAGGCTTTGGGAGTGGAGATAGATGTAGCCTATGGGGAGTCTTTTTACTCTCAAAGTGGGTGGATGGATAAGGTATTGGCTGATGTTAAAACATTGGGGTTGGGGCAAACAAGTGAGGGGGCACTGGTGATGGAGATACCAGGAGAAAAGGTGCCGGCAATGCTGGTGAAATCAGATGGGGGAACAACTTATCTTTTGCGAGATTTGGCAACGATAAAATTTCGGCAGGAGAAGTGGAATCCGGACTTGCTGGTGTATGAGGTGGGGGCGGATCATAAGCTGCATTTTAGACAGGTGTTTGCGGCGGCTGGGGAGCTTGGCTATCTGCCAAAGGCGAAGTTTGTTCATGTGGCACACGGGATGATGCGCTGGAAGGAGGGTAAGTTTTCAACCCGGAAGGGAACAACTATTAAAATGGAGGAGGTTTTGCAGGAGGCAGTAAGGCGGGCAAAAGCTTTGGCAGAGGGAAGCCAGACGGGGCAAGAGATGAGCGAGGAAGAAAAGGAGATGGTGGCAAAAACAGTGGGAATAGGGGCAGTGAAGTTTAATGATTTAAAACAGGAGCCGGAGAGAGACGTGATGTTTGATTTTGATAAAGCACTGATGATGGAGGGATATGCGGCGCCGTACTTGCAGTATACTTTTTCTCGCTGTAGGGCGATTTTGGGAAAGGCAGGAGGGTTAAAAGAGGGATTTGATGGGAAGGGTGAGATAAATGAGGAAGAAAGAGGATTGCTTCGGAGTTTTTGGCGTTTTGAGGAGGTGATAATGGAGGCGGCAGAGAGATTTGCTCCTAATCTTTTATGTCAATATCTTTTTGATTTGTCGCAGCGGTATAGCGAGTTTTATACTAAGCATCGGATAGTAGGGAGTGAGAAGGAGAAATTTAGACTGTGGTTGACAGCAGTAACAGCCAAGATTTTAAAACAAGGTTTGGAGATTTTGGGAATTGGAGTGGCAAAGAGGATGTAAAACTTGGCGGAGGATTGTGGACGATGTTAGAACCTATTTCATCAATCTTCATTAAATTTATTTATCAATATTGCTTTCATTTTTCCAAAATTCTGACATTTTAATATTTCTTGTTTTTCTTTTTCGGAGCAATTAATTAAAATTTTTATCTCTGAATCTTTTTTGATTCCATCAACCACACAAAGTATTGAATCAAAGCCATTATTTCCAGTCCCTCTCCAAACATCAATTCCACCCCCATCCATGGAAGTAGTTCCTTCTAGATAGCCGTAGTCTACTGGATAAATAAAACTTGAATATCTTGGATGAGCTGTACCTTTGGGTCGGTCAATTATTATCGATGAACTTTTTATTATTTCTTCTAAAGTAACCCAAAAACCAAAGTCATTTGTTTTCATGGCTTAATTATAATATATAAAAATTACCTAAAATAAGGAGAAATTATTATTTGCGGGGTCAACGGGACTTGGTTCGGCTGGCTCACCATAAACTTCTCGTCCCGTTTTACGAATAAAAATACCTCACACTTTAGTGAGGATATTTTTATTTGCGGGGTCAACGGGACTCGAACCCGCAACCTCTTCCGTGACAGGGAAGCGCTCTA
>CAZGPK010000006.1:24124-33790 GCA_964527115.1 uncultured Gammaproteobacteria bacterium | reverse complement strand
AACCCAGTGTCTGAAAAGAAATCTCCTCAATCACATGTTTCTTCCAGCTCTCTCCTCGCCCAACTTTAAGATAAATCTTCATTACATCACCACAAACTGGGTTACCCAGCTGTCCTACCACATCAGGCTTATCCATTTCCCCCATGTTTCTGGGTTTTCTAAAATGATCCATTACTCTCTTGCTATACATTTATTCCCCTTCTCATTCCCCGAAGCTGGGCTACTGCTAATTTTAAGCTTTTCATCGCCTGATCAATCTGAGCTTTGCTTACCGTCTCATTTAAAGACCAACGCAAAGACCCATGGGCCTCTCTGGCCCCTACCCCCATTGCCGTCAAAACATGAGAAGGACGCAAGTCCCCTGTTGTACAAGCACTCCCCGTTGACACCCCCACTCCTTTGTCCGACAAAAGCATTACCAGCGCTTCTCCCTCCACTCCGGCCACTTGGATATTTACAATGTGCGACATCCTTTTTCCCCTTGGTCCGTTTATTCCTACTCCCTGAATATCACGGAACTTATCAACAAGATAATCCATGCTGGAATATATTTTTACCCGATTCTCCTCTCTCCTTAAAACTCTGACTTTCAAAGCCTCTGCCAATCCCACTATGTATGCCATATTCTCTGTTCCTGCCCTTGTTCCCCCTTCTTGATCACCCCCATCAATCTGTCTTGCAAGCTTTATCTCCTCTTTCAAAAACAAAGCCCCTACTCCTTTTGCTGCCCCAATCTTGTGTCCCGTCATTGACGCCATATCCAATTCCAAGTTTTTCATCGAAAAATCTCCCAATCCGATTCCTTGCGTCACGTCTGAATGAAAATACACCCTCCCCCATCCCCTTTCTTTCCTCTCTTGGTTTAGCTTTTTCAAAGCTATCCCCAACTCCTTGACTGGCTGCTCTGTCCCCACTTCATTATTGACCCACATTAAGGACACCAATCTTGTTTTCTCTCCAATTTCCCTCAAAACTGCTTCTACTCTCACTACTCCCTCTCGATTAGGCTTCACCTTTCTCACTCTTACCTTTCCTTGCCTTTCCAGATGATCACAAGTTTCTAAAACCGCCTTATGCTCGATTGCCGTTGTCACTATTTCTACCTCCTCCTCTCCCAAGCTTTCCACCAGTCCCTTATGCGATAGATTAATCGCCTCCGTCGCACTTCCCGTAAAAATCACTCTCTCCGCCTCCACCAACTCCCCTATTTCCTCTCGTACCTGGTCAAGCTTCATTCTTGCCTCTTCTCCCCATGAATGTAACGAAGAGGGATTACCAAACTCTCTCTCCCAAAAAGGCTTCATTACTGCCATTACTTCCGGTAAAACCGGGCTGGTTGCCGCATAATCAAGATAAATTTTGTTACTCATACTTATTTACTATTAGTTTACTCTTTTTAAACCAAATTTAAAACTATAAACCCAATGTCATCTGCACCCTCTTCCCCTTTTCTTTACTTGCACCATTTTGAGCTGAAAATTTAACTTCAACCTCCCGGAACTCATTCCAATGGTCTTGAAAACAAAGCTTCTCCTCGTCTCTGACCTTCACAAACAATTTAGCTGTTAGCTCCACATCTTTTTTACAATATAAAGCCAAATTCTTGAAATCCCCCTGCCGAAAGTACTCTACTGCTCCCAGCCCGTCACCATTTTTTTGCTCTCCCAGGCTCCCCTTAGCCACTGCCCCCAGGCTCACTCTTCTTCCCCAAACCTTTCGTATCTCTTCCATCAGGTCAAAAGCCTGGAAACGACCAAAATCACCGGGATAATAGAAAGATAAAGCTGGTAAATCAAACCCCAGCAGATTAAATCCCACCAAGGATCGCGCTCGCTCAGCCAATGGCCAAAAATCCCGCAAATCTCCCTCCAAAAACCCTCTCCATCCCAACTTCTCCACTCCCTTTCCCTCCTCTACTGCCCAAGCCCCCAAATAACTTACCCCTAACTTTTCCGGAAAAAATCCTCCCACTTCTTCAAAAAGTTTCTTCGTCTCCACGTCAATCACCAAATCATAAACACTCATTTTAACTCCCCCAAATTTATTCTTTCCAATTCTTGAAGCAACACTCCTTCTACTCTCCCCCAAATTCTTCTCACCGGACAAACCTTACTCTTCCCACAAGCACTTTTGCTGTCCAAGCACTCCAAAAATCTCTTATCTTCCCCCAAAATTACTAAAAGCTCCCGCAAACTTTTTCTTTCCCATCCCCGAGACAGCCAATAGCCTCCCCCTATCCCCTCCCGACTTTCTAAAATCCCCCCATTTTTAAGCTCACTTGTGATCTGGGCTACAAAACACTGGGGCAATCTCGCCTTCCGGGAAAGCTCCCGAGAAGAAAGTGGTTTCTTTTCTTTTGCTTTTTCCCGCCAACACTCCCAGACAATCGTCAGGGCATAGCTTACCTTTTTAGGCACAGAGATCATAACTCACAGTTATTATATACGAGTTACTTGACAAAGCAATCTCCGTCTTTCATAATTTAATTGTCCTGCTCTAGGACTTGACAACTAAAGTGATTTTCCTCTACGAAATCTTTTTTCAGGGAGGACAAATTTCTCAAAAATCATTGATTTTTGAGAAAAGTTCGCCCACTTTCCCCTAGGGGAAAGCTTTAAAGTTGCAAGTTCGGAGCAGGATTTTTGCCACCTATCTCAGATTCCCAAATATTCTCTCACTTGTCTCTCCAGCTTCTTTCCGGCCTGCATATTCTCTTTTCTTTCTCTTTCCACTCCCTTTTGGTATCTCCTCCACTTACCAGGACTAGAAAGCCAGTCTAAAAACACTCTTTCAGCCCGTTTGGCTCTCTCCTGAACCACCCCCAAATTCTTTTTTTTCACTACCTCCAACACATTATCTTGATGACCACTCATATGTGTTAACACTAAAAATGGTTTTCCGGCCGCTACCGACTCAAACAAAGTTTGCGGCCCTGCCCTTCCCATAACTAGATCAGCCATTGCCATATAGCGCTCCACATCCTTCACATAACGCAACACTTTTATCTTCACCCGACTCTCCCATACTGCCACACTTTTACCAAAGATCTTACTCACACTTTGCAACACATAATAGAGACTCTCATTCCTGCCCACAACCGCAATAATCTGCACCCTCTTTTTTACCGATAAGATCGCCGGCAAAATCTTCAAAATCGCATTTGCCCCATCACTTCCTGCAAACAACAAAACTGTCGGCACTCCCCTCTTAAACCCCATCCGGGTCCAATCACTATTTGTCACCTTCTTTTGATAAAATCTTTCCCTCACCAACCATCCAATCTCCGCTGTCTTTTTCACCCCATATTTTTTGGCAATTCTTGCTCCCTTTCTGTCATACACTAAATTTAAATCAGCCGTCTTTGAATAAAGAATCGGATGCTCCGCCCAGGCCTCATGAACTAAATTAAAATAGACAAACCTATGCTTTCTTCTTGCCCTACTTATCTGATACTCAAAGGAATAATTAGTGTTAATCACCAAATCAGGTTTAAAACCAGAAATCTCCTTAACAATATCTTTCCTAAATTTCAAAAGACCAGACAAATTATCATAAATTCTCCCCCCCGCCTTTATCCGCCCCAACTGGTACACATACTTGAAAAGAGACGGCGCATAACGATAGAAAAAACCAAAAATTACCGATCCATTACTGCTCTCTGCCACGTTCACCACCTTCACCTGGCCCACCTTTACTAAAGATTCCTCCACTGCCTCGGCCATACTGGCATGTCCATAATTGCTAGTCAAAATCAATATTCTTTTTGTTCTTGCCATAGATCTATTTTAAACTTCAACTCCAGTTTATCCCAACAAATAACTTTACTGTCCCCCACCAACCAAAAACTGCCCGACAAAAAAACCACCCAGCTTTTTTATCCTCTTCCAGTCAAACATCTCCTGATTTTAGTATAATCAAACTAAACCTGCCACCCTAGCTCAGTTGGTTAGAGCAGCTGTTTTGTAAACAGCAGGTCATCAGTTCGAATCTGATGGGTGGCTCCCACCAAAACTTATACTATAATACTGCCTGTGCCCAGGTAGCTCAGTTGGTTAGAGCACTCCCTTGGTAAGGGAGAGGTCGAGGATTCGAATTCCTCCCTGGGCTCTCATCTCTTGGAGGGTTGGCCGAGCGGTTAATGGCGCTAGTTTTGAAAACTAGTGAGCGCAAGCTCTCAGGGGTTCGAATCCCTTACCCTCCGCTATTGATTTGCCAAATCCCCATCCTTACCTTAAAATACTCCTGATATATGGCCAAGAAAAAAGGAGCCCGACAACTATTTGCCCTACTTTGTACTAAGTGTGGCGCTCAAAACTATTTAACTGAGCGTAACAAAATCAACACTGAGGAAAAACTCAAACTCAAAAAATACTGTAAATGGTGCCAAGTCCGCACTGAACACAAAGAATCAACCAAGCTCAAGTAGACGTCAAAAACTACCTCTTTACCAATCGATACCCCACTTGTCTGGCCAATACCGGCCAAATTCCCGAAGCCATTCCCGGCCTCATCACGGGCTCCATTGTCTCTGCTAAAACCAATAAACCCAATCCTAAAATAGCCAAAGCCCGAGCCTCCACTTCTACCGCATATTTCGTCTCAATCAAACAAATCTCAATAGACAGCAAATCTCTAAATAATTCCCCAATCCTCCAAACTATCCTTTCCATAAGCTATTATTAAATCATGTCTGTAAAATTTCCACCTAAAAAATTGATAAAACAAAAACTTATTGACTCTTGCCGCAGCTTTTTTATCCAAAAAGGTTTTCAAGAAATTACCCCTCCCGTTCTTGCCCCTGCTTACCCTCTGGAACCCGGAATTACTCTTTTTAAAACCAAAATAAAAGACTCTTTAAAAGAGTACTATCTCTCCCCCTCTCCTGAAACCCACCTCAAAAGACTCCTCTCTCAAGGTCTTGGTAACTGCTTTGCCATCTGCCCTGCCTTTAGAGACGAACCCTCTTCCCCCACCCACCAGCCGGAATTCACCATCCTTGAGTGGTATGAGCTGGGTAAAAACTACCAGGACCTTATGCAAACCACCGAAAAACTCATCAGCCAACTAATTCCCACTCTTTCCTATCAAAACAAAAAATACGACACCTCTCCTCCCTGGCCCCGTATTTCCCTAAAACAGGCTTTTCAAAAATATGCCCAAATTGACCTCTCTCAAACCCTCACCCTGAAAACACTCTCTCCCCTTGCCCAAAAAATGGGCCTACAAGTTTCCTCTTCCAGCACCTGGGAAGAGCTTTACCATGAACTTTTCCTAAATTTTATTGAACCCCAGATCTTAAAAAATGAAGGGGAGAGCAAACCAGTCATCCTTTTCAACTACCCCACCACCCTCTCCCCTCTTTGCCGTCCTCTGGGAAATGGCTTCTCCGAACGCTTCGAGTTTTACTTGGCTGGTCTGGAGCTTGGCGACTGCTACACCGAACTTACCGATCCCAATACTCAAAAACAATTCTTTAAAGAAGAAGACGATCACAGAAAAAAACATCATTTACCCACTCATCCCTGGGACAAAGAACTTGTCAAAGCTTTAGAAAAAGGCCTTCCTCCCTGCTCCGGCATGGCTATTGGCCTTGACCGCCTCGCCATGCTTCAAGCTAACAGCACCAACATAAACAACATTCTCTTTTTCCCCTTATCCTGATAAAATATCCCTTACGGGCCCGTGGCTCAGTTGGCTAGAGCGCTTCAATGGCATTGAAGAGATCGTGGGTTCAAGTCCCACCGGGTCCACCACTAAATCCCCAAAAAACCTTAAAAAATAAAGGCTCGTAGTGAAATGGCTATCACCAAGGTCTCCAAAACCTTTATTTCAGGTTCGAATCCTGACGAGCCTGCCCACAGGGATATATTTCGTAAGGAGGGAGATTAGTTCCTAGTTGTGTGTTCAAAAAGAAGTACCTTACCTAATTTACTAATCCCTGCTTTTAATCCTGATTCCTACATTCTACTACTACGATTTGACCTTCTACCTCCTTAAATTCAATGCTTTTTCGATTATCCCTTGACATTTCTCCCGAAACTGGACACTCTGTTTGCGTACAAGAAACAAAAGACGGATAGTTATCTACAACTGCCGTCTGTCCTGGCTGCACGCTACATGGTAGCCTCTGTCCATCTTCAACTTTCACACTCCGATAATACTTACCTCCATTTAAAAACTCAATACCCACATAAAAAGTTCGAATGTCTTCCTTCCAGGGCTACATTTTTTGTAACTTCAAAAAACTATATCAAACTACCCAAACCCTGAGGAGAATTAAACCTTGTGTCTATGCATTTCTGTAACCGCTGTCTGATTTTTTATCCATTTCAGGTCCAATTATCCAATTATTTGATATTCACCGCGAGAATCACCTCTATCATAGTGACAGTAACCATCGCCATCCCCCAGTTCTACTCTTAACTGACATTTACTTCTAGATTGTCTTGCGGGACACACAATAGCCACCTTGAAAGCTGGGGTTGTTTCTTCATCGGAAGGAACTATTGGTGCCTTTACTGTTGGTCCACCCTCAACAGGTCGACAATGTAAAAAAACACCTTTCAAAAGCGGCGTAGGTATTCTTTCCGTAATTATGAAAAGCATTATATCTCCTATGCAACATTTACAAAAGCATAGCCACTTTGAGGATTAAGAAATTGACTTATTTTCCTGATATCATATGAACTTAGTTCACACCAAATCGTTCGAAGTCTGATGACCAAGGTCTGCAAACACAGAAAAATACTTTCTCCTTGAGCAACAAACTCGAAAAAATATATTCAATACATCTCACTCACAAACCTTAATCCTTAGTGCTTTTTAAATTCGTGCTACAATTTTCTCCATGGGCCAAATCTTAGACCTCATCATAAAAAACATCCAAATCAACGCCTTTCCCACCCTTGTTATTGGCGGCCTGATTGAACAAATAATCGTCCCCATTCCCTCTCCCGCCATTACCATGGCTGGCGGCGCTCTCTTCTCTTCTCTCAAAATGCCTCTTCACAGCCTTCTTTTCCATCTTTTTAAAAATGTCAGCCTTCCCTACTCCCTTGGGGCAACCGCTGGCACCTCTCTGGTTTATCTTGCCGCCTATTTTGGCGGTGAGCCTCTAATCAAAAAAGTCGGTAAATATTTTGGTGTCTCCTGGAGCCTAGTCGAACGTCTGGAAAAAAACTTCAAGAAAAAAGTCCCCGACGAGCTTTTCATTCTCTTGGGTATCTCCACTCCCATCCTGCCAGTATCTCTAATTTCTGCCATTGCCGGGGTTTTTCGTCTCAAACCACAAAAATTTTATCTTTTTACCTTTCTCGCCCTCATTATCCGCGGCCTCATCCTTTCTTTTGTAGGCTACCGCATGGGTGAAACTTATCTCTCCTTAGCCAACGGCCTCGACAAACTAGAAAGTCTCTTTACTATTCTTGGTGTTCTTGCCATTCTCGCCTTCTTCTACTGGCAACGTGAACGTCTTCTTAAAAAAAATCCCTAATCTTCCGGACATACTCGCCCTGCCTCCCCCAAACAAGCCATCGCTATTCGCCCCGGTAAGAAATATTACCCGTCTTTCGTCCTTGCAAACGAATAAAATAGAAAAGCTCCCGCAAGTTCATCGTCATCAAAAATCATCCTTCCTCTGTCAGCTCTTACCCAATCTGCTCAAAAGACTTCAAACTTCGAGAACACTTAGCAAAGCAAAGCGCCATTATCTCCTCTGAAAACCCCTTTAGTCTATAAATTCGTCTTCTGACTCTCATTTCACCGTACTCCAAGACCGGCACAACCCCTTCTCTTTTAAAATTCTCTCTGTCAATCCTAAAGTTTGCTGAGCAAACCAAGGCGTCTCTACCATCTCCCCCATCCGCCCCAAAGAGTGAGCATCACTTCCTCCGCTTTTCAAAAGCCCATACCGCTCTACTAACTTATCAACCTTCCCCTGCTCCTCTCGAAGCTCTTTCTCCTCTCCCATTCCAATCCGGTAAAGATCATAAACCACCTCCGCCCCATCAATCCGTCCTTCCTTCATAATCTTTTCAACCAGTTCAATTGGAAACTCATCTTTACACTCTGACCAGTGAGCCAAAATCGCCACTCCCCCCGCCTCTCGAATAAGCCTCACTCCCTCGTCCATCTCCGGTACTTCTTGTTTAGCAATGTAGACTCCAGGCACAAACGCCTTATTTCCTAAAAAAAGTGAATAAACTGGCTGTCGCCAAGGGCAATCAGGTTCTGCCTCTTGTTGTTTTTTTGTCTGTTCAAACAAGCGTCCCCATCTTACCGGATCTTTTTTGGCTGCCTTCTCCAACTCTCCAAAAAGATATTTAACCAGCTCCACATTCTTTTCCTTTTTTAAAATAGCCGCCACCAAATGCGGCCTCTGCAAGACCTCTCCTTCCACTTCTTTTAAACAATCCTTCATGGAAATTTCAAACCCCACCTCTTTTAAATTAGCTACCACTTTTTTCATCCTTTCTCTGCGCCCCCTAACAATTTTTTCTCCCCAGGAAACCAAAGGAGGATATTCCGGATCCACAAAAAGACCAACAATATGCAATTGCCCCACCTGCCTTTCCATAAGTTCCGCCGGTGGCGCACAAGAAAGCTCCACTCCCACAATCCAAGCGGTTTGATGCCCCCTTAAGCTCCCCAACTCTTTCAATCTATCTTTGGGTGGTACTAAATCATGATCAGTAAAAGCCACCGTCCCCACTCCCAATTGCTCCGCTCTATCTAGCACTTGCTTGTAGCTCATCTGCCCGTCAGACAACGTCGTGTGTACATGAAGATCCTGGTACTGCATTTCCTATTCTATCCAAATCCCCTCTATTTTAAAAACAGCACTTTAAAAATTTACCCCCTCCCTGGCCACCTTTCCTTTGTCAAACTCGTGTTTTATCTTTTTCATCTCCGTCACCGTATCGGCCATCAAAACAATTTCTTCTACTGCCCCCCTCCCCGTCAACACCAAATCAACCCCTTTTGGCCGCTTTTTTAAAAGATCTAAAACCTCACTTTTTTCCAAAAGTTTTTCTGACATTGCAATAAAAATCTCGTCAAAAACTAAAAGCTCATACTCTCCTGATAAAAGTAGCTTTTCCGCCTCCTTCAAACCCCTTTTAGCCGCCTCTTGGTGCACTCCCAAGCCTTTTCTATCTCCCCCCATTCCCACAAACCCTTCCCCTGTCACCAAACACTCTATTCCCAAATGCCTTAAGGCTTTAGTCTCTCCCGTTCCTGTTTCTGTCTTTACAAACTGCACCAAAGCCACCCGCCTCCCCCTTCCCCATGCTCTAAGTAAAATCCCCAATGCCGCGCTTGTTTTTCCCTGTCCTTCCCCGCTAAAAACAATCAACATTTAGAGTACCCACAAGTCAGACATTTAGCACAACCTTCAGCTAAAACCAGAGTCGCATTTCCACAGCTGGCACAAATATCCCGCCTCTCCTTTTTGGGAATCTCCAGAGACTGTTGTTGGGCCACCATCTGCACTGTTTTTCCTTTTAACTTCTTCTTGCCCAAAACCAAGGCTCCAGACTCCAAATGTTCACGAATTACTTTGGCAATCCCGTCAGCCAAACTACGCACCCGCTCTTTACCAAAGCCTACCGAACCACCCCCTCCAATTCCCTCAAGCTGGGCCACAATCAACCGAGCCACCTCCCTTTG
>CAZGPK010000006.1:10640-24114 GCA_964527115.1 uncultured Gammaproteobacteria bacterium | reverse complement strand
AAAGAAAAATCAGTCTTCCCATCGCCTCAGCATCCGCTGCCACATCCGACCCGGCCCGCCCCACATTCACAAAAACCTCTAAAGGCTCATCCACTTCCCCATTATGATTAACCGTCACAAAAGCCGTCCCCACCGGCGTCTCTGCCCGATAGGTATAACCTGCGACCCTTTGCGGCCTTGCTTTAACCGTCAATAACAAAGTCTTCTCCGAAACCTTTTCCTTCTCCTCTGTTCCCAGATTTAAAACTTGCTCTCCTTTACACCCATCCCTAAAAACCGTCACCCCTGCACACCCCAATTTGTAAGCCAAAAGATAAGCAGAGGCCACTTCTTTCTCTGTTGCCTTGCTTGTCAAATTTATTGTTTTGGAAACCGCATTATCTACCTGGCGCTGAAAAGCCGCCTGCATTTTAATGTGATCCTTCCAAGAAATCTCGTGCGCCGTCTTAAACACTTCCCGAAACTTAGCTCTTTTAATTTTTACCTTACTTAAGCTCCCCTCGTCCAACACTTTATCTATAACCTCCTTTGACAGTTTTTCTACCCTTGCCGCCTCTTTAAAATATTCATTCACAAAGCTCATCTCCCTTTCTTTAGTTTTATGCCGAAAAGCCAAAGCGAAAATTGGCTCAATTCCCGAAGAACAGTTAGCGATAATAGAAATTGATCCCGTCGGTGCAATCGTCGTCACCGTCGCATTCCTTCTCTTCTCACCTTTGCTGTAAATTGACTTGGAAAAATTAGGAAACTCCCCTTTTTCTTTAGCCAACCTTTCGCTTTCCTTCCAAGCTTTCTTCCCTATAAATCCCATTATTTTCCCGCCCAAAGCACAAGCTTCTCGACTATCGTAGGCCAATTCCAACTGAAAAAGCAAATCCGCCCATCCCATCACTCCCAGACCAATTCGTCGGTTAGCAAATACTGCCTCTTTAATCTCCGGCAAAGGGAAAGGGTTAATATCAATCACATTATCCAAAAAACGCACCGCCAACGTCACCACTTTCTCCAACCGCTCCCAATCAACCTGTTTTTTCTTTCCTCTTTTCACAAAACGAGCCAAATTAATGCTCCCTAAATTACAAGCCTCATTTGGGTAAAGCGGCTGTTCACCACAAGGATTAGTCGCCTCTATTGGACCCAAAAAAGGCACCGGATTAGCCGGACCCTCATTTATCCAATCCAACCAAATCAGCCCCGGATCACCACTTTTCCAGGCTGATTTCACTATTTTCTCAAAAATTTGCTTGGCCTCTACCTGCCTTATCTTTTCCCCTAGTTTGTATTTTCCCCCCCCTGGTTTAGGCCAATTTTCTCCTGCCCGCAAATAATACTTTCCCTCTTTCTTCAGGGCTTTCATAAACTCATTAGTCAGCCCCACTGAAATATTAAAATTAGTAATCCCTCCACTTTCCTTGCAACTAATAAACTCTTCAATATCCGGATGATCAACCCTCAAAACTCCCATATTTGCCCCCCGTCTTTTTCCTCCCTGTTTAATCTGTTCTGTCGCCGCATCAAACACTTTCATAAAAGAAACCGGCCCAGACGCTACTCCACCGCTCTTTTTCACCAAACTTCCTCCGGGCCGAAGCCTGGAAAAAGAAAAACCCGTCCCCCCGCCTGACTGGTGCACTATCGCTGCCCTTTTTACCGCCTCTAAAATTCCAGAGATTGAATCCTCTACCGGTAAAACATAGCAAGCCGCATACTGCAAACTTCCCCCTTTACCGGCATTCATCAACGTTGGTGAATTTGGCAAAAAATCAAAATCCAACATCACCTCGTAAAACGCCCGAGTTAAATCTTCCTGCTTTTTCTTATCCCCACTATAAATTGCCTCTACTCCCGCTATCTCCCTTGCCACCCGATAAAACATCCCCTCGGGTGTCTCCACTACTCTCCCCCTAGTATCCTTCCACAAATAACGCTCTTTCAAAACTTGCAAAGCCTGCCGACCAAACTTTCCCTTCCGAAAACCTGCCGGGGCTGTCTTCATCTCTCCAGCTCCTTTGCTTCTTTTAACACTCTTTCAAAGTCTCCCAAGGTCTCCACATCCAAATAGACACTGGCAAAACGCAGATATGCCACCAAGTCAAGCTTTTTAAGACGCGTCATCACCATTTTCCCAATATCAGTGCTCGGCACCTCTGTTGTTTTCCGATTTAAAAGCTTTACCTCCACCTCGTCGACCAAATGTTCTATCTCCTCGTCACCTATCGGCCTCTTCCAACAAGCCTTGCGTATTCCCCTTTCTAATTTATCTCTCTCAAAATCTTCTACCAACCCATCTTTTTTCAGCACCTTAAGATCAATATTCCCCACCCTCTCATAAGTTGTAAAACGCTTTTTGCACTTTTCGCACTGTCTTCTCCGCCGCACTACTTGCCCATCCTCGGCATCCCGAGACTCTATTACTCCCGTATCCTGACTGACACAATATGGACAATTCATTCTTAAAAAGTCCTAAACTAATAAAAACTAAAAAACGATTAACACACTATCCATGGGGTACAGAATAAAAACTACACAATATCCATAGCGCTGTCAAGTAGCACAAAAAAACTCCTGAAATTCACCTCTAAACCTGCTATCATACACCCATGTCTTCCCTCAAAAACAAAAAGCCGGGACCCCTTGCCCAAGGCCAAGCTTTCCTCTCCGAAGTCAGATCAGAAGCAAAAAACATCACTTGGCCTACCAAAAATACTTTAATTCAGCTAACGATTGTGATAGTATTGGTTTCGCTTGTGGTAGGCGCTTTTCTTGGTGGCCTGGACTACCTCTTTACTAAAGCCGCCGGCCTCCTTTCCGCCTTCTAAAAAAATGGTCACAAAAACTAAATCCAACAAAAAAAAGACTAAAAAGTCTAAGTTAAAATACTTTTTCAGTCTCTCTTCTACTCCACCTAGCCCAGAAGCCCGCTGGTTTGTCGTCCACACCTACTCCGGCCACGAACACAAAGTCGTCAACGCCTTAAAACAGCGAATTGAAACTGCCAGTCTTGAAAACCAAATTTTTGAAGCTGTTGTCCCCCTTCAGTCAAAAATGGTCATCCGCCGTGGTCAAAAAACCAAAACCCAAGAAAAAATCTTTCCCGGCTACATCCTCATTCACTTAGACCTAGACGATAACAGCTGGACTCTGGTCCGCACTACCCCCGGTGTCACCGGCTTTGTCGGCATCGACCAAAAACCCACCCCCATTTCCCAAACAGAAATAGACCATATCTTAAAAACAATTGAAGAAGACAAACCCAAATATCAGGCTAAATTTACCAAAGGCGAAGCTGTCAAAGTTATCGACGGCCCTTTCATTGAATTCCTGGGGACAGTCGAAGAAATAGACCAAGAACGTGGTAAAGTAAAAGTTCTTGTCTCTATCTTTGGCCGTGAAACTCCGGTTGAGCTTGACCTCCTTCAAATCGCCAAAATTTAAAATCTTTCCTCAAAAACAATGGCCAAAAAAATAAAAACTATCATTAAGCTCACCATTCCCGCCGCTGCTGCCACCCCCGCTCCTCCCGTCGGTCCCGCTCTCGGCCAGGCTGGCGTTCCCATTATGGATTTTGTCAACGCCTTCAATGAGCGAACTAAAGAACAAAAAGGCAGCCTTATTCCTGCCGTCATCACCGTCTATGAAGATCGCTCCTTCGACTTCATCATCAAAAAACCACCCGTCTCCGATCTTCTTAAAAAAAAGACTGGTCTCTCAAAAGGCTCCGGCAGCACCCACCGAGAAAAAATCGCCACTCTCACCCGCAAACAAATAGAAGAGATCGCCCAAACTAAATTACCCGATTTAAATACCACCGATATTGAAGCCGCCAAACGCACTGTCATTGGCACTGCCCGCTCTATGGGCATTGAAATAATCGACTAAACTTATAAATTCTCCTTAAAAAAATGGCCAACGAACAAACAAAATCTTCTTCAAAGAAAAAACTCACTCCAAAAACCACTGGTAAAAAGGCAGGTAAAATTGCCAAAAAAGCCGCTGAAAAACTTGTTGCGATCGGCGAAAAAATCCAAGTCTCCCCTCCCAGCCAAATTTCTCCCACCGAAGAAATTTCTGTTTCTCCTGCTTCTGTTTCTCCTGCTTTTGAAACGGAAACAAAAAGCACTAAAAAACCCAAATCCCGTAGTAAACGCTTCCGTGAAGCTAAGGCTAAAGTTGACCGCCATCACTTTTATCCGCTTGAAGAAGCGATTAAGCTTGCTCAGGAAACTCACGTTGCTTCCTTTGTCGGAAAAATTGAAGCCCACCTCCTGGTTCGTGAAAAAGGAAAAATCGGCTCCATTAACTACCCCCACTTCCAAACCACTACCAAAAAAGTTGCCGTCGCCGACGACAAAATTCTAGCTCAACTAAAGGAAGGAAAGATCGACTTCGATATCCTTCTGGCCTCACCCGCCTTCATGTCCCGTCTTGTCCCATTTGCCCGCCTCTTGGGTCCCAAAGGTCTCATGCCCAATCCTAAAAATGGCACCCTTATCAAAGACCCGGAAAAACAAGTTAAAAAGTTTGCTTCTACTGGACTGGAAATAAAAACGGAGAAAAAAGCTCCGGTCATTCACACCATTGTCGGTCTCACCAACCAAAAACCCCAGGAAATAGCTAAAAACACCCAAGCTCTCTTTAAACTAGTTGGCCTTCCTAATATTCTCAAGCTTACCCTTGCCGCCACCATGGGCCCCGGGGTCAAAGTAGAACTACCTAAAATTCAAGCCAACTCTAACAGCTCAAACTAAAAAATTCCCAAAAAGATATAATAGATTTATGGACATTGTCATTCTCCACGGTTGGGGCAGCTCTCCTACTCGCTGGGAAAAAACCAGAAAAGCTCTGGAGAAAACTCACCGTGTTTATTGCCCTCACCTACCTGGATTTGACCCTCAAAAACCCCTAAGCTCTCCTTGGAAAATTGAAGACTATCATCTCTGGCTTGAAAATTACCTTTCCCAAAACCACCTCTCTCGACCAACCATCCTTGCTCACTCCCATGGCGGCCGTCTCGCTCTCAGCTTTACTGCCCAGCATCCCGAACAACTCTCCCACCTTATTCTTATTGGCTCTGCCGGTCTTCCTCCTCGAAATAGCTTAAAAAGAATGATTTTCTTTCTTCCCGCCAAGCTTGGTAAAGCTATTTTTTCCCTTCCCCCTCTTCAAAAACTCTCTCCCTTCTTTAGAAAAATCCTCTATCGCCTAACTCGCGAAAAAGACTACTTTGAGGCTTCTCCCGTCATGCGGGAAACCATGAAAAACATGCTCTCTCTTGACCTCACTGAAGCTGCTCAAAAAATCTCCATTCCCACTCTTTTGCTCTGGGGCCGACGCGATACCTACACCCCCCTCTGGATGGGCCAAAAATTAGCCCGTCTTATCCCCACTTCCCACCTTATTATCTTTTCCTCCGGCCGTCACGGTCTCCACCTTACCCACCCCCAAAAAATCGCCAATAAAGTAGAAAGCTTCCTCAAAAAAACCAAAGCAAACAGGATATAATACCCTATTCATGTCCACCCATTCCCTCTGGCCCGCCCTCTCTCTTCTTTTCTTTCTCAAATCTCTCCAGCAAACCCTCTTTTTTCTCTATCTACTCCAGCTCAAAGAATATCGCCCCGACCGCCTCCTGGAACACCTTAAAAGAACCCAAAAAACTCCCCTTAATGCCTGGCTTCACCTCACTCTCCTTGCCCCACTTTCACTAAAAAAACTCCCCCGTCCCACTCCCAAAGCTCTCCTTCTACTCCTCCTTTCCCTCCCTTTCCTTCTTCCCTTTTCCCCCTTCCCATTTTCCCTTTTCTTCTCCCCCCTGTCTCCCCTTTTTGCCCTTGCCCTAATCTTCCCCTTAAACCTCCTTGTAAAAAAAACAATTTACCATCTTGCCTCACAAAAAATCAAAAAGCATCCTCGTTTAACCGTTATCGGTATCACCGGCAGTTTCGGTAAAAGCACCTGCAAACATTTCCTCACCCAACTCCTCTCTTCACAACACCCCACCCTGACCACTCCTAAAAACATCAACACCCCTACCGGCATTAGCCTCTTTATCCTCAAAAACCTTAAATCCCAGCACCTCTTCTTTCCCGTCGAGCTTTCCGCCTACCAGCGTGGGGAAATCCGCGAACTCTGCCGGATTGTCCATCCCAGCATTGGCATCCTCACCGGCCTGGGCAACCAACATTTAGCCCTCTTTGGCTCTCAAGAAAATATCATTAAAACCAAAGCCGAACTTATCCAATTCTTACCTTCAAACGGCCTTGCCCTTATTAATGCCGACCACTCCATAGGCGCCGACCTTAAAAAATTCATCCACTCTCGCGCCTACTTCTATTCCACCCAAAAACCACTCCAACTCTCCTTAAAAACTACCAAAAAACTTGCCCATCGCACTTTTTTTACCTTCTCCCTTCCAGACAACACTAGCGTCGATCTGGAAACCAATTTAACCATTCCCCACCATCTCACCCACCTTGTCCCTGCCCTCTACCTTGCCCGTCTCTTTAAAGTCCCCTGGGGCAAGATCAAAGAAACCCTCCTCCAAATGAAGATACCAGAAAGCGCCCTACAATCTCAAAAACACTCTTCTGGCGCCACCTTTCTCCTAGACCTTAAAAATAGCACCCCGGAAGGCGTCCTGGCCGCCCTTGATGAACTGGGCCGCCAAAAAGCCCGCCATAAAATTGCTGTTCTTCCTTGCCTCATTGAACTTGGCTCCCAAGCTCCTGAAATCCACCGAAAAATAGGGAAAAGTCTTTCTGAAAACTCAACCCTCTCCATCATTAGCACCCCCGACTATTTTACCTTCATCCGCCAAGAAGCTAAAAACATTTCTCTTACCCAGCTTTCCCATCCCGCCGCCATCATCAGCGCCCTTAAACCCTATCTTAACCACTCCTCCACCTTCCTTTTTGAAGGAAAACTGCCATTCCATCCCCTAAAAGACCTATAAGAAATCTTAGGTTTATCCTATATCTTTTTTACTGCCTCAGATTTGAGTTTATCTCAATTTAAAACTAGAATAAAGAAACCCCAAATTTCCCATGATCAGCACCTCCCTCTCTCCCAACACCCAAAAAACTGACCTCTTTCAAAGCTTTAAACTTCTCTTTCACACCCCTAAAAACACCCTCCAAAACCTGGAAACTCACCTTAAAAATCTACTTGGCCTAAAATACCTTTTTCTCACCAACTCCGGTCGCTCTGCCTATCTTCTTCTCCTTCAAGCCCTAGGCTTCCCTCCTAACAGCCAAATTGCCACCCAAGCCTTCACCTGCAACGCCACCATCAACCCCCTCCTCTGGGCTGGTTTAAAACCTCTCTATATAGACATTGATCAAAGTTTAAATCTTGACCCTAAAGATCTTGAGAAAAAAATCACCAAAAATACCAAAGCCATCGTTGTCCAACACACTTTTGGCAATCCTGCCAACCTCAAAAAAATCCTCTATCTTGCTCAAAAACACAAGCTCCCCTTAATCGAAGACTGCGCCCATGCCATCGCTGTTTATTACCAAGGCCATCCCCTGGGTACCTTTGGCCAAGCCGCTTACTTTAGCTTTGGTCGCGACAAAGCCATTTCCTCAATCTATGGTGGTCTTCTTGCCACCAATAACCAAGCTCTAGCCCAAAAAATCCAAAAAATTTACGAGAAACTCCCCTTCCCTTCTTCTCTCTGGACCAAAAAACAACTCCTCCATCCCCTTCTCTTTGCCGCCGCCAAGCCTTTCTACCATCCTCTTCCTTTAGGTAAAGCTTTCCTCTGGGCCACTCGCCGCCTGGGACTCATTACTCCCGCCGTTGCCCAGATGGAAAACCAAGCTCAAAAACCCAAATATTTCCCCGCTCGCCTCCCTCCAGCCCTAGCCGCCCTTGTCCTGTCTCAAATAAAAAAACTTGGCAGCTACCAACATCAGCGCGACCTTCTCCAAAACCTCTACCAGTCTGCCTTTCCCACCATAAAAACACCAGCTGTCAATGAATATGCCAAACCAAACTGGCTTCGCTTCCCCCTCCTTACCCCTAAAGCTACCGCCATTGCCCAAAACCTTAAAAAGAAAGGTGTTTTCTTAGAAAACTGGTATCAACGAGTCATTGACCCCCCCAAGGGAAACTTAAAATCCTTCCACTATCTCCCCGGCTCCTGTCCTCAAGCTGAAAGCCTTGCTGGCAACATACTCTCTCTTCCCACCAACATCCAAACCTCGCCCAAAAAAGCTAAGCACCTTATTAAACTTCTTCAAAAAGAGCTAGGAACAAACCAATGAGCCTCGAAATTAAACCTATCCTCTCCTCCTCAATCTGGGAAGACTATTTCCAAGAAGTCCCTTTAAATGAAAAAACCTTTCTTTCCTCCTGGAATTGGGGTGAATTTAATCAAAAAATGGGAGACAAAATTTGGCGCCTTGGCCTCTATCAAAATTCTAAGCTCTCTGGCACCGCTCAAATTATTAAAATCAGAGCCCGCCGCGGCACCTTTCTTTTTCTTCCCCACTCTCCTCATTTAAAAAACTGGTCCCATTGGCCCAAGCTTTTAGAGGAAATAAGAAAGATTGCCCGTCAAGAAAAAGCCGCCTTTATCCGTCTTTCCCCTTGCCTCCCTCGCCTCCCCCAAAACTTAAAAATCTTCCAAAAAACTGGCTTTCGCCCCTCCCCCATCCACACCCACGCCGAATACACCTGGAACCTAGATCTTAAACCAGACACGGAAACCATTCTCAAAAATATGAGAAAAACCACCCGCTACTGCATCCGCAAAGCTCAAAAAGAAGGCGTCACTGTCACCTACTCCAGCAACCCCCAAAACATTGAGGTCTATCTTTCTCTACAAAAAGAAACTGTCGCCCGTCATGGTTACGTCCCCTTCTCAAAAAAATTCCTCAGAACCCAACTGGAAACTTTTGCCAAAGACACTCAAGCCGCCCTTTTTATTGCCCACTACCAAAAGCAACCCCTTGCCGCCGCCCTCGTCATGTTCTGGCAAGGCTCCTCTTTTTATCACCACGGCTCCTCCAGTCTCTCCCACCCCAAGCTTCAAGCCCCCTACCTCCTCCAGTGGGAAATCATCCTTGAAGCCCAGCGCCGTGGCTGTACCCTCCACAACTTCTGGGGTATCAGCGAATCAGACAACCCTCATCACCCTTGGGCCGGTCTCACCCTCTTCAAAAAAGGCTTTGGCGGCTCTGCCTACCCCATCCTTCACTCCCAGGATCTTCCTCTTTCTCCCCTCTACTGGCCTACCTGGATCATTGAACGCCTTCGCCGCACCAAAAGACATCTCTAATTCAAACTAAAGGAAACTGGTCCATCATTCTCATAAAATAATTCGTTTACTAATCCCTCTTCAACTAGTTTCTCTCTACATACCAAGTCCACCCACAGGCTGGTGAAAAATCCCTCATAAGCCTCTGCCAACCCCAAACACAAAGCCTCTGCTAAAAAGTAAAAGACATGCCGTTCATTGGCACCCCACCAGTCCGGCAGCTCTTCGGGTAACAACCACGAAATTCCCTCATTAAAATCCATACCCTCCAAACCATCATGAGAAAAAATTCCCAACAAATTAACAAAAAACGTCTCCTTAATCATTTCCAAAACTGAACTGGCCCGTCCTGACCGACCCCATTCCATTACTCTAACATCCGAGTCTGAATCAGAATCCAAGCTCTTCACATCTCCAATCATAAATTCCTTTAAAACCAATCTCGAGCATTTATCTGGTACAAGTAAAAAACAAGGGTCTTCTTCAGTCGCCCCCCTCTCTCTAAAAACTAGTTTTACTTCTTTTTCCCCAAAAAGGAAACCAGCTGCCTCATAATCTTTATAACAAACACTTAATAAATCAGAAAAATCCGCTTCTACTGTCTCCCAAGCACCGGGGTTATCCTCTTCTAAACCCTCTTCCAATAACCTCACCGCCGCCCCTACCAAAAAAACCAATTCATCATAGGTTAACGGATCATTTCCTGGATCCAAAACCATAACAGTTTTTTCTCGCACTAAACATAAAAGATGCTCCATCCCTCTTGCTTCTTTATGGCCCATATCAGCGTACTATACCAAAAACAAAGTACTTAAAAAAGCCCCAATTAAGGGCTAAATTTTCTCCCTCTCATAAAAACCTAGCGTCTCTTCCACTGCCTCGCTCCAGTTCTGTTTTAAATTATGATCCGCCCCTTCGTACTTTACTAATCGAGCCCCCCCTCCTCTTCTCTCTTGAAGATTTTTTACCAGCTCCTCCGACCATTCTGTCTCTACCCACTCGTCCGCCGTTCCTTGCAAAATCAAAACCGCTGCTCTAACCCTCTCCCACCAATAATCTATTGAAAAAAACCTCGTATCCTCCCTTTTTTCAAACTCTTCTATTGCCCCCCGCACTGCCTCTCCCCCATCATCCAGATCATCAGCATAAACCAACACCCCTTCCGGAAAACCCTTTGATACCGGCGCCCACAAAACCGTTGGCAACCTAAGTCCCGAAATCTCCAAAACCGAAAGAATAATCTGCCCCCCATTACTATGTCCCCACAATCCCACCCTATCAAGATCTACCATCTCTAAACTTTTTAGCGAATATAAAAGTGCCAAGACTGTCTCCACCTTGGCAAACCGAGCCTCCAACATGTCTTCACTCTCTCCCTCACTCTCCCCATACCCCAGGAAATCAGGCGCTAAAGTTAATATTCCTTTTTCCACCAACTTCTCTGCCACCTTATCCGTCCCCGATCCAGAATAATATCCTTGCCTTTCTGCATACCCTCTTACCATCAGCACCACCGGAAAAGAACCCTTTCCCAACGGAATATGAGCCAGACCACTTACCTTTTTACCAGAAACAGTAAAGTAAAATTTTCTTACCTCCCCATATCTTGATTGGCTTTGGACTTCTCCCAAGCTTATTTCTCCCTCTTCAAATTCCCGTCTACCAAGCTCATCAAAGCGATACTGATACCAGGCTGAATACACATTAAAATCTCCCTCCCCCTTGGGACTTAAAAGAGGTCTCTTTCCCCAGCAAATCCACCCCCACCCCACCAGCACAGCCAACAAACCTATCAATACTAATCCCACCAACCCTAATTTTTTCCTACCAATTATGTTCTTCATTTTCTTCATTTTTAAAAATCTTTAGAAATCTTTAGAAATTTTTAGAAATCTTTCTCTTAAAAAGTCTACCACTACCATTTGAGCTTTAACTTTCCATAAGCTACGATAAACTCATGTTCCTGTCCATCATTCTCATTTTTCTGGGCTGTGTCCTCCTCTCTCGAATCACCTCTTACCTCACCCAAAATCTTTCTCACCTGGCTCGCCTCCTTGGCCTTTCAAGCTTTGCCATTACCGCTTTTCTCTTAGCCTTAGCCACTTCCCTTCCCGAAGTCTCTGTCGCAATAACTGCTTCCTTTGCCGGCAACTCTGGCCTGGCTCTGGGCAGTGCCCTGGGCTCCAATATCGCCAACTTTTCTCTTATCCTTGGCCTTACCACTCTCGTTGGCGCCCCCATTTTAATAAGCGGCGATCTTCGTGCCCACCGCCTCCTCCCCACTGTTCTCCTCTCTCTTTCCCCCATCATCCTTATCCTTGACGGCTCCCTAGGACGCCTCGACGCCTTCATCCTCCTCCTGGCCTATGCTCTTTACACTTGGGAAACCACCTTTCGCCATGCTACCATCAGCATTCCCAAAAAATCTCTCCCCAAAAACCAGGCAAAAATCCTCACCTCTCTTGCAAAAATGCTTATCCTCACCCTTCTCCTTGTTGCTTCTGCTGAATTCACTGTCCACTGGGCCAAATCTCTTGCCACTATCTTAAACCTCCCTCCACTTTTCATCGGCCTTTTTATTGTCTCTGTTGGTACCTCCCTACCGGAGCTCGCCTTTGAGCTTAAAGCAATCAGAAAAAACCAAACCGCCATGGCCTTTGGTGACCTCATTGGCTCCGCCGTCACCAATGCTACCCTCGTCATCGGCCTCGCCGCCCTCATCCGTCCTATTACCTTAACTTATCCCTTCCCCACCATCCAGGCCGGTGTTCAATATTCCGTCATTCTTATCCTCTTTTTTCTCTTCACCCATTCCAAACATCGCCTTGACCGCAGCGAAGGCTTCATTCTCACCGCCTTCTTCTTCTACTTTGTCATTCTAGAGCTCTGGATAAACTAAGACCCTCGTCCAATCAATACCATCCACAAATACCATCCCGCCAATCCCGCATAAAGCGCCCATACCAACCACAACAAAACTCCACTTACTCTCCCCGGCCTAAGCCATTTTGCTCCCTCTCTGGGTACTTTCCTATAATTTAAATACCACAAGCCCGGAATGTAAAAAACAAAGGCAAAAACAGAAATCACTCCCACCATCACCAACAAAACATCAGGCTGGGCCAAGGGCATAGTTATAAGTGTCACTCCAATTAGGAAACTAAGCCACAGATAATACCACCACTTCATTGATCTTCTCCCCAATGCCGCCCGGGAAAAATCAGCAAACTGCCGTGCTACCCCATCTGCCAAAGCAAGCCAAGTATCTACCATAAACGCCCCCGCTACCACCAAAAAAAGCCCTTTCCCCAACGCTCCAAAACTCACCTCAAAAAATCTTGATTGAACTAGAGTAATCTCCCACCCACTAGGAAACTGCCTCCTGGGCCACAAAAGCACAAAGGCCAAAAAACTTGTCATGATAATCGTTAGCGCATTAATAACGACTGCCAACCCCGAGTCCAGATTTAAATACTGCTCCCACTTTCTCCACCTCTCTCTATTTTCCTCACTATCCTCAATTTCTATTATCTCTGCTTCAAACTCTCCTTTCTCTTTTACCAAAACTCCGCTGATCTTCTTTGAAAAGAAGGCCGCCCCCACCCCCTTATCCTTTACCCAATAGGAATACATTAAATTTAAAAAACCTCCCATCCCTGCAAAAACAATCCCCGTTACCAGCTTTGAATAGTCAAATCCCGTCCAATCTACTCCCTGCCCAAGCTTCAAAGGGTTAAAAAGAAACCCTAAAAAGGCTCTCCAATCCCCCAAGCTCCCCACCAGCACTACACTTATTAAAAGCCCTCCCAGCGTTATTACTGTCACCACTTTCATCACCCTTTCGATAAAGCGATAAGCTACCTTTGAAAAAACTAAAGCAGAAGAAAAAATTCCCACTAAAGCATAAGCCCAAAAAAGACTCCCCCACTTCTGATTTTCTCTAAAAGGCCAATGTAAAAGCGACCATAGACTCCCCCCACCAGAACTCGCATATCCCCCAAACCACAGGAAACTCAAAAAACAAAGAAAAAACATATAGTTTTTGTAATAATTATCCATCTTTAGTTGAATTTCTTTCGGTAAATCAGAGGAGTTGTCATTGTCCGGTTCATTTAATTCTTTAATGTATTCCTTAACAAAATCTGACAATGATTTTTGCAAATTTACTCGTATTTCCCCTTCGTTTTTTTGGAAAAAGGAGTTGTTATATAT
>CAZGPK010000006.1:0-10630 GCA_964527115.1 uncultured Gammaproteobacteria bacterium | reverse complement strand
AAAAAACAAAGAAAAAACAAAGGCAAAGCATAAAATCGAGACATCTTCCAAAAGCCACTCCACACTCCCTCCCCCGTTGCCGCCGTATACCGACTCACCTCGCGATTCACAAAAAATTGCAATAATGCCGCCGGCAATAAAAGCGCCAAAAAAGCCCCCCCATAGCGCGCCACCAAATACGGCCACCAAATAAGCTCACCTGACCCCTGAGCTGTTGCTGCCCACACAAAAGCCGGTCCCAACAAAAGCCATAAACTCCCCCGCTTTGGAAACATTTTTCCTCTCCCACTTTTTCTTCTCACAAAATCAGTGTACCAAATCCCCTCCCCATCGCTTAAAATAGGGCCATACTAAAAAAATGTCCCTTTTTAAAACTCTCCCTAAAAAAGCTCTCTTTCCCCTTTTAATCCTCGCTCTTTTCTTAAGCTTCCTCCTCTCTCCCGTTGACACTGACCTTGGCTGGCACCTGCGCTATGGCCAAGAAATTTGGGTCAATCAACGTCTCTTCCGACAAAATGATCTTGGTTTCTTTTTACCCCATTACCAATGGGTCCACTCTTACTCTCTCTACCAACTCTTAACCTACTTTCTTTTTAAAGCTTTTAATTTCCCCGGCCTCATCTTCTCTTCCGCCCTCCTTCTTAGCACTTCTTTTTACCTTACTCTTAAAAGCTCTTCCTCCTCTCCCTGGCGCTTAAGCATTTTTACCCCCCTTCTCTTTATCTTGGGCTGGCCCGTTTTTAATCTTGGTTGGCGCTCTCAGCTTTTCAGCTTCCTTGGCGTCTCCCTTGTCTACTTTCTTCTCCTCCGTAAAAAGTCCCTCTCCTTCTCCTTTCTTCCTCTCTGGTTTCTTCTCTTTTTTCTCTGGGCCAACCTTCATGGCGCCTTCATCTTTGGTCTTCTTCTCCTCTCTTTTTACACTCTGGAACAACTATTCCTTAAAAACACCCGCCAAAGAAATATGCTCTTCCTTATTATCTTCACTTGCTTTATTGCCACCCTTTTAAATCCCTTTGGTCTAAAAATCTATGTCGAAATCTTTCGCCATTCCTGGTACCCCCTAAACCAACTTATTGCCGAATGGGTTCCTCCCAATCGCCACTTTTTCCCTTTAATCTTGGCCCTCATTATTGCTCCACCTCTTATCCTTCTTCAAAAAAACGAAAAACCCGGTAAAACTCTCCACCAAAAAAATTTCATTTTTCTCACCCTCTCCTGGCTCTTTTTCCTCACCCTTTCCCTAAAAGCCCGCCGCCACCTTCCTTTCCTCGGACTATCCTCAATATATTTTCTAAACCAGCTCCTTCCCATATCTCCAGTCAAAACAACAACCAAACTCAACCAATTTTCACCCCTCCTCATTTCTTCAGGCCTTCTCCTCTTTATCTTTTGGAAACTTCTTCACCTCTCTTCCCTCTCCGTTTCCTGGAACGACCTCTGCCAAAACCCCAAAACCAACTTTCCCTGCCAAGCAGCCAACTATCTAGACCAAAATCCTTCCACCTGTAAAAACATCTTCAACACCTATGAATGGGGCGGCTATCTAGCCTGGCAGCTTCCCACCAGAAAAACCTTTATTGACGGCCGCATGCCCGCTTGGCCAAACTCCGAAAATCAAAGTCCCTACACTACCTTTCTGGAAATTATCCAAGCCCGCCCCGCTTGGGATAAGCGCCTTGAAAATTACCAAGCCGACTGCCTCCTTATCTCTTCCGGTACTTTCCTTGACCTTGAGCTAAGTGAGCACCCTCACCCCAACTGGACCAAGATCTTTGCAGACCATCACAGCGTCATCTGGCAAAAAGCCAACCCTCCAAGCAACTAAATCTCTTTAAAAAAACTCTCCACCTCCGCCTGCTCTTTTGACAACCACACCCACTGTCCCTCAACCGGCTGCACGGGGTGATACAAAAGCCCCTCCTCCCCTACCGGCAAATCTGTCCTTAAAAGAGAAAACCCAAATTTTGGCCACAGCCCCCACCCCAAAGCCACCCAATCACTCTCACTCCAATCACTTTCTACTCCCTGCCTCCACTGCCCATAAAGCTCTCCCAAAACACAGGGCTGGCGCCACTCTCCCTCTCCCATAAATTTTTTCAAGAAAGCCTCTACCAGCAACTGTTGCCTGGTTGCTCGACCAAGATCTGTTCCCCCCTCTTTCGCTAAATCACTTCCCTTTCGGCTTCTCACAAACTCCAATACCCTTTCCCCCTCCAAAAAATTCTCTCCCGCCCTAAACTCCACTTTTTTATACATCTCCACCTCTGCTCCTGGCGAAGCCACATAATCGGGGTTAGGATATTCCTCGTCTATAAATCCCTCCGACAAATTAACTTCCACTCCTCCCACTGCCCCTACCAATCCCACTAAAAATTCCTGATCCAGCACCAAAACTCCATCCACCTCTATCCCTAAAACCTCTCCCATTCTGGCCTTAAACCACCCCCAGCGATCATCTTCTTGCTGCGCATAAAACCAAAAGGCATTTATTTTCGTTTCCCACTCCTCAGACCACCAATCACGCGGCAACGAAACCAACTTTACCTCTCGCTTCCCCCGATCAAAAGAAACCAACATTATTGTGTCTGTCAACATTGTCCGCTCCAACTCGTCCTGCCGCTGATCCAAACCCAAGACCAAAAGCCGGTACTTGTCTTTCAAAAACAAATTCTTTTTCCCACGAGCCTCCTGTAAAAGCAACAAAAGCTCTCGCCTAGGCAGTCCACCACACCTCTCCCAGACTCCAATCTTTGTCCAAACCACTCCCGCTCCCACCAATCCCAAAATTAAAAATCCCAGCCCCAAAAACAAAAATTTCTTTTTCACTCCCCATTATACCCTCTGCCTCCTCCTCCCTGCTACAATACCCATCATGGCCCAAACCTTCTTCCTTAAAACTTTCGGCTGTGCTCAAAATACCGCCGACTCCCAACGCCTCAAAACCTACTACCACCAAAAAGGCTACCAAGAAATAAAATCTTGGAAAAAAGCTGATCTGGCAATCATTAACACCTGCATTGTCCGTGAATCAGCTGAAAACCGCACCTATGGCCTAATCAATAACATTCACCAACACCGCTTAAGCGCCACCGTCTCTCTTCCCCAAATCATTCTTACCGGCTGCCTAGTCGGTGCTGCCTACCACGACAAAACCGGCAAAAAAATGCGCGAACTCAGGCGCCGCCTTCCCCAAGTCCAAAAATTTCTTCCCATTGAAAAAATAAGCTTTCAACTTGCCCCCCTCCGAGACAAAAAAACCGCCGCCCTTATCCCTATTTCTGCAGGTTGCAACAACTTCTGCTCCTACTGCATCGTCCCCTACGCCCGCGGCAAAGAACAATCACGCCCCCTAAAAGAAATTATCAAAGAAGTAAAACAGGCGATAGACCAAGGCTTTGGGGAGATTGTCTTGGTTGGCCAAAATGTCAATTCCTACGGCGCTGACCTCACTCCCCCAAGCCTTAGCAAATCTCTCAACAAAACCCGCCAAGCTACCCTCTTTCACCATCTTTTAGAGACTATTGCTACCCTTCCCGGCGTCAAAGACCTCTCCTTTGTCTCTTCAAACCCCTGGGATTTCTCCGACAAACTTATTAAAGTCATTGCTCAAAATAAAAACATTTCTCGCCTCCTCCATCTCCCTGTTCAATCAGGTGACAACCAAATCCTAAAAAAAATGAACCGAAACTACACTGCCAACCAATACTTAAATCTAATCAAGAAAATAAGAAAGGCTATCCCTGATATTAAATTAACTACCGACATCCTTATTGGCTTCCCCGGTGAAGACGAAAAAGCCTTTCAAAATACCATCAAGCTATGTAAAAAGGTGGGTTTTAAAATTGCCTACCTCAATAAATACTCCCCTCGACCGGGTACTCTTTCCGCCCAGCTCTATCCCAACAACATCTCCCAAAAAGAAAAACAGCGTCGCTGGCATGTCTTGGAAAAACTAATTAACCAAAAATCTGCTAAAATAGACCTCAAATGAGCTTTACTTCAAGCCATATCCTCCTCTTCTTGGGACTAATCTTTATCCTTGCCGAATTAATTATCGGTGCCGCTACCGGTTTTGACCTCTTTCTTGTTGGTTTAACCTTAATCTTAGGCTTCCCTGTTGCCCTAAAATTTGGCTTTAACGCCGGCCTTGTCACTACCATCATTCTTTCTATCCTCTACTTTGTCCTGGGCCGCCGCTTCGTCAAAAAAAACCTAAGCCTTCTAAGCCATCACAGCAACATCGATCAATTGATAAACAAAGAAGCCCTTGTCACCAAGGAAATCAGCCCCCACGGCCCCGGAGCGGTAAAAATAAACAACGAACTTTGGCGTGCCGCCTCCACCAAAACCATTCCCCAAGGAAAAACTGCTATCGTAAAATCAGTTGAAGGTATTACTTTAAATGTTCTTCCAAAAATTAAAAATTAAAAAATAAATCTTTATGCCAACCCTCCTTATCATCTTTGCTGTTTTTGCTCTCATTACTATTTTTGCCGGAGCCAAAGTTATCAACCAATACGAAAAGGGAGTCATTTTGCGCCTCGGGAAATACCACTCCACTGCCGACTCCGGTATTAACTTCATCATCCCTTTCTTGGACTCGATGATCAAGGTTGATATGCGCGAAAAAGTCATCAACGTTGACCCCCAAAAAGTGATCACCAAAGACAATGTCTCTGTTACTGTTGACGCCGTCATCTACTACAAGGTCGTTGACCCCGTCAAAGCCGAATTTGAAGTCGAGGACTTTGACTACGCTGCCACTACTCTGGCCCAAACTAACCTTCGAAATCTAATCGGTGACAAAATGCTGGACGAAATCCTGGTTGCCCGAGACCACATCAACACCAACCTTCGCGAAGTTTTAGACGAGGCCACCAACGGCTGGGGCGTCAAGGTTACCCGAGTCGAAGTCCAAAAAATTGACCCTCCCGCCGACATTACCGACGCCATGAGCCGTCAGATGAAAGCTGAACGGGAAAAAAGAGCCGCTATTCTTGAATCCGAAGCTATCCGTCAAAGCCAGATCCTGGAAGCCGAAGGCCGAAAACAAAGCCAAATTTTAAGAGCTGAAGGCGATGCTAAAGCCCGCATTCTCCGGGCTGATGCTGAGGCTAAAGCGGTTCAAACAGTCGCTCAGGCCGCCGAAAAATACTTTAAAGGCAATGCCCAGCGCCTCCGCTCTCTAGAGGTAGCCGAAAGAGTCTACGCTCAAAACAGTAAAATCATTATCCCGGCCGGCACCGATCTTATTACAGTTCTTGGTGAAGGCAACGAAAAAATAATTCCCATCAAGAAAAAAGCTTAAAAAAATTCTCTCACTCAGCCTTGCATCAACAGCACCCCAGATGCTATACTCCCTCTGATCCAAAGAAAGCAGGTGCTTAAGTCTTAATTTTGCCTAAACAGCAAAACCCGCCGAGGATAACAGTTTTTTATCTCTTCTGTTATTTGCTCGGCTAAACCCGAGCTTTTTTTGTCTTAATTTTTTTCAAAAAACATATGGTTGCCCCCTCAAAAATCTACCAAGTCGAAGACATAAAACAGAAACTGGAAAGCGCCAAAAGCGCTGCTCTAGTTGATTACCAGGGCCTAACTGCCGAACAAGCTGCCTCCCTTCGCCAAGAAATAAAGGCTCAAGGTGGTCAAATGGAAGTCTTAAAAAACACCCTAATAAGCCGCGCCCTAGAAACCCTTGGTATTAAACTCCCCGAAACCTTAACTGGTCCCACTGCCGTCATCTTTGCCAACGACGACGAAATTGCTCCTCTAAAAGAATCCGAAAAGACTCAAAAAGAAGCCGGTAAACCGGAGTTCAAATATGGCATTTTTGAACAAAAACTTCTCTCTGTTGAAGAGCTCAAAAAACTCCTCTCTCTCCCCTCTAAAAGTCATCTCCTAGCCCAATTTGTCGCTGGCCTAAAAAACCCTCTCCAACGCCTAGCCTACAGCCTCTCATTTCACCAAACTAAATTTGTCCTTACCCTTAAAGCCTTAAGCGAAAAAAAGGGTCAAGCCTAACTGCTCACTAATATTTATTAATTTCAAAGGAAAAAATGTCTGAAGAAACAAAAAAAGAAACCAAAGTCGATAGCAAACTACAAAAGCTCATCGACGAAGTTGGCAAACTCTCTGTTCTGGAGCTTTCCGAGCTAGTTAAAGCTATGGAAGACCAGTTTGGCGTCCAAGCCGTCGCTGCCGCCCCTATGGCCGCTGGCGCTGCTACTGCTGGTACCGATGCTGCTCCCGCTGAGGAAAAAACAGAGTTTAATGTTATTCTCAGCGCCGCTGGCGCCAACAAAATAAGCGTCATTAAGGCTATCCGTGAGATAAAACCAGAACTTGGCCTAAAAGATGCCAAAGATCTGGTTGACTCTGCTCCCCAAGAGCTCGGTGTTATGAAAAAGGAAGCTGCTGAGGAAGCTAAAACTAAGCTTACTGAAGCTGGTGCTCAAGTAGAACTAAAGTAAACCTTCAAACTTACTTTAAAAATAAAACCCCTCGAACACCTCGGGGGGTTTTTAAATCGCTCCCCTAATATTCTCCATCGTCGCCTCCACAATCCTCTCTATTGCCTCCTTAGTATTAAAGGCATTATGGGGCGCCATTACTACCTCCGGCCGCTCCCGTAAAAGATGGAAAGCCACCAATTCCTTAAGATCATCTTTTTTTGTCCTGTTCCCCATCACCCCTCCCACCTCTTCCACTCTTGCTTCCTCCTCAATCACGTCCAATCCCACTCCTGCCAAAATCCCCTCATCAAGACCCCACAAAAGCGCCTCCGTCTCCACCACCGGACCCCTTGAAGTATTAATTAAATAAGCTCCCTTTTTCATTCCCTTTACTCTTTCCTTGTTTATCAGGTGATGTGTTTCGGGGGTATACGGCAAATGCAAACTAACCACGTCTGCCAAAGCCAAAGCCTTTTCTAAGGACATTAATCTCACTCTTCCCCTCCATTCTCCCGACCTTAACCTTTTAGTTTTCTGCCTCCCCCGACTATCGACTCCAATCACCCTCATCCCCAGGCCCTGCCCAATCCGCACCATATGCGCCCCAATTCGCCCCACTCCTACCACCACCAACACCCGACCCAAAAGATCCACTCCCGTCAACCCTTCAGGCGAAAATTTACCCTCCCGCACCCGCCGATCTGCCAAAGCTGTCTTTTTAGTCACTGCCATCATCAAGGCCAACGCCGCCTCTGCCACCGTCACCGACCCATACTCAGGCACATTAAAAACCTTTATCCCCCGTCTTTTGCACTCTTTCAGGTCAATATGATCCACTCCTGTCGACCTCGTTGCCACCAGTCTTAAACTTGGCATCCTATCCAAAATCTTCTTCTCCACTTTTGAATAAATAAAAGGCGACAACACCTCAGCCTTCTCTATCTCCTTTCCTACCCTGTCCACCTCTTCCTCAAAAAAACCCACCTCTTCCGCCCTCAAACCCAAAACAAGCACTTTCTTTTCCAAAAGCTCCTTCTCCCAAGACTTTACCCCCACAAAAGCAACTTTTACCATACCTAATCTTACCCACAAAAAAAATCTTTCACAACTTTAATACCAACCTCACTACCTCACAACCTAAATTTCTGTTTTTTTCGCAAGTGCTTCCAACACCCTCAACTGAACTTTTTTTGCTGCCTCTGGATCCCTCTCTCTAATCTCAGGATCAACCAATAAACCCAAGTTAACTACCATAGCATTTAAATCATCCAAAACCCCCGGCTGATCGGCTCCCCGCCCCTCCAACACACCAAGCACAAAACTAGTAAGCAACTCAGATTGCACCCCAAAATATTCTCTCAAGGAATAAACCAAAGCACCTCCATTTATTACATTTTCAACAATCCCTCCCCGTTCTCGACTAAAACAAGAACCCCTTGGCAATACTCTACTCATAAAACATTTCCTTCATCCTCAAAACATAAATTAATTTACTCAAACACGCAAACTAACTATAAATCATTATCAATAAAAATATGAAGAAAAAATTATCCTGATAAAACTACTCAATCACCACCCTTAGTATTTTCCCTGTTGACACTGTCCGACCGTTTGTGTTTTACTGATTGCAGTTAAAAAGTACTTTGATCTATTAGGAGACTACCTATGACCAATCAAAATGAATCAAAAAGTAAAACAGCAACAAGAAAGATATCGCTAGACAATCTTCCTGATTTGCTCACTGTTAGCGAAGCCGCCGAGCTTCTCCGTGTTTCCAAACTAACCCTAAAAAGATGGGGGAAAAGAGGTAAGCTCCCCGCCATCCGCATCAACGCCCGCGGCGACCGCCGCTACCGCAAGGAAGCCATTCTTTATCTTTTGGGTATTCAGCAACAAGAAGGCTAAATTCAGACCTTTATTGGCGAACTGCTAGCCGAAACTCTTCCCTTTTTGCCTTCTCTGCCACCAAACTCTTAAGCTCTTTTAAGGTAACCGCCTCAAATTTAGCTAACTCCTCCTCTACCCCTACCAGCTCCCCCTCTAAAAGAAGCTTTCTGCCCACAAAAGAAGCCCAAAAATCAGTTTTTTCCATTGAAAGCTTTGTCTTACCTTGCACATACCTCTTAGCCCGCTCTAACTCCTCCTCTGTCACTGTCTTGGCAAAACCCAGGATCTCACTTTTACAAACTTTTATCGCCTCCTCCAGCTTCTCCTTCTTCACTCCTGCCTGTACTGCCACATACCCTGCCTCCCGTAAATCCTCAGACACCGAAAAAACATAATAGGCCAAACCTCTGTCTTGGCGAATCTTCTGCCAAAGACGAGAGGAAGTATTGCCCGCCAAAATTACGTCCCACAGCCGGTCAGCCCAGCGCCGCTCATCTCTCCAGGATACTGTCGGCAATCCCAAGGCAAAGTGAGCCTGATCCAAACCTTTATCCCGCCTATCCTCTTGTTTTTTATCTAAAATCACCGGCACCTCCGGCAGCTTTACTTTTCCACTCGGTACCTTTTCAAAATACTGTCTCACCCATTCCTCTACCTGTCCCACCTGATCCACCCGTCCCGCCACCACCACTACCGTCTTGTTTCCACCAAAAAAACGTTTTCTGTAATCATAAAGACCTTTCCGACTAATCCCCCCCACTGTTTTTTTTGTCCCAATTACACTCCAACACCCCACCTCTCCATCCCGATACATAAGCTCAAAAAAATCATGCGGCAAACTCATCATTGGGTTATCCTCATACATATTTATCTCCTCAATCACCACCCCCTTCTCTTTTTCAATTTCCCTCTCTGGAAAAACTGGATTTAAAAGCATGTCAGCCAAAATCTCCAATGCCCAACCTGTATGCTCTGCCGCCACCTTTATCCAATAATTAGTGTACTCATGACTCGTTCCTGCATTTCTTCCCGCCCCCAAGCTATCGATCTCCTTTTCAATTTCCATCGCACTGGGCCTCTTCTTTGTCCCCTTAAAAGCCATATGCTCCAGGAAATGACTTATCCCCCAAACCTCTCTTTCCTCATACTTTGACCCAATCTCCACAAACACTTGCACGCTCACCGACTGTCTCCCCTCCATTGGTATCACCACCCCCCGCACTCCATTGGGTAACAAAAACTGATGCATCTTCATCTTCTTTTCCATCCTCAAATTCTACCACGAACCACATATGCAAAAACTAACTTTACCAAAGCTCCAAAATTAACAATTCTTTAAAACTACTGCTATTGAACAAAACTCAAGCCGCCATCTTTCAGCAATAACAATCACAAACTTCCGTTGCCTTCTTTTCTGCCTCCCTAAAAAGCATTCTTGTCATTGGCCCCCAGTTCTCTTTTGTGTAATAAACCAAGCTTAAATATAAAATTATCAAACAATAAAGCCTATGGTAAACATCATCGCCGCTAAAACACTCTTTCCCAGACGGACTCATGTCAGCGGCCACTACTGCCAATCCACAATTTAAACAACAATCAACCCTAGTCATCTATATAAAAGTATATCATATTAACCTTCAACCGCATGTAAATTTTCTGGCCTATTTCCCCATTGCCGTAATTGTTCTCCTCTTCCCATCCTCTCCCATAAATCACCCAAAACCTTCTCCAATAGCTCTTCAGCTCCCCTAAAAGTTTCCCTTTCTCTATCACCCAAAACCTCTTCTACCCCCCAATTGCCTCGCCTTAAAACATCTATCAAGAAACAATCCTCTTCCGACCATTTCCCTCTTGCTCCTAACTGCCCTATTAAATACCGTTGAAACATCCGATAAAGCCCAGGGTAGGCCCAAGCACAAAAATCCGCCCCCATTTCCCTGTCCAAACCATCCTGCCAAAAACCAAAAGCTTGTAGCGCCACTTCTCTGCTTTCTGCCACCACCAAAGAACTATCGATAAACAACATTCCCAGCTCCCCAGCCACTTCCGCTGTCACTCCCAGCAAACAAGCTGCCACCTCCGGAGCCAGCTTTAAAGTAAAAATTCTTCCCTCCTTCACTGCCTCTGCCATTTTTCTCCTTACCACAGCTGCCTCCAAAACCGGATTCTCCACTAACATCTTTTAAGAAATTATACCAAAGCCCCCTATTCCTGATAAAATAACAGACGCTGGAGGAGTCGCGTAGTGGCCAATCGCACACGCTTGGAAAGCGTGACCCTTATTGGGTTCG
>CAZGPK010000005.1:0-40566 GCA_964527115.1 uncultured Gammaproteobacteria bacterium | reverse complement strand
AAACCATAAAACAAAAATATTATGCACCGGCTGCCATCCATACCCCGCCCAGCCCTTCGCTCCCAATTCCACCACAAAATTACCCAATCCCACCCCAAAAATAGGGGACTGTTTTATTATTTGCCACCCCACCTTTAAAAGCTCTCCTCTTTTAACTAAACTCGCCGCATCCCACCCTTCTAAAAAATTACTCCTCTCTGCCAACCAAGCCAAGCCTACTATCCCTAAAACCAAAAATACTCCCTTCTTTTTATTTCCCCCTTTTCCTTTCTCTCTTTTTCTTGCTTTTCCCAACCAAGCTCGACCTAAAAATATTATCCCCAAACCAATCCACAGCGTCCTACTCCCTGTTGCCAGAATCCCCAAAAGCCCCATTCCCCAAACTAAAAATCTTAATACTTTATTTTCCCTTTTTTCCAAACTATCCCAAACCAAAATTGCTATTCCCAAAAACCCCGCTAAGGAATTAGGGTGAGAAAAAGTTCCGTATCCCCGTACTGTTTCTCGTCCCCACCAGCTCCATTTAGCTATATTTGGTACCGCTGTTGAAAAAGCCCGCTCTCCCAGCCAATACCATCCTCCCAGAAGCGCCCCTCCCTTCAAAACCTGTGCCAACGCCAATCCTCCCTCCACCAAAAGCCAATAGGGGATTATTTTCCTCAGTATCTCTTTCACTTCTTCTTTTCTTTCTTTTAAAAGCCATCCTGTTATTCCCACCTGTCCCAGCCGTAACCATCGGTAAATGCTTACTTCCGGCCTTAAAGCTAAAATTATGTTTAAAAGCACCACCCCCATCCAAAGATAAATAAATTTTCTCTCTTTTTTTTGACCTAAAAACTTCGGCCGATAAACCAACACTGTTACCAGAAACCAGCTCAACCAAATTAAATCTAAAAAATAAAAGGTAGGGGAGAGCCAATCCACTCTCACTCCAGAAATCAGGCTCCATTTAGGCCACCAGTGCTTTCCCAGCTGCCCCGGCAAAAAAAGAAGCCATCCCCACAAAAGAATCTTTTCAGCTTTTTCCTTCACTTTTCTTGATCTCTGTCTTAAACCTAAGCGTTTCTTCAAGCAGTTCCTTTATTCCTTTTCCTTCTATTGCCTTTTTTACCAAAAAAACTGCCTCTCCTTGAAACCATTCTTCCGCCCCGCTTTTCTGCCAAGCCTCTAAGACCACTCTTTTTATCCGGTTTCGCCCTACCGCTCTCTTGTCTATTTTTTTGGAACAAATTACTACCGCCCTCATATTTTTGGCCGGTCGCCAAACAAGAGCAAACAGTGATCCCTGCCACCATTTTCCTTTATCTAATATTTCCTGGATTTCTTTTCTTTTCCTGATCCTATTTTCCCGTGCTAGCACAACCCTATTCTATCACCCATGTTTTATATTTTTTTTCACTGTCAGTTTCCATCTTTTTTTAAGTCTCCTTCTTCTTAGCACCTCTCTCCCTGCCGCCGTTGCCATCCTTTTAAAAAAGCCATGCTCTCGCATTCTTTTCTTCTTTTTTGGTTGCCAAGTTCTTTTTGTCTTTCCCATACAGGCGCTATTCTACATTAAAGGCCGCCTCTCGTCCATCTCTTTTGTTTGTCTCTTGCGTCTTGTGGAAAACTTCTTTAAAATGAACTTAAACTTTCTTAGGATCTGCCTCCTGCTCTCTCTGCCCTCTCTGCCTCGTCCTTAGGCTTAGTTTCCCTTTTTCTTGAAAAAAAATGAAAGATCAAAATATAGAAAAACTTTGGCAGGATCTCGTTTCCGAGCTCCGCCTCACCATAAGCCCCACCGTTTTCCAAACCTTTTTTGCCCAAACCCGTTTAGAATCTCTCCAGGAAAATGTTGCCACCCTTGCCTGCGCCAATCCTTATCTTCAAGACCTAGTCGAAAAACGCTACTACAGCCTCCTCAAATCTATCCTTGATCGTCTCACTAGCCAGAATATCTCTCTTGTCTTTACTCTCTACACCCCTGAAGAAAAAACCATCCCTTCCTCTCCTGCTCCCCTTTTTGACCTAAAACCCATCCCTCTCTCTCCTTCTTCTACTTCCCCCTTTTCTCCCTCCTCTCCTTCCGAAAACGGCCACTCTTCCGCTTCTGGCCTCCACCCTCGTTACCGTTTTCAAACCTTCGTTGTTGGCAACTCCAACAATTTTGCCCATGCCGCCGCCCGCGCCATTGTTGAAAATCCCGGTCTTACTTACAACCCTCTTTTTATCTGGGGAGGAGTAGGAATTGGCAAAACCCACCTTATGCAGGCTATCGGTCACGCCCTTTTGGAAAAAAACCCCAAATTAAAAGTCCTCTATATCAATGCCGAAACCTTTACTAATGATTTGGTCAACTCTCTTCGCCGCCAAACAACCAGCTCTTTTAAGGAAAAATACCGCCAACTTGACCTTCTTTTAGTTGACGATATCCAGTTTATTGCCGGTAAAGAATTCTCTCAGGAAGAGTTTTTTCATACTTTTAACGCCCTTCATATGAAAGGCAATCAGATTATCCTCACTTCCGACCAACACCCCAGCCGTATCCAGCGCTTAGAAGATCGTCTTGTCTCTCGTTTCTCTGGTGGGCTCACTGTTGATATTCAATCGCCCGACCTGGAAATGCGAGTGGCCATCATCAAACAAAAATCTCGCGAAAAATCTCTTGAGCTCTCTGAAGAGGCGATTATGTTTCTGGCCGAAACTCTTAAATCCAACACCCGTGAAATCGAAGGCCGTCTCCAGGAGCTTTCCATCCAGGCTCTCTCTCAAAAAATAACCCAATTAGACCTCATCCAAACTCAAAAATTTTTAGGCTTTAAAACCGCCAAAACAGAAGGCAAAAAAGTCCATTATCGCCGTATCCTCTCTACCACTTCCAGTCATTTTAAGATAAAAACATCAGAATTAATTGGTAAATCTCGCCGAAAAAATTATACCCTTGCCCGTCACATCGCCGCCTATTTACTCCGTCGCGAACTTGAGCTTCCTTTAACCCGAGTAGGGGAGATCTTGGGTGGTCGTGATCACACCAGTATCATGCACGCCGAATCTAAAATTGATAAAGCCTTTACCAACAACCAGGAAATTCGCCACCACATCATGCAAATCCGCCAGCAACTCTAGACTTTCCCACAAACATCTTAGACTTATCCATATTCTTTTCCACCATTTTCTTACTTCTTTACACCGAAACTTACCCAAAACCTAAAGCTTACTATCGGATAAATAAGCATTTTTATTCCTCCTTTTCCCCCCTTTCCTTCCTTATACCCATCTTTTTTAAACTCAGCCCCCCTACCTTTTCCTCTTTTACACCAACCCTATTAATTACAACAACATTAAATAAACAAACTTTTTATCTTAAACCCCATTGTGTAAAACTTTTCTGGAAAACTAAAACCTTTTCGCCTCACCCCCTTTAATGTAAAATGAATTAAAGTTTTGTATTTTAAAGTCCTTAAATAAAATGAAATTAACCGTTCTTCAAGAAGATCTTCACCGCGCCCTTTCTCTTGCTTCCCGTTTTACCACTTCCCGAGCCCAACTTCCCGTTCTTGCCAATGTTCTTTTAAGTACCGAAGACCATCGTCTCCGCCTCTCTGCCACTAACCTGGAAATGTCTGTCTCTCTTTGGCTTGGTACTAAAACTGAAAAAGAAGGAGCCACTACCCTTCCCGCCAAAGAGATTGCCGAGTTTATCTCTTACCTTTCTCCCGGTAAAGTCACCCTGGAGTCTCAAGGTGAATCTGGTCTTAAGGTTATTTCCCCTCAGTCTTCTAGTACCTTTTCTACCATTTCCGCCGCCGATTTTCCTCAAATCCCTGTTCCCGACCCCTCTAAAACTTTCACTTTAGATCTGGACACTTTTGCCAAAGACGTTGAGCAGGTTGCTCTTTCCGCTGCCACCGACGATACTCGTCCTGTTTTAACTGCTGTCCTCTGGGAATTTTCCTCCGACTCTTACCAAATGGTTGCCGCTGACGGTTACCGTCTCTCTTTGAAAAAATCCGCTCTTAGAAATCCCGCCTTAGCTCCCAAACAAAGCTTTCTGGTGCCGGTGCGTATTCTTCAGGAGCTGGTTCGCTCCCTCAAAGGCTCTGAAAAACTTCAAATTGGCCTTACCAAGGACGCTCATCAGGTTGTTTTTGCTCTTCCCGATCTTCATTTTGTCTCTCGCCTGATTGAAGGCGACTTTCCTGACTACCAACGCATCCTTCCATCCGATTACAAAGTTAAACTTGTTCTTGATAAAGAGGAACTTCTCCAGGCCGTTCGCTTGGCCTCCGTCTTTGCTCGGGAATCGGCCAATGTCGTTCGCTTTTCTGTTACTGCCGACAGTCTTACTCTTTCCGCCAATTCACCCTCTGTCGGTGAAAATCAAGTCAAAGTTCCGGCTAAAGTTGACGGTGAAACTATGGAAATAGCGTTTAACTATAAGTTTGTTTTAGATTATTTAAGTATTTGCGAAGCTGACACTGTCGAAATTCGCTTTACTGAGTCTCTTTCCCCTGGCCTCTTCCTGGACGCCAAAGATCCGGCCTTTACCCATCTTATTATGCCTGTTAGATTACCTGAATAAGCACAAAAAAATCTTCCCCTAGTCACCAGAAAACTCTCTCACGATACTAAGGCAATTTTGGTTATTATTATTCTTCTTCTTAAAAGCCATCCAGTTATTCCCCATCACCTTTTGATTTTTTGAGCCTCCCACACTTTAATATTGGTTTTTAACCAGTTTTCCGGATCTCCTGTTGTCAGCCATTCACCACTCTTAATTGGTTCAGCAATCACCACCGCATTTTTACAAAGCCAGTTATTGGCATCAGTCAGCCACAGCTCCCCACCTCTCCCTACTCCGGCCTTGCCAAGTGCTTCAAATATTTTCTCCGACAAGATAAATCGACCGAATTGGGCCATTTGGCTTGGTGCTTCTTCCATGGCCAGCTTTTCCAGTACCGCCGCCGCCCGATTGGGATATTTTCTGTCTTTCACGTACTTAATACTGCCGTATTTTTCAATCTCTCTTCCTTCTACTTTCTGAGCTCCCAAAACCACCGCTGGCTGGTATTTGTTAAATATTGCCATCATTTGGGCAAGATAAACCCCTGGCTTTTTTTCCAGTAAAAAATCATCTCCAAACATATAAACGAATGGCTCTTTCCCGACAAAGTTCTTAACACACAAAAGAGGCGTCCCGTTACCGTAAGGAAGACTGCGTCTCTGTGGAGTAAAATACCAGCGTTTCACTTTTCTCATCACCGTCTGCCATCCCTCTAAAAACTCTTCCTTCCCCGACTCTTTTAAATATTTTTCAAGTTCTATATCATGGGAAAAATATTGTTTAATGCTTTTTTCTCCGTGTCGGTGGACAATTGCCACTTCCTCAATCCCCGCCGCCACCATCTCTTCCACTAAATATTGAATATTGGGTTTATCCAGGATTGGTACCAAATGTTTAGCATAGGCTTTAACTGCCGGCAAAAAGCGGGTAGACCATCCTCCTGCCGCAATCACTCCTTTTTTAATTTTCATGTTCTTTATCTCTCCTTTCTCTTCCCTTAATTTTTAAATTTATCTGATTTCGTCAACATACAAAATTTCTCCCGAATATTGTCCGCTCACTGTTATCTGCTGATCCAGCCATTCTTCTAGGTTAATCTTCGTGCTATCGATCTTTTGCACCCCCTCTGAGCTTAAAAGTAGATATCCATCCGCTACTTTAGCCTGTAGCTTTCCCACCAGTATCGTCTCCTCTTCTGCTTGCCCTTCTTTCAATGCCCCCTGTAGAGGGAGCCCATCCTCCCCGCTATTCATCCTGCCACAGCCGCCAAGCATTAGTCCTATCCCCGCTAAAAGGGCCAAAAGAGTATATTTACCAAGTCTTCGCTTTCCTTTCATTCTCTTTAAATATATCCCCAGTAAAACATGAGTTTCAATCCCATCAAAAAAACCACCACCCCTGTCAAAATCAAGATGAGCCAATGTTTTGCCTGCATGAAACCATTCTAACAAATTTTCTCAATCCCCAGGTTTAAAGCTCCCCACCCTCCTCTCTATTTCTTCTTGAGCAAAGCCTGTTGTCCTGCCATCACCAAAGACATTGTCAGCCAGTAAAGTATTAATCCCGCCGGAAAAGTATATCCAAACAACAAAGTCATAAGCGGCATCATGTAAAGAGATTGATTTTGCATCATTGTCATCATATCTCCCCCTTCTCCCTCCTTTTTACCTTCCTCTTTTTTGGAAGTCGCCGGCATCATCATTTTCCCGGACAAAAACTGCGCTGCTGCCGCTCCGCTTAACAAGATTCCCGGTAAAGGGATTTTTCCCAGATGCCAAAGATCTGGTTTTGCCAGGTCCATTCCCAAAAATTTCAAATTTATCTGAAAACCCTCTGGTAACTGGAAGACGGAGTACAAAAGTTCCTTCACTGGACCAAAATCTCCGCCCGTTTGTGCGCTCATTACCTTCTGAAAGACAGAATACATGGCAATAAGCACCACCAGTCTCAAGATTTGCGGCAAACAGCCTCCAGCCGGATTTATTCCCTTCTCTTTGTAAAAATCCATCTGTGCCCGCGCCAGTTTCTCTTTATTTCCGGCCCATTTTTTCTTAAGCTTATCAAGCTGGGGCTGGAGCTCTCTCATTTTCTCAGCCGACTTCAAAGAGGGGAGCATTAAAGGCAAAGAAACAACACTTATCAAGACTGTCAAAGCCACCACTGCCATCCCGAAATTATCAAAGGCAAAGTAAAGCCCCATTAAGGCGTTCATCATTGGCTTTAAAAGCAAGCTTGTCCAAATTTCTCCCATAGCTTACCATTCTATCAGATTGAAGGATTTTTCCCAAAGCTTTAATCAACCGGATTCCATCCCCCCCGGCTCCAAGGATGACACCTCATTATTCTTTTTAGGCTCATCCACCCTCCTTTTATTATTCCCTTTTTTAAAATGGCTTCTCTGCTGTACTCGCTACAAGTTGGCCGAAACCGACAATTGCTTCCCAATCCCAATCCTTCCCTTAATTTCTGGTAAAGCCTAATTGGCTCCACCGCTATTTTCTTCCAGATCATCTTTAGTTACTGCCAAAAATTCCTCATTTTCCCCATCCTCCTCCTTTTCTCTCTTTATTTCTTTTTCTGGCTCTTCTGCTTCTATTTCTCCAGCTTCTGTCCTTTCTTCTTTAGGGTTTTCTGCCCCGGCCAGGCTTATAATCACCCTTCTTTCCTCTCCTTCATATTCGGAATGAGTTGCTACTTCCTTATCCTCCGCCAGGATAGTGTGCACCAGTCTCCTTTCGTAAGCACTCATTTTTCCCAACATCACTGCCTCCCCGCTCTCTTTTACCTGTTGAGCCGCTCTTAAAGCCAAATCTTCCACTCTTGCCTTTTGTTCGTCTCTATAATTGTTTATATCCACTATCACTCTGGTCCACTCTTCTGTTTGGCAGCTAAGCATCAATCCAATCACGTGTTGCAAAGCCTGTAAATTCCGCCCCTTCCAGCCAATTAAAATTCCTGGATCATCGGATTCAATCTGTATTCTGATTGCTCCCTCCCCTTCCCCTTCTTTTATTTCTTCCGCTTTTACCTTAACTTTCTGGTTCATGAGCCGCAACACCTCTTCGGCTATTTCTTTTACTAATTTTTTTCTGTCTATCTTTTTTGCCATTTTTTTTATTTAAACTTCAATTCTCGGGATATTCTACCTCAAAAAATTCCTATTTACTAGAGCAATTTTTTTTCTTTACCCTAAAACATCGTCATAATTCAAAGGCTTGTTCTCTTCCTCTTCGTCTGAAGGCCCTTTTTGACCCTTACTATCTCCTCCCCAGACTTTTTTTGCCATGCTCTGGTAATCAGGGGCTTCTTCCTCTTTTACTTTCTTGCCGTTTTTTCCTACTACTTCCGGTTTTTTCTTTGAAAAACTTCTCTCTTCTGTTTTTGCTTTTGCCCATCCGGGCCCCGGGGGATTAACTACTCCTTTTTTCTCCTCCATCGGTTCTTCCGTTTCTGGAAGAGTTTTTTCTTCCTTGCCTGTTTCTATCGCCTTGTTTGTTCCTACTGTCTTTGGCCAAAAATTTCCTCCTTGCGCCGTACTTTCACCAAAACTTCCCCACCCCCCATACATCTTCTTTTTTCTTTCCTCTTCCTCTTTCCTTATTCTTTCCTCTTCTAATTTTTTGTTTTCTCCTTCTTTTTTAATTTCCTTTTCCGCCTCTTCTAATTTTTTATTTTCCAACTGCTCCAGCTGGGCCACCCTCTCTGAAAGGCTACTTTCTGCCTCTCCCACTTCTTCTTCTTCAGCCTCTTTCTCTGTCATTCCTATATTTCCCCATTCCTCCGTTTTCAGTTCTGCCATTGGCTCTGGTATTGGTTTCACTATCGGATCTATTGCTGGCTCTATTTTTACTGCCATCTCCTCCTCTTCTCTTGCCTCCTCTTTCCCTTTTTGTGCTTTCTCCTCTTCTTCGTCAAAAAGTTTTCTTTTATTCAAAAATGTATTTTGAGCCGCCTCTTTTATTTCTTTTCTCTTTAAAAGCTCTGCTGGATCAGACGTGATCAACTCATGTTCTTCGGGGGAGGCCACAATTCTAATTGCCACGTGGCTCTGTCCGGCAAAAAATATTCCCTCGCCCACAGCCGCTGCCAGCAAAAGCTGCTTTTCACCCTCAGAAAGATAGAAAACATCGCTTACCTTTTCAATTGCCGCCGTGTGTTGTTTTAATAAAATCTGAATCGAAGAATTCGTCACAATCGCCTTTCCTTGATTCGTTCCCAAAAAATCTTCCACGTCTTGGGTGATAGTTGTTACTGCCAGGAAATATTTCCTGGCTCTTTTAGCCATTCCGTAAAGGAAAAGGGCCGAGTCGGGGTGTTGCATCAGATACCAAGCTTCGTCCACCACCAATATCCGCTTTTTTATATCCTTTCTTACCCTCGTCCAAATGTAGTCCAGGATAATATACATTGCTACCGGCCTCAGTGCTTCTTCCAAGTTCTTTATTCCAAACACTACCAGTTTATTTTTAAGATTGACTGTCGACTGATTGTTAAAAATTCCCGCAAAAGATCCTTTGATAAACTTTTCCAGCCTTGCCGCCAATGATTGAGCTTTTGGATCCTCCATGCCGATTAGGCTCTTATAAAGATCCTCAATAAGCGGCGCCTCTTTCCCTCTTTGCGTCTCTGGGTCTGGAGTAATTCCCTTCATCTTGTAGGCCGCTACCAGAGCCCGGTCCAGCATCGCCTCTTCTTCTGGATTAAGCTGTCCCATTATCACTTTAAAAAGCCCATGCAGTGATAATATTTTTCTTTGTAGTTCGTTTTCTCCTTCCTCTTCAGCCATCGAAAGGTCAAAGGGGTTAATTTTACTTTTCTCGTCAAACCCAAAAGCAATATATTGCCCTCCTACAGCCTCACACAGCGTCTCATACTCGTTTTCCGGATCAATGACAATTACCTCCGTTTCCATCATCAAGCTTCTTAATACCTCAAGCTTCACCAGATAGCTTTTTCCTGCTCCTGCCTTGGCAAAAACCACACTGTTGTAATTTTCCATTGAAAAACGGTCAAAAATCACCAAGCTGCCATTGTGCTGGTTTATTCCGTACATAATTCCCTTGTCGTCCGAAAGGTCCGATGACACAAAAGGGAAAGTCGTTGCCAGGGCCGTCGTGTCCATGTTACGGGTAATATTCAGTTGATCATTGCAAACCGGCAGACAAGTCTGAAAGGCCTCCTCCATTTGCAGAGTTGCCTTCTTGCTTATAATCAAAAGCGCTCCCAACGCCGCCTCCAATTGCGAAGTCACCTGGTCTAACTCTTTTAGGCTTTTAGCTGAAATTGCCACATAAAGGCCAAATTGAAAAAACCTTTCCTCACCTTTAACCAGCTCTTCCTGAAGCTTCAGGGCATCTTCCAGTTTGGCTTGTGTTCCTGGATTTACCACTTTTCCTCTTTGCATATCGGTTGACAACTCTGCCTCCATTTCCGCAATTTTTCTCCTTAAATCATCCAGCACTTTTTTACCCTCGGCTGGATAAATATACATTGACACCGACAACGGGTGGTCAAAATTAATGAGGGAGGAAAGCCAGTTTGTTGTCACAAAAGCCGGATACCCCGATATGAATAAAGTTCGATAAAAACCGTTATTTATTCGCAAATGGTTAAAATCCACCTCCAATGCCGCCGGCGCGATAATGTCCCTTACTGATACCAATCCTTCCTCAAATTCTCTTTCTCCCACCGTTTTTTTCTCCATTTCTACCGTCTTTTTCTCTTCAATTCCCCCTTCTTCTTTTTTTTTCTTAATTCCAAAAGGTATTTTTATCATTTCTCCTCCTCTTGAACCTTATTCTTCTCTCCTTGCTCTGTTGTTGTCACCATTGCCGCCGTGTAATTGCTGGTTTGGATCATTTGCGTTGCGGCACTGTCTTCATTATAAATCTCGTAAAAAAGCTGGATCAGCTCCTGGGTATTTAGTGCCTTGGCCTGAAGCCCCAATCTTCCAAAAAGCCTTTCTACATGCTCTCTTTTAGGGTCAAGCGAGGCCTTAGCTTTTTCTAAGATATATTCAATCTTAAAAGGCAAAGCTCCTTTCTCTGTTTTCTTTCTTCCCCATGGCGCTTTAGGCAAGCTGGATCCCATTCCCTGGGTTACTCCAAGCTCCAGCACCGAAAAAGGTACCACCACATAAAAACTTTTAGCCAGGACCTTATTCTGCTTCACCACATTACCGATAAAATTACGGTAAGAGCGAATTTTATCTCGCAAAAGCTCGTTGTCCAGACGTTTTTCCTGGACCGACAAAAAAGAAACATAGCTACTCACGTCTTTTATTGCACTGCGTATCAAAATTTGCACCGGAAAAGTCAAAGAATTTAAAATTCCCCCATAAGCATGCACCAAAGCCGACTGCTCTCTTTCCGACAAAAGATCAAAGTTTACTGAAGAAACCCTAATTACCATCGCCGCCGCTCCATCCTTCATGACCACTATCCCTTCCCGAACATCCTCTATCGGCAAGTGGTCCTGAGTACTTCCTTTTATTGCAATCTTTTTTGTATCCATCATGGGCAGCTGCAGGGGCTTTTAAGAAGCTGTCGTTGCCTGAATTTTAATAGGCGGCACAATCTCTCCTCTAAGCTCAATCTTCATTATAGCAAAGCTCATTCCTTCCTTTTCCACCAATATTAAATATTCTCCGGACCCCATTGCTGTTGCTGCCTGAAATTGCCCCAGAGAATTAGTCCTCAGAGCCCTCATTGGCGCTCCCTTTTCGTCCTGCACTTCCACAATTGCTCCCTCCACTATCTTTCCTCCCTGGTCTACCACCATTCCTGCAATTACATTTGGTACGTCTGGGGTTTTAGGCATTGGTATTTGCCCAAAAATTGGGTCAACTGTTTTCCTTGCCTCCTGTTTCCCTCCCATTTTCGCCGCCATGTCCTTATACCAGTCCTCTTTTCCTTCTCCTCTCCCCCCTTTCTCTTTTGGGACCCAGCTTTCTTGCGCTTTTTCTTCACTCATTGCCATCTCCTCCTCTTCTCCTGCCTCCACCTCCTCATTTTCTATTTTTACCTTCTTTTTCTCTTCCTCTTGCTTCCCCTCTTTCAATTTTAGCTTATTTTCTAGCTCGTTTAACGAAGGAAGCCCCTCCCTTCTTTTTTTATTTACCTCTTCTTCTTTAGGCAAAGATTTTAAAAAATCATCCAAATTTCTATTCTTCTTTTTTATTTCCACTTCTTCTTCGTCTTCCTTTTCATCAGGATCAATCTCTATTGGTTTTAACCAGTCATTGCGCCGGCTTTTCTGCCACAAATACAAAGTAGGAGAGTAAATACTTTTGAAAAAAGCCTTCATCCAGGACTCTAGGGGGCGATCCTGAAAGGGAACAAAAGCCAAGGCCGCCCCACCTCCCCCGAAAGCAAATATCAAAGGCCACTTGAAAAACCCTGGCAATCCCGTTGAATATACTAAAATTGCCAGCACTGCTCCGCCTCCCACTTTTCCAAACTGCCTCAAAGTCATGTCTCCCACCAGCCGAAACTCATACGAGCTTATCTGTTGGGGGATTGGGTGTTGTTCCATGGGGCAGGGACCAGTTAATTAACTACTTCATCTTAGCAGAATTACCCCCGTCCTTCTTCTTGGTTTTTCCACTGGTACAATATGTCATGCTTCTCCTCCTTGATCTTCACGCCCTTATTCACCGTGCCTATTGGGCTATTCCCCGCCTAACTGACTCCTCCGGTCAACCCACCAATGCAGTTTACGGTCTAACCAACATGATTTTTCGCCTTGTTGATGACCTTACTCCTTCGTACCTGCTTGCCGCCAACGACCTCCCCGAGCCTTCCTTTCGCCACCAGGAGTACATCGGTTATCAAATTAAGCGCCAGAGAGCCGAAGAAGACCTGGTTTCCCAAATCCCCCTTGCTCATCACTTAGTCAAGTCCATGCAAATCCCTCTCTTTTCCTCTTCCGGATTTGAGGCCGATGACGTTATCGCCACCCTGGTCAAAAAACTCCTTCCCCAGTTTAAAAAAACCAGCTCTCAAAAATCATCACCCGTTCTTATTACCATTGTCACCGGCGACAAAGATCTCATGCAATTAGTCAGCCGTCAGGTCCATCTCCATCTTCCTCTTCGTGCTCTCTCTCAAACCCAAGATTTTGGGCCACGGGCTGTCCGGGAAAAACTTGGCATCAAGCCTTCCCAGGTTGTTGATTACAAAGCTTTGGTGGGGGATAGCTCTGATAATTACCCCGGCGTTTTGGGGATAGGGGAAAAAACTGCCGTTCCTCTCTTGCAAAAATATGGCTCTCTTGACCAAATTTACCAAAACTTATCCGACATTTCTTCTCCTGCTCTCCGGGAAAAACTAAAAAGCTCAAAAGAAGACGCCTATCTTTCTCGTCGTCTGGCTAAGCTAGTCGACACCGTTCCTCTTCCTGCTCAGCTCCGTCTCTCCTCTCTCAAGTTCAAACCATCTCAGCTGACCCAGTCCCTCCCTTTCCTGCAAGAGCTTGGGTTTCACTCTCTTCAGAAAAGACTGGAAAAATATGAAAAGAAAGAAAAAATTAAAGAAGCCGCCCATCACCAAACCTCTCTTTTTTAAAGCCTTTCCGAAAAAAACCAAAGAAAACTAAAATTTTAACAACCAGTAATAACCACCTAACCCAACCGCTTAACCCAAGCACTTAAAACCCCCTTCTCTTCTGTCTGTTTATGTTACTATCAACAAAATGTCTTTAACGTTACGATTCTTACACTCTGAAGGAGGTACTCACTGCGAGCCGGCCTTGTCCTTAGCTGAAGGTGAAACTCTCTATTTTTGGACAGCGGGTCAACTTTTGCTTTTAGCTGGCAATCTGGAAAATGGAGGGCAGTTAAGACTCCCGGGGCCCAATGGAGACTCCACTGAAGGAACCCTACTCTTAACAATGACCACTAAAAACGGGAGAATGTTTATTCTCCCTGGAACGGACTTTTTAGTTTGCCCGGAATAATAACCCCCATCAGGAACCGCCCGAAAACAAGCATTATCCCTCCTCTTATTAAAATCCTTTTTACTGCAGTACTGTTAAGGGATTTACCTTGCCAGACCCGGTGATAATTTCAAAATGCAAATGTGATCCGGTTGAGCGCCCTGTTGATCCCATCTGTCCCAAGAGCTGTCCTTGCCCCACTTGTTGCCCGGCGTTCACCGAAAAAGCACTCAAATGAGCATACAAAGTTTGTTGTCCGTTACCGTGGTTTACAATTACCCTATTTCCATATCCGCCTCCCCAGCCGACTGACACTACTGTTCCTCCCTGTGCCGCCACTACTGCCGTTCCTCTGCTATTGGCGATATCTACTGCCTGATGGTACCAGGAGAAGCGCTGTGAGATTTTCCCGGAAGTAGGCCAGGTAAAGCTTCCTTCTCCCACTACCCCCTCTATTGGTGCCACTGTTTGGGCCACATAAAGAACCGTCGTTACCTTTTCTTCTGGCTTCACTCCGTCGGGGATAATCAGCTCCTGTCCGGTAGCCAAGCTAAAGCTCTCGTCATCTAAAAAACTATTAAAGGGGTAATCAACGATATTTTGGGGATCTACTTGATACCGCTTGGCAATTGCGTAAATTGTTTCTCCTCTTTTTACCTTATGTATCATTCCCGTCACCGGCGGCACCGCGATCATCTGCCCCGGTTTAATATCATCCACCGATTTTAGGTTATTGTTCCACACGATTGTATCAATCGACACCCCAAACTTTTGGGCAATTCCGCTTACTGTATCTCCTTCTGTCACCCGATATTCACTCGCCTGCCCCCTTGGTTTATTGGAAGCCAGAGTCCCCGTGCTTTGCGCCGCCAAATCAGAGGCTAATACTACTCCTGCCCTTTCCACTTCTTTCTTATTGTCAAAGAGTAAGGCCTCCGCTTTATTCGATAAAACTATTCCCAAAAGTGCCAACAACCCTACGCCCAAATGACCAAAAACTCCTCCATACCTTCCTCTTTCTCGGTAAAGCATTTTTGTTATCTGTCTTTTTGCCTTTGTTCCCCAGCCTAAAAAGAAAACCAAAATATCCTTTAAAATCTCTCTCTGTATTACGATAAATTCCCTTCCTTCAGTTACTATTACCGCCCACTTTTTTCCACTTGTTTTTGTCTGTTGCCACCAAACCCTTTCCTCTTTTTTTCTACCAAAAAAGAATCGCCGCCCCTTTTCTGTTCTTCCTATTCTTTTTTTCACCGGCCTTACATTCTATCAAAAATTAAGAAGCTCTGCTTTCCCTTTCTCTTTATTAATCTTAAACTATTTAAAGATGTTCCCTGTCAAAAAATCAAATTTCCAGGAGAAAGACCCTCCGCTTGATAAAAACCAGCTAGATTTTACCAGTGCCTTAAAGCTTGAAAAAAAACAAAAAAACCAACGGCGAGTCACTGCTCTCCTCTTTTTTGTTCTATCTTTTTCCTCTCTTCTTTTTTATTTTGTCACCTATCTGAAGAAAACCCTTCCCTCTTTTTCTTTTCCCTTTTCCTCTGTCTCTCTTTCTCGCCCTTGGACCGACAAGCTTCTTAAAGAATTAGCCAAACAGCCGGGCGATTGGGCCGTTTACCTAAAAGTTCTGCGTGGAGGCGAATTTTCCTGGGGTTACCAAGAAAATCGCTCTTTTCCGGCTGCTTCCCTGCGCAAGCTTGTTTTAGCTCGTGACTATTGCCAGGCTTTAGATTCTTCTCAAATAGATCCCCAAGAAACCTATTCCCTTCAGGAAAAAGATAAAGTCCCCGGTGCCGGCCTTCTCTCCCAAGAGCGCTCTGGAAAAATTTACCTTAATCGGGAGCTTTTAAATCTGGCTCTTTCTTTTTCTGACAATACTGCCGCCGCTGTTCTTGCTCGTCGCCTGCCTGAAACCTCCTATTCCCTTTCTACCACCACTCCTCTCCAAACAGCCGCCCTTCTGGAAGCCTTTTACCTTCAAAAAGACCAAAACCCCTGTTTTAAGGAGGTCCTTTCTTCTCTTACCAATACTGCCTTTGAAAATCTTCTTCCGGCCGGGCTTCCTCAAGTCATTACTATTTCCCACAAAGTTGCCCAGGACCAGTCCTATCTTGCCGATGCCGCCCTTATTTTTACCCCAGAAAAAGATTATCTCTTGGTTATCATTGCCGACAATGTTAATCGTCATTTAGCCGAAGCCGCCTTTCCCTCTCTTTCCCGCCTCATTTATCTTTCCCTCATCAACTAATCTTTTAAGGCGTTGGCGTCGGGCTTGCCGTTATCTTTATGCATCGCAATCTGGGAGCTGTTCCTGGTAGGAAATACTCCTCTCCTATTTCTGGACAACCCTCGCAAGGCAAAGTTCCTGTCTGTCGGCAAATATTTATTTTTTCCAAGCTCTCCGGTACCTCCCACTTTTGATCTTCCCTTCCTTCTAAAAGCCCCGCCATTATTCTTTGCCAAATTGGTGTTGCTCCGCTTACTCCGGAAGCAACCCAACTCATCGGGCTATTATCATTGTTCCCGACCCAGGCCGCCACTAATACCTCCGGAGTATATCCCAGGCACCAGTTGTCCCGCAGGCTGTTTGTCGTTCCCGTTTTTACTGCCACTGTTTTTCCTGGGATTACCAAGAGCGAATTGGTCCCAAATACTGGCGCCCTCGCCCGATTATCTGCCAAAATATCATTTATCAAAAAAGCTAGCTCCTCGCTCACCACCTTTCTCCTTTGTACTTCCGCTTTATAGATACTTTTCCCTTGGAAATTCTCAATTTCTAAAATCGGCCTTATTTCTACCCTTTCTCCGCTATTTGCTAAAGTTCCGTACACTTCAGCCATTTCTATCATCTTTACTTCACCTCCCCCCAAAGTCAAAGACAGCCCGAATCTCTTTCTCTTTCCCCATGGATTTATGCCCATTTTTTCTCCCATATCAATCATGCTATCCACTCCAATTGCCGCCAAAACCTTAACTGCCGGCACATTAAGCGAAGAAGCCAACGCTGTTCGCAAGCTGACATTCCCTCGATATTTATTATCATAATTTCTGGGGGAATAATCTTCTTGTCCTGGCAGCTTATAAACAATGGCTGTATCTGGAATCACTGTTGCCGCCGTAAACCCTTTTTCCAAAGCCGCTAGGTAGTTCACCGGTTTAATCGAAGATCCAGGCTGCCGGGGACGTAAAACGACATTTACGTTTCCGTCAATTTTTCCGTTCCAGTAATCCCTTGATCCGACCATTGCCAGTACTTCGCCGGTTTCTGGCCGGGTTACCAGCGCCGCCCCGTTGGAAATTCTCAGCCTCTCTACTTTTGCCAGCTCCTCTTCCACTATCTTTTCTACCTCTCTCTGAATATCCAAATCTAAGCTGGTTTTTATTGTCAATCCCGCACTTTCCAGCTTTCTGATCCCCATTTTTTCAGCCAATAAATCTCTTACATAGAAAACAAAGTGAGGCGCTATTATCTCCACTGGTCGGTTAAGAACTTCTATTTCTTCCTCTCTTGCCAAGTTTTTTGCCTCTTCCTCTATGTACCCGGCCGCTCTCATTTCCTCCAATACTTTTTCCTGTCTTGCCTTGGCCAGCTCCGGCTGGGAGCCGTTAGGGGAGTAGGTGGTTGGGGCCGCTGGCAATCCGGCTAAAAAAGCCGCCTCTGCCAGATCAATTTCCCAAACATGTTTTCCAAAATAGCTAAGTGCCGCCTCCTCTGCTCCATAAATTTCTCCTCCATATGCTATTTGGTTAAAGTAAAATTCCAAAATCTCCTCCTTCTCAAACTTCATTTCTGCCAAAACAGCCAAAACCATCTCTCGAAGTTTTCTCTCCCAGGTTTTCTCTCCCCCTATTAATTTATTTTTTACCAGCTGCTGTGTGATTGTCGACCCTCCCATAAGCGGCGCTTCCGGATGCCGCCAGTTATGCCAGGCTGCTCTCAAAATTCCCTTTGCTGAAAATCCGTTATGTTGCCAAAAATTTTTATCCTCTATTGCCACCGTTGCCCAAATCAAGTTTTGGGGGACTTTTTCAATTTCCACCCAGGTTCTGTTTTGTTTCTCGTAAAACTTATAAAGCACCCGCCCCTCTCTGTCTGTGATCCTACTGGTCAAGCTTGGTGGCTCCTGCAGCTCTGTTACACTTGGCAATCTTTGAAAGAAGCGCCACAGCATTCCCGTCAAAAAACCCAAAAAAACCAAAGACAAAACCAATCCCAACAAAAACCAGCGCCAGGTCAACAACTTTCTCATTCTCTTCCCCAGCCACTCTCCGCTTCTATTTAATTCCCCTTTTAACCAGTATCCCATTGCTCTAAGCCCTTCCCAGCCCTTCCTTGCTCTCTCCTTTTTACCCCTTTCCTTTTTTTTAGTTTTCCCCCTTTTTTTGGCCTTTATCCTTTCTTTTTCCTTTTCCTTTTTCCTTTCCTCCCCTTTTTTCTTTCTTAATTTCTCTTGTTTTTTCTTTATTTGCTCATACCAGTCTGCCATTCTCCCTCCCTCGTTTTTTGCAAGCACCGTCCCTTTCCAGAGAAGCCACCACCAAGGGTGTCCCAAAGTTTTGAGAAAAAGCCTGATTATTTTCATTTTTTAAAAAAAATACCCCAACTGGGCAAAAATTGTTCAAGCTGGGGCAATCTAAACAATCCTAATAACAGTTATTATAATACATAAATTCACTAAAACCCCGACTTTCTTCGCCAAAACCTTCTCAAGACTTGCTACAATCAATAAATGAAGAGCCCTCTTTTTTTAGGAGCGGATCATCGCGGTTTTCGCCTCAAAGAAAAAATTAAGCCTTGGCTTCAAGCCCAAGACTTTTCCTTTGAAGATTTGGGTGCCTATACCTACCAAAAAGATGATGATTATCCCGATTTTGCCGTCCCTGTTGCCCAAGCTGTTCTTCGAACGGGCGGCTTGGGCCTTCTCTTCTGTGGCAGCGGTGTTGGTGCTGACATTGTTGCCAATAAAACTCCGGGTATTAGATCTGCCTTGGGCTTCAATCTCCGGGTAACCCGCCAATCTCGCGAACACGAAAATGTTAACATTCTCTCCCTCCCCGCCGATCACCTAAACGAAGACGAAGCTAAAAAAATCATTTTTACCTTCCTTACCACTCCTTTTTCTGCTGCTCCCCGTCACCTTCGTCGTCTCAAAAAAGTTAAATCTTATGAGACTTCTCTCTCATGAATCTTCCCTCTGTCGCTTCCGTTCCTCAAGCCAAAACCATCTGGCTTCGCCTTGACCTTGACCTTCCCTTTACTGACCGCCTCATCCTTGACAACAGCCGTCTTAAAAAGTCTCTTCCCACTATTCAAGCCCTTCTTGGCCAGTCCTCTCGTCTTTTGATTGTTGGCCACCGTGGCCGACCTGCCGGACCAGATTCTAATTTTAGCCTTCGCCCCGTCTACTTAGAGCTTTTAAACCTTCTCGGTAATCCGGAAAACCTTTCCTCTGTTTTTATTGACAATCTTGCTGACTTTGAAAAAATCAGCACCGCTCTTTCCCAAAACCAATTAGTTTTTGGAGAAAACCTTCGCTTTCTCCCCGGCGAGCTTGCCTCTGATGAATCCCTGGCCCGTTCCTGGGCTGATTTGGTTGATCTTGTTGTTAATGACGCCATCGCCGCCTATCGTCCTCAGGCCTCAGTCACTCTCATCTCTCGCCTTAAACCGCTATTTTTTGGTTTTGATTTTTTAGCTCAATACCAACAAATGGAAAAGATAAGAAATGAATCTCCTCGCCCTCTGGGCCTTATTTTAGGTGGTGCCAAAGCCGACAAACTAGAGCTTTTAAATGAGCTTCTTGTCTGGGCCGACTTTGTTTTTTTGTCCGGCCTCTTACCGGAAAAACTGGACCCTAATTTTCAGCACCCCAAACTTTTATCAGCTACTCTTGCCTCCGACCGTCTGGATATTTCCTCGGACAGTCTTGACCGTCTTCTTTTGCGCCTCCCTGACTTAAAAACTCTTATTTGGGCCGGACCACTTGGCAAGATTGAAGACCAGTTGGGACAAACTGCCAGCCTTCAATTAGCCCAATCAGCTCACTCTCTGGGTCTCAATTTAATTAGTGCCGGTGGCGACACTGCCGCCTTTCTTTCTCAACACAATTTTTCTTTTTCCTCCCCCTCTCTTTCCGGTGCTGGCGCCCTCCTTCATTTCCTTGCTAAAGGACACCTTCCTCTCACTCAACTTTTTTTCTCTTCTTCCGCCTAAACCTTTACTCACCCTCCTCTTCGTATTAGGATAAATCATGCCCAGATCTGTCTCCACCCCTCGTCGCTTAAGGCTTGCTATTAATGGTTTTGGTCGCATTGGCCGCACCGCTCTTCGCAGCATTTTTCTGGAAAATTATGATGTCGAAGTAGTTGCCGTCAATACTGGCAATACCGAAGATCCCGCCGCTTGGGCCCACCTCTTTCGCTATGACAGTCTCTATGGCCGCTTCCCTTTTAAAATCGAGCTTTGTCCACCACTTAAAGGCAGAGAAAGGGGTATTTTTCGCATAAGGGATCAAAAAATTGCTGTTTTTGGCGAAAAAGACCCTCGTCGCCTTCCCTGGAAATCTCTTGCTGTTGATCTTGTTCTTGAGTGCACCGGTGCTTTTCGTGATCTTTCTGCCGCCGCCCACCTTAAGGCCGGTGCTAAAAAAGTCGTTATCTCTGCTTCCTCTGAAGACGAGAAAATTCCCCTTTTCGTCTTGGGTGTCAACGAAGATCTTTATCGGGGTGAAACTATTGTTTCCAACGCCTCTTGTACTACCAATTGCGCCGCTCCTTTAGTCAAAATAATTGACGAAAACTTTGGTTTTCAGGAGGCTGTCTTAACCACTATCCACGCCTACACTTCCAACCAATCTTTAGTTGATGGTTCAGCCGGCCCCGATCTGCGCCGCTCTCGGGCCGCTACTGCCAATATTATCCCCACCAGCACTGGTGCCGCCGCCTCTGTCATCCGTGCCTATCCCGAAGCTGCCGGCCGTTTCACCGGTACTGCCATCCGTGTCCCGGTTCTGGGCGGCTCCTATACCGATCTTACTTTCAAGCTCAATAAAAAAACTACTCTTAACCGGGTAATCGAAGTCTTAACGGAAGCGGCTGTTTCCCCCCGCCTGGCCGGCCGTCTTAAAATTTCCTCCGAGCCCCTGGTTTCCAGCGATATCCTGGGCAACAATGCCTCTGCCATTGTCGACACCCTTATGACTCAAATCGTATCTGAAGACATGCTCCAGTTAGCCGCCTGGTATGACAATGAATGGGGTTATTCCTGCCGCCTGGTTGAGCTGGCCATTTTTATCGCCAACCATGAAGGAAAGTCTAAAAACGGAAACTCTAAAAGATGATTAAAAACGTTGCCTTTTTCGGTTGGTCTGAAGCCAAACCCCAAAGTTCTCTTTTTCAAGAAGCTAAGGCTACTGCCGCTCTTCTGGCTAAAAATGGCTTTCACCTTATAAACGGCGGTGGTCCTGGTGTCATGCTTGCTACTACTCTCGGTGCTCAACAGTCGGGCGGTCGGGTAACAACTGTTACTTTCAACCCCCGCCACATGGATTTTTTTGAAGGCCGTGATCCCCAAAACCAGGCCGACGAAAACTTTCAAATGGATACCTACGAAGATCGCACTGAAAAGCTGATTAGTCTTGGAGACGCCTTTATTATCTTTAATGGCGGTACCGGTACCATTTCCGAGCTTGGCATGGTCTGGAGTCTGGCCAGGCTTTTCTATAAAAAACATAAACCCCTCCTTTTTTACGGTAATTTTTGGTATGAAATTTTAGAAACCATTGCCCGTAACATGAAATTACGCGAAGAGGAGCTTAAAGTTTATCGTGTTGTTAATTCTCCCCAGCAAGTTCTTGCCTCTCTTCAGACAATTAACAAAAAAAGAAGATCCTAATTCTTATCCCAGTCTCAGTCTTTATTGGGTTGATAATGTGAGATAATGTTAAGGCCCAATTTGCTACAATCAAGCCTACATGAACAATCAAGACCCCCAAATTCTCTGGGATCACCAAACCACTGCCAGACAACCAGCGGCAACCTCCCCAGAAAGCCAAAGCTCTGCCTCCCTTGATACTCCTCTCTCGGAGGCACTCGTTGAGGCTTACCGAAAACAAGAAGTTCAACAGTCTTCTAAGGGGGAAACCGTCAAAGTCAGCCAGGCTCTTTCTTCTTTGGCTGTCGTTTACGAAAAAATTAGAAACGCCGTTGATTTTCGGGCCGAACATCTTTTTCGAAGAAACGCCATTGAGCGTATTTTACGCCGTCGCTGGCTTGGTCGCGAAACTACTAGAATTACTACTTCTGCCCTCCTCAAAGAGCTTATCTGGGGCGCCTATTTTCCCAATGATTCTATTCCCAAGACCCGGGTTGAGCAGTTAAATCAGGTTCTTGAAAAGTATGAAGTTCTCAAGGACTCGGTTGGCAAAAATGGCTCCTGGACCGAATGGTTTTTAGATTTGGCTGCCACCGAGATAGATGAAGTTCTCGTTGGTAACTTCGCCAATCAAGCCTGGGCCAAAGCTACCGCCACCTGGGTTAAAAGCCACTATGATTGGAAGGATCCGCTTTCCACCAAGGGAAAAAACCTCCTCTTCTTTGCCGCCGCCGACCGGGCCTTTCTTCGTGCCGACGACCAGGTTTTGCGCTACCATCTCTGGCTTCAATTTTTTCCCACCTGGGAAGAATTAAGGCCCAATGAGCTAGGCCTAATTACCCAATCTCTCCATACGGTTAAAAAAGAAATAGAAGAAATCGTTGCCCACCCCCTAAGCCATCAACTCTTTCGTCTTTTTCGCCGCCAAACTCCCTCCCTTTGGGTTCTCAAAGAAGTTTTGGACCGTTCTCCTTCCCCCCAAGCTCTTCTCCAGGACCAAAAAAACCTCTTCGTCAAGATAAGGGAAACTTGCCAAAAAAAATATGGACAAACCGGCCAAAAAGTTCGCCAGGGGATTATCCGCTCTATCATCTATATTTTGGCTACCAAAGCCATTCTCGCTGTTATTATTGAGCTGCCCTATGAACGCTTTGTTGGCCAGACTAGCCTTCTTCCCCTCCTCATCAACCTCGTTTTTCCTCCCTTTCTTATGTTTTTGGTTGGTCTTCTTATCCAGGTTCCCGGTGAAAAAAATACCAATCGCATCATTCGCCACGTTCAAGATTTCCTCACCAGTCACGAAAGCGAAGAAATCAAAATCCCTCTCCATCTTCTTTCTGCCAAGAAAGGTCGCGGTCTTACCGCCCGTGTTTTTGCCTTCTTCTATCTGCTTCTTTTTGTCAGCCTCTTTGGCGGTATTTCCTATCTTCTCCTTGGCCTTGGTTTTACTTGGGTCAGCCTAGTCATCTTTTTCTTTTTTGTCTCCCTAGTCCTCCTTTTTGGTTTCCGTGTCCGCTGGACCGCTCAGGAACTTCTGGTAGTGGAGGAAAAAGAGGGGATTTTTACTTCTCTTATCAATATTCTCTCTCTTCCTTTTATTGATGTTGGCGCCCGTCTTTCCCGCGGCCTTATGAAATTTAATTTCCTCACTGTTGTTCTTGATTTTATTATTGAGGCTCCTTTAAAACTAATTATTGACGTTATTGGTGACTTTACTGGCTTTATTCGCAAAAAAAGAGAAGAAGTCATTGAAGTTCCCATGTAAAAAATGAAAAAAATCCACGAAATTATCATCGCTATTTCTCTCTTTTTTCTTGCTGTCACTATCCTCATTGTTTCCTGGACTCGAGCTTCAGTCGCTCTTATCTGGCAGGGAAACCAAGCCAAACCCGGTCTGGTTTTGCCAAATAGTCTCCCCGATACCTCCTTCAATCCTGCTGATTGGAAATTGCCCCACCCTGGCGCCCTCCCTGGTACTTGGCTTTATCAGCTAAAAAAAGCCCGTCTCTTTCTCTGGCTCGCCCTCGCCAAAGAGCCCCAGCAGGACATTAACATTCTTCTAAGCGAAGCCAACAAAGACCTTTCTGCTTTTTTGATAAATTGGCAACGTCAAGACTCTCTTCTTCAAAAAAAGGCCTGGGAAGCCGGTGCTCAAAAACTTATTCAAATTAACTTTCCCCTGGCCCAAATTTCCTACCCACCCCATCTTCGCAACCGCCAAAAAGATTTAAGTTTCAAGTTTCTTCTTACTCTTTCTGAGTCAGGCATTGAAGTTGACCCTCTTCTTCTCCAAAATCTTCAGGCTATCGTTTATTAAACTTCAAAAGACTATCGTTTATTAAACTTTAAACCGATTAAGCTTCAAATTTATGTCCTCTCCATCCAAACCTCCTCTCAAAAAACCAAAAAAAACTCAAAAAGCACCCCTCTCTTTTTTGAGCCGTTTTCTTCTTAAAATTGTCCGCCCTCTTCCTTTTTCTTCTCTTCCACTTAAGCCAATTTTTATCGGTCTTCTTTTTTTGTTAGCAGTCGCCTTCATCCTTTTTATTAAAGATCTCCCCAACCCCAAAAATCTAAGTGGCGACGACTATCCCGAGTCTTCCTTAATTTTTGCCAAAGACGGTGAGCTTCTCTATGAATTTTTTGCCGATCGCAAACGTGTCCCCGTCAAGAAACAAGATCTTCCCGACCATCTGATCCAAGCTACTCTGGCCATCGAAGACGCCAATTTTTACCACCACTTAGGTTTTGATTTTAGGGGTATTGTTCGTGCCACCTGGCGCACCCTAACCGGTAAACGCCTCGAGGGCGGCTCCACCCTGACCCAACAGTTAGTCAAAAATGCCCTTCTTACTCAGGAGCGCACTGTCAAGAGAAAGGTCAAAGAAGCCTTCCTTACTCTTTTTACTGAAATTCTCTATACCAAGGACGAAATTTTAGAAATGTATCTTAATCAAACCCCCTACGGTGGTACTGCCTGGGGCATTGAGGCTGCCGCCCAAACCTATTTCAAAAAGCCCGCCCAAGATTTAAGTTTAGCTGAATCTGCTCTTCTTGCTGGCCTCCCTGCCGCCCCTACCGCCTATTCTCCTTTTTCTCATCCCGACCGGGCCAAATCGCGTCAAACCACTGTTCTCTCCCGCATGGTCGAAACCAAATCAATCAGTCGCGAAGAGGCTGATCAGGCCCTCTCCGTTGATCTAAATCTTGCCGCTCCCACCACTCAAATTAAGGCCCCCCACTTTGTCTTTTTTGTTCGTGATTATTTAGTCGATCGTTACGGTGAAGCTGTAGTTGATACTGGCGGCCTCCGTGTTACTACCACTCTAAATCTTCCCTGGCAGGAAAATCTGGAAACCATCATTGCCTCCGAAACCGCTCGTCTTGCCCGGGCCCGTGTTGGCAATGGCGCTATTTTAGTTACCGAACCAAAAACTGGAAAAATAAGGGCTATGATTGGCTCCAAAGATTATTTTGCCGAAGATGTTGACGGTAAATTTAATGTCACTACTGCCAGTCGTCAGCCTGGCTCATCCATTAAGCCTCTAAATTATGCCATTGGCCTTGACCAGGGCAAATTTACTGCCGCCACTGTTTTCAACGACATGCCTACCTGCTTTGTCCAGGCCGGCCAAAAAAACTACTGTCCTTCCAATTACGACAATCTCTTTCATGGACCGGTTAGTCTCCGCTATGCTCTGGGCAACTCCTTTAATCTCCCTGCTGTCAAAGCTCTTTACCTAAATGGCTTGGAAAATTTTGTTGCCTCTGCCTCCGCCATGGGCATTAGCACCTTCCAAGATCCCAAAGACTACGGCCTCTCTTTAACTTTAGGTGGAGGTGAAGTCAGAATGATTGATATGGCCACCGCCTTTGCTGTTCTTGCCAATGGCGGTGTTCGCCAGGATCTTACCTCCATTGAAAAAGTTCTCGATCGTCAAGGTCAAATTCTTGAAGAGTATCAATATATTCCCGGCCGTCGTGTCCTTTCCATGGAGGCCTCTTGGATTGTCCATCACATTCTCTCTGACGAAGCTGCGCGCTCTGCCGTTTTTGGAGCCGGAAGCGACCTTTACGTCAAGGGTCATCCTGAAATTGCCGCCAAAACTGGTACCACCAATGACCGTAAGGACAACTGGACTATTGGCTTTAGCCCCTCTCAGGTTACTGTTGTCTGGATTGGCAACAACGACAATAGCCCGATGAGTGCCATTGCCTCCGGATCTGTCGGCGCCTCCAGCATTTTTGCCAAAACTGTCAAAGCTACTTTAAACGAAGAGGAAAAATCTCAAGCTCCCCTAAGGCCTGTCCAAGTAGTTGGCCGCAATGTCTGTAACCAAACCGGCACTCTTCCTCCGCCTGAAGGATGCGAAACTCGCTACGAGTATTTCATTGATCGTTTCGGCCCACCAGCGCCGCTCTCCCTGCGCCAAACCATTCTGGTGGACAAAGATACCGGTTACCCCGTTCAGCGCGGAGAAGAGAAAACTAACGTTGAGTTTCAAGACCATGTAGTTGTTACCGATCTTTTAGGCACCATTCTCTGTCTTGATTGTTCTCCCCTGGCTCCTCCCTCGCCGGTTATTGTAAGATAAATTTAACTTTTCAAATGACCAAAAATCTCGACACCAATGGTAACCACCTCCCTCATTCTGTCGGAGTTGTCTACAGCGACGTTAAGCGTGAATACTTTCCCACAGAGGCTCAATATCTTACCGAAAAACAAGCTAAAGCTGACGCTCAGGTAATTGCCTCCTGTCTTCAGAAAATGGGGATTACTGCCCATCTTTTTCCGGCCAACTCTGACCTTCCTCAAGCCCTCAAAAAAACTCGCCCCGACATGGTTTTAAATCTAACTGGCTCAGTTAAAGGCAACGAATCTCTGGCCTCTACCGTTCCCGCCTTAATGGAGCTTCTCGACCTTCCCTATACCGGTGCTGGCATCTTGGGAGAGTCCCTCTCTTACAATAAATTTTTAGTTAAAAAGCTGATGGAACAGCACGGTCTTCCTGTGCCCCACTATCAGCTTTTCAATCACTACACTGATCCCTTAAGCCCCTCTCTTCGCTTTCCTTTAATCAGCAAGCTCAACGAGATCCACGGAGCGGTAGAAATCACCCGCGACGCCGTTTCCGATACTCCCCGCCACCTCCAGGATCGCGTTAAATACCTGATCGCCACTTATGAACAACCGGTTTTAGTAGAAGAATTCATTGTTGGTCGGGAAATCACCGCCTTTCTTTTGGAAGGCATGAAGAAAAAAGTCTATTTAGCCGAAAAAATTTTTAAAAATACCGGGGAAAAATATATCTTTGCTAATTTTGAAGACCAATGGTTAAGTAAAGACCCGGAAATTATTACCTACCAAAAATATACCGATCCCATTTTAGAAGCCTACGTTCGCCAAGCTTTCAAAATCATGCGTATGGCTGATTTGGGCAAATTTGACGTTCGTCTTGATAGCTCCGGCCGTTACTTTTTCATCGACGCCAACAGCAACCCCTACCTGGCTCCCAAAGAAATGGATTGCCCTTTGGCCAATATTCTTGAGCTTTTTTACGGTATCACTTTCTCGGAAATCCTTCGTCGTCTGCTTCAAAACACCATGGCTGCCAGCTCTGCTTAAATCTTTACTTTTCCCTTATTCCCTCTCCCGGCTCTAAAGCTTTTGACTTTTTTCTCCTCTTTTTTGTTAAGGCAAATTCCTACTTCTTTTAGCTGTTCTGTTGCCGCCTGGCTTGGTGCCTCCACTACGGCCGCAATTCCTGATGTACTCATTGGAAAGGCCATCACTTCTCTCAAGCTCTTCTCACCTTGAATTACCGCCAGCATTCGGTCAATTCCCGGTGCAATTCCTCCATGTGGTGGTACGCCATAAGTAAAAGCTTCGAGCATATGAGCGAACTCCCCGACCTGTTCTTTAGAAAATCCAATTAATTCAAAAATCTTGCTTTGAATTTCCGCCTGGTGAATCCTTATACTTCCTCCCCCCACCTCATATCCATTTAAAGCCAAGTCATGTTGCAACCCTCTAGCCCGCCCTGGATCCTGCTCCAAGAGGGAAATATCATCAGGGTGGGGAGCCGTAAACATGTGGTGGCTTGGCGCCCACTTGCTCGCCTTCCCCACGCCGTAAAAATAATCCTCCTTATTCTGTTTGGCAAAAAGCGGAAAATCCAGCACCCAGGTAAAAGCTAGCTCATTTGGATTATTTTTGTCTTTTCTAAGATCTGGCTTATCTGTTCCGTATTTAGCCATCGCCTCTTTATGTGTCAATCTGGGCCAAGGCTTCTTGCTAATTTTCTTATCCGGCCAAAGTTTTTCCACCATCTTGGTAAACATTCTCTCTGTCAGCTGCAAAATATCCTCCTGTTCTACAAAGCTCATTTCCAGGTCTAGCTGGGTAAATTCACCGTAGGCTCGATCAGCTCTGGCGTCCTCATCTCGAAAACACTTGGCAATCTGAAAGTATTTTTCCACTCCTGCTACCATCAGCATTTGCTTATACTGTTGTGGGCTCTGCGGTAGGGCATAAAACTTGCCCAACTGTAATCGGGAGGGGACTAGAAAATCACGTGCTCCCTCAGGAGTTGTCTTTGTTAAGATGGGCGTTTCCACTTCCCGAAAACCTTCTTTCCAAAGATACTGACGGATAAATCGGACCATCTCGTGCCTAGCTGTTAAATTCCGGGCCATCCTTTCCGTTCTCAGGTCCAAATAGCGATATTTCAAGCGTAATTCCTCATCCACCGCCACCGAATCTTTGTTTATTTCAAATGGTGTGCTTTTAGCTGGGCTTAAAACCAAAAGCTCCTCCGCTTCAAGCTCCACCTTCCCTGTTAACAAATTCTTATTTATCAGCTTTTCCGGCCTCTTTTTCACCACTCCCGTCAAGGAAATCACCCATTCTGCTTTCACCTCCTGAACCGCTTCATACGCTTTTGTCCCTGGCACCAATACTATCTGCAATTTTCCACTTTTATCCCGTAAATCTAAAAAAACAATCTTTCCATGGTCCCGTCTCGTATCAACCCATCCCGACACCCGTACCTTCTCCCCAACCCTCTTTAAGGTTTCTCCTACTTCTATTCTCTTCATTGCTCATATTCTACCAGCACCATCCCTTCTTGCCTACTTGTCCCTTGTCTTCATATAAAGTATGATATAATCATTAATTATCTTATTCCTTAATTTAAGGAGACTCATCAATGGGATATGATGAACAATTAAGTGGATTCTCAGGCGAAATAATTGCCGAAATTACAATTCCTAGAGAGAATCTTGATGATACTCTAAATTCTTTAGAAACTGCCTATTATAGAAACGGTAGCAGTCCGCAAGTTTTCCAGGGAGATACGGAAGAAAAAAACAAAATCCGACTCTCTCTTGGCCCTCGTATGAATGGTAGGTATCTCATAAAAAAACCCACTAAAGGGGAAACTTTTCTTGAAGGCGATAATTTAATTGTTGTTTTGACAAATCTCAACGCTCTCGAAGAACTAGGAAGGGCGGCCCTGGAATACGCCTGGTCCAAGGGTGGAGATTATTACTGACAGTACTTAAGTTTTTATAAATTTTAAAAGGAGAAAATAAATGTCAGAAATAGAAAAACCGACAATGCCGACAGAAAACCCATCGGCTCGTTGTACAGATCCTGATGGGTTTATGAAAAAATATGGAACCTCTTTTGAAAGGGAAGATGACCCCTCGGTTTCAGGTCTTGAGATAGATTCAGCTATCCAAAGATACTACTCAACCGAATCCCCAGCAACGGCGCCGGCAATTCGTCTTCCGAGCTAACCTGCTAAAATAGCTGCATGACTCGTCATCGCCTCACTATTACTTTGAAGGAGGAGGTTCTTCGCCGTGTTGATGGGTCTATCGACGGTTCCCGTATTCGCAATCGCTCCCACGCTATTGAATACCTTCTTTCCAAAACTTTAATCCCCAAAGTTTCTCAAGCGATTATTTTGGCCGGTGGTCAAGGTGTTCGTCTTCGTCCGTTAACCTACGAAATCCCCAAAGCTCTTATTCCGGTTCGAGGTCGCCCCCTAGTTGAGTACACCATTGATCTTCTCAAAGAAGCTGGAATTCACGACATTATTTTTGCTATTGGTCATCTGGGAAACAAGATTAGGGAGCAAATAGGGGATGGTACTCGCCTTGGTGTTAAGGTTACCTATAGTGAAGAAAAACGCCTTCTTGGCACTGCCCGCGCCATTCAAAATGCCAAACACCTCCTCAAAGACAAACCTTTCATGGTCATAAACGGTGACGTTTTAGCTGAGATTAATTTAGTTGACTTGATTGAGTTTCACGACCAATCTAAGTCTCTCGGTACCATTGCTGTCTCCAGTGTTCGTAATACCGAAGGTTTCGGCATTGTTTTTCTTCGTGGAGGGAAAATAGTTAAATTTTTAAATCAAACTTTACCAGAGGAATTTTCCACCCAACTCATTAACGCCGGCTTCTATATTTTTAACCCCCAAATATTTGCTCATATTCCCACCAAAGGGATTGTTCATCTTCACGAACTTTTTCCAGCTTTAGCCCAAAAGGGAGAATTAGCTGGTTTCATGTTTGAAGGTCCATGGTTTGACATTTCCACCCCCAAAAACTACGAACAGGCCTTAAGTTTTGTGAAAAAAATCAAAATTAAAAAATAAGCAACAAAAAAACCGGAGACTTTCATCCCCGGCTTTTTGTTTTAAGAAACCAAAAAAGTTTTTACGCTTTTGGTCTGGCGATGTTAACCACCAGTTCTCGACCATCAAGTTCTTGACCGTTGAACATTTCTACAGCCTTATTTGCTTCTTCTTCAGTGCTCATTTGCACGAAGCCGAAACCTTTAGATCTGTTGTTCATTCTGTCTTTGATGACCACTGCGTCAGTTACTGTTCCTGCTTGAGAGAAAAGGTCTCTCAGCTGATCGTCAGTCACTGCCCAATTAAGGTTACCTATAAATAGTTTAGTCTTATCCACGTACCCTCACCTCCTTTTACTCTTTTGCGCGCCAATCTCCCGGACCGGGAATTAGAAAAGCCTCACCAAAAATTTAACCATCGAGTTATCATACCACTTTTTTCTTTTAAAAGAAATAGCTTTCTAGAAATACAGAAAACTCCCTCTCCATAGAGAGAAATCAGCTATATCTACTTTACCGTTGCAATTGAAATCTCCCCGCCACTCTGTTTTCTGACTTCCATTTTTTTGCTCTAAATACTCCCCTCGCCACAAAGAGAAATCAGCTATGTCTACTTTACCGTTGCAATTTCCTCCCTTTTCCACCTGGTTTTTTCTGCCCGGACATGTTGCGCAGCTCTGATTGCTTGTTGGTATTGGTATTACCACATCTTTTTGACAATTACCCCGAGCTTCACAGGGGGCCGTATCTGGGTCTTCCAACCAGCTCTGGGTTAGCTTTATTAACTTTTCTTTGTTCATCTCTCCTGTCTGCATTGGCAAAATCAGCCAGTAGTAAGGACCATAACCACTATGGTTTACTCCCATAATTGAGCTGTGATTAGGGTATTCTGCCACCTCCCCCGCTGATCCTTTTTTCCACTCGCTATTAAGCCATCCTATCGGCCAATGTACAAAATGCGTCACATTTTCCCAAGGGATAATCTGGGGGTCCACTAAGCCGCTTTTCTCTCCCCATCCTACATAAATCTGCCAGGGCCTTGTTTCCAAAAGCACCCCTCCCCCCTCCTTTTTTTTGAAATCATTTGTTTTTGCCCCATCAAAGTGAAACTCACTTTTATTAAGGTCTACTGGTTTCCACCACCATTCTCTCTCTATCTCCTCCGGTACCGACCAGATTTTATAAACCGGATACCAATTTTTTCCGCCCCAGCTAGTTGTTTGTTTATCTAACCAGTTCCAGACAGTCACATTTTTAGGATTCAATACCATTATCTCCATTGGCTCAAACGACCCTCCCCATAAAAGCTCCACTCTTCTTACAATCTGCCCATCACTAAAGCAGATATAATCTTCTATTGCCTCTCCCACCCTCTCTCCGCTATCCATATTCACATCAAAATAGTGCCAGCGCACGATTACCTTATTCTCTGTTTCTCCCAAAATCTCCGGCCAGGAATTTTTCTTCATTCGCCCAAATCGGTTAAAAAGCTCTCCTGATCCGTTGGCCCCCTCCATAAACTGCATTGTCACTCCCATTCCATCCGGAAACTCTATGAAGGGCACAAAAGATGCTTCCTGCCAAAAAACCAGCTTTACTCCGTTGGGCCACTCTACAATTAAAGCATCTTCTGGGCGGCTTTCCGCGTAAAGTGCTCCCTTGTAATTTCCAAATCGGTAATCGTCTCTCCAGTAAGTCTTCATTTTTCCCATTCCCTGTTTTTGTCGATTATCAACCCCAAAAATTTCAATTTCCTTTCCATCTTCGGCCTCCTGCCCTTTTCCGTCCCGGCACCTAAGCTTCACTGTATATTTGCCCTCCCCAAAAATCCCCCAGTCCACCTCTTTTCCCTCTTTTACTCCCACTAATTTACCTGCCTGGTCTCGCAACTCCCACTTCCAAATCAAAGGCCACCCACTGCTCACCTTCCCTTTAGCCTTTACTGCCTCTCCCCACCAATATCCATCCTGACTTTCTATTTGACACCCCACTCTCTCCTCTTTGCCGTAAGTTTTTTTTGCCTCCAAATTTTTAAAGCTTGCCTTGGCTTTATACGTAAAAAGCCCAATTCCTCCCTGATTAAATTCTTCATCCTTTTCCTCTATTAAGCTTTGTCCGTCCCACAAACACTGAATCTTGTCATCTGTAAATTTTATCCCGATCTCGTGCTCCGCATACTGCACCCACCCCGGGTATCCTGCCTCTTTTTCTATTATCTTTATCACTGTTGGGTTGGAAAAATGATTAAGATAAAGGGCCGGTTCCACACACTTCTCCTCTGCTCGGCAGTTTTCCGCCGTCCTAAACTTATATAAAATTGCCCGTTTTTCACTAAAGTTACAAAAATAACCAGTCAAATATTGTCCTTCTGCTGGGCTTTTTATCCATTTTACTCGCCCTGCCACCCCCACTTCTCCTGCTTTAATGTTTTCCAGCGCCGCCTTCACCTTTACCTCATAATTAGTCCATTCCTGCCCTCCCTTATGAAAAACAAAGGCGTCATGTGCTTCTTTGCTTTTTACTGCCTGATAATTATGTTGTAGCTTATCTGTCACGTACCATTGTTCTGCGTCCAAGCGTGAATATCCCAAGTATGGCTCCCAATTACTCCACACTTCCTCTTTGTTTCCCAAGCTTGACGTATAAAGAAACTCTTCTGCTTTTGCCTCTCTTGTCCCTGCCCAGCCCGCTATCAACAATACAGCCCAACCGGCCAATTTATAAACCTTCATTTTTTCATTCTATCAGCTAAATTTCCGAAATCCCAATTTCTATTATCAAAACTTTTTGCTCATTTACCAAAACTCTCTCTCCTTTTCTTTTCCCCAATAGGGCCTGCCCCAAAGGACTCTGGCAGGAAATCCACTCTGGTTTAAAACGAGCCTCTTCTTCCCCCACTAAGACTATTTCCCTCTCTTCCTTTCTTTCCTCAAAGCATACTTTCACCCTGTGTCCAAAACAAACAAGCTCCGTTTGTTTGGGCGCTTCCTGGACCTCAATTCCCCTTAAAACAGAGGACAAACTTGCAATTTGTGATCGTAAAACTTCCGCTCTTTCTCCCAAGAAGATATAGGCAGAATTCTCTTTTAGATCTCCTTCTCTGGCCGCCTCCCCCCGCTCTTCGCCGGTCCGGCGCAGCTCTTTTTTTAATTTCAAAAGCTCCTTTTCCAGTTTTTTCTTACCCAGCTTGCTGATCATAAAATTTTTATCTAATCTTCCACTCTGTCCCCTTAGGGCCGTCTTTTAGCCAAACTCCCATTTTCGAAAGCTGCTCTTTAATCTTATCTGCCTCTCCCCATTTTTCTTCCTTTCTTAGCTTGTCCCTCTTGCTGACCAGTCTCTTAATCTCCTCATTCCCCCCTTTTCTCCCTTTTTCCATTTTTGGTATTAATAAAAATCCCCAAACCTGATCCATTTCCTTCCAAAGCCGCCCCAGCATCTCCGCCTCTTTTTTGCCTAGCTTCCCCTCATCCATCAGCTTGTTAACTTCATTTACAAACTCAAAAATACTGCCCATTGCCCCCGAGCTATCCAAATCATTGTCCATTTTCCCCTTAAAGCTTTTTTTGATCTTTTCAATCTTTCCCTCTACCTCAGCCGCCCCTTTTTCTATTTCCCCGCCCTTTCTGATCTTTTCTATTCTCTCTCCAAACTCTCTTAATCGGTCAAGTGATCTTTTTGCGCTTTCCAAAGCTTCAAAAGTAAAATTTAAGGGTTTACGGTAATGGCTTGTCAAAACCAGATATCTGAAAGCCATTGGATCCTCCACTTTTTCTAAAATTTCCCCAAGAGTATAGAGGTTCCCTCGACTTTTGGACATTTTATCCTTATCAATCTGCAGAAACCCCCGGTGTAGCCAATACTTTACAAATTTTTTGCCCGTTGCCGCCTCGCTTTGAGCAATTTCATTCTGGTGGTGGGGGAATATGAGGTCAATTGCTCCCACATGGATATCAAAAGATTCCCCCAAATACTTCATGCTCATTGCCGAACATTCTATATGCCAACCCGGCCTCCCTTTTCCCAGTCCCAAATCCCAAAAAACCTCCCCGTCTCCCGGACCCCAGGCTTTCCACAGCACAAAATCCGCCGCCTTCTGTTTTTCATACTCATCGGCTAAAATTCTTCCACTTGCTCCGCTAACGAGCCCCTTTCTCTTCAATCCGGCAAATTTGCCGTAACCCGCAAACTTATCAATATCAAAATAAATACTCCCGTCCTCTGCCTTGTAGGCCACTCCCTTTTTCACCAAAACCTCAACCAATTTCACCATTTCTTGAATATGATCCGTCGCCTTGCAAATTATTTTTGGCTTTTCAATTTTAAGCTTTTCAAAATCAGCCAAAATTGCCTCCCCAAAACCTTTTGTATATTTTTTAAGCTCGACCCCTTTTTCCCGAGACGCTTTTATTGTCTTATCGTCAACATCAGTAAAATTCATTACGTCCTTTACCTCATATCCGGAAAACCTCAAATACTTCTTTAAAAAATCCATAAACAGATAAGTAGATAAATTACCAACATGAGCCAGGCCATAAATAGTCGGTCCGCAGGTATACATTCGCACCCCCCCCTTTGAAAGGGGGACAAACTTTTCTTTTTTCCGGCTGGCCGTATTATAAAGCTGAAGCATCAATACTCTATTCTATCAGTCTCGGTCAAATAACCCTACCTTCTATATCCTCAAAAATAGCAAATCAACACCCCTCATTTTTCCTCCACTATTTCAAATTTCTGCCCACTTATCCTTCAACCCCCAAGTCCAAAGTACTACCTCCCTTCCGTTTACCGTGCCATTGCCATCAATGTCTGCCACTTTTTCCCCACTCCCTATATATTTTTTAATTAGAGAAAAATCTTTCACTGTCACTTGGCCGTTACCGTCGACATCTCCTGGTATCAAAAGAAATTTACTCAAATCATATTCACTCTTTCCCCCAAGCCAATAATTAAACACCCCACCCAAAAAACAATCCTCACAGGAAAAATTTCTACTAAGATAACCTTTTGGGCCAATTTCAATTCTAAAATTCCCCTTCAGCCACTCTCCTGGCAACTCTAGCCTTGCCCACTCTCCGTCTAGTCGCACCATCCTTTCTTCCTCTCTTTCTTCGTTGTTATCACTGCTAATCTTTACTCTTACTTCTTTTTCTCCTCTTCCATCTGCCCCCCACAAGCGAAACCTAAAAGATATGATCTCTCCCCCCTCTTCATTTTTTTGTATCTCATTCTTCTTCACAAGCCACCACCACCCTTCTCCCCCCTCTTTTCTTACATAAGAAAATTCATCTTCTTTTCCTTGTAGGTCAAATTGTCTAAGCTCAAATTCGTCTGCCACTTCCCCCTTTTCAAAAAAATTGGCCCAACTAAAAACCGGAATTTCCCAATTACCCACCATTTTTCCCAACCAACTGCCTTCCTTTTTCGTCCTTAAAAAGATCCAACTTTCTTTTTCTCCGGATACTCCACTAACTTGTAAATTATCCAAAGCCCCCAGCCCCTCTCTTATTTCCCTGGTGAACAAACACTCCTCTTTTCCGCTTATTTCTGTTTTAAAGCAATATTCCCTGTTTGCCTCAAGTCCCCCCACCACTGCCGAGCACCAGTTGCCCTTCCCTTCCGCCTCTAGGATATTTTTTGCCCCCTCCTCTTTTCCGCCCCACCAAAAATAACAAGGTTTTCCTCCCTTATTTATCCAAAAAACAGAAAATGACCGACTTGATCGGTTAAAAACTAGTTTCTCCCCCGTGGGCTCCTCACCAGTTGCCTTTTCTTCCCAAACAACCCTTCTCTGTCTAAGCTCCAACCCCCAACCCATCTGCAATAAAATCAGCAATCCAATTAAAATAATTTCCCTTATCTGTTTTTTTAACACGAACCACCGGTAAAGGTAACTTCACAGCGTATCACTGTTTTACTCTCGTCCAATGTTGCCCCCTTCTCGGCCGCCGCCGACCGGGCATTGGCCCAAGCACTTGCCTCGCAGTTTTGCACCGTACAATCACCTGGCAAGGTACACCCTATCTGTGTTTCGTTAATGTTTTCGCAACCAGAAAAAATACCCAATTTTCCACAACCCTTCCCTGTTACTTTCTGGACACAGCGCCCCTTTTGTGACACTGGTTCACCGGTTGGCAAAATAGCCTTACTTGGTTTAGCTGTCGGTATTATTGGCATACTCGTGGATTTTGGCTTTGGGCTGACTTTTATTGTTGGTACCCGGCTCACGAGCGGGGCAGTCGGACTACTGTATCTTTTGGTTGGGCTACTATATGGTTTTCCGCTTGCCGCCGGGGAAATACCGGTTGCACACTTCTCCCCACATCGCCTAAGTTCCGTCTCACAAACTGCCTCACAACCTGCCCTCACTTCATGCGTCTGACAGCTCTCGTCTTGGAAACAGTACTGTTCACTGCTTTCTTCCCACTGACCATTTCGACACTGATACATTCCTCCGTTTGGCCCTGGACTTTGGTATCCAGGTGGATACTGACCGGAGGGATTTTCTTCCTGTTTTTTTCCCTGGCAACACTTATTTACTTGACAGTATTTTTCCGGGTCTTCTCCATATTCCGTCCACGAAAAAGCCTTATACCCGGTCCAGTCAATTTCCTCTCCTTTTTTATTACTCAAAACAGACAATAAATATTGCCGCCCTTTCTCTACCTTCTCTCTTCCCAAACTGGATTCTCCCAAAAGACTGGTATAAGCTCCCACCGCTGTATAAAAACTTTCCACCAATCCTGTTTCCTCGTTTATATAGCTCAAAAGCAAGCCTGCCAATTTCGGCTCTTCTTCCATCATTTTTCCAACCAGCTCTGCCTGGTCAATTTCTCCCCAAGCTTTTTTCACTACTTCACCCATTATTGCCGCCACTGTCGCCTCCCCCTTGCTTAAATTTGTTATCTTTCCCCTTATTTCTTCAATCTTCTTCACCTCTTCCTCCTCCCAATCTACTCCAATTCCTTCCTCGGTCAGAACATAAAGCGCCTCCAAACTATTCAAATCAATTGCAAAATTCTCTCCAATTTCTACTAAACCACCACCAGCCTCCTCTTTTAAAAACTGTTTAAAATTTCCGTCTTTGTCTATGCCGACAAACTGTTCCACTTCTATTCCCTGCCTCTCTAGGTCATTCCACAGGTCAGCTACTTTGAGCCCCTCTACCTCCCGGGAAAGGGGAATAGACACTATCTGCTCCTCTCCTCCTCCTGTCTTTGGGTAAACATTTTTTATTTTTAAAATATTTTCTTTCACCTCGGCTATTTTTGGCACTGTTACTCCCTCTGATATATCTTCCACTGTCGGTAAACTTATCGCTTCTACTTTTTTTACTAATCTCCCTCTTCCCATCTCTCCCTTAAGCTGCAAAGTTGGTACCAGTTCCCGGCTTTTGTTTAAAACACCCATTTCCAGAAAAAATTCCGGATATTTAGCCCATACCAGTCTTGCCTCCTTCCCTTTTTCCGCACCAAACCAGTACCACCCCTCTTTATCTGTCTGGGCCAAAAACCACTGATCATCCGTTTCCAAAAGCAAACTTTGATTTACCAGCGCCTGACCTTTTTCATCCTTTACTTGCCCATAAACAAGAACAGGCAAGCTCAAACGAAACTCTTTTTCTTGAGTTTCAAATTCCAAGTCTTTCTCCAACCACTCCACCTCACACCCTCCCTCCTCCAGGTTGTAAATCCTGATTATCCCCAGATCTTCTTTTATTTCCTTTTCTCCCCCACAAGTAAATTTTGGCTCCCAATTATCAACCTCATTGCCCATCGGTACCAAAACTGCCTCATTCTGTTTAATATTGGCAACCACAAAACCATTTCCCTTCTTGTGCCCATCTTTTTCTAAGTACCACCACCCCGCTCCAAAAACCAACAACAAGGTAATCAAAAAAAAGTACTTTTTCATTTAAAAAAGAATTATTAAAAAAATAAACAGCAAAACAAAAATGAAAAGCCAACCCGTCATTGCTACTACTGTTCTGATCGCCTCTACCCGCTTCTTTTTCTCCCAAAAAAGGTAAACCGGCCAAGCAAAAGCCAATAATCCACAAATCAAAACAGAGACCGTTAAAAGTACCAACATCAAAACTGGTCCCCAGTAAAGATTTTCCGCTCCCATCCAGCTATTCCCTTTCCAAAAAAGGACAGCCACCAACAAGCAATAAAAGACAATCCCTACCGCTTGCCCCAAGCCTATTTTCCACCAGGAGTATTTGTTCATTCTCTACTCCAATCTACCACTTTTCTCCAAATCAAATCAACTAAAATTACTTTTCTCTGCTTATCTGTTTTTATCTTGACCAATAAGCTATTATATTGCCAAACCAAAACCCTCCCCTCCATTATTAAAAATCCAAAAATTCATGCTCATCCTCTTTGATTTTGACCGAACTCTCTTTGACAACCGTACTTTTTATCCCCAGCTCCATCTCCAAATTGCCCGTACCTGCGGCCTAAGCTCTGGTCACTACAAAAAACTACAGGACAAATATTACGCCTCTCTTTCCTCTCTCACTGCCTTCAATCCTAAAAAATTTATCTCTTTTTTGCAAAAACATATCAACATAGATTCCTCAAAGCTTCTCCCTTTCTATTTCGCCAACTCAAAGCTTTACTCTTCCTCCCTTTTCTCTGACACTATCCCTACCCTTAAAGCTCTTAAACAAAGCCATACTTTAGGCATTTTTTCCCAAGCTTACCGACCATATCAACTGGCCAAGCTAAAAAATAGCTCTCTCTTGCCTTTTTTCTCTCCCGATCACCTCTATATTTCATCTGACAAAACCAAACATTCCTTTGTCCAAAGTATTCCACCGGCCCAAATTATTGACAATGATAGGGGAGTGATAAGCACTCTCCTTCTCACCCCTCACCTTAAGCCGTTCTGGCTCAACCGCCTCTCTACTAAAAAACACCCCCAAGCTCCAACCATCCACACCTTAAGAGAGCTTTGTCTCTGAGTTACAACAGAGTTTCCCGGCCCAAAATCTTTTATCTTATAGGAATAAACGAAAAGCGTGCTATACTACCTCGATTTAGGTTAGGCAAACAATCATAGTCTGCCCGAGAATACATCAAGGTATTTTTTATTTGGGCATATTAACTCCTCAAGATCAATTGGGAGCTGCCGCGTTTTATATAAAAAATATGTCCAAAAATAGGTATTCGGGTGCTTTCCGAAAAAACAGAAATAACCAAGCTTCTTTTCACCGTTTCTCCAAAGGGGGATCGGGCCAGTTTCGTGGCCATAAACGAAATTTTGGTAAAAAAAGCATTAACGCCTCACTTTACGTCAAAAAAGCCGAAGAATTCATCAATATTGAAGATACTGAAACTTCAAACACCTTTGCTGATTTTAATCTCCACCCCGGCCTCCTGGCCAACATCAAAGCCAAAGGTTATCTCAAGCCCACCCAGATTCAGGATCAAGTCATTCCCCAGATTATTAAAGCCCGCGATGTTTTGGGAATTGCCAACACCGGCACCGGCAAAACTGCCGCTTTTGCCCTGCCCCTTATCAATAAAATTTTAAATAACCCCTCTGAGAGAATAATCATTCTTGCTCCCACCAGAGAGCTGGCCCAGCAAATCAAAGAAGAATTTCGTTCCTTTACTCCCGGACTAAGAGTCTTTTTGGCTCTTGCCATAGGCGGTGCCTATCTAAGGGAGCAAATAGTTAATATCAAAAGAGGTCCCCACGTCATCATTGGCACTCCGGGAAGAATCATGGATTTAAGCAGGAGAAAAGTAATTAATTTTCAAGCGATGAATACTATCGTCTTAGATGAAGTCGATCGGATGCTTGACATGGGCTTTATTGACGACATTAAGTCCATCATCAACCAAATTTCCTCTACCCGGCAAACCCTTTTCTTTTCAGCAACCGTTGATCAAAAGATAGAGGGTTTAATCAACAGTTTTTTAACTAACCCTGTCAAAATATCGATTAAAACACCCAACGCTTCCTCGCATGTCGAACAAAATATTGTTAAAGTGGCCAGATACGCCAAAGAAGAAAAGCTCTGTGAATTAGTCGCTCTGCCCGATTTTAAAAAAGTCCTGGTTTTCGGCTCAACTCGTCTGATTGTCGAAAAGATATCTGCCTCCCTGTCCCGAAAAGGGCTCAAGGCTCAAGGCCTTCACGGTGGCAAAAGACAATCTCAGCGCCAGCAAATTGTCAGCAATTTTCGCGAAAACAGAATCAATATTCTCGTTGCTACCGACGTTGCCGCCCGAGGCTTGGACATAGTCGACATTACCCATGTTATAAACTACGATGAGCCAAACAATTACGAAGAATACATCCACCGTATTGGCCGAACCGGTCGGGTAAATAACAAGGGCTACGCTCTCACTTTTGTGGAGTAAGATTTCCCAGGCCGCCACCCTGTCTCAAAACTACAGCTTCTCAATTCAAAAGCCTATCTGGCACAGTTCCCTGCCCCATGGATCAACAGATAAACCAGCCGGATCAAACCCCCCCCAGCCCACTCGTAGATAAAAAAACAAGTTTTACTGGACCCTTCTGACCTTTTTAGATAATTTCCCCAAGAAGATTGCA
>CAZGPK010000004.1:0-44921 GCA_964527115.1 uncultured Gammaproteobacteria bacterium | reverse complement strand
TCCGATTTAAGATTCGTTCAGTGGCCACAATTTGATAAGGGCGCATGACCAATAGAAGATGGTCAGTAGTGAATACACAATATCTAGTCAAAATATTTAAAATTGTATGCTTGGCGAAAAAAGTTTTGGCAAAATCTACAAGGTCGGTGATTGGTCGGTTTGTTGCATCAGCCCACCAACTGGTGAATTCAAAACTATTACTAGTCCGTTTCCCTACTTTTGCAGAACCTTCGGTTGAATCCTTAACATGCTGAGCACGAGTGGTATTGCTGTAGTACTTAGTGTGAGTTCCATTGGAGATAACAAATATTTGAACATATTCAAATAATCCTGATGAAGCCCAAAAACTTTCTCGATTATATCTATTTATTTGATTGAAAGCTTCCTGTATTGCTACACCGCGTCGTTTCAATTCAATATGAACTAGAGGTAGACCATTTACTAAAACAGTAACATCGTAACGATTGGAACGTTGACCATCTTCAGTTGCATATTGATTGATAACCTGCAGACTGTTGTCATGAATATTGTCTTTTTTTATCAAATAAATATTTTTGACCGACCCATCATCACGAGTTAGGTTTTTAATGTAGTCTTCTTGAATAGTTAGAGTTTTTTCAACAATGCTCAGATTGGGATTTGCCAATTGGCTCACAAAAAACTTATTCCACTCGCTGTCTGTAAATGAAAAACTATTTAATTTTTCTAGTTGTTGTCTCAAATTAGCAACTAACTCTTCTTCCGATTTAATGGAAACATATCCATAAGCTTGACTTTGAAGTTGTTTAATAAAAGCTTGTTCAAGATCCGATTCACTTTGATAGCTTGTTGCACGGATTTTTTCTGGTTTAAACTCAGCAACAACAGTGCTTTGTGTATTTTGAGCGACTAAATTAAATTTATTATCAGTTGGCATATTCTTTAAAAGTTAATAATTTATTTCGATAATATTCATATTGTTGTCTCCTGGCTTTCAACTCTGCGGGTAAACCAATGGAGATATCATTAACAAGATTATTGAATTTCTCTAGAGTTGATGCAATTTTTTCTTGTACATTAATAGGAGGAACAGGAATTTGAAATTCTCTCAACGCTTTTAGTCCTAAGTTTTTAATTGTTGAGCCAGTTTTCTGGAATTCATAATATTGTTTTGCCTGATTAGTTTGCAAATAGTAAAACAAGTAGTTTACGCTGATAGATTCAGAATTAATGTTAAAGTAGGCAACTGATTTACCAAGAACAATTTTTTCATTATTAAATCTCGCTACACTTCCAACTGTTCCATTTATCGACATTAAAACAGTTTTGTTTGGTTTGAATGATATACCGTGTAGCTTATATGCCTGCTCATCAACTTTATTAGTTTTCTTTTCGGAAACTATATGTCCATTTTTTAAGTTATTACCATTAATAAATAAATATTCTCCTAAATAAGTATATTTTGGAGTCCCGTGTAAACCATCACCAATATCACAGATTTCTTTTAGAGGCACCATCCTGACACCATCAGTAAACGACAATAAATGTTCTTTGTAATAAATATACTGCTTCTTCCTTGCTTCTAACTCTGCTTCTAACTCTGCTTCTAACTCTGCTTCTAACTCTGTAAAACTATTAAGAATTTTGACAATATCTTCTTGAACTGCAAGCGGAGGAATCGGAATCCTAATTTTTGCAAAACGCTTTTTTGAAACATTGAATCTAGTTACTCCACTTGCTGTTTTTATAATTTGTTTTCTAATCTCATCATCTCTAAACAAATATTTAAAAAAATCTGGCAGAAACATATTTTTATCGTGTAGACGAAAACCAAAACAAAAGCTATTTAAGTACAATGGTTCATCTATTTTCTTTGTCAAAACTGATGATATACCAACCTCGTCGGGAGTTTCTGATGACCCAGTAAACAAAACATCACCATATTCAATTTTATTTTGATGTTCCTCTTTATCCACTTTGACTAAAGTATTAATGTCTGTATTAACAGCAATATTAGATGCAATATTCATATAGGTTATATATTTCGCATTACCATCACTAAAATCTTCCTTGCTCTTACCAGACAATCCGCCATAAAAATCACCCAATACTCCTAATGTCTTGAATCTCACACCTTTTGGACATAGATTCAAAATTAGTTTTTCGATTTTGTTTTGGTGTTTTGTCATATTAGTTAATTCAATTTTTCAACTTCAGTATACAAATGCTTTAACTCATCTATTCCCATATCTAAAATAGGCTCATACATAAATGAATTTAGGTGGATATTTTCTGGAGTCATAATATTGACGTTTTCAAGAATACGTATTTTATCTTTATGGCTATGATCGCCAGAAAACTCGTCCTTGTATCTTTGATACAATAACCCCGTCTGGTTTCCAGTAATTTCATCCTGATTTGTAACCTTAGACCACATGTATCTTTCAGCCTTTAATCTCGATCCGATAGCTAAAATTATTTTATCTTCAAGAACAATAGAATCTAAGTTGGGCTGATTATTGATATCAGTGATTAAAGAATCGATAATATCAACAATTTTTTTTGATTTGTTGGAAAATGTGAATGTGGGAATTGATAATACACTTGAAAAGATAGGTTCTAGATCACTTATACAAATATCTTCCGTAGATTTAATATTATTTGTAGTATCAATCTTTTTTTGGTGAAGAGCATGAGTTAATAAACGATAATCATTGTTCTGGCTGTCTTTATATTCGATCAAATTGCGAACAAATGGAATGCACGCAATAAGATATTTCTCATTGTTGTGAACTCCTTTTTTCCAAATAGAGAAAGGGTCAGTAATATTTTTACTGCCGGCATCAACTAGATTAATCTCATCTGTTAGTTTTTCCGCTATGAGTGAATTAGTCCATTTGTGTTCTACTAACACTCTTGATTGGAGTGTCCTGAATAGATCAAAGTTGTGAGTCATCACAATGGAGTTAAAATTTGGCTCTCTAGAAATATCGTGCAAGTATTCAATGATTGCGTATTTATTTTTATAATCAAACGAATCGGCTATATCATCGATAATAAATAAAGTCTTTGTGCCACTAAGTTGTCGAGATTTGACTTCAAAAATCACATTTAATATATAAAAAGCTCTTTTCTCACCCTGGCTTAAAACATCTATCATTCTCTTTCTGTCAATTGGTTTCCCTTTAAATTTAAAAGAAATTGTCGGTGTTTGAGTGTTGAGTATTGCATCAGATTTATTTTCAACACTTAGAGTAAAAGGCATATTGAAAAATCGATCACTAAATTCCTGTATTGCGTCTTCCCACCTTGACTGTTGTTCGCTCGCTTTTTTAATAATTGCCTCAATATCCGGTCTCTTACTTTTATATAAAGCAACCAACTTATCCAACTCATTAACTATTTGTCCAAGGAAGCTATACCAAGCATCTTTTCTAAACTGCTCATAGTTAGCGAGTTTTATTACTAGTGATGGATTCCTTTCAATTAGTTTTTTGAATTCAAGCAAAGTCAGATTAGCACTAAGTTTTTTTTCTACTTCATCAAAAATTGACTTAAGGTCTTTATCGCTAAATATCTTTTGAATTTCTTTGTTTACAATCTCTTCAAGGAGTTTATTATCACCAACAATACCATATTTTTTTATATTTAGTCCATGTCCAGCAAAAAAAAATTCATTTCCTTTTACAGAATCACTGAGACTTTTTGCTTCTGTTGTACCAAAAACTGTTTCGTCACATTTGGCAAAAAAATCAGAATTGCTGATCAAATCATTATATTTGTCACAATATTGAGTGAAAAGCTTCTTATTATCATTTAAAAAGTCTTTAACTTTTCCTTGTGGATCGAAAATTACGTTGTATTTGAAATCATATTTTTCCGGAAATTTTCGTGCGTCGTCAAATATTTTTAAAAAAACCTCAAAAATATTTTCTTTCCCTGTGGAAAATGTTGAAACTAACTCTGCCTCACAGTTATTGCTTTTAGAAACTTTTTTAAGAGTCTTAATTAATGACTGTTTTTCTTTGTCTAACTCCGAATATATATCAAGATATTCTTTTCTAACTTCCTCGTTAGCTAAAAGAATAAGAACCTTTCCCTCTGAGTCAAATGCCTTTTCGTTGTATGGTTCGATAACACAAATTGAATCGGCCTGTATTTGTGTGTTTTTATCACAATCTAATATTTCATAAATAGAGGTTAAAGAATCGTCGACACGATCACATGGATCTTTGATATTTGCGAGATCACTAAACGTATTTGCAAAGGAAGTTTTCATTACACCATTTGGTGCGTAAATTACAAAAGTATGACACTTTGAAAAATCAAACTCATGGTTCAGTTTTTTAATTCCATAACAATTTTCTAGTTTTACATTTAATTTTAAATCTGTCATATGTCAGTACCTTCAATATCTGCTACGATTTCATCAATTGCTATCCGTAGCTCATTTTGTTTAGCAACTATTTGACTAATTTTGGTATTTAACTCAGTAATGTTTACAACTTCGTGAGTATCTTCCGCAATTACATAGCTAGATACGGCAATATTGTAATCATTGTCTGCAACGTCTTTATTGTCAACAAGTTTGGCAAAATACTCAATATCCTCTCGATTAATAAAGGCGTTGAGAATCTTTTTACGATTTTCTTCGCTTAATTTATTTTTATTACCATTTCGTACAAATTCAGCCGAAGCGTCAATAAATAATGTCTTGTTATCTTTTTTACTTTTCTTTAGTACCACTATACAAGTTGCTATTGTTGTACCAAAGAAAAGATCTGGTGGTAATTGAATTACAGTGTCAATGTAATTGTTATCAATCAGATATTTACGAATTTTTTGTTCAGCACCGCCCCGATACAAAACACCGGGAAACTCAACAATTGCAGCAGTTCCACTAGTAGAAAGCCATGAAAGCATATGCATAGTAAATGCTAAATCTGCCTTACTTTTTGGTGCGAGTACCCCAGCGGGTGAGAAACGAGGATCGTTAATAAGGAGCGAATTTGCGTCTCCTTCCCATTTAATAGAATACGGAGGATTGGAAACTATTGCATCAAAAGGTTCATCATCCCAATGTTTGGGATCAATTAGAGTATCTCCTAATGCGACATCAAAATTATTGTAATTAATATCGTGTAAAAACATGTTAATACGACACAAATTGTAGGTGGTGAGATTGATTTCTTGACCAAAAAATCCTTGACGAACATTTTCTCTTCCAAGAACTTTGGAAAATTTAAGGAGTAGTGAACCCGAACCACAAGCGGGGTCGTAGACTTTGTTAACTTCTTTTTTGCCAACAGTTGTAATTTCGGCAAGTAGTTCACTGACTTCTTGAGGAGTATAAAATTCACCTCCGGACTTTCCAGCATTGGAGGCATACATTGTCATCAAAAATTCATAAGCGTCACCAAAAGCGTCAATTGTATTATCTGAATAATTACCAAGTCGAAGGTTGCCAATAGATTCTAGTAATTTAACTAATTTTTGGTTTCGTTTTTCGACTGTATTACCTAGTTTATTAGAATTAACATCAAGGTCGTCAAACAAGCCTTTTAAATCATCTTCACTCACTGCACCTTTAGCTGAGTTCTCGATGTTATTAAATACCGTTGATAAAGTCTCATTGAGATTAGAATCATTTTTACTTCTCTTGCTTACATTTATGAAAAGCTCGCTGGGTAGGATATAAAAACCCTTCTCTTTAACGGTGTCAGCTCGACCAAACTCAGCTTCTTTGTCTGAAAGCTCTGCATAATCAAAATCATTTTTCCCAGAGCGTCGCTCATCAGCGTTGATGTAATTAGTTAAGTTTTCACTAATAAATCGATAAAAAAGCATCCCTAAAACATATGACTTAAAATCCCAACCATCAACACTACCTCTTAAATCATTGGCAATTTGCCATATTGCTCGGTGAAGTTCAGTTCGTTCTTGTTCTTTGGTGGTATTTTGGTTGTGATTATTTGCCATATTTTTGATTAATAAATTTTTCTATATCTTCTTTTCGGTATCTTAGACTTTTTTTGATACCAATCCGAACTGCTTTGAAAACACCTTTCTTGTCCCATTGGCGTAAAGTGTTGGGATGAACTTTGAGAATGTCACAAGCCTCTCTTAGGGTTAAAAGTTCAGAGATTTGCGCCCCCAGATTATCTACCATTTGATTACATTATATAACAGAAAACATATGAGATTAACCGATGGTTTTACATCTATCTAAATTTATGGTAAATTATTATTGACCCATTAAATGGGTCTAGGAATTCCCCTTAGAATCTCCAAAAAAATAGAGATCCCAAAGTTAGGGCTTTGGAATATTACTATTTTACGGAGGTTTTTTTATGGAAAAACTGGGGAAAATAATCTGGCATACAGAGAAAAGAATAGTTAAGGATTTAATTGCCTACGATAAGAATCCACGCATTTTAAGTGATTTTCAAAAGATAAAATTAAAAGAGAGTCTGAAGAAGTTTGGTTTAGTAGAAATACCGGCAATAGACGTTGACAACAAAATTCTGGCGGGTCACCAAAGAATAAAAGTTCTACTCTTATTAGGCCGAGGTGGAGAAGAAATTGATGTTAGGGTACCTAGTAGAAAACTAACGATTGATGAATTCCAAGAGTACAACCTTAGAAGCAATGTTAGTGCCGGAGAGTGGGATTTTGAGGCGTTGAAAAATCTCGATATTGAATTGTTAATGGATGTAGGTTTTGACAATAGCGACTTGTCAAAAATTTGGGACGAAAACTTGGAAACTTATGAAGATGAGTTTGACACCCTAAAAGAAATCGAGAAGATTAAATTTCCAAAGACAAAACTGGGAGACATTATCAATCTCGGACCGCACATGTTAGTTTGCGGAAATAGTATGGATCTTGAAGTAGTTCAAAAACTGACATCAGAAAAGACGGTATCAATGGCCTATTTTGACCCTCCATTCAATATAAACCTCAACTACAACAAAGGTGTCGGAGGCAAAGGAAAATATGGAGGTAAGACTGATGATAATAAAACTGATTTGGAATATCGCGAGTTTTTAAAAAAAACAATTCAAAACGGACTGGCTATTTCCAAACCCGATACCCATGTATTTATATGGAATGACGAACGCCATATCGGTTTGATCCAAGATTTATACAAAGAAATAGGAATCGAAAACAAGAGAGTATGTCTATGGATTAAAAACGGATTTTCACCAACGCCAAATGTGGCATTTAATAAGTCTTATGAAGCATGTATTTATGGAACTGTCGGGCAACCCAGCATTTCAGAATATCCAAAGAACTTGAACGAAATTATGAATAAAGAAATTGGTTCGGGCAATCGCACTATAGACGATATTTTAGACCTCCTAAACATCTGGTTGGTCAAGAGATTACCAGGTAACGAATACACTCATCCGACCGAAAAAAGTCCAACTTTACACGAGAAAGCCATAAGGCGTTGTACCAAAGTTGGTGACACAGTCCTAGATTTATTCGCTGGCTCAGGTTCGACTATGTGCAGTTGTGAACAACTAAAGCGAAGATGCCTGATGGTTGAGATCGAACCAATATTTTGCGATTTAATAGTTTCTCGCTATAGGCAACTAACCGGCAAGGAGGTGGAATATGTCAATTAAAAACGGAGACATTGTCGAACTCGGTGATCATCTACTTTTATGTGGTGATGCCACCGATAAAGAGTCAGTTGAGAAGTTGCTAACCGACAAAAAAATATCACTCATGCTTTTAGACCCTCCGTATGGCGTGGGTCTGGTCGAGGGCAAAAAAGGGTTTCTAAAAACTAAAGTAACTAGAAAACTTATTGCCAATGATCAGATTCAATCAGAAGAGTCGTATCAATTATTTACTCAACAATGGCTAGAGGTAGTTAAACCATTTTTAGCACCAAAAAACAGCTTCTATATTTTTAACTCCGACAAAATGATCTTCGCTTTAAAAAAGGCTCTTGACACTTCTGGTTTTAAATTTTGTCAGCTGTTGATTTGGATAAAAAATCACTCAGTGATTGGACGAATGGATTACCTCCCCATGCATGAGCTGATAGCTTATGGCTGGTTCGGGACACATAAATTCTTTAAAAGCAAAGATAAAAGTATTTTGGCTTTTCCCAAGCCTAACAAAAGTCCACTCCATCCAACCATGAAGCCAATATCTCTTCTACGACATTTAATTCTCAATAGCTCTCAAATTGGTGATTATGTCTATGACCCATTTTTGGGGTCGGGGTCGAGTTTAATCGCATGTGAGCAAACTCGAAGAAGATGTATAGGTGTCGAGATTGATCCAGAATACTGCCAAGTTATCGTCGACCGTTATAAAAAATTTAAAAAATATGAAAACAAATAATGATAAACAATTATTGATCGAGCAACTTAAGAAAACACCAATAATACAAGTTGCGTGTGAAAAGACGGGTATTGGTCGGGCAAGTTTTTATCGTTGGAAAAAAGAGGATTCAGAATTTTCCCAGGCGGTAGAGACAGCCATCAGTGATGGTGTGTCACTCATTAATGAAATGGCGGAATCACAGCTAATATCGGCCATAAAAGACAAAAATTTCTCAGCCATAGCCTACTGGCTTAATCACCGACACCCAGCTTATGCCAACAGAATTGAAGTAACTGCTAAATTAAAGCATGATGACGAGCAATTGACACCTGAACAAGAGGAATTGGTCGTAAAGGCGTTAAAACTTGCCTCAGTATTGCCAGACACGTCAGTTATAACCAATGAGGACAAACAATGACTAATATGTTGAGCAAACAAGATCTTTCAGAGATTTTAAGGAAACGATCTGTCAGAAGAGCAATGACTCGTCAAAATCACTGTTTGTTTTTTAGTATCTATTTTGGACATTATCTGGGATATCCCTTTGCTGATTTCCATCGGGAAATGTTTTCCATAACAGAAGATACCGCCTTAAGACTGGCAGTATTAATTGCTTTCCGAGGGTCAGGAAAATCGACTTTAATGAGTTTATCCTACCCTATATGGGCAATTACTGGCTGTCAACAAAAAAAATTTATATTAATCGTTAGTCAAACTCAATCCCAAGCCAAACTACATCTATCGAATATTAAGAGGGAGTTGCAGGCTAACGCATTATTAATGAGCGATATTGGTCCATTTCAAGAAACAAGTGATGAGTGGGGAGTAAATACTATAGTCCTCTCCAACTTTGATGCTCGAATATCTATCGCTTCCACTGAGCAGAGTGTCCGAGGACTTCGTCATGGGCAATATAGGCCAGATTTGGTAATTTGTGATGATGTTGAAGACTTAAATAGTGTCAAGACTAAGGAAGGCCGCGATAAAACCACTAATTGGTTTACTGGGGAAATCTTGCCAATTGGGGATACTAATACAAAATTTGTGGTTGTCGGAAATTTGCTTCATGAGGATTGTCTTCTAATGAGACTTAAGTCTCTAATCGACAATAACCAACTTTCAGGCAAGTTTCTCTCATACCCAATATTAAACGATACTGGTATACCATCGTGGCCGGGGAAATTTCCTGATATAGATTCAATCGAAAAACTTAAAGGAATGATCGGATCTGACTCTGCTTGGTATCGGGAATACTTGATTAAAATTATTTCCGATGCCGATAGACTAGTTCACCCCGAGTGGATTCAATATTACACAACAATTGACAGAGACATTAAAGATTTTCGATATATTGGTGTTGGCATTGACTTAGCAATTACCCAAAAAGAGTCCTCTGACTTTACCTCCATGATTATTTCAAAAATCTTTGGGAGAAAAGAAGACCTTAAAATATATATTTATCCAAATCCAATTAACGAAAAACTTACTTTTCCTCAAACTGTCCAAAAGATTGAGGAATTATCAGCTACTCTTGGCGTGGAATCTAAAATATTTGTCGAAGACGTGGGGTATCAGCAAGCAATTCTCCAACAACTTAATGATCGCAACATCCATTGTGAGGGAGTTAAAGTAAACGGACAAGATAAACGCTCTAGATTGGCCTTGGTCACCCACTTAATTGAGCAGGGAAAAATTCTGTTTCCAAGACATGGAGCAGAAGAATTAATTGGTCAGTTGGTGGGTTTCGGAATTGAAAAACATGATGATCTCGCCGATGCATTCTCCTTACTGATTCTGAAAATATTAGAGCTAGATAACAAACCAGAGTCGAATGTTATAGTTGTTGACACAAAAGGCAGTCTGTATGATAGCAACTATAGCCGGGTACACAAATTATTTCATCACCGCTGGCCTAGTTGAATCTTATTCGATGAGGTCAGCCAATCTCGATTTTAGAGCTTTAGCAATCTTTTCTAAAATCTCTAATGACGGTGTGTTGCGACCTTGCTCAACGTAGCCTATATAAACCCGGCTAACCCCAACTTTTTCTGCTAAATCTTCTTGAGTCAGACCAAGATCACCACGGTATTTTTTAATTCTTTTACAAATAGTTTTAGTTAATTTGGCATTTTTTCTCATACCCAAAGGGTATGTTTAGGCAGATTCAAACTCTACTAAGCCATACTTAGCAAATAGGCACGATTTAGCCTTGACTTCCTGCTAAGTTTCAGTTAGCATTGTGTCAAATTAATAGTTAATAAATATATGGAAAAAGATATACAAAAAAACTGGTTTTTAAGGCACAAAATAATTTCCGGAATAATTATTTTAATTGTTTTGACAATAATCATTGGTTCTAAAAACGGTGACTCTCAAAAAGGTTTTCAAGATGGTATGAACAATGCCACCGAGATATTCCAAGCAAGCGAGAGAAATTTAGAAGAAAAACAAGAAATATTTTTCAAAATTGCCCAAGCAGAAGATAAAGCCATGAAAGAAGCTGAGGAAAAATACCCTACTAGTTTATATAATGTAGACGCTGAGCAAGCAAAAAAGAATGTTGAGCCAAACGCTGATTTAGTTCAAGAACTTGAAGAAAAATATCGACAGGAAATTTTAAATGAATATAACGTATCTAAAGACGAATGGATAAAAATTGCCACTGAAGGTGTAAAAGATAACTGGCCAGTTTCGAAGCTTAATTAACTTTAAATTTTTCTAAAAAAAAGAATAAATTACCTTGGTTGATAGATGTAAGAATAAACAAAAGTGTCTTTTTTTGGATATAATCAACTTGTGGAAAAGAAGGAAAAATCATCCGCATTTATTAAGTTTTTTATAATTCTCTGGTTATTGTGTATCGCTATTTTTACCGCCAGTATTGGTCTAGCTACAAACTGGTTTAAAGGTACTGTACAAGATACTCCATTTGGCAACTCTACTTCCTTTTTAATAGCAATGCTTTCATCGATGGGTGTAGGTATCATTGCCTTTTGCATATTTGTTTTAATGATTGCCATAAAAATTGCTAAAGGAGACAAATCAAAAAAAGGAGTTCATAACAAAAAAGGTAATTTTATCGGATCAATCTTTAAACTTTGTTTTAATTTAGCATTTTTCCCTTTGATCTTGCTATATCGCTCTACTGGAATCAAAGAACTAAGAGAAAAAATAAAAACCGATAGATTTAAAATTTCTTTACTTAGACCAAAGGGTGTAGGTCAGGTAGTTTCTCGAGTATTTTCTTCTTTGGCTGTTATTGGAATAATTTTACCGATATGGATTTTGGGATACTATCTGGCATTTCAGATGACGAAAGATGGTTTAGGATATAATCCCGAAATTATCACGGTATCGGGAACAGGGTCTATGTCACCCACCTTTCCAAAGGGTCAAGGAAAAACTCCGGAAGAACAATCCAAAGAAATTGTCGGATCACCAGGAATGTTTCGATATCCCAACGGGCTAATTCTTTTAGGCAAAAGATACCTTAACCATGAATTAGAACGGGGTGATATTGTCGTTTTACTTAATGACAAAACAAAAGAGTTAACGGAAAAACTTTATGGTCGACCTTCAGGGTGGGTGAAAAGAATTATTGGCATGCCCGGAGATACTATTGAATTAAAAAATGGCATTGTCTATCTGAATGATCAACCCCAAAAAGAGCCTTACACCGCCCAAGCACATTCAACCTTTGGCGAATCCTATTTGAAAGAATGCCAAAAAGTTACTGTCCCAGAGAATTCGGTTTTTGTCATGGGCGATAATAGAAAAGGAAGTGGCGATTCGAGGGAAATTGGGTTTATCAATATTAACGATATTAATCATGTTTTGCCTTTCGAAAAACAAAAAGGAACTTTTGATAAAAATTGGCGCGATACAACACTTGATCTAGAAGAATCGTCAAAAATCAAAATTGATAGGCAAAAATATTTAGACCTTCTAAATGAAAAAAGGGCTGAAGCAAAAGTAAAAGCATTAAAATATCAACCCAAACTTGAAGATTCAGCAGCTCGAAGGGGTGAGGTAATGCTAAAATTTGACGATTTTTCATACGAGGCGACCAAAAGCGGATACCCAATGACAAAGGCGATGAGAGATGCAAAATATTCAAATACTACTTATGGCGAAGCACTAAACGTGGGATATTACGATGCTGAAGAGTTAATAGAATATCAATTTGAATTTCCAGAGACCAAGGAATTTTTATTAAACAAAAATTACCAAGAAGTAGGTATTACTGAAGTAGAAGGGATGTTAAATGGTTGCCCTTCACAGGTAATGGTTCTTCACTTTGCCGGATATATTCCACCTAATTATTCAAAAGAAGTAATTGACAGTTGGGCCGCATCTCTTAGTAGACTGAAGGAGATAAGACCAAGTTGGGAAAATATTCGCAGTTATTCATCCACTTACGAGAATAATAAAAAAGATGCCGACAGATTGATAGAAATAATGAATATCAGAATTGGAAGAATGGAGAAAATAGTTTCTAAAATGCAGTCAAATCAATGGTTAAGTGCCGAAGAAAATCGTTGGATAGATGAAGATCAGGGCTTATATAATGAACAGGAAGCGATTGCCAAAAGACTAAACGATCAAACTTGGAGATAAAACAATTTTTTATACTAGTTTTGACAGTATTTAACTATCAGGTCGTCATATACATTCTTCTTATTTGCATATTCGCTTATCTTTTTTTGTAAGGCAGCGATTTCATCATCAATAGATCCTTTTGTTGGCTGAACTCTGTCTACATCGTTTATTCTCCTCCATTCCTGACATTCTGCAGTTTCTTGCATTCTAGAATTATGGTGGCAATCGTAATCCATCTTTTCAAAATAGGCTTGTTTTTCAATGGGAGTAATCTCGTCATAAAGTTTTTTAAGTTGACCACCATTACAAATTTTCACGCCATCCTTACTTGGCATTCCAATTAACTGAGTATTATTGATAATTGTTATTCTCGGAACCGGGTAAGTTAAAAATTTTTGATAAAATTCTTGCTCATATTTTTTAAGTTCATCAGGATTCTTCAAAATTAAATTAGCTCGGTTTATATCTGAAATTCCAAAGAATTTTTTAAGTATTTCTTCATTAATCGAACTTTTAGGCTTCGATATAGTAGGTTTAGCGGATAGGATAACTGTGGGAGCTAAAGTCGGAGATATTATTTCCTCAATTATTTCTATGGTGGGTGACGGTTCGAGAGTTGGAATAGACAAAGAAGCTTGTTGTGGTTTGTTTAATCCAAAAAACCCTGTTATTGCTAAAAATATTGATACTATAAACGCTTTCACGCCCTATTTTACCACTAAAACATCTCCTAGACTTCCATAAACCTTGCGGTACAGTTGTGTCATGAAAAAGAAAGAAGATGGAAAGATACAGGAAATAAAGAAAGTAAGATACTGCCTATACGCCAGAAAATCATCGGAATCAGATGAACGTCAGGCCATGTCAATTGAATCTCAAATCAATGAGATGAAAACACTGGCCGAAAGAGAAAACTTATTTATAAAAGAAATCCGGCAAGAAAGCCACTCAGCCAAATCATCAGGGCTAAGGCCAGTCTTCAACCAATTACTAATCGACATTAGAGCTGGAGAATTTGATGCCATATTAACGTGGGCACCTGACAGATTAAGTAGAAATGCAGGAGATTTAGGGACACTGGTCGACTTAATGGATCAGGGAAAACTTCAGACAATCAGAACCTTCTCTCAATCATTTTCAAATAATCCAAATGAGAAATTCTTACTTATGATTTTATGCTCACAGGCAAAGTTGGAAAACGACAATCGAGGTATCAATGTTAGACGAGGCATGAGAGCAAAATGTGAAGCAGGATGGCGACCTAACATGGCACCACTTGGCTATCGCAATGTGATGAATTACAACCGGATAAGTTTTGTTGAAATTGACAACGATAGGGCTCCGATAATAAGGCAGATGTTTAGCCGAGTTGGAGTTGAAGGCCATAGTGGTAAAACTATAAAAAAGTGGCTGGACAGAATTGAATTTACTACCAGAAGCGGTAAACCACTGGCCTTAAGTAAAGTTTATACAACCTTAAAGAATACATTTTATTACGGCGAGTTTGAATTCGGCGGCAAGATCTATAAAGGTAAACATGAGCCATTAATAACCAAGGAATTATTTGACAAAGTTCAGCTTCAACTTGTTGCTCCAGATAGGGAATGGAATAAAAAAGTCTTTCCCTTTAGAAGTCTATGCTATTGTGGGACTTGTGGTGAAAGGGTAACAGCTGAGGAAAAATATAAAAGGAATAAGTCGGGTGGAGTCAGAAAGTATATCTACTACCACTGTGGTAGACACATAGATTACGACTGCGATGAACCCTATATCAGTGAAGAGGATCTAATCCAACAGCTGGTCATTCACATCGATGAAATTAAATTACACGAGAGTGAGCTGGCTCAGTATTTAAAACAGGATATCGATAAATTTCATAGATTAAGAAATGAAGTCCTAAACCAGGAAATTATTAGCGGAAAATTAATCGAATTGGACTATGATGCCTTTAATCATATTGGCAAGGATAAAATTAAGGAATATTTAATCTACATTCTGAAATTTGGAACCGCCGAAGAAAGACTTAAGGTAATGTCGGCCATAAAAACCCGATTTATTCTACACAATAAGGAATTGTCAATTAAACCTAATCAAAAGTCTTCCTAACCTTAAAAATAATGGCAATCACACCCCCACCAATAATGCTAATTAAAAAAGATATTAACATTGAAATCCACAGACCAAATGCCTTTTCCAGAGAAACAGCAAAAAGAAAGTAAATGATTAAGACAAATATTAGATAGTAAATATATTTTAATGATTTGTTTAAAAAGAAAAAATCAACTAAGGCTTCTTTAGCCATAATATTTTCAATTCCTTCAATAGTTGGAATTATATTTTTTAGACCTCTTTTTGGTTCTTGGTCATAAGAAAAGTATTTATTTCGATAAATTGCACAAAAGTTTTCGGTTAATAAAACTCCATAAGGTGCTCTTACATCTTGGCAATATTTTTTGAGCTGCTTATCTGTTCCAGTGTAATCACCATTATTAAATTTGTCGACACTTTTTGATAATTTCAATTCAAAAACTATTAGTGCTTTCTTAAAATTTCCATCTTCATTTCTGATGATAATATCGGCACGATTTGATAAGGTTCCGTCAAAACTAGTAGTTACCGGTTCAGTTTCAACTTGCTCTTTATTGACTTTAAATAATTCAGCTAATTTAGGTGCCAAATAATCTCTAAAGTTATCCTCAGTTTCAAAGTGTTGGTCCTTAACCAAATCTAGGATTTGTTGCTTGGTAATGAATCTTGCCATCAAGATAATTTGCCACTTTTTGGGGAAAATAGCAATTATTAAAAAATTGGGTTTTGGCGTGTTACAGGCTGTTAACTTGATATAAATAATTTTCCTAAAAAATTACGCGGATGGTTAGGGGTTTGTAGCTATACCATTAAAATTACATGGTAAAATAGGCATAAAGCGGAGGAGGCGGGATTCGAACCCGCGACGGGATGTTCTCCCGCAGGTTTAGCAAACCTGTGCCATGGGCCACTAGGCGACTCCTCCTTTTTTTGAACCCCCGTATATTTTAACAGAGAGGGCTTGGTTTGTTGCAGTTTGGGATGGGCTTGTTTAAGATTAAAAGTAGATGCCAGAGAATAAAAGAGAGCCAATGGAAGTATTAGCTTCCAAGGAAGAGAAAACTATTTTTTCTTGGAAGGCGGCAGAGAGGCTTTTTCATAAAAGAGACCGGGAGTTTTGGACAACGGCAATTACTATTTTGATTTTGGTTTCGCTGATCCTCATTTTAGTAAAAGAGTTTTTCTTTATTGCCGCTTTAGTAGCTTTAGTTTTTGTTTACTACGCCCTGTCTAGCGTGCCACCGGAAGAAGTGACAATTAGATTGACGAATAAGGGGTTTCATTTCGGTGATTTACCAAGAATGGACTGGGAGGTGATTTTGTTTTTCTGGGAGAAAAAACAATTTGGACAAGAGCAGATATTTTTTAAGACAGCTTTGCGGTTTCCAGGAGAGTTTAGCTTTATTGTGCCAGAGGAAAGTTTGGAAAAAGTGAAAGAGATATTATCGAGATATATCCCTGAGAGAGAAGAGTCGCCCAGATTTCTAGATAAAACTTCCAAGTGGCTTGCTGAGAAGATCCCACTTGAAGGAAATGGAGAAAAGGGAAAGACCAAGAATGGAAAGTGATTTTAGAGCCTGTTTGGGGTAGAATAGCCTGGAGCACCCGTAGCTTAATTGGATAGAGCAGTTGCTTGCGGAGCAACAGGTTGTAGGTTCGAGCCCTACCGGGTGTACTTCGGGTGTTGGGGGAAACAAATAAAGCTTCAAACTCAAGCAAGGGAAATTTAGGTTCACTGCTGCTTTATGGACTAGCAGGGTTTGGGGGGTATAAGCTGTATAAGGGAGCAATGAAGAAAAAATGCAACAAACCTCTTTGTCATAGTAAATGTGGTACTTTTGAAGGCGATATCGGTTTATATTATGAGTGCCGGAAAAATCTTAAATGGTGGGAGAAAATATCTTATTTTATTAAAGATTCTAATTCAAAACCTTGATGGATGGTATTGAGTATGTCAACGAGCAATATATCTAATTATAGGAAGTAGAAATTATTAGTTAGATAAACAGATGAAAAGAATAATCATTGGCCTACTTGTTTTATCGTCTTTGTTTTTATCAGGTTGTAGAAAGGGTGATGTAAGCCCCCTTTCTCCGACAAGTACCCCGAAGGTAAAAGATGTAAACGAGATATTTGATATAGACAACATGTTAAGGCTAGTTAACCAATATCGACAAATACTAGAAGCACCGGAACTAACTAAGTCGGCCTCCTTATGTGAGTTAGCACAGAATAGGGCCAATTTCCTAATTGTCGACAATATGAAGGGTTTTCTAGAGAGCAAACCACAGGCTCATATTGGCATGCCCGAACAGAAAATAGGCTACAACTTTGCAGGTGAAGCCCTAATGGGCATTGATATCGCTTCCTTTGACCATTCAGCTAATTTGGACGAAGCGTCTTTGAAATCTTGGCAAGAATCGCCTTTCCATAACGAAGTGTTGACTAGAAAAACAATTAAAGTGTGGGTGGGTAAAGATATTGTAGAAAAAAGTATAGACCAGGGGTGTGTGGCCAAAGCAATAAACGGTGAACAGACCCTTATGGTATTGATTACAGGTTATAGCCAATGATGAAAGATAACATTAAAAATAGAAGTAATTTGGTAGCCAAAATAACACAAATTCTATTTTTGGGGTTAATAATTATTGGCGTTATTCTTTTTGGAAGTGCATTAAGTCGTTCATATGAGAAAACCAATAATACTTACTCCAGATTTACACCAGTTATTCCATCGTCCATTAACACACCTACACCATCCCCTGTTTTCACAAATAAAACAACTAATAAGGAGAAGGGAAACGCCACCAAGGTAACAGATGCAAGCAAACCACCATTGCCAATACTAAACGGCGGTAATATATTCAATTTGATAAACCAATATAGAAGCAGTAAGGGTTTACCATTTCTCTCTGTGTCTAGCGAGCTTTGTGCTATTGCTGAAGGTAGAGCAGACTTAATGATGGCAAATGACATGGAGGCCTTTAAGAAGAGTGCTACGGGTAGTCATTTTGGGCTTGATAGTACTAGTTATTCGGGTCAGGGAGTGGGGGAAAACCTGGCGGCAAACTTAGCTAGGGATGAAGATGTATTGAGAAAATGGCAAAGTTCTCCACCACATAACGAGCTTATGCTTTGGACCTCAAAGGATGGGACATCGATAACGAAGGGTTGTATCGCAACTAGAGTTTCGGAGGTTGGCTCAATAATCGTTTTACTGGTTGGGGATAAATAAAGTTATATGACTTGGTTGCAATTTAAACTAATTTGATATAGAGTTGATTAAGTGAGATTAAGATTTTTTGGTTTGTTTTTCTTTATTCTGGTAGGCGTGTCGTTGTTTTTTTCTACAAGGGTTGTTAATGCTGGTTGGGTAAATGGTTACTATAGAAGTAACGGCACCTACGTTCAGGGCTACTATCGGAGTAACCCCAATGGTCTGAGGTACGATAACTATAGCTATAAACCTTCTCAGCCTTTATATAATCCCAGTTACGGCAGTTATAATACTTATAAATGGAACACTCCTTCTTGGAATACGCAGAGTGATTATTATACGGGGTTAAATTCTTACAGAAGTAGTAATTATGGTTCGGATTATGGCTCTTCTCTGTGGCGAAATAGTTGGGATTGGTAAATAGACCGTTTCCCCTTACCTATATTTTGACTTTTTCTTGGGTTTTAGTCTGGATAGTATAAACTGCATAAAGGAGCAGTAAAGAAAAAATGAAGTTTTTACCGACTTTCCCTGACAACAAGTATCTAAGAGACAAATGGTGGCATAGGTTGGCGTTAATAATTTTGATTAGCACATTCGCTCTTGTAAGTTTTTTCTCTATAGGTTTAGCAATAGTCGAATTCCAAAGTACGTTCAAAGAAGAGATTGTTTTAACACCAGAAGAAATAGACCATTACCAAAATGATTTGAATAATCCGAAAATTATCTTCAAAGAACAAAGAAATACAAAAACCGGTGAGAAAAGATGGGTTGGAGAACAAACAAGAACAGAACGTAATCCAGAGTACTTCCTTTTTCCAGCAACAGTAATACCATTAACAATCCTTGTTTTGAGCGTCCTGTACAGAGCAATTCTTCATATTGTTTTTGGTGATAAGTGGAAAGAAGACCATTCGAGAAATAGACGGAAATGGAGGCTTCGATGACTCAAAGAAAGGAAAAGGAAGCGTATTAATATATTTAGAAGATAAGAAATAAATGAAAAAGAGTAAGTTTCACAAAATAGGCATTGTTTTGCTTGTTTTACTTTTTTCCGTTTTCCTTAGTGGGTGTGATTCTTCATACTCGGGGGACTATGAAGACTTCGACGAAGAACCCATTACTAGTGATAATTGGGAATGTACTAGCGACTGTTCCGGGCACGAGGCGGGCTATGAATGGGCTGATGAACACGGGATAACAGATCCGGACGACTGTGGTGGAAATTCGGATTCTTTCATTGAGGGATGTAGGGCTAGTGCAAATGAACATAATATGGAACTTGAAGAAGATTATTATGATGCTGACCATGATTATTATGGATATTAGTAGCGTAGCGAATTACTAATCCAGACTAGATTAAGTATTAAATACCCACTCCTGAACCCAATCTTTGGTTAGAGTAACGTTCCAACGGGGGTACAAAAAAAGATATTGTCCTTATTATTGAATGATTTTTGTGTTCATGTGACAAAGATATTCCTTATTTTTGAGATGGAAAGATGTAATTAATTGGGTTATAGGATATGGTTGGACATGACAGCTAAAACAATCAGCAGGAAAATTATTGTTGAATACGATTCCGCAGGAAAAGGCTTAATGCTTTGCTTTTTGGGTTTCTAATAAAAATAAACAGCCGGGAGGGTAAGTTTTTCTGTCTACTTTTAGGTTTGGAAATTTTCTGGCTTTAGTTTGGCCAAGAATTGGGGCGGTTTCTTATGATTCGTACTGGTTTTAATTAGTCTTAATAGTGTATATATATCTATGACAGTTGAGGCTTTCATTAACAGAGAAGGAGAGGATTGGAATGCGGAAGAGGAGGAGGATTACAGAGAATTTTTGAAAGAAGAAGAAAAAGCGGGAAAGGCAGAGGCAAGGGCTAATGATCCAATAGCAGTAGAATGTACCTATGTTTGTTTCGTAAGCCGTTCAAATGGTAGAGGCAGAAAAGCAAGAATAGTCCCCAGACAAGTGGAGATTATTGGGTATGGCGGAAGATTTTATTCGGTCAGTGACGGAAAGGGGCCGTTTGACGAGATAGCAACAGAAGTTCTTGGAGAAGGGGTAGACCCCAAAGAAGCAGAAAAGATTTTTCTGGAAAGGGTGAGGCGGCTTTAGTTTGAATTTTGGCAGAATATTTGTTTAAAATACCGTATTTGCGGAGGGGATGCATATGAAATTTGGTTTAAGGGAAATCATGGAGAAGAGGAGCTTTTAGAAACACATTGCAACCAGTGTGGATGGGCAATAAACGGGGAGGGGGTTTTGAGAAACCCGGGAAGAGAAAGTTTTGGTTTGGAAAAAAGGGGTTAAGGTAGAATAGATTAGTGATAAAAATAGTAGGAATAATTTTGGTATTTTTATTGGGGTTTTTGAGCTGGGGGGAAAAGAGAAGGCTAGTGGGAAAGCCAGCCGAACAAGAAGAGACTGGGGTGGAAGAGTTGGAGGCGGAAATAGTAGAGTTGCCATTTTGGGAAATTAGACTGAAACTGTCCCCTACTTTGATACCCACTGCAGTGAGTAGTGGGGGGGAAAGCGGAGACGAGGGTGAGTGGGGAGTGGCGAAGCAGATCAGTGAGCATACTTGGACAATGAGAGTGGGAGAAGATGAGCGGATGGCAAGCCCAGGAGAGATTTTGGTGGCCTTAAATGATTATCGGGTAAGGGCAGGTTCGCAGCCTTTGACTTGGGATGAAAGGTTGGCTGGATTTGCCCAAGAGAGAGCGGATTTTTTTGAGAGCATAAAAAACGTGGACGAGCATAAGGGTTTTAATGATTTTTTAGAGCAGGAGAATGGATTTTCCCAGCTGGGATTTAGTTGGGTGGGAGAAAATTCAAGTTTTGGTTATCGGCTTTTAGGGGTGCACTTGATTGAATGGGTATTTGCGGGAGATGAACCACATAATAGAAACCAGCTTGATAATAAATGGGGCTGGGTGGGAATAGGGGTAAGAGGAACAGCAGTGGACATTATTTTTGGGACAGGAAAAAGTTAAATGGCTTTCAGCCTTTTTTCAGGCTGGATGGGGTAGAATAGGTTTATGCGGATATTGGTGGTGGAAGATGAAGAAAAAATCGGTAGGGCAATAAAAACAGGCCTTTCCCAGGAAGGGTGGGCGGTGGACTTGGCCCGGGATGGAGAAAGTGGGCTTGATTTGGGTTTAAGCGAAGACTATGACGTTTTAGTTTTAGACTGGATGTTGCCGGGGATAAGCGGGAAAGAGCTTTGTTTAAAATTAAGAAAAGCGGGAAAAGAGATAGCGGTGTTAATGTTAACGGCCAGAAGCGAGGTGGCAGACCGAGTAGAGGGGCTTGATAGCGGAGCTGATGATTATTTAACTAAGCCTTTTGCGTTTGAAGAGCTGGTGGCCAGAATTAGAGCTTTGGCCCGAAGACCAAGAGAAAGCCTGGGAGAGGTTTTGAAAGTAAAAGACTTAAGCCTGGATACTGTCAAAAAAGAGGTAAGGCGAGGAAATAAATCGATGAAACTTTCAAAGCGGGAGTTCTCTCTTTTGGAATATCTGATGAGAAATAAAGGGAAAACGCTGGAAAAAGGGAAAATTATAGAGAAGGTGTGGGATTTTGATGCCGATGTTTTGCCAAACACAGTAGAGGCACATATTGCTTCACTTAGGAAAAAAATTGACCGGGGCTTAAAGGCAAAGAGGTCATTTATCCAAACAATTAGAGGATTTGGGTACCGACTGGAAGGAGAGGAGGATGTTTAAAAGCGCTAGGATAAAGCTTAGTTTTTGGTATTTGGTAGTGGTGATGATAGTAAGTACTCTTTTTAGTTTGGGGATTTATGGAGTGGCGACAAAGGAGATGCAGAGAGGTTTCCAGCGGGCAGAAATTAGGGTAGCAGCAGAGAAAAAGGGAGTTCCTTTACCGGCTGCCTGGCCTAGAAGACTGGAGATGATGGATCCAAAATTTTTGGAAACGGTAACAGAGCTTTTTCAGGAGGACTTAGAGGCAGCTAAAAAAAGACTGGGGTGGCAACTTATGATTTTAAACGGATTTATTTGGTTGGGAGCAGGAACAGCTGGTTATTTTTTAGCGGGTAAAACTTTAAGACCAATTGAAGAGGCAGTGGAAAAACAAAAAAGATTTGTGGCCAATGCTTCACATGAGCTGAGAACACCACTTGCCGCAATGAGGGCAGGGATGGAGGTGGCCCTAAGGGAAAAAAGACTAGGGATAAAAGAAGCAAGGGAGGCCTTGCAGGAAGGGGTGGAGGAGGTGGAAAAGCTAGAGAAAATGACGGCTGATCTTTTAAGCTTGGCACGCTATCAAGAAGGAAAAACTCAGGCAAAGGAAAAAGTAGAGCTTAAGGCTTTGACGGAGAAAGTTTTAGGGAAAATGAAAGTGCTTTCTCAAGAAAAAGGAATTAAGGTGGAAGTCAGTTTAGGAAAGGTCCGGCTTTTGGCCAGAAAGGAAGAGCTGGAAAGACTACTCGTGATCCTGGTTGAAAATGCGATTAAATATACAGGACGGGGAGGGAAAATCTGGGTAAAGTGTGGAAAGAGAAGGGGCGGATCTTTTCTTAGTGTCCAAGACAGTGGAAAAGGGATAAAAGAGAAAGATTTGGCTTATGTTTTTGAGCGATTTTGGCGGGGAAAGGAAAGCCAAGGGAAGGGGCAAGGCCTGGGACTGGCCCTGGCACAGGAAATTGCCAGGGGACATGGAGGAGAGATAAGGGTGAAGAGTCAGCCCGGAAAAGGGAGTGAATTTTTGGTGCAAATACCGCTTTCTTAAACGATTTAAAAAGATAGGTTTTGGTTTTTAAGCATTTTTTCAGTTTCCTTTTGTATATTTTGATTATTGTAAGTTTAAAAGATAAGGGAGGTGAAGAAAAAATGAAAAATAAAAGCGTAATTATTTCGGTAATTCTTTTGGGAGGACTGTTGTTAAGCGGAACGCTTCTGGCTAAAACGGCCAGAGCCGACGAAGAGAATCAGTATCCCCCGTTTATGGAAAAACTGGCAGAGCGCTTTGGCCTGAAGCAGGACGAAGTGCAAAATTTCCTTGACGAGGAAAGAGCAGGACGTCAGGCAGAAATGCAAAAAAGTTTTGAAGAGCGCTTAAACCAGGCAGTGAGTGACGGCAAGATTAGCGAAGAGCAGAAAAAAGCGATTTTAGCTAAAAGAGCCGAGCTCCAAAAAAATATGGCCCAGACTCGCGAGGAGGCAAAAGTGCGCCGTGAGGAACACAGAGCAGAAATGCAAAAATGGGCAGGGGAAAACGGGATAGACTGGGAAAATCTAGGTGGCCTTTTGAGCCCAGGAATGGGTGGAGGTCGCAGAGACGGAATGGGGATGGGAATGGGTATGGGTAAAAATAGATAAAAACCGATACCGCCTTAAAAAAAACACTCTCCCGAAATCCGGGGGGGTGTTTTTTTGATAGTTGACAGAAAAATAGAAATGGATATAATGAATATATATTCATTTAGTAAGCTAAGGAGGTGAGGAAGAAATGCCAAATTTAGACAAAACTGGACCAACAGGTAAGGGTCCAAAAACTGGTAGGGGTTTGGGAGATTGTGAAGGTGCTACCTTAAGACCCGACTTAGGAAGAGGTTTGGGATTAGGCCGTGGTTTGCGCCGTGGTTTAAACTGCTGTCCTTTCGGATGGAGGTGGCCCCAGGATAAGAAAAGCCAACTTGAGGCGCTTGGTGAGTATAAAAAAGCGCTAAAAACAGAGCTTTTAGATCTGGAAAAAAAGGAAGAAGAGCTGAAATAAGATCATTCCCCTTTTTAAAAAGGGGATTTGATCTTTTTAGAAAGATAAGTAAAACACTATATTAGATTAGCTTATGCCAAGACCAAAAATTCCCAGGCGGTTAAATTTTTGCCCAGAGGTTTACTATTTCAAACCGAGGGGAGTCCCCTTGCGGCAATTGGAAGAGATTGTTTTGCTACCGGAGGAGCTGGAAGCTTTAAGGCTGGTGGACAAAGACGGCTTGAAGCAAGAAGTGGCAGCAAAGAAAATGAGGGTATCACAGCCAACATTGGGACGGATTTTAGCCCAGGGAAGAGAAAAAACGGCTAAAGCCTTAATAGAGGGGAAGGCAATAAGGGTGGAAAAGAGGGTTTAGAAATTACCAAGAGCCAGAGGCGCCGCCGCCGCCAGAGCGACCAGAGCTGAAGCCGCCAAAGCCACTTGAACCACTGGAGTGGCTGGATCCAGTTGATTTAAACCCACCAAAAGTGGAGAGGAAGTTGGTGGGAAGGTTTTTCTTTTTGAGAGTTTTGTAGTTTCTAGAGAGAATAAAATCCAGGAAAAGGCCAAGGAGAAAGAGAAAGAGGCCAGCAAAAAAGCCACCCAAGAAAAGCCCTAAAAGAAGGCCAACAATACCGCCGGTAATAAATTCACGAGTACGGCTGAGATAGGCAAAAAGATAGACTAGAAAGATAAGCAGAAAAGGGAGGAAGAGAGAGAAAGTAGAGCCTGAAGGAGAGGTGGAAATAGAATTTTCGACTTGGCTTTCGGGGGAGATAAGATAGAGATAAATTTGATCAATGGCTTCAGAGACGCCAGTCTCATAGTCGTTATTTTTAAAATTGGGAGTAAGGCTAGTGCGAATAATATCACCGGCCCGGCCGTCGGTAATAACAGGCTCTAGACCGTAACCGACTTCAAGGCGAACTTGGTGTTCGACAGGAGCAATAAGAAGGAGCAAACCATTGTCTTTTCCCTTAAGGCCTATACCCCAGGCTTCAAAAAGCTTAACAGCATATTCTTCAACGGAATAATCCTCGAGAGATTTGATGGTAACAACAGCAATCTCTGCGGAAGTTTCTTCCTTTATGTCCTCTAATTTTTGATTTAGATTTTGGGTGTATTCAGAAGAGAAAATGCCGGCAAAGTCACTGATTGGGCCCAGAGGAGCGGGAAAAGACTGGGCAAGAATGGGAGAAAGAAAAAGGAAAAAAGCCAAACTTAAAGAAAGAGAAAGCTTAGCTAGGCTCATTAGTCGATATCAAACTGGACAGCAGGAGCCTGGTCGGCCTCGGAGACGGAATTGAAATATTGTCTTTCGGTAAAGCCTAGGAGCCCCGCATAAAGACTGGTGGGGAGCTTTTTAATGGAGAGATTGTAGGCGGCAACATAGTCATTAAAGCGCTGGCGTTCAACTGAGACGCGGTTTTCAGTACCGGCCAATTCGTCCATCAGACGGGCCACGGTTTGGTCTGATTTTAGGTCGGGATAGTTTTCAATGATGACTAAAAGACGAGAGAGAGCAGATTCAACAGTGGCGGCGGCCTGGGCTTGATCGTCAACGGTCTGGGCACCGGAATAGCGAGTGCGGGCCTCGGCGATGTCGGAGAATACTTTTTGCTCTTGCTTTAGAAAAGCTTGGGTGGAACTGACAAGATTGGGAATAAGGTCGAAGCGGCGTTGATATTGAGTCTCTACTTGCGCCCACTGGTTATCAACAGCATTGTTTTGGGAAACAAGGCGGTTGTAGGAGGACATGAGGGTGAAACCCAGAAAAACAATTAAGCCGATGAGAATGAGAGGTGTTTTTTTCATACTTTTAATATACATGATTTTGGTGATAGAGGCGATAAAGAGAGAAATAAATTGGTAGAATAGAGTTATAAGGAGGGTTGGCTGAGTGGTCGATAGCGATCGCCTCGAAAGCGATGCCCGCAAGGGTCCACAGGTTCGAATCCTGTACCCTCCGCCAAGAATTACTCATCATTTTTTATAAAAGTAGCAGTCATGGTAGGTGTAATAATCTGAAATTAACAGAGTGGGAAATGGCTGGTATAATGGAGGCATAAATGGAAAAAGGGTTCTATAAAATAGCTTTTTGGATTTTGATAGTGGTTTTGTTAGTAGTGGGGGCATTTGTCGGCGGATATTTTTTGAAAGGTAAGCCAGCAGAAAAGATAGAAGTGGAAGAAGATTTGACGGCAGAGGTAACAGGGACAGCAGTAGCTTTACCAAGTGAGGCAGTGGAGGAAGAGGAAGCAGAGCTTCCTTCTCCAACGGAGACAGAAGAAGATCTAAAAGAGATAATGGCTGGGCTTTTTGCCCAAAAATACAGCAAGGACGAGAGTAAGGCAAAGATAGAGATTAGCAAAAGAGATGGGGAGCATATAAGCGGGGGGGTGATATTTGAGGGAGAAATTAGCGGGGGTTGGTTTTTGGCGGCCAAAGACGAAGGGACGTGGATAATTGTGGCAGACGGAAACGGGACAGTACCCTGTGAAAAGATTGAGCCTTATGATTTTTCAGTGGAGATGGTGCCGGAGTGCTGGGACGAGGCGGGAATGGTGCTGGTTGAAAGATAAATGGATGGGGCTTTTTTCTATTGAAACGGATTTTGTGTCTTAGGTTTTGAAATTTAGCGGCTAAATTAAGAGATTTATTAGTTTGGGAAGGAAAATCAAGAGACCAATAAGGGCAGCGGCGATAGCTAAAACAAAAACGGCAGCAGCAGAAAGGTCACGAGCGGCATGGGTGGCTTCAAAATCAAGCTTTAATTCGTCTTTTAAAAGGTTGCAGATAGTTTCAAGAGCGGTGTTAAAAAGCTCGGCGGAAATGACCAAGGCAATAAAAAGAAGAATAATAATCCACTCAAGGAAAGAAATATTCAATAAAAATGAGGCCAGAATAACAATGAAGGTAAAGAAAAAGTGGATTTTTAAGTGGCGTTCGCGAAGACCGAGCTTAATCCCATTGGCGGCACAGGCAAAGCTTTTAATCTGTTTTTTTAATTTTTCTTTCATGGTTTGATGATACAAGATTTAGAGCTTGGTTGATAACTGTGAAATTAAGAAAAAGCAGGATTTCAAAAAAGTTTTGGGGTTTTAAAGCTTGAATTTGTTCAGTTTTTCTTCAGGTTGGGTTATTAGAATATGGTATATGTAGAGTATTGTTATTGAAGCTGGAAATGTTAAAAAATAAATTATGAAAAAGATTAGCGTCTTGGTAAAAAGACTTTTTAAAACAAAAACGCGAATTATTATTGTTTCTGTAATTCTTGTTGCAACGGGCGTCTTTGGATGGCAAAGTACGAAAAAAGATGAACCTAAGACAGAGAAGCAAACAGCAACGGTTGAGCGCGCAACCATAATTTCAGCTATTACGGCCTCAGGTACCGTTATATCTTCAAACATAGAAAATATTACAACTCAGGCAAGCGGGACGATTGCCCGAGTGTACGTTAGTGACGGCGACGAAGTTGTTGTTGGTCAAAAATTGGCTGAAATTGATTTGGATGTTCAAGGTGAACAAAACTATTTGTCAGCCTACTCATCTTATGTCAGTGCCCAAAATTCTTTAAATTCGGCAAATAACGGCTACAGACTAAGTCAAGCCTCTTTGGCAGTTGTTTATGATGAAATTAAAGGGCACGACAACGATGAGTCATTTGAGCTGAAAGAGACTAGAACAAGGGCTGAGGTCGCAAATGACAATGCTTACGATTCGGTCGAAACCGCCAAAGTAAGGCTTTCTGCGGCAGCAGTCTCGCTAAAGACTAACTCTCCTGTGATCAGCTCGCCGGCTTCAGGGACCATTAAAAGTGTCAGCATTGCTGAGGGAATGAACATTGGAGCGGCAGAAACGGCAAGCGGTGCCCGGGCAAACCAGAGAATTGCCACAATTGGGACAGGAGGACTTCCTATTGCCAGCTTTAGTGTGAGTGAAATTGACGTGACACAGATTGAGCCGGGTCAGAAGGCAATAATTACGCTTGATTCAATTGCTGACAAAACGTTTACGGGAAAAGTAGTCAGTGTTGACAGGGTCGGTACGATTAGCAGTAACGTGGCTACTTACCCGGCAATCATCCAATTTGACACCAAAGCTGAGCAGATTCTTCCCAACATGACAGCAATGGCTAAGATAATAGTTGAGACAAAAAGCGATATCTTAGTGGTTCCTTCAACTGCTATTAACTATCAGGATGAGGCGGCAACAGTGCAAGTGCTGCGAAACGGTCAAGAGTTTAAGCAGGCTGTGGAAGTTGGCATATCAAGCGATACAGAATCAGAGATTGTGTCGGGGCTCTCAGAGGGAGAGATAGTGGTAACTGGCAGGGTAGCAACGGCGGTAAAAGAAAGCTCAAATGCAAGCTCAGGTCTAATACCAATTCGGGCACCCGGTTCTGGCGGGGGAATAATGCGATAGGCTTGGGAAACCCATGAAAAATACAAAAAAGAGAGAGGCGCTGATAAGGGTAGAGAATATCTCCAAAATATATAAGGCTGGAGAGGTTAAAGTAAAGGCTCTTGATGGCGTATCATTTGATGTCCAGAAGGGTGATTTTGTGGCAATAATGGGCCCGTCAGGATCAGGAAAATCAACATTGATGCACATAATTGGTGCCTTGGACAAGCCAACATCAGGTAACTATGTTCTTGATGGAAATAGTGTTGAAAAGCTTGATGAAGATAAGCTGGCAGAGATCAGAAATCAGAAAATTGGCTTTGTATTCCAATTTTTTAATCTTTTGCCAAGAACCAGTGCCTTAAAAAATGTGATGATTCCAATGATGTATGGTGGGGTTGAAAAAGATAAACGCAAGGAAAGAGCAAATAAATATTTGGAAATGGTAGGCCTTGCTGATCGAAAGGGTCACACGCCGGCTCAGCTTTCCGGTGGTGAACAGCAACGGGTAGCTATTGCCAGGGCACTTTCGATGAATCCGAGCATTATTTTGGCTGATGAACCAACCGGAAATATTGCAACAAAGCAGGCAGATGAAATAATGGAGGTGTTCCAGGACATAAATGAACAAGGAAATACTATCATTATGATCACCCATGAGCCTGAGGTTGCCGAATATGCCAAAAGAATAATTTATATCAGAGACGGCAAAATTGAAAAAGATAATCAGAACGGAAAGCAAAAAATACTTAAAAAGAGGGTTAAAAAGAGGGGAAGATAAAAAAAATGGAACTATCAGAGCTCGTCACGGAAAGCTTGTCAACTTTAACTCTTAACAAGGTAAGAACTGCCCTGGCAATGCTGGGAGTTATTATTGGTATTGGAAGTGTAATTGCATTAATGTCTTTAGGGCAAGGATCACAAAAATCAATTACAGATCAAATACAGTCTTTGGGGGCAAATCTTCTCACGGTGTCGCCTGGCTCTCAGACGTCAGGGGGGATAAGGGGAGGGAGCAATGTTCAGACTTTAACATATGACGACGCCAAGGCAATTCTTAGCTCAGCTCAAATTAAGAGCATAGATAAGGTTTCAGCAGAGTATTCAACTAGAGCTCAAGTTGTAGCCGGTAAAAATAACAGTAATACAAGTGTGATCGGAGTCCTTCCGGAATACGCGGAAATAAAGAATATAAGAGTTTCAACCGGTACCTTTATCACTGATAGACATATCAATAGCCTGGGCAAGGTGGCAGTGTTGGGAGCGCAAACAGCCATTGACCTATTTGGTGAAGGAGTTAATTCGGTTGGGCAGACAATCAGGATTAACGGACAAGTATTTAGTGTAATCGGAGTCACGGAGGCAAAAGGTGGAAGTGGGTTTAATAATCAAGATGATGTGATTATTCTTCCTTTGACAAGCGCCCAAAAATTGTTGTTTGGAGTTAGTTATGTCAGCTCAATATCAATAAGTGCAAGCGGTGAAGATGTAATGGTGCAAGCAGAGCAAGAGGTGACAGACTTACTACTTAAAAGACATAAAATAAATAATCCTGAGTTGGCTGACTTTAGAATAATGTCGCAGGAAGATATTTTGTCTACAGTTACTTCGGTAACAAAAACATTTACAACTCTTCTTACCGGAGTAGCAGCAATTTCTTTGATAGTGGGGGGAATAGGAATTATGAATATCATGCTGGTTACCGTAACTGAGCGTACCCGGGAGATTGGGTTAAGAAAGGCACTGGGGGCCAAAGCAAAAATAATCACAGCACAATTTTTGACAGAGGCAGTGATGATTACCTTTATAGGTGGAATAATCGGGACAACAATTGGAGTGGGAATATCCTATGTCTTGTCAAAAACGATGAGTTTGCCATTTGTTCTTTCCCCGGGCTCAATTCTTCTGGCGTTTGTGGTATCGGCAGGGATAGGAATTTTATTTGGATGGTACCCTGCACAAAAGGCGGCTAAGTTACAACCAATTGAAGCATTAAGATATGAATAATAAATTGAAGATAAAAGGAGGTGATGGTGAATGAAAAATAATTTAATAATTGCCGTAGTTATCACAGTATTGGTATCAGGAGGTGGCGGTTTTTATGCTGGTATAAAATACCAAAAAGACAAGGCTCCGATTTTTCCTGAAAATATTGAACAAATGAGGGGTCAAATTGGACAAAGGAATAGTAGTACAAGAGGGTTAAATGCCGTAAGAGGCAAAATTATTGGGGCAGACGAGTCAAGTATTACGGTGCAACTGGAAGATGATAGCAGTAAGATCATCATCGTGACGGAGGGAACGATGATAAACAGATCTGAGACGGGCACGGCCGATGATCTCAGAGAAGGATCTGAGGTGGTAGTAAGTGGTCAGCCTAATTCTGATGGAAGTATTACCGCTTTAAATATCCAAATTGGGACTGGTTTTATGAAAGGCTCCCGACCAGAATAATAATTAAGAAAGTAGGCCCTGCTGCATATCGGTTGAATAAGTAAGGTTTTTGATTTTTAGCAGTGTTGTCTGAGAAAGTAGAAATGGTAAATATAGGATTTTTGCCTGGTTTTTGGGGGCCATGCTTGAGGCAAAAACATGGTATAATGAGTTCAAGAGGAGAAAAAGTTTTGGGTTTTTAGCTTATACCAGAACAGCATTTGATTTATGGCTCGTGAAAAAGATAAAGAACGATTTGAGAAAGGGGATAAAATGATCGAGTTTGGGCGGGTATGGAGGATTTTTGAGGTAGAGAGAAGAGAGGGGAGAAGAATTTTATTTTTCAGGCCTTTTTTTAAAACTACGGATAGGGAGATAACGGGAAGTATTCCGGAAAAAAATGTAAGAATGGCAGGGATGAGGCGACCAAGCTCAAAGGAAAGGATTAAGGAGCTTTTGGGAAAATTGGCTAAAGAAAAAGGAGAAGAGAGGGAGATGGGAAAAATAGAGGCGGAAAGTGTGTTAAAAGAAAATGACTTAAAAAGAACAATATGGCTTTTGCAGGTTTTAAAAAGAGAAAAAAAGAGGAGTCCGGAAGAGTTCCACAAAAAGAGGGCGGTGTTTGAAAGGGCGATGAATAGTCTTCACGAGGAAACAGCGGCTTCTTTTAATTTTTCTCTGAAGAAGGCTCAGGGAAAAGTAGAAGAGGCCTGGACAGAACGGTAGGGAGAATTGGTAAAATATGGGGAGATGAGGAAGGAATTAAAAGAGCTGGGCTGTAAAAAACAGGCTGAAATTTATCGACGTTTTTTTAAAACAGGGAAGGGCGAATATGGAGAAGGTGATATTTTCTGGGGGATAAGAGTGCCGGTTTTACGGAAAGTAGCAAAAAATTATAGTGGTTTAGATTTGCCGGAAATTGAGGAATTTCTACAAGATCCAGTTCACGAAGTGCGAATGACGGCACTGCTGCTATTAATAGATAAATTTTCAAAGGGAAAAGAGACGGAAAAGAGGGAAATATATGAAATTTACCTTAAAAATATTAGGAAGCATATAAATAATTGGGATTTGGTGGATCTGAGTGCTCCTTGGATCATGGGAGGGTTTTTAAAAGAGAGGAAAAAAGAAAGGAGAAAGCTTTACCAGTTGGCCCAGTCCCCTAGTCTTTGGGAAAGGCGGGTGGCAATGCTTAGCTGTCTGACCTTTATCCGAAACAATGATTTTGAGGATGCTTTGGGAATTGCAGAAAAGCTTTTGGAAGATAAACATGATTTGATACATAAGGCAGTGGGGTGGATGTTGCGGGAGATTGGCAAGCGGAACGGGGAAACAGAAGAGCGGTTTTTGAAAAAACATAAAGGAAAAATACCAAGGACGGCCTTAAGGTATGCGATTGAGAAATTTCCGGAAAAAAAAAGAAAGGGCTATTTGTTTGCTTAGTTTTGTGCCAAAATGGGAGAAATGGGTAAGGTATTATTTTTCTTAAGCATTGTTTTTTTGGGAAGTTTGGTTTGGATCATGACGGTTACAGTGGATATGGGAAACTGTTACCAAATACAGAAAAAATGGGAACAAAGAGCAAGAGAAGCAATGATTTCACAGCGGCTTAGTGAGAAAGGGGCCTGTCTTGAAGGCAGGGATACTTATCTCCTTTTGGAGAAATGCTGGATGGAAAAAGAGGAAAAATGGGAGAAAAAGAGCAGGTTTTTAAGCAGACAGGCAGAGAAATTATTGGATTTAATGTATGGCGGAATTGAGAAAATTAAGGAAGCACACAATGAGGAGTGCTTGAGATGGTCGGAAAGTTTAATTGAGGCTCCAGAAGAGGGAGTGGAAGAGTGGAATTTTGAATAGTTTGGGGAGGGCGGTGGTAAAATAGCCTTGAAGAGTTTGCCTCTGTAGCTCAACGGATAGAGCGTCGGCCTCCGAAGCCGGAAATACAGGTTCGATTCCTGTCAGGGGTACCATTTGGGAAAAATGAGAAATTACTTTAAAAGCGAGTACTCTATTTTTGCAAACCCATGGCAGAGAGAGCTTGGGAGAGAGTTTTTTGAGCTTCAAGACGAACCTTTTTGCTGCCTTTTTTGATGATTTGGTCGACTAGGTTTGGGTTTTTCTCATATTTGGCACGGCGGGCACGAAGAGGATCAAGAAAGTTATTTATAGCTTGGGCGAGTTTTTCTTTAACTTCAATGTCGCCGACTTTGCCCGCCAGGTAACGGGATTTGAGATCGGCAACTTCTTCCCGGTGAGGATTAAAGGCGTCGTGGTAGACAAAGACAGGATTACCTTCTACTTGACCGGGATCGGTGGCCCGAATACGCTTGGGGTCGGTGTACATACCCATAACTTTTTTGATAACAGTAGCTTTATCGTCAGAAAGATAAATACAGTTGCCTATAGATTTGCTCATCTTTGCCTGGCCATCGGTACCGGGAAGAGTGCCAATGTCACCAATTAAAGCCCGAGGGACAGGGAAAATTTGGGCATAAAGGCGGTTAAAATCACGGGCGATTTCCCGGGTAACCTCAATGTGGCTTTCCTGGTCTTTGCCAACCGGAACCAGATCTCCTTTGACCATGAGAATGTCGGCGGCCTGAAGAACAGGGTAGGTCAAAAGACCAAGAGTTGGTTTTTGGATATGGAGATCATGCATGACTTCTTTTAAGGTGGGAACACGCTGACAACGAGGGACGGTAACGAGCATGGAGAAAAGAAGAGAAAGATAGGTGACTTCGGGAATAAGACTTTGGCGGTAGATAAGAGAGTGATCGGGATCGATGCCAACGGAGAGATAGTCTAAAACTAGGTCATGAACATTTTTGTTCACTTGAGAAATCTTTTCTTTGGTGGGAGCGGTAGTAAGGGTGTGAAGATCGGCAATAATAAAAAAGCAATCGTATGTTTTTTGGAGAGCGACTCGGTTTTTAAGGGTACCAACATAGTGACCCAAGTGAAGCGGACCGGTGGGACGATCACCAGTAAGAATCCTTTTCTTTAACATTTCCTATTTTAACACTTGAGGGAAGAGTTTTTGTGTTTGAGGTAATTCTGTGATAAGATTTGGGCCGTAGTTAATCTTTGCGGGTGTAACGACCCGGCTTTGAATAATCAAAGTGAAGGAGAAAAAATGTCAGACGACAAAAAGCAGGTAGAGAAAGTTAAAGATGAAGTAAAAAGCATCCCCGAGGAGAAAAAAGGAGAGGAAATAGCGGCCGAGGCTAAAGAAGAGATTAAAGAAGTTAAAATAGAAGAGAAAAAAGAAACGAAAGAGGAAACAAAAGAGGAAGCTAAAGAGACAGTTAAAGAGACAACAGAAAAGAAAGAAAAGATAGTCTTAAAGGTAAAAACAGCGACAGTACTTAAGGGAACAAGTAAAAGACCAACCCTAAAAGCTGAAAAGAGAAAAGAGACGGGACGCAAAAAGATGAAAAAAATGCGTCGAGAAGGTCTGTTGCCAGCTTCTGTTTACGGTAAGGGCTTTAAGAGTTTATCAATACAGCTTAAAGCGAAAGAGGCAGAGAAGCTTTTGGACGAAGTGGGAGAGGTACAGCTGGTAAATCTGGAAGTAACAGGAGAAAAAAGTGTTTTACCGGTTCTTTTCAGAAATCCCCAATATGACCCGGTTCAAGATGGACTTCTGCATGTAGATTTTTACAAGGTTGATCTTTCAAATAAGATTACGGCGGCAGTACCGGTAGAATATAGCGGTGAGTCTCCAGCAGTAATAGCCGGAAAAGTGTTAATCACAGTTGCTGACGAGGTAGAAGTAGAGGCATTGCCTGAAGATTTGCCAGAAAAATTTGTAGTCTATTTAGAAGGCCTAGTAGAGGCCGGCCAAACGGTAACGGCGGCTGATCTTAAGATTAGTGGAGAAAAAGCAGTAATAAAAAGTGACGAGAATGTGGTGCTGGTTAAAATCGAGGAGCCAAGAGTAAAGGAAGAGGAAGAAGTAAGAGAAGAAGAGGCCAAAGAGGGAGAAGCCCCAGCCGAGGGAGCGGAAAAAGGAGAAGATAAAGCAGAAGAGGCCCCAGCCGAGGGAGAGAAGAGCCAAGAGTAAAAAGGTTAAAAAGAAAAAGAAAAACCCCCGACGACTTGATCGGGGGTTTTTAGTTTCTATTTTTCGCGAAGAAGAATGGTTTCGACGGTGGAGTTTACGGGATCAAGTTCTTTAGCTTTTTCAAGGGCTTTGATTGCTTCGTCCTTTTGACCCAAGAGCCAGTGTTTTTGGGCCTTTTCTATCCAGAGATTGACGGAATCGGGGTTTTTTTCTAGCTCCTGGTTAAGGAGGTCTAACCCCCGGGCAAGAAGAGAGGGGTTAAGGGCTTCTTTTCTGTCTAAAAGATGGCGGAAGCGAGCTTCTTGAGAAGAGCTGGCAGAGGGCAAAAGGAGAGTGATTTTTGCCTCAAGGTCAGCTAAAAGGGGGAAATCAGCGGCTAAAAGAGCTTGTTCATAGAGATCAAGGTAGGCATCGAAGGGGTGGGAGAGAAGCTTGGCTTTGGCCTGAGAAAGAGGGGAAGAAGTGGTAAAAAAAGAAGAGAAATTTAGACCAAGAATAACAGTCAGGAGGAGAAAAAGAAAAGAGGTGAAAAGAAAAAAAAGAGGGCGGGGGGGAGGAAGTTTAGAAAGAGCCATAAAAATAGTTATTTAGTTTTTGATGGGGCGGGAGCCGTGGGCCAAGAGGAGGTAATAAGCAAGGGAGAGCGAAAGAACTCTGTTTTTCCTGAAGGGTCAAGTTCCTTTTTTAACTCTTGGTAGATGGTTTCGGTGACAAAAGGAATGAAAGGATGAAGGAGTTTAAGGCAAGTGATGAGAACATAAAGAAGAGTGGGGATAGCAGTGACTCCCCTATCTTTGGCAGATTCAATGTAAGAATCGCAGAATTCTTTCCAGAAAAATTGATAAAGATCTTCGGCGGCTTGGCCAAAACGATAGGTTTCAATGTTCTTGGTGGTTTTTTGGATAAGTTGATTGGTTTTTTTAATGATTTTTTGGTCTTCTTTTTGGGTGAGATCAATTTTGTTCATATCAAATAAAGTATCGGGGTTTTCCTTTTTAAAACGGTCAATCAAGATAAGAATAAAACGGGAGGCATTCCAAAGCTTGTTGGTGAAATTGCGGTGGGCGCGAACCTTGTCTTCGGAGAGGGCAATATCAGAGGCGGGAGCAGTGCCATAAACTAGGGCCAGGCGAAGGGCGTCAGCCCCGTATTTTTCAATCATGGTAACGGGGTTGATAACATTGCCCTTGGACTTGCTCATTTTTTGGCCCTGTTTATCAACGACACGGGAATGAAGGTGAACAGTTTTAAAAGGAACATCACCGGTTAGATAGAGGCCAAACATCATCATGCGAGCTACCCAAAAAAAGAGGATATCCCAGAGGGTGTCCATGACAGAGGTGGGGTAAAAATAGCGAAAGTCCTTACTGTCAGGGTAACCAAGAGTAGTTAGGGGCCATTGACCGGAGAGAAACCAGGTATCAAAAGTATCAGTTTCCTGAAGGTATTCCTTACCGGGAGAGGTTTGGGAAATTTGGTAGCGGGCAGCAAGGGGAGCGATTAATTGCTGGATGCCTTTTTCAATCTCTAAAAGAGAGTAGTCTTTTTGGAAAGTGCTTAAATTACCGGTATGCCTTTCCCCTTTTTGGTCAATAAAAACAAGTTCGATTTCCTGGTTTTCAGGAAGACGGGTATCATACCAGACGGGAAGGCGGGGTCCCCAAACAATCTGGCGGCTGATGTTCCAATCGTAGATATTTTTCATCCAATCAAGGTACATTTTCTTAAAACGCTTTTCGGGAACGATTTTGGTCTTGCCTTTCTGAACCGCTTCTAGGGCAAGTTTGGCAAGGGGGGCAACTTTGACATACCACTGGGGCATAAGAAGAGGCTCAATGGTACGGTTGCAGCGGTAACAGACGGCAACTTGATGAGTAAGGGGTTTAATTTTAATGAGTTTTCCGGCAGATTTTAAGTCAATAAGTATCTTTTCCCGAGCTTGTTTGACAGTTAGACCTTTGTAAGCCGAGGGAACATTTATGAGGCGGCCGTGACGGTCAATAATAGTAATTTTTTTCAGACCGTGGCGCTCGGCAATTTCCCAGTCAGTCTTGTCGTGGGCGGGAGTAACCTTTAGAGCGGCAGTACCGAAATCGGGATCAATGGCCTCGTCGGTGATAAAGGGAATTTCTTTGTTGATAAGAGGGATGATTGCCTGTTTTCCTTTTAGGTCTTTGAGGCGTTTATCCTTGGGGTGAAGGGCAATGGCAACGTCGGCGAAGATAGTCTCGGGACGGGTGGTGGCAATGGAAAGAGGGCCATAATCTAAAAAGTAGAGAGAGTCTTGTCTTTCTTCATGCTCCACCTCAAGCTCGGAAAAGGCAGTACCACAACGGGTACAGAAGTTAACCATTCTTTCGCCCCGGTAAAGCAGGCTGTCCTGGTGAAGCTTTTCAAAAGTTTTTAAAACTTTGGTAACAATAGCGGGTTCTAAACTATAGTGATAGCGGGTCCAGTCGAGAGAAAAGCCCAAGAGCTTCATCTGGTCTTTGTTAATATTTTTGTTTTCTTCAACAAAGTCGGCAATCATCCGGTAGAGAGTTTGGCGGTCAAAATCAAAGCGGCTTTGGCCTTTTTTTGAAAGATGTTTTTCAAAAACAAATTGGGTTTCAATGCCGGCATGATCACCACCAGGAAGCCAGAGAGTGGGCTCACCCAACATACGGTGGTAGCGGACCATAATGTCTTCAACGGTAAAAAGAGCGTGGCCCATGTGCATGGGATCGTTGGCATTGGGAAGAGGGAGAATAATGGAAAAAGGTTTTTTCTTTTTGTCTATCTTGGGGGTAAAAGCACCAGATTTTTCCCAAAGAGCGTAAATGGGCCCTTCGTGGTCCGCGGGAAGATAGCGTTTGTCAAGAATTTTCATAAAGTAAGTATTTTCAAGCTCAATTTAAGCTTAGCGATTATACCACTTGGAGAGAAAAGAGGAGTGATGATACAATATAGGATATGAGTCCTGACAGAGATTTGGGGGAATATAAGAAAAGGGGGGAAATCCTAGGACAAAGCGGTCTTTGGGTGGTGGTGGCCGATGATAATCTAGCTGACCTTAACCGAACCACTGAGGCGGTAAAAGAAGTTTTAGAAGGAATAGGGGAAGGGGGAAAAGTGGAAAAGGCGGAAAATGTGGCAAGTCTGTTTAAGCTGGCGTTTGGGGGAGAAGGAAGAGGGGCTGATGTGGTAATTCTTGATGAAAACTACGTGAAAGATCATCACTCCTGGAAACTAGAAATAGATGAATTTGAGAGATTGGCAAGAGAGCGAGGTTTTATTGGTGAAGGGGAAGGGATAGAGGCAAAAATGAAAAAAGGAGGGGACCTTAATTTTTTAAAGATATTTTTACAGAAAGGAGAAGGGGTGGAGCTTGCTTGTTTGTTGAGAATTTTGGGTTTTAAGGGAGAAATAATTAGTGTTTCCAATGCGCCGCCGGAGAAAGGGGAGATTTTGTTAACAACGGAAGATATGGAGAAAACTTTTATTGGGATAAGTTTAGAAGAAAATCCTTTTGGGGGTTTTGCTCTAAAAAAAGAATTTCAAGGTATAACTTTTTGGTCAAATTATTCTGGGGCAGAGCTCCAAATGGCAGGAGGCGGCCTGGCTGGTGCTTTGAAGGCAGTATTTAGAAATCTTGGTTTAGGTGAAGAGAAGAAAGAGGGCAAATGGAGGGGGGTCAGCGGGATGGGTAATTGAGAGTGTAGTTAGGGTGGAGGTGGTAAAATCTGAACCAGATGGGAAAAGTAATTAGTAAATCAGAAAGGGAAACCAAGGATCTGGCTAAAAAACTCTGGAGGCAGTATGAGGTCCGGGCAAAAGAGGGGGTGGTGTTTTTGCTTAAAGGAGAGCTGGGGGGCGGAAAAACTGTTTTTGCCAAGGGCCTGGGGGAAGCGCTGGGGATAGAGGAAAATGTCAATTCCCCTACTTTTGTGATTTGTGCCGAGTATCCTTTAGAAAGAGAGGGGTGGAAGTATTTCAGGCATTATGATCTATACCGAATTGAGAAAGAGTTTGAGCTTGACGAGATTGGATTTAAAGAAAGCCTGGGGAAAGGGGTGGTGGCGGCAGTAGAATGGCCGGAGATTGGGAAAGGGTTGTTTCCTTTGGGAATAATGGTGGTGGAGATTAAGTTTAAATATCTTTCTCCTGAGAAAAGAAAAATTAGTTGGAAGGAGAGAGAGTCATGAAAATACTGGCGATTGAAACCAGCTGTGATGAGACTTGTGCGGCGGTAACTAAAGGGAGAAGGGCTTTAAGCTCAGTAGTTTCCTCACAGATAGAGATTCATCGAGCCTGGGGAGGGGTGGTACCGCAATTGGCTAGGCGAGCACATGAGGAGAGAATAGGGCCGGTAGTGGCAGAGGCCTTAAAAAAAGGGTTGGGGCTTAAAAGGAAAGAAGGTTGGGAGGAAATAATTGAGGAGGGAATGGGGCAAATTGAGGCGGTGGCGGTAACTTACGGACCAGGACTGGCGATTGCTCTGGGAGTGGGAATTGATTTTGCTAAAAAACTATCCCTCAAATATGAGAAGAAACTAGTGGCGGTAAATCATATTGAAGGACATCTTTTATCAGCCTGGGTGCAGGATGAAAAAGGGCAAGTAGAGCGGGAGCCGGAATTGCCGGCCTTGGCTTTGACGGTGTCGGGAGGGCACAGTAGTTTGGTATTGGTGGAGAGAATTGGAAAATATGAATTGGTGGGAGAAACTTTGGATGACGCGGCCGGGGAAGCGCTGGATAAGGCGGCTAAGATTCTAGGACTACCCTATCCCGGGGGCCCGGAAATTGAAAGAGAGGCAAGAAGAGGCGATAAAAAATATCTGGAATTACCAAGACCGATGAGCCGCTCCCCTCTTTTAAATTATTCTTTTGCTGGGCTGAAAACAGCCTTCTATTATAAGGTACGGGAAATGGAGGAGCAGAAAAAGAAAGAAAGATTGGCAGATTTGGCGGCAAGCTTTCAGACGGCAGTTTTTGATACTCTTTTAAAAAAATATATAAAAGCGATAGAGAGATTTAAACCCAAATCACTGATAGCAGTGGGAGGAGTGTTGGCTAATCAGGTTTTAAGAGAAAGAGTGGAAAAGCTGGGAAAAGAGAAGGGATTACCGGTTTATCTGCCACAGTTGCGGTCTTTGAATATGGATAATGCGGCAATGATCGGAGTAGCGGCTTACTACAAAGTGAAACGGGGAGAAGTGGTGGAAAAGCTGGAAGAGCTGGAACGAGAGGCAAGAGCTAAACTTTAAAACTTTAAAAAATCTGCTAGACTTAAAGTGGATGGAAGAGGAAGTGGAGGTAGTGAAAATTAAGCGGTTAGGTAACTGGCAATGGTGGGTGGTGGGGGTATTAATTTCTCTTTTGATTTTGGGATTTTCGGTAATTTATTACTGGATGGGAAGAGAGGGGCAAGAACCAATAGTTCCAGAAGAGGCGGGCAGAGGAAGCGGTTTTGCTGGATTTGGAGAGGAGGAGAGCTTGTCTTTTTGCGGGGAAATGAGTGAGACTTTAGCTCGGGAAATTGCCCAAAAAAGCGAGTGCAGTAGTGAAGGAAATTTGGGGGAAGTGTCTTTTTGTAATGAAAATAGTAAAACCTGGTGGATAGAGATGGAAGCAGAGCGGCCAGGGTGTAGCCCGGCTTGTGTGGTCTGGACAGAAACAGGAGAAGCGGAGATTAATTGGCGTTGTACCGGACTTTCTAATTAGGGCGAGTACCGCGAAGGAAAACGGCTTGCCAGGGACGATAGGAGCTGGAAAAGGTTTGTTGGGATAAAACTTCTTCTCCCCGGGTGACTTTCCAATCGAAGGCCGTTTTTAGTCCGGGAATACTTTGTTCAGTCTGCTTTAAGGTACCGGCCGGAAGAGTGGGATCATCGACATAAAGAGCCGGAGGCGGGGCAGCATAGCCCCAGGAGCGGTAGTTGGAAATTTCTGTTTGGCGGCCGTCGGAGGTACCATAAATTTCATAAACCAAATGCTGGGCTTGGCCGTCAAAGGTGGACTGGATGAGAAGGTGGTGAGCGGTGTTGTTTTCAAACTTTAGGTCAGGACTGGGCTGGAAAACAGTGGCGTCAAAACCGGGCTTGGTCCCCTGCTCGTAATAGCCAACCCGATAAGCGTGGGGCCGGCGCTCTTTTATAGGGAGACCGGCATTGAGAACAGCCCGAAAAAGAGTAGTGGAGACCTGGCAAACTCCCCCACCGTCACCTAACTCAGTGCGGCCATTTTTGATAATGTAAGCTGATTTATAACCCGTAGCCTGGGAAACCTCCCCAATGGCCTGATTGAAAGAGAAGATTTCGCCGGGGGCAATAAGAAGACCGTTGACGGCAGAGGAACCGCGTTCAACGTTGTAAATACGAGAGGGAATGGAGTGAGCAAAATATGACTCACCAAAACCTAAAAGATCTCTGATGCCAAGATTGTTGACATCTTCCGTTTTTATTTCAGGCTCAAGAAGATCGAAGGAGAGAGTGGCGGACACGGAAGAAGCGGAGCTGTCTAACAACTCATTAACGGCCGTTTTAATAAGTTGGTGACTTTGGGCTTGATCAAGGCGGCGGCCGGTTTGGTCGGGTTGGAATTCAAGTACTTTACCCTGATCAAAGCGAAAAACAGCATTTTGGGCCGGACGATCAAGGCTTGAAGCCAAAGCGGAGAGAAAATCGGCAATGGGAACAGAGTCAAGGCGGTCTCTTTCGGTAAAACTTAACCAAGAAATAAGCTCTTCACCAAAAACAGTAAGTGGGGGGTCTTCCTGAGCAAGAAGAAGAAGAGATTTGGGAAGAAGGATTTGACCAAGAAGAAGAACTTCTTGGGAGCGAAGGGGGTCGGGCAATTGACCGATGGTCTCCACGGGAAGATTTTTGGGATTAAAGTTGCAATAGGAAAGATCCCATTCAAGGACAGACTGAAGGGCGGACAAATTGAGTTTTGCACCCAGTTTACCAGGCTGAAGGGAGAGCTCGTTAGAACCTTTCTCTCCCACAAGAGAAAGGCTGGGGGGAATGAAGGGGCGATTTATTTCGGCGGCAATGGAAGCAGTCCAGGTGAGAAAATCTTTTTTATCGAAATTAACAGAGAGAGGGTAGCTGGGAGGACGACCAGGGGTAAGAGACAAAAGTGGAGTAAGGCGAAAACGGGAGTGGGTTTTTTGCCAGAGGGCTTGAATAGTTTCTTCTTCTTGGAGGGTAAGGCCTGAGAGGGGGTAAAAATAATTTTTATCTTCATGGGTAAAGGTGAAATACTGATTTTCAAAGGGAAAAAGCTGGGGAAGAAGATTAATAGCCTCGGCTCGGGTAAGGCGGGAAAGATCCTGGCCGGCGAGAATGGTGCCCGGATAAAAACGGGAACGGAAAAAGAAAAAATTTTTAAGGGTAAAAAGGAAAGAAATAAGAAAAAGGCCAAGAAATATTCCTTTGAAAAGGGCGGGTTTTTTGAGACTAGTTGGCATGGAATGATTTAGCCCAGGGCTTGGTCGATCGCCCGGTTGACCAGGGCGTCAGCACGACGGTTTTGGGCACGGGGAACATGGTGAAAACTAATGGAGCAGGAAAAGCTAAAAAGGGCTTGTTGGACTTTGGCAAAAAGGATACGGATGTGGGGAGTTTTTACTTTATACTCTCCGTTTAGCTGGCGAACGATTAATTGAGAGTCAAGAAAAAAATGGACAGGAGTTGAGGGAGTGAAAGTCTTAAGCTGGTCTAGGGCAAAAATGAGGGCTTCATACTCGGCTTCGTTGTTGGTCTTTTTGCCCAAATACCGGAAACCTTCAAAGAGAGTTTTGCCCTGATTGTCGAGAGCGTGCCAGCCCGCCCCAGCCGGGCCAGGGTTGCCACGAGCACCACCATCGGTATAAATTTTCATAAAAAAATATTTTTGAATTTGCCGGAGTTGGCCTTAACAGTATATGATAACAGAGTGGAAGATGAACAGAAATTAAAAGAGGGGGAAATAGCAGAAGAACTCCAAAATGAGGAAGGAGGGGCAGTCGAGGCTGAAGCTTTGAGGAAGACGGGCGAGCAGGTTTTAAAAGGAGAAAGTAGGACAGAAAGAGCCGGCGAAGAAGGATTGGGTACTGACCTAGAAAGAGAAAAGATTTATGAAAGACCGCTGTGGATGAGAACAGAGGAAGAGGAGGCTGTGGTAAGCAGACCATTGCAAGAGGAAACAGGGGAAGCAGGAGAAGAAGAGGCAAAAAGCGGGATGGAGATTCAAGTTTCAAGAAAAAAGGGGGGTGGAATTTTGAGAAAGTTGCCTTTTTTGGTGGTAGGAATAATTTTGATTTTGCTTGTTTTTTTAGCAGTTAAATTTTTAGGGAACCGCGACGGAGGAAAGGGTGGCGCAAAAGTGGAACTGAACTACTGGGGACTGTGGGAGCCAAACGGAGTGATAGATGGGTTAATCGCCGAATTTGAACAGGAAAATCCTAATATAAAGGTCAATTACCGAATGCAACAGAAAGATGAGTACCGAATAAGGCTTAATAATAAGCTGGCCTCAACGGACGTGGATGCACCGGATATCTTCCGGATTCACGTTAACTGGTTGCCAATGTTCGAAGACAAAATACAGATGGTGCCGACGGAGACGGCAAAAAATTTGGAATTGGACAGCGCCTACTTTGATGTTTTTAAAGAGACTTTAGCAAAAAATGGAAATTTTCAGGCTGTCCCCTTAATGTATGACGGATTGGCTCTTTATTACAATAAAGATATTTTGAGTGCGGGGCAAAAACAGGTACCAAAAACTTGGTGGGGATTGCGGGAGCTGGCCCGGGAGCTAACGGTAAAGGACGAGACGGGGAAGATACGAACGGCGGGGGTGGCACTGGGGACAACCAATAATGTTGACCATTGGAGTGATGTTTTAGGATTGATGTTGAAACAGAATGGAGCTGACCCAAGTGATCCTAAAAACGGGCTAGTCGAGGATGTATTAACTTTTTATACTCTTTTTTACAGCCAAGACAAAGTTTGGGATGAGACTCTTCCGTCCTCAACCTACTACTTTGGCTCGGGCAGACTGGCTTTCTATTTTGGTCCCAGTTGGCGAGTCTTTAATCTTCGAGAGATTAATCCCCAGCTTAGTATGGGAATAGCGGGAGTGCCACAGTTGCCTAAAATTACAACAGTAAGCGCAGCAGAGGCAGAGAAAGAGGGAGTGGAATTAACAAACGTTAACTGGGCCAGTTTCTGGGTGGAAGGAGTATCTAAAAAATCCAAACACTGCAAGGAGGCCTGGCAGTTTTTGGAGTTTCTGGCCGGAAAAGAGGGATTAGCTAAAATGTATGCGGCGGCATCACAAATACGAGATTTTGGGGAAATTTACCCAAGACGGGATTTAGCAGAGGAGCTCATGACAGATAATCTCTTGGGAGCTTTTGTCTCTGGAGCGGACAAGGCAACAACCTGGTACCTAACAGACAGAACTTTTGATGCTGGTTTAAATGACCAGATGATTAAATACTTTGAGGATGCTGTAAACGCGATGGTAGAGGACGGAAGGGAGGCGGGAGGAGTGATAGAAACACTGGACGCCGGAGTGAAACAAATTTTGGATAAATACCAAATTTAGGGGAAAGCTTGGATTTTGTAGTAAAATTTAGCAGTGGAACAGATAGAAGAGGTAAAACAGAAAACAGATATTGTCCAGATAGTGGGCGAGCGAGTGGAGCTTAAAAAGGCGGGGAGATATTTTAAAGGGCTTTGTCCTTTTCACGGCGAGAAAACGCCGTCTTTTGTGGTCAGTCCGGAGTTACAAATATTTAAGTGTTTCGGGTGTGGGGCAGGAGGAGATGTAATCAGTTTTCTACAAGAATTTGAAAAAATGACATTTCCTGAAGCATTGGCGACTTTAGCTGGTAAGGCGGGGGTGATTTTGAAAAAAAGCTTTAAGGGAGCTGACCCTAAAAAACAGAGGCTTTTACAAATAAATCATGACCTGGCCCGCTTTTATGCGGCTTATCTTAAAAAACACCCAAAAGGAGAAGTGGCGAGAGCTTACTTGAAAGAGAGAGGGGTGACGGTAAAAACAATCGAAGAATTTTCTTTGGGAATGGCACCGGCAGAGAGTGGAT
>CAZGPK010000003.1:77204-78885 GCA_964527115.1 uncultured Gammaproteobacteria bacterium | reverse complement strand
GCCCTTCTGGGTCTTTCTTTCTTAATCTTTCTTTCTGTCAGTATCTTTTTTGGTTCCCGCCACCGCCAGGCACAAGACCAGGAAAATCGTTTTCAATCTCTTAAAGCTGAAACAGAAGAAAAAATAAATCAAGCTAAATCATTACAAAATCTCGACCTGGAAAGTTCCTTGCAAATCGCTCGTGAAGCCGACCTTCTTCTTAAAGATTTAGACAGTTTTTCCCTTTGGCCGGAAGATGTTGCTGTCCTGCGTCAAAATATCGATCTGCTTCTTTCTCAAAGCGGTGAAAAAGGTAAAACTCAAGCCCAGCCCTTTTACGATCTCAGTCTTATTGCCGCCGACCTTTCCCCCTCTCAAATTTTTTGGGAAAAAGATAATCTTTATCTGCTTTCCCCTGGCCAGCACCGCCTTGACCTTTTAAACACTGTCGGCAAATCCACTCAAATCGTCTCCTCCGCCGAAGAAATTTCTCAAGCTAAATCTTTCTGCGCCACTAATAACCATTTCTATATTCTTACCCCAGACGGTATTTTTGACCTATCTAAAACAGAAGCTAAAAAAACAGTGGACAAAGAAGACTTACCGGAAAACCCCTTCACTCTTTCTGGTTGGAATGGCAGTCTCTATCTTTTGGACTCCACACCCACTATTTGGAAATATTCACCCACTGCTACCGGCTTTAGCACTCGTCAAAACTGGCTTGCTTCCGGAAAAATTAATTTTGAAAACCCTATTTCTCTGGCCATAAACGGCAGCATCTGGGTTTTAGGACAACTTGGGGAGCTTCAACCCTATCTACGTGGCCAGCCAGACTCCTTCAACCCCCAACCGCTCAAAGTTTCCGCCCCCGCCTTTTCTTTGACGACCGGACCAGACACTAAGCTCATAAGCTTTGCCGATTCCGACAATAATATTTTTGTTTTTACCAAAGACAGTCAGCTCAAGGCCCAGTATAATCTCGGCACCCCCGCTAAGGTCACTGCCACCGCCCTTGCCGTTGACGAAACCCAGACCCGACTTTTTATTCTGGGGGATGACCATCAGCTCTACACCCTTGCCATTTAAATTACTTAAACCCCACGTTTTAAGGTAAAATCAGTCTATGGCCCACAAGTTTCTCAATCGCGTTTCTCGCGACTATCATTTTACCCAAGAGTTTGAAGCCGGCCTCTCTCTCACTGGAGCCGAGGCCAAGTCTCTGCGCACCCAAGGGGCCAGTTTCTCCGATTCTCGTGTCACCTTTGCCGCCTCTGGTCAGCTCCTTCTTCTAAACTTCTACATCCCCGCCTACCCCTTTGCCGCCTCCACCGGCTACACCCCCGATCGCTCCCGCCCCCTTCTTTTAAAAAAAAGCGAGCTTAATCGCCTTGCCTCATTTAAAAAACAAGGCTACTCTCTCATTCCCATCTCTATCTATCTCAAGCGCCGCTGGTGGAAGGTAAAAATTGCCGCCGGCCGCCGCCTTAGAAAATACGAAAAACGCCGCCAGATAAAAGACAAGGAAAATAAAAGGGAAATGGACAAGTCTCTTAAAAGAAACAAATAATTTTTTGCTTTTTTCGCCTCAAACTGATATAATTCCCCCTGTTGGAGATGTCTTGCTTCGACGGATTTGAACCTTAACAAACTGCAAGCCCACTTTGAAGTAGAGTGGTTAAACAACTTCAAAAAAATAATGTCA
>CAZGPK010000003.1:0-77194 GCA_964527115.1 uncultured Gammaproteobacteria bacterium | reverse complement strand
TTGAAGTCCAGCGGATAAAATATATCGCAGTTGAAAAATAATGTCAAACAAAAATTTGACAGTGTTTTTGCGAACGTAGCCCTTGATGTTGACAGTTTTTCTGTCAACCCAAGTCCGGTTTTCGCTTTAGCTTAAACACCATCCGTTCGGCTTCCGTTCAGGGAAACCGCCACGGGTGTCAACTTTATCTGAACTGCTCTTCTGCTTTCTTGGTTTGGGCAGGGGAAAAGAGTCCTTTGGGACAAAAAGCCAACCTCCCTTCTTCTTTTGTTAGTTTAAAAGTAGGGGATTAAGCTAAACTAACCAAGCTTGTCGACGTTTGTTTTCGTTTTAAGTTCGGACCTCGGATCATTCCCGAGCATCTCCGCCACATGAGTCTGGCTGACCTTTTGTTTCCCCCCTCCTGCTTTGCCTGCCAGCGCCCAGGAAGCCTTCTCTGCCCCGATTGCCGTCATGCCTTTCCTCCTCACTCCGTTCAGTATTGCCCTATCTGTCACCGTCCAAGCTCCCTAGGTTTTACCCATCGCCCCTGTCTCTCTCCTCTTGTTCCTGAAGTTTTCATCTCTCTCTTTCCATATACCGGTCCCATAAAAAAAGCCATTTGGCGTCTCAAATACCGCTTTGTCTCCTCTCTAGCACAGGCTCTGGCTTCTTTGGCCACCCAGGAAATTTCTTTAAAATTCCCCGAGCTTTTGAAAAATTGGCGCCACGACTTTATTCTTGCTCCCATTCCTCTCCATCCTCTTCGTACCTCTTGGCGTGGTTTCAACCAGTCTGCTCTTTTGGCGGAAGAACTGGCTGTTAGTCTTAAACTCAAACTTTTACCAGACCTTCTCCTGCGCCGTCGCTATACCAAATCCCAAGCCAAACTTTCTTCTTCCTCCCGTCTTAAAAACCTTCACTTAGCCCTTCTGGCCAATCCCCTCTATCCTCTAAAAAACCAGAACCTTCTCGTCTTTGATGATGTTTCTACTACCGGCACTACTCTTCTTGAAGCCGCCCGTGCCTTAAAAAAAGCAGGTGCCCATCAAGTCCATTGTCTAAGCCTTAGCTCCTAAACCGTTTCTTGTCTTTCTTTACCACCTTTTAAAATGCATATTTTGTGGGCGTGGATGGATTTGAACCATCGACCACCGATGTATAAGATCGGCGCTCTGACCAACTGAGCTACACGCCCCCTGGCGATATTTTACCCCAAAATACTCCCTTCCGCTTCCTTGTCTTCTTGAGGCAGGCTTGGTAGAATAGCCTGTTCCTTAAAGTTTTCAAAGCGTGCGGGGTAGTGTACGGCTGCACGTGAGGCTCATAATCTCACAGACCGGGTTCAACTCCCGGCCCCGCAACCAAATTTTAAAGTCCCGCCCCAGCGGGATTTTTGTTAAAATCTACCTATCAACTTCCCTTGGCAGGGTAGCTCAGTTGGTTAGAGCACGGGAGTCATAACCCCGAGGTCGACGGTTCGATTCCGTCCCCTGCTACTTTTTATTTTAATAAACAAAAACCTTCACCCACTTCTCCCAATTTTCTGCTTCTCCTTCCCCGCTTTCCTTCCAAAATTCCTTTTCCACCTTTACCTCCTCCGGCAGGATCAACAGCCTATCTTCTTCCCTTCCCAGTCCCAGCTTACTCTTTGCTTCCCTGTCCCAGTAGCCTTCTTCGCCGATAAACATTTGCTTTTCTCTTTGCTGAGCCAATTCTTCTTCTAGCAAAAGCACTTTTTCCTCCTGCTTTTGCACATATCTTTTTACTTGCCAAGTTTTTTGTAGCTTCCCTGCCGATTGCAGCAAAAGTACTGCCAACAAAACCCACCACCAGCGCCTTAATCCTCCCTTAAAAATCATGATTTTCTTTTGTAAAATTTATCAAATAATTCATTTTACCTCAAATTGCTTTTTATCCTTACCCGTGATATTATAAGTTCATTCAAATGAGCGACCAAAACTCCTTAAACATGCTTGATCTTGACAAATCTTTAGCCCTTTTTACTTCACATCTGGAAAGTATTGGCCGTTCTTCCAATACCATTATCGCCTACAAGGGAGATATTTCCCAACTAGTTAAATATCTTCAATCGGTCGGCATCAAAAGCATTCCTGAAATAACCCAACAGCAAATTGAAGATTTTAAGAAAAATCTCTCCAAAAACAACTATACTGCCAAGTCGGTCTCTCGTAAACTAAATTCCATTAAAAACTTCTTCTCCTTTCTCCAAAAAGAAGGCGTCGTTACTGATGACCCTTCTCGTGAAATTAAACACCCCCAGTACAAAACTAGTATTCCCAATATTTTAAAACCCATGGAATACCGGGCTCTTCGCGACGCCTGTCGCCATGATCTGCGTGCGACCGCCTTAGTTGAGCTTATGCTTCAATGCGGTCTGCGCATCAGTGAAATTGCCGATTTACACTTGGAAGATATCAAAGACAACGAACTTTTCATCAAAGCCTACGAATCCCATTTTGAGCGAGGCGTCCCCTTAAATCAATCAGCCCGCGCCGCTCTCCGCCGCTATATTCAGGAAGAGCGCCAAGACTCCAAAAATAAAAGCGTCTTTGTTACCAAAACCGGCCGCCCTCTTTTGGTGAGAAACATAAGAAGCCTCTTGAATCGCTATTTTTCCCGAGCTGATATTAAAGATGTTAAGGTCAACGACCTGCGCAACACCTTCATCGTTTTTCAGCTTGAATCAGGTGTTCCCATTGACATTGTCTCCCGCGTCGTCGGCCACAAGCGTATCTCCACCACTGAAAAATATCTTTCCCTTACCAGCGGTACCAGTCAGGCCCTGGGTATTAAACTTAAAGAACTCTAAAGTCTTGCTCTTCTGGCAATCTCTGCCTCAACCACAATTCTTGGCTGTCCATATTTAAGTGAGCTTAGCTTTTTCACCATTTCTGCCACTTTTGGATTTCCGGGAACCTTTCTTTCTTCGGCGGCAATTTTTACCGAAAAAGGGTCAACCGGTGTCCCGTTTATAATCGTCTTCATGTAGGCATTGGCCATTTCCAAATTTAAAAGGTCATGCTCACTAAAGGTTGGCTGGTACTGCCTTATTAAAAAGTTTGCATCGGAAATTCCCACTCTAAAAGTACAGATTGTTCCCACATTTCCAAAAACAGCATTTTTTACCTCATCTTCCATCTGCGAGATAAACTGGTTAGCTACTGTCAGATTAAGGTGAAATTTTCTTGCCTCCGACAAAATTTGGGCAAAGTCTTGAGTGGCAAAGTTTTGAAACTCATCTACGTAAAGGTAAAAATCACGTCTCTGCTCTTCCGGTACATTTTGCCGGCTCATCGCCGCCATTAAAATTTTAGGGATAAGCAGAAGCCCCAGAAAGCTTGAATTTTCCTCTCCAATACTCCCCTTGGCCAAATTAATAACCAAAATCTTTCCCTCGTCCATCACTTTTCTAAAATCAAAGGCACTTTTTGATTGCCCGATAATGTTTCGCATCATTTTATTGGTCACAAAGCGCCCAAATTTAGATACGATATAGTCCAAGGTCTCTGATTTATGAAAATCAGCAGTCTGCGCTATCTGGTCTGTCCAATAGCGCCGCACCATTGGGTCATCTACCTTGGGCAAGAGCTCTTGCACATACTTGGGGTCAGTCAGACAGCGTACCACCTCCACAAAAGTACTCCCCGGCTCTGTCATCACCGTCAGCATGGCATTGCGGATAGCATGCTCAAAACGTGGACCCACAATCCCTGTTTTATAGGGGTCATAAAGCTTGTACATCAAATTTATAATCGAGCTGGCTACAAAGTGTTTTTGGTCTTCTGTCTCAGTCTCCATAATGTTTAAACCCATTGGTCTATCTGTCTGTGAGGGGTCAAAATAGATGACGTCCTCAGCTCTCTCTGGGGGGATTCTGGCCAACACTGCCTCAAAAGTATCGTGCGGATCAATAAAACAAACCCCTTTCCCCGCCTTTATGTCCTGCAGGGCCATATCGGCCAAAAGCCAGCTTTTTCCCACTCCTGTCTGTCCTACAATATAGAAATGCCTTTGCCTGTCATCTTCGCCCATGTAAAATTTTCGGCTTGCCCCACGATAAATATTGTCTCCCACGTAAAGGCCGGAAGTCGGCGCCATTACTGGCATTACTGCCCTCTTTGACTTTAACCAGTGGATATTAGGTGCTTCTATTGTCTTATTTGGAAAGTGATAAAGAGAGGCCAACTCATCAGAGCTTAAGACGCTCTCTCCCTGTTTCCAGGAGAATGGGGGATAGCGATAAATATAGTCAGTCATAAAACTATAAGGGATTCTGATTTTTCTGCCCTTTAAGCTATTCCAAGGAGAGTCAAACTGTGAAAAAACTGCTTTAATGTCGGAAAGCTGGGCTTTGGCGATTTCTCGTGTTTTGGCGCAGACCACAATTCGGATTGCGGTATCAAATCCCGCTTTCCCCAGTTTGTTTTCTATTGCCTCAAGCTGTCTGGCATCTACTTTAAAGCTGGCCTCCTCGGGGTTAGATTCACTCTTTTTGGTGGAGGACACGAAACCCCTTCCTTGCTTTTTCCACTTGTCCCCCGCCGGCTGAATTAAAAACTGTATTGCCACCCCTTCTCCCTCTTGCACCTTTCCCATCGCGGCCGCCAATGCCGCCAATGGGTCAGTTGCCATCTCCTTATACGTCTTCAAGGGATAGTGATTCTCTTTTTTAAGTCCCAACCAGGCATAAGCCACTGCTCCACCCGAGCTGAATATATTATGTTCCTCCACTTCCTGTACCTCCGCTCCGTTATAGACTCCATGCACCAGCCTTTCCACTAATTCCTTGTTTTTCCTGTGGCAGGCAACATAGAAGCGAATATCCTCACAAGTTGCCACAATCTCCAGTGAAAGATAGCTTTGTATATGAAAAATTTTTAAGAATTTAAATTTTGGTCCCGAATAAAGAGAGGTCAAAGATCCCAGAATCTGTTCCATTGCGTCAATCTTCACTTCGTTCTCGTGAGGTACTGAAATTTGTAAAAGTAAAAATTCCAACGATTTCTTTTCCCGGTCTTTCCATCTAAGCCATAAAACTGCCAAATATCCAAGTATCCCCAACAATGCTGCTGCCGCCAAAAGCAGGATAGCAGCAATCAAAATACTGCTGATTAAATTTCCCAAACTATTCATTCTGTCTCTCCTTTTTTAAAGCGCACCTTTCCCTTATATATCTTTATTAATCTGAAGCACTGCTCTGCCAGCCACCTTGTTGCCTTTCCGGTTTTCTCCTTAAGCCCCATTGCAAACTGTTTTTTGCTCATGGGTAAAACTACTTTTATCTCCTCCTCTTCTGCCGCTTTGATTATCATTTGCCCCTGATCATCTGTCACTTTGGGCACCTTTGCCTCCTTTTTCTCTATTTTCTCAAGCCAACTCTCTACCTCTTTTGGTATTTCTACTTCTTCCGCCTCCTGCCGTAAAATTAAATCCACCACCCCTTCCTGTGGGGCTTGTTTCTCTCTCTCTTTCTCTCCTAGTCTTTCTGGGGAACCAGCTATCATTCTCATTAGTATAAACGTAAATCGCCAACCTTGCCAAAGAGTTCTTTACTTTGTAAACTATGAACACATGAAGAAGCTTTCTTTTTTCACCGCTCTTATCTCCATTCCCCTCCTTTTGGGAGGCTGTTCCCTTTCTGGTCAAAAGGCTGGTCTTGAAATAAGCTCTTATCCCCAAGCTAAAGTTTTCTTAGATGACGAGGATTTAGGCACTACCCCCTTTAAAAAAACCGATCTTAAGCCAGGAGAACTTACTCTTCGCCTGGTTCCCCAAGATCCCTCTCTCACTGAATGGTCCCGTAAGCTCATTTTGAATCGAGGTACTACCACTATCGTCTCCTATGAATTTTCTGCAGTTTTAGATAAAGACAGTAGTCAACTCCTCTATTTTGAAAAATCTAGTAAAAAAGACGAAGCCAGCCTCATTATCACTTCCCGTCCTGACGGCGCCAGTATTTCCATTGACGGCCAGATGAAGGGGATTACTCCGCTTCCCTTAGAAAATCTCCCCGAGCAAGACACCCAAATAATGCTCTCCTTCCCCGGCTATCAAACTGAAGAAATTCTCGCCCGCCCCATCAAATCATTTCGCCTGGTAGCTGAAGTTAAGCTCGCCCACGACGATCTTCCTGCCTCCGATCTTTCTGGACAGGACTCGGCCTCAGCCTCTGCCACCACCACCTCAGAACAGGTTGAAATTCTTGATACTCCTACCGGTTGGCTTCGTGTCCGCTCCGGTCCTGCCACCACCGCCTCAGAAACTGCCAAAATTGACCCTGGCGACATCTTTCCTTTTTTAGGAGAAGAAAATGACTGGTATCAAATTGAGCTAGAAGACGGCAGCAAAGGCTGGATCTCTGGTCGATACGCCAAAAAAATCACCCCCACCCCCACCGAATAGCTTTCCCCAACTAATGCGATTAAGTTTTTACTCTGATTAAGTTTTTACTCTGATTAAGTTTTTACTCTATTGAGCCGATCAATTCCGTATCCCAATACCAACCCCAGGCCAATTAAAGTATAGAATTTTTGCCGACTGTTTAAGCAAAGCGCCACCGCTCCCAGTCCCGCCGAAACCGCCCAATAAAAAAGCGTTACTTTCTTCTGGCTCCATCCTGTTTTTAAAAGCAGGTGATGGAAATGCTCTGCCCCTCCTTTCCAGGGAACCTTTCTTTTTTTAAGTCGCCCCAGCCCCACGTAAGCTGCGTCCAAAACAGGAATTCCCAGCACCAAAATTACCGTTGCCAGCTTTGCCCCCGATAGTATTGCCAAAACCGCCAAAAAATATCCGGCCAAACTTTTCCCAGAATAACCCGGCTGCATTTTTTGTGGGAAGAAATTATAAGGCAGAAAACCGGTATAAGCCCCCGCTACCGCCCCGGCCAGGATAATTACCGGCCATTGGGTAATGTCCTGTGAAAATTTAAGCCCTAAAATCCCAATCACCAGTGCTGAAATAATGGCAAATCCTGGCAGCTGTCCTTGGACCCCGGTAGCCCAGCCCACGGCATTAGTGCAGTAAACTATCCAAACTACTGCCAGAAAATCAGCCAAAAACCACACCTCATGCCCCCGCCCGGCCAAAAAAAATTGCCATCTGGGCCAGGAAAGATCAATCACCCCACCCAGGGGATTGCTCACCAGCGCAATCCCGATTCCACTGGCTACTACCAATCCTGCAGCCAGGAAATTAGCTAACAATCTAATTTTTGGACTAACGTCACGTACATCATCTCTTAAACCCACTATCAAAAGCAGTAAAGCCCCCCATATCACCCCTGCCATGTGTTTATCAAGTTTCAGGCTTACTGTCAGGGCCAGCGTTACCCCCAGAAATATCCCCAATCCCGCTCCTCTTGGTACCGGTTTTATTGCTGTCACATTCCCCAGCTTTCTCTGCTTTTCTTTTATATTCTCCATCCACCCCTTTTTTCTGAAAAACCAAATTACTGCAGGCTGTACTCCCAAACTCACTATTCCGGCAATTAAAAACGGTTTCCAAAAAACAGCCAGCATTTTTTAAACTACCAGAGAAATAATTTTTGCCACCGCAATTGTCCCTAAAAAAGAAACCAAAAAACAAAAAATACCCAAAAGCATTACCAAAAACTTCTTATTTTTCACCACCGGAGCCAAAAGAAAAATGTTCAAAAAAAGCACTAAAAAAGCAAAACTTGGTACTAAAAAAAGACTAAGCGGTGATACTAATTGCCCCTCTCCCCATCTTAAGCTATAAAATAGAGGCACCTTGCCCGGCAGGCCTTGGTAAAAATAAGCAATTAAGGCAAACTGCAGCACAATCAGGACCGTTGACATTACCCACCAGGAGATAAGCCATTTGTCTTCCCAAACCACTCCCAATCTTCCCAAAAAGCGCGCTAACTTTGTTGACATTTAAATTATTCCCACTTCCCCCTCGTTTAATTTATAGATTATTATCTTCCCCGCACCATATATAGGTGAATAATAATTATCAAGAATCTTTTTCAGCTCCTCAAACTTTCTGTTTTCTTTTTCCTCCCATACCACCAACTTTGGCCATTCTTCTCTCAATGCCCGCAAAAGCTCCTCTTGGCCCCCAAAATCCACTATGTGATAGGCCACCGTGAAACGCGAAGCCGGCAAGCGCCCGCTTTCAGCATAAAGATAGGGCCGGTCTGCCCAGACAAATATTCTCTCTTCTTCTTCTGTTTCCTTTTTAATAATCTCCACAATTCTGTCATTTTCCAAGATTTGCTCCCCAAAATACTTCCTGTATTCCTCTCTGCTTTTTTTACCCCCCATCCAACCATAAAAATTTTGATAATAACTCTCTACCGGGTAAAAATAAAAATCAAAAGCTTTAATTACTCCAATCCAAAGTCCCAGAGACAAGGCTAAAATTGCCAATTTTTCTTTCCCCGAGTCTTTTCCCACCCAAAGCCATCCCAGTATCCAAAAACTAGGCAGTAGCGACCCAATCAGGTAATGCGGATAGGGCCGCCCCGACAAAGCCGCTCCAAACATCTCTGCCGAAAGCCATATCATTCCTGCCCACAGTCCCTTCCCCCATCTTTTTTTAAAAATCCACGCCCCAATCCAAAAAAGGACTAGAGCAATTGCCCGAAACTTCACCCCGTTTCCCATCCCCCCACCATGACTCCCCGTACTCCAAGAGGAAAGGTACCCTATGTTCTGTCCCCAGGCCGCCGCCAAATAGGCTCCTAAACCTCCACTTAGTAAAAACCAAATAATTGTCAAAAATAAAGGAATAAACACCCCCACCCCCAGCCAAAACAAAAGACTAACCCTCTTTTTTAAAGAAAGATTCTCTTCACTTGCTACCCAAAAGGCCAAAGCCGCCAAACTAAAAAGAGCTGGCATTTTTAAAATAAGAGCTATTCCCAAAAAAATTCCTGCCCGGAAGCTTTGTTTTTCTTTAAGTTTTTCTATTGGCCACAAAAGCCAAGCTGCCGCCAAGCTTGGCCCCAACATAAAAATTTCGCTATTGGCAATATTTCCCTCCAGAAAAGGCACTGAGCTTACTGCCAAAAAAAGCCAAGTTAAAACAACTGCCACCGCTCTTTTACCAAAAACTTTCAAAAACAATTGGTAGGCGATTGCATAACTTGTGAGCATCCAAACCGAAAGCAAGAGTCTAAACCCGAAAACAGTTTTCCCCATAGCCGCCAAAATATAAAGAAGCGGCGGTTTATTGTCATGTATTTCTTGATACAAAGCCACGCCCTTCCTAATTCCCGCTCCCAGTGTTAAATATATCCCCTCATCTCCATACCAGTAAGGCTCAAACAAACTTGGCAAGCGCAACAGAAAAAAAGAAACGAGCCACAACCCCCACAGCCACCAGCCCCTTTTTTCCTTAAGCTTTTTTCTTAGTTGTGACATAGTCAATTCTTTTTCCCATCATTAGTTTAGTATGAGAATCCAATCCCGGCAATGCCGCCATAAAAAGCGTTGCCAATGGCATTAAAGGCCACTGGGCAATATTAAAAAATATCTCCTTTATCCCTTTTGGTCTTACCTCTTCAGGTCTAAGCTTCCAATCCAAGACAATCAAAACAAAAAGCGGTAAAAGACAGATAGTCAAAATCGTCTGAGAAAATCTCGGCAGGTTAAACCCGATTGTTGTCTGAAAAAATTCTCGGTTTAAAGTCACCGGTAAGCTGGCCCCCAGTGTCAAGATAAACCAGTTACTAGACCAAATTAAATGAGTTTTAAAAAGACGATAAATTCTGGGTAGTTTTCTGAGCCAGGGGATCTCTTTATGCTCTATTGAGTTTTCGATCATGTAGCTTATATCCGTTGCTCCCCAAGCGTGTCGCACTGTCTGGCTATACCTATTTTTCAAAGCCGCCACATAACTTTCCCCGTCAGGTGCTCCTACTCGATTGGGCAAAAATAATGCTTTCACCTCTACCTGTCCCCCTGTTCCAAAAAAAGTCTGTAAAAATATATGCCAGTCTTCGGGGATAATATTTGTATCCCAGTAACCCACCGAGTCGATTAATCGGTAACTGCTCGAGTAGCAGGAATAATTAAAAATTAATCCATCCGGCTCCTGAACGTCTCCGACGTGCATCATGTTGCCCATCACTCCCACTACTCTAATTGGAGCCGGTACCCGTCTAATATTGGTATGCCAGAGAAGGGGAGCCTGCCAAAAGCGGATATAGCGATCCTCATCCCGGCAAAAATGATATGTCAATGCGGCAAAATATAAAGGGTGAAATACTGTGTCGACGTCAGTTGTCGTTAAGGTAAGCTTTTTCATATCCAAACCAATTTTCTTTATCACTTCCTTGGTAAATTCTTTAGCCGCCCAAGTCTCATTAGACGCTTTCCCCTTTATCTCTCCCGGCAAGTCCGGGGGATGCTCGGTAAACATCAGTCTTCCAAATATCCCCTCGTATTTCTTTTTAAAATAAGCCTCTGTTTTTCGGTTATTCTCTTCTCCTGCTCTTTTTTCCTGGGCCAGAATCACCGACAAACTCTTTAAATCAATCTGTTTTTGTTTTGCCAAGCTTTCCACCAGCTCCTCAATTACCAAAATTGGTTCCTTATAGGAGGCAATAATAATGACATGCCCCACCTCTTTCCACTTCAGCCACCCCTTTCTGTAGTCTCTGGCAAACTTTTTTCTCCAGTTCGTTTTTTCTGCCGCCCGGATTTTATAGTAACCTAAAACCGCCAAAAGAGCCGACTTAAAAGAGCGATACATCCAGTAAACCAAAAAAGCGATCATGAAATAGGCAACTGCCCGGGGTACTACAAACGCCCCCCACAGAGGAAACAAAATTACGTTCCAAGTCAAAACCCCAGGTAAAATCTCCCAAAGCCTTTTTCGTTTTTCTGGATTACTCCAAATTTTTTTTATCATCACTTCTTGAAAACAAAGAGGTTAAAATACTTATCAGGTATTATACCCGAAATCTTTATGTCTCCCAGTACAAATTCCAAACCAGAACCTTTCCTTAATCTTCTTGCCTTGTTTGCTCGTCATCGCTCACCTCTTTTTCTCTCTACCCTTTCCCTCTTTTTCCCTCCCCCGTTTAAACCTCACTCTCTCATTCTTAAATTAAAATCCCAAAATCTTCTCTGTCAAAAAGGCCCCTATCTTTATCCGCCTTCACTTGCTCTTCGCCCCGCCATCTGGAAAGCTCGCCAACAAACTGCCCAAAAAAAACTAAAATCTCTTATCAATTTTAAATCTCTTTGGCCCACTCTCCCGGGTCTTCTTTTGGTTGGTGTCAGTGGTTCTGTTGCTACCGGCCTTGCCCACCCGGCCGATGACATTGATCTTTTCTTTATCTCCCGCCCCCACTCTCTCTGGCTTACTCGCCTTTTTCTTCGCTTTAGTGCCTCTCTTCACAAAATCCCTCTTCGTCGCGCGCGCCATTCCCCTCGGCCCAATGATCTCTGCCCCAATCTTTTTCTGGAAACAGCCTCTCTTTCTCTTCCCCCCTCTCGTCAAAGCCTCTCTGTTGCCACTGACATTGTTTTGGCAAAAATTATCTACGATCCCCAGAAAATCTGGCCCCTTTTCTTAAAAGCTAACCCCTGGTTGTCTACCTTTTACCCTGAGTTTTACTCCCATTTTATGGCCCACTTCTCAGCAACTACCAGACATTTCTCCATAAATTTTTTCCTCTCATTTGTAAATTTTTTTGCTTTTATTCTCCAATATCTTTATCTTTTCCCCAAAAAAAGAGCAGGGGAGGAAGTTGCTCATCATTTTGCCTTTTTCAACCTAGCGCCTTGACACTCTTGACGCCTGTGATATATTTTTATCAGACTAAACATTAGACTGCTAAAGTTTTAGCCTTAAAAATTATTATTCTTTTTAAAAATATCAAAAAGGAAGCAACCCATGATCGATCTTAAAAAAATAAAGCCCGCCCCTGGCTATCTTTTAATAAAGCCAAGCGACGAAGCCAAAAAAACCCAGTCCGGTATCTATCTACCCGACTCCCACGAGAACAAATCTCAAATTGGTGAAGTTTTAGTCACCGGTGCCGCCATTTACGATGATGGCCAAGAAGTAAAAAGCCCGGCCGCCAAAGGCCAAAAAGTTATCTATAAAAAATGGGGCGGTACCGAGTTTTCCCAAGGTATTGGCCAGGAAGACCTTCTCTTTGTTAAGTTTGAAGATATCGTTGCCGTTATTGGATAAGCTTTATTTTTGCTTTACCAAAGATCAAACAAGGATCAAAAATTAAAATTTAAATAATATTTTTTAAAAGGACAAAAAAATGACCGCCAAACAAATAATTTTCGGCGATGAAGTTCGCCAAGCCCTGCTTAAAGGTGTTGATATTTTAGCTAAAGCGGTGGTCACTACCATGGGCCCCAAAGGCAGAAACGTTGGTATTGACAAGAAATGGGGTGCTCCCAGTATTCTTCATGACGGTGTCTCCGTTGCCAAAGAAATTGATCTGGAAGAGCCCTTTGCCAATATGGGTGCCCAACTTGTTAAAGAGGCCGCCTCTCAAACCAATGATAAAGTTGGCGACGGTACTACTACTGCTACCCTTTTAGCCCAGGCAATTGTTACCCGTGGTATCAAAAATATCACCGCTGGAGCCAATCCCATGCAAATTAAAAAAGGCCTGGAAAAAGCTCTCTCTGCTGTCCTTGCTGAACTTAAGAAAATGGCCAAGCCTATTAAAGACCAAGAAGAATTTGCTCAAGTAGCCACCATTTCTGCCTCTGACGAGGAAATTGGTAAAAAAATTGCCGAAGCTATGAAAAAAGTTGGTAAAAATGGCGTTATTACCGTTGAAGAAGGCCGAGGACTGGAACTTGATATCAAATACACCCAAGGGATGGAATTTGATCAAGGTTACGTTTCTGCCTACTTCGTTACCAATCCCGACCGGATGGAAGCGGAAATAGAAGATCCTTTCATTCTTATCACTGACAAGAAAATTTCCTCCGTCCAGGAAATTGTTCCCTTTCTGGAAAACGCCGTTAAAACAACCAAAAATTTTGTCATCATCGCCGATGATATTGAGGCTGAAGCCTTAGCCACTCTTGTTGTCAACAAAATGCGTGGTGCCTTCAATGTCCTAGCTGTTAAGGCCCCGGGCTTTGGTGATCGTCGCCAAGACATGCTCGCTGATATCGCCATTCTCACCGGCGGTACCGTTATCTCCGAAGATGCTGGTCGTGAGCTAAAATCCGTTACTTTAGAAGACTGTGGTCGAGCTGCTCGTGTTATTGCCGACAAAGACAGCTGTCAAATTATAGGTGGTGTTGGTCGTGCCGATCTGATTGCCTCTCGCGTAGCCCAGATTAAAAAGGAAATTGATCGTTGCACTTCTGACTACGACAAGGAAAAACTTCAAGAGCGCCTCGCTAAGCTTGCCGGCGGTGTGGCTGTCATTGAAGTTGGTGCTGCCACCGAAGTCGAGCTAAAAGAGCGCCAAGAACGAGTAAAAGACGCTGTTGGAGCCACTCAAGCTGCCGCTGCCGAAGGTGTTTTGCCAGGCGGAGGAGTTGCTCTTCTTAAGGCCGCCAAAGTCTTGGACAATCTCAAGATGGAAAACCAAGATCAGCAAGTCGGTGTTGATATTATGCGCTACGCTTTGGAGCAACCGCTTCGCCAAATTGCCAGCAACTGTGACGAAGATGCCGGCGCGATTCTTCGCCAGGTCCAAGCTGCCCTAAAGGAAAGCCCTCAGACCGATATTGGCTACAATGCCCTCACGGGTGAGCTTGAGTCCATGGCCAAGGCTGGCATTCTTGACCCCGCCAAAGTTACCCGTTCCGCTTTGGAAAATGCTACCTCTATCGGTGCCATGATTCTTACCACCGACGTTCTCGTCACCGAGATTCCCGAAAAAGAGGAAAAACAAACCGCTCCTATGTCTGGCGGTATGGGTTACTAAATCTTTCGTTTATTTACATACATTTAAGAGTCATCAAAAACCCCCGGTTTCCCGGGGGTTTTATTTGAAAGCCCCTTAAAGACTTATCAGTCTTTCCGGATTCATCCATACCCCGTTTTCTGAAATCTGAAAGTGCAAGTGGTTTCCTGTTGACCAACCCGTGTCTCCCACAGTCCCCAGGACACTTCCCTTATCCACTTCCTGTCCTTCTTTTACCAGCACTTTGTCCAAGTGGGCGTACAGTGAAACCTGTCCAGGATAGTGTTCCACCCAAACCACATTCCCATATCCACTCCAACCTCCGGTTTTCACCTCCACCACCTCTCCTTGGGCCACTGCCCAAACAGCTGTTCCCTTATCGGCGGCCATGTCCACCCCCGGGTGCAAAAAGCCAAAATGTTGGCTTTTTTGGTACTGGGCTAACCCCAAAGGATTTTGGAAGCTGCTTTCCGTTACTGTCACCGCTTCAATCGCCAAATTAGGCTCAATTTTAGCAATACTAGCATTTCGTGACAGTGGCACTCCCGCCAGCCACAATCCAGCTACCATGAGCCAAATTCTCGCCTTCTGTTTACCCAAAGCTTGTCCCTCCAGCAAAACTCTGAAGAAACGACTTACCTTGCTTCCTTCACGACAGCGCAGTGTCTTTCCCAAAATCTCAGTTTTTTTCAAAACCATTAAAGATTTTTTACCCCAAACCCCGACCTGCCTCTGGGTTTTCAGAAGCCATTTCCTTATTTTCTTCGACTCTAATTTTTTCATTTTCATTTTCATTTTTATTTTCAATTTCATTTTTAATTCTTTTATCTTTCTAAGTCTCCAAAAAAAATTCTCCGCCCTTAGCGGAGAACCATAAAAAGAATATGGATTAAACCATATTCCTGGCCCATAATATATCAAAATTATCCAAATTTGTCAAGTTTTTCCACCTCTTACCAGATTTTCTCAAAAAAGAAAGCTTGGAGGAAAGATCCAAAAAAGTATCTAAAAGCTCAGTGCAAGTTGCCATCTCCCTAAAAGTTGCTTAGGTTATAATAAAGCACCTTACTTTTTAAAAAAGAAAATTAATTCCCAGTGCCTAAAAAAAGCCTTACTAGCCTCAAAGTTGCCCTAGTTCACGATTACTTAAAAGAGTGGGGTGGGGCCGAGCTTGTTTTAGAAAATCTCTCCGACCTTTTCCCTTCCTCAAAAATCTATACTACCCTTTACCTTCCTTCCTTTTTAGGCCCTCATGCTGCTCGCCTTCAGAAAAAATGGCAGGGCCGCATCCAAACTAGTTTCTTTCAAAAAATCCCCCTTGCCCGCAAACTTATTTCTCCTCTTCGTCTTCTTTCTCCTCTGGCTTTCCTTCTCTGGGATTTTTCCGCCTATGACCTGCTTATTACCTCTGCTACCGGTGCCTACTTCCCCAACCTGATAAGAAGCCGTGGCCCCGCTAAAAAACCTCTTCATCTCTGTTACTGTCACACCCCCCCCCGTTATCTTTACGGTCTCCCTACTGCCAGAAGCTTAAAAAAATACCCTCTCTTAAATTCTTTGGCTACTTTTATCAACTTTTTCCTGCGCCGTCTTGACTACCTCTCCGCCCAAAAGGTTGATTATTTTATCGCCAACTCTCAAACAGTTGCCGATCGCATTCACCGTTTCTACGGGAAAAAAGCAGTTATTATTAACCCCCCCGTTCCCTTGGCCAGCACCAAGCCTCTAAACCTTAAAAGGGAATCCTTTTACTTGGCTGGCGGCCGCCTTGCTCGTGCCAAGCGTTATGATCTGGCCATAAAAGCCTGTTCTAAGCTTAATCTACCCTTAAAAATCTTTGGACGTGACTTTGCCGGCTACCAAAAAGAACTGGAAAGCCTAGCCGGCCCTCAAGTAGAATTCTTAGGCGAAATCTCAAACCAAAAGAAAAAAGAACTTTTTTCTACCTGTAAAGCCTATCTTTTTACTTCTGACAATGAAGACTTTGGTATTGTCTCTCTAGAAGCCCAGGCTTGTGGCGCTCCTGTTGTCGCCTCTGCCATAGGTGGAGGAGGGGAGACGGTCCTGGATGCTCAAACAGGTGTTCTCTTTCCTAAGATGACTGCCTCCTCTGTTGCCTCTGCTCTGCGCCGTCTCCAAGGCTTAAAAATTTCCTCCTCTGCCTGCCGTGCTCACGCCCGCAACTACACTCCTCAAGCCTTCCAAGAAAAAATTAAAAACTTTATCCTCTCCGTCTATTCTTAAGCACTTCTATCTTTTTTTTCGTCCAGCCACTTTTCTACCTCCATTGCTGCCTTGCATCCCTCTCCGGCTGCCACCACTGCCTGTCTGAAAATTCGGTCCACACAGTCTCCGGCCGCAAATACCCCCGCTACACTGCTCATTGTTAAAAGCTTCCCTTTGCCAGTTACAATATGTCCCGCCTCCCCAAGCTCTAAAAATCCTCTCAAAAAGTCAGTTGCCGGTATCCGGCCAATCGCCACAAATACCCCGTCCAATGCCAATTCTTTCTCTTCTCCCAAAATATCTAAAACCACACCCTCTACCCGCTCCTTCCCTTTTATCTCCTTCACCTGGCTGTTCCACAAGATCTCAATTTTCGGATTCTCTTTCACTCTTTTTTGCTCTGCCGCCCCTGCTCTAAGTTCATCTCTTCGGTGAATAAGATACACTTTTTTAGCAAATTTAGCCGCATAACTGGCGTCTTCTACAGCTGAGTCTCCTCCTCCCACCACTGCCACTATCCGGTCTCGGAAAAAAGCTCCATCACAAACGGCACACCCCGACACTCCCTTTCCCTTAAATTCCTCTTCTCCTGGCACTTGAAGCCATCTGGCCGCCGCCCCCACCGCTACAATCACCGCTCTGGTCAAAAGCCCCTCTCCTTCCTCCAAAACAAGTTTAAAACCCTCTCCGTCTTTTTCAATTCCCTTTACTTTTCCCAAGAAAAGCTTTGCGCCTAAGTTCTCCGCCTGCTTTCTCATCGCTGCCATCAATTCCTGCCCCAAAATTTTTTGAGGGAAGCCCGGATAATTTTCTACAAAGCTAGTTTCCGTTAATTGCCCCCCCAGACTTATTCCCGTCACAATAGCTGTCTTTCTCTCTGCCCGGGCCGCATAAATCCCTGCTGTATATCCTGCTGGTCCGCTTCCCACTACTACCAAATCAAATCTTTCCATTTTCTCATTTTACCACCACCCAGAGAATTCATCCTCCCCACTCTTCTGTAAATTCATTCTATCTACTTCAGCTTTATACTTCGATCAAGCAATTTAATAAAAATTAAATCAACAAAATCTTTTCCCTTATTTAACTTATACTAATACTAATACTAATATACTAAACATAATCATTATTCCCACTATTCTGTTCTATTAGATCTAATTTTTCCCCAAATTTCCAAAGCAAAAAACAAGAATGATCCGCCCAACGACCAATAAATTTTTTCCAATTCTTCTTTTGATTTTCGTTGCCTTTGTTGCCTATTTTAACCGCCATATTTTTCTGTTTAAATTTGAACCTGATTATTGGGAAAATTACTATTACGAATCACAGTGGAATGTCCCCAATAGCCAAAGGGAAATTTCAGACGAGGGCGTTTATCGCTATATCGGTTACCGCCTGGTTAACGGAGAAAATCCCTTTAATGTTGATTATTGGGTTCCTCCTTTCGGCAAATATCTATACGGACTAGGAGCCAAATATCTTACTAATCCCTATCTCACTAGCTTCACTCTCTATCTCTTGGCTATTCTTCTTTTTAACTCTCTTGCCCGCCTGCTTTTCCCGGACAAAAAAATCAGCTACCCATCTTTGTATCTTTTTGTCTTAAATCCTTTAATAGTAGTCCAAATCTCCCAAACCATGCTGGACTTACCTCTCCTTATCGCCTTTCTGGCCCACCTCCTCTTTACTTTGCAATTTGGAAAAAACAAGAAAAGCCAAGATCTTCTCCTTTCTGGTTTCTTTTTGGGATTGATGGCTGGTATCAAGCCACCCTTCTATATCCCTTTTATTGCCTTAGTTGATCTCTGGTTCATCTGGCGAATTAAAGGCCTCACTTCCTGTTTTCTCTTTTTACCGACTATTATTGGCGGTTACTTAGCCTCTTACTTTTGCTATTTTTTTCGCCACCCCAATCCCATTCCCTGGCTAAGACTTCACCAAAAAATAATTGATTTTCAAAAAGGTCACGCTGGCAGTCACTATCCTCTAAATATTTTTACTATGATTTTCTTGGGCCAATTTAAAGGCTTGTTAAAGGCAAGTTTTGTCAAAATGAAAATGACTGAATGGTCGGCCGTTTTTCCCTTGGGAACCATTTCGTCTCTTTTCATTCTTTTTAAAAAATCAAAACCAAAGAAAAATTTATCTTGGCTTTATCTAGCTTTTCTCTCTCTGGTTTACCTTTTCTCCAATTCTTTAGTTGATGTCTGGCCTCGTTATCTAGTTCCCCTTGTACCACTTTTAATTTTAACTACCACCCATCTTTTTAAAAACAAAAGCTGGCTTCTCTACCTCCTTCTTTTAAGCTATCTCCCTTTTTTGCTCCCTATTTTTTCCCCTGACCCTAAACCAACTATCGAAAATTTTTCCCAATTGCTTTTATCAGGGCGCTATCGCGACGCCTACCAAATCTTAAGCCAGTCTGACAAAAAAGAAATTACTGAGGACCAATGGCAATCTAGTTTAACCAATCTCAATTTTCAAAAAGAAAATCTCATTAATCAAGTAGAAACAATCAAAGAGGGCAACCAGTGGAGGATCAAGTGGAATCCGGAAAAATTTTGACCAATTGGAATGTCATATAATTAGCCCATGCCAGAACTTCCTGAAGTCGAAACTATTCGCTCCTATCTTGCTCCTCTTTTAGAAGGCCAGACTTTTAAAGAGGTAGAAGTTTTATCAAAAAAACAATTTCCCAATTCACCGGCTAAAGTCCTTGGTCAGAAAATAGTCTCCACTTCCCGTCACGGCAAAAATCTCTTTCTCCACCTATCTGGCGGATCCCTCCTGCACTTTCACCTAAAAATGACCGGTCAGCTTCTTTTTAAATCGGCCGCTTCCCTTAATCAGCAAAAATCCAAGACTCCGCCCGACCTTTCTTCTCCTCACCCTGTTTGGGATGTCTCTTTCCTTCCCAACCGCTACACCCGGATCATTTTTCGCTTTTCAAGTGCTGATACTTTATTTTTTAACGATCTTCGCAAGTTTGGCTGGGCAAAAATCATTTCTTCTAAAACCCATGAAAAGCTCATTTCCTCTTTAGGGCCTGACTGGGCGGGGGACAGCCTCACTGTTCAAGCCTTATTTCTTATCCTCGCCGCCTCCAAGCGTCCCATTAAAATTCTTCTCCTTGATCAAACTAAAGTCGCCGGTATTGGCAACATCTATGTTTCCGAAGCCCTTTTCCTGGCCGATATTCATCCCAGCACTCCTGCCAACACTCTAAGCCTTTTACAAGTAAAAAAACTTCATCACTCACTTAAAGACGTCGTACAAGCTGCAATCTTAGCTCAAGGCACTTCTGCCGCCGACGAAGCCTATATTCTTCCAAATGGGGAAAAGGGGACTTATCAGAAAAAAGCCTATGTTTATCATCGGGAAGGCAAAAAATGTAAGAAATGTTCGGCCAAAATCAAAAATTATAAGCTGGGAGGACGCTCTACCTTTTATTGCCCCTTCTGTCAGCCATTACCCAAGCTTCCTTGACAAGCTTCAGCTTTACCTATATTTTTAGCTTAGCTAGCCTAAAAACAAAAAACTGCTCTTATGGCTTGCGTTTAAGATTTATAAACCACGAAGGAGGTGAGCTTAGAATGAAATCAACATTTTACGACGTTAAACTTCGTCAAAAAGTCGACGCAGAAGTAGTTGGTAAAACCCAATACACAGTTAAGGGTCGTACTCGTTACGCCCTGAAAGGTAAGACCTCTGATGGTCGAAACCTCACCAAGTTCGTTTCCGAAGCAGACTACCGTTCTGCTTCTGTCCAGGAAGTGTAACTTTTTGTCTTGTCCAAAAAACGAAAAATCCCGTTTAAACTATCGGGGTTTTTCGTCGTATATTCTCTTTATCCATGCGCCTTAACTCCCTCACCCTCTACCAATTCCGTAACTTCAAAAAGCAAAGCTTTCGTTTTACTCCCGGCCTAAACCTCATTTTAGGTCCCAACGCCAGTGGTAAAACCAATCTTATTGAAGCCCTCTATTTTCTCGCCACCGCTCAAAGTTTCCGTGCCACCCGTCTCGATCAGCTTTTTACCTGGGGGGAAAACCAAGCTTTTGTCTCTGGCTCTTCTACAACTACTTCTTGGCAGGTTCAACTTATTAAAGACCCTCTTCCTCCCCAAACAAGGGTTAAAAAAAGCTTTTTCATCAACAAAGCTCCCCGTCTTCGCTCCGACTATCTTTCCACTATCGCCGCCGTCCTCTTTCGTCCCTCGGATCTAAATCTTGTTGCTGGCTCTCCCTCCCGCCGCCGCCAATTTCTCGATCAGGTTTTAGGAAAACTTAACCCCGAGTATCAAAGAAGTCTCTACCGTTATCAGCGTTCCCTCCTCCAAAGAAACCGCCTTCTTTTGCAAATTCGTGCTCAGCAGGCCTCTTCCCAAGAGCTCTATTTCTGGGACCAATCTCTTTTAAAAAATGGTCAAATTATCCAAGAGCAACGTCAATCATTTTTTGCCGAACTGACTCAATACTTATCCTCTCACCCGGCTAAATTTCTCCGTCCCTACGCTTTTGTTTATCAACCAAGCAATCTAAACTCATCCATTTTAGCCCGCTCTCTTGCCAGAGATATAAATTTTGCCGCTACTCATTACGGTCCCCACCGAGATGATTTTGTCTTTACCAAAAAAGATCTTTCCTCTCCTGACCCAAACCTTGCCCATTGGGGGAGTCGGGGTCAGCAACGCTTGGCGGTTTTAGCTTTTAAAACTGCCGAAGCCCATCTTTTTTTTCTTAAAACCAAAAGCCATCCCCTAATTCTTTTGGACGATATTTTTTCAGAACTTGATCCAGAAAACCAAAATCTTATCCTCACTCTTTTCCGCTCTTCCCAGCTTTTCCTAACCAGCAGTCAAAAAGAAGACCATCATCTTTTATCTCGGGAAACCAATTTTGTAAGCCTCCCTATTTCTTCCAAAAAGGTTGACAAAAGAGCTAGAACTGTTTAGCTTTAAGTTAGCACCATGGTAAAATTCATTCCCGCTCACGTCGAAACAGGCAACCCTAAAACAGGTTTTCCCTTCAAAAAGATAATTCCTTTCCTTGTTTTAATTTTTCTGGGTCTCTCTCTTTCTGTTGCCTATATTCTCGTTAAACAAAGTCAGGAAACTAGAAGACAAGCGGTCCCCAAAGAAAAAACAGTCATTTGTTTTGGAGAAAAAGGAGATATTTACTACGGACTCCTTATGCTTCACAAATATCCAACTGTTGATCAGTGCCAAGACTGTAACAACGATGAATGTATTTCGCGACAGGTTGGCGACCTGGTCACCTGTGGTAAAACGGCTGAATGTATTGATCTCGGTTCTTGTCGGGTTGATGCTTCAGGAAGTTGTTCTTTTACCGCTACTCTCCCTCCCTGTTCGATTGGTCAGCTTGATTGTTTAAACAAAAAGTACGAACCTGATAGTCCCGGTACTATTATTTTTGGCACAAAAGTTTCCAATTGCACCGGCCCCTGCTCCGAGGAGACTACCCCTACTCCTACTTTCACTCCCACCCCGACTAATACTCTCACTCCTTCACCTACTCCTACTGGCACCCTCTCTCCAACTCCTACCAATACTCTCACTCCCACCCCGACTAATACTCTCACTCCTTCACCTACTCCTACTGGTACCCTCACCCCGACCAATACTCCGACCAATACCCCCACTCCCACCCCGACCAATACTCCGACCAATACCCCCACTCCCATTCCTGGTTGTTGGGGTACCTGTCAGTCAGATGATAGTACCTGTACTAACGGCTTAACCTGTCAACGCTATCAGGATCAGAATTATTGTCTTTCTGATTCTTGTCCACCGGCGGACCAAGATAGTCAATGTCGCTGTCCTGCTCCCACCTCTCCACCTCCCACCGCTGCTCCCACCAGAGAGGAATTACCGGCAGCTGGTTTTGAGATACCGACCCAACTGATCACTATTTCTGGAGCTATCCTCACTCTTCTTGGTCTTTTCCTCCTGCTATAATTCCCCAAAGGATTGTTTTAGTGAAAGATAACCCAAAAAACTTGAAAATAGCTGTGGTCGGAGCTGGTCTTACCGGTCTCGTTTCCGCCTATCAGCTTTCGTCTCAGGTCCAAATTGATCTTTTTGAGTCAACACCCGGCTTTGGCGGTTTTCTCCGGACCTTTCGCCCCTCTTCCTGGCCCTGGCCGCTGGAGATCTTTTACCATCATTTTTTCCACTCCGACCGGGCTCTTCTTGCCCTTTTTCAAGATCTTAAAATTTCTTCCCGTCTCAAATTTTACCGGCCCAAAACCTCAAGTTTCTACAATTCCCGTTTTCACCAGCTTGATTCTCCTCTTTCTGTTTTGCGCTTTACTCCTCTTAGTTTTTTCTCACGTCTGCGCTTGGGAGCGGGGATTGCCCTAGTTAAATTCTTGCCCTACTTTTCCCTTTTCGACTCCGTCTCGGCCATTAAAGCTTCAAATCTTATCTTTGGCTCTCAGGCAACCAAAATCATTTGGCAGCCTCTTTTAAAGGGCAAGTTTGCCAAAGATTTTTCACAGGTTTCCTTTTCCTGGCTCTGGGCTCGTCTTAAGTCTAGAACTGCTGTTCTTGGCTATCCTTCCGGCGGTTTTTCTCTTTTGACTAATTCACTTTTGAAAAACATTAAAAAACAAAAAGCCAATCTTTATCCATCCTCTCCGGTTGAAAAAATTATCTCTCAAGGACAGAAGCATTTTCTCAAAGTTAAAGATAAAACCTTTGGTCCCTATGACGCCGTTTTACTTAGCACCCCCTACCCCAAGTCTCTTGAGCTTCTTTCTCCTCAAATTTATCCCCCTCTAAAATATCTGGGTGCTCTTACCCTTATCCTCGAGCTTTCCCGCCCCGCCTTGCCGGACAATATTTACTGGTTAAACATTCACGACTCCTCTGCCCCCTTCTTGGTTGCCGTTGAGCAAAACAATCTTTTTTCCTCTTCAAATTCACCTCTCCCAAGCAAGCGTCACCTGCTTTATTTAGGAGGCTATTATCCTGCCTCCCACCCCTATTACCGCCTTAATTCCTCTCAAATCCTTGAAAAATTTTGGCCATACTTACAAAAAATCTCTCCCCAGCTGAAACGCACCGATATTTGCCAAACCCATCTTTTTACTGCTCCTTATGCCCAGCCCCTAACTGCCGTCAACCATCGCCCTCAAGTTCCCACTCCTCGTACCTCTCGCCCCTTTATTTACTGGGCCAATATGTCCCATATTTTCCCCTGGGATCGCGGTCTTAACTACTCCGTTCTTCAAGCTCTAAAAACTGTTAAAATCATAAGAGAAGATTTAAAACTCTCATGAAACAAAAAAAACCTCGGGAAAGATCTCTCCCTATCGCAATTTTAATCTCTTTTCGGCCCAGCCAGTGGATCAAAAATCTTTCCGTTTTTGCCGCCATTATTTTTACTGGTGAACTTTTCCACCCCCTTCATTTTCAGCATAGCCTCCTGGCTTTCTTTATCTTCTGTCTTCTCTCTTCTTCTTCCTACCTCATCAATGACACCATTGATGCTCCTCTGGACCGTCTCCATCCGGTCAAAAAAAACCGCCCCATTGCCAAAGGTGAGTTACCCATACCCTTGGCTATTTTTCTCTCCCTGATCTTAGCTCTTTTTTCCTTAACCTTGGCCTTTTCTCTGGGTTTTGGCTTTGTTTTCACCTGTTTGCTTTTTATTTTCACTCACTATGCCTATTCCTTCATTTTAAAAAAGAAAGCAATCTACGATATTCTTGGTATTGCTGCCTCCTTTATTATTCGTGCTCTGGCAGGGGAAACGGCCACCGGTTTCCACATGCCGGTCTGGCTCCTTTTTTCCCTAATTTTCCTCGCTCTTTTTATTGCCACCGGTAAAAGAAGAAGTGAACTTGTTGGCCCTACCAAAGCCACTGCTCGCCCTGCTCTGCGCCGTTACCAAAAATCCCTTCTTAACTTCTATACTTCCATCTTCGCCGTCTCTACCATCATTGCCTACGCTCTTTTTACCTTTTCCAGCCAACCTGTCTCTTTCCAGGGCTATTTCCGCTCCTTTATCCTCCAAAACTTTCCTGATCTTATGAATCGCAAACTAATGATGATTACCCTCGGCCCCGTTATCTTTGGCATCATGCGTTACGGCCAGATCATTTTCGAAACCACTGAGGGCGAACGTCCAGAAAGAATGATTGCCTCAGATATTCCTCTGGCCCTTTCTGTGTTTCTTTGGGGGGCCATGACGATCGCCTTTATCTATGTTTTCTAAAGCCTCCCCTCTCTCCCGTCCTGTTTTTCTCTCTCTTGCCTTTTTTATTCTTGCCTTTACTATTTTTACCCGCTTTGCTTATCTTGACTGGGGAGCGGGCTATTTTTTTCATCCGGATGAGTCGAACCTTGCCCGCAGCCTTTCCCAGCTCTCTTTTTCCAGTCTCCATCCTCACTTTTTTGCCTATGGCCAATTTCCTCTCTACTTTTCCTTCTTTTTCTCTCAACTTCTCTCTTTTCTCTTTCGTGGAGATTTCTTTGTCTCTCTCTCCTTTTCTCAAGCTGTTTTTGCCCTAAGGTTCCTTTCTGCCAGCTTTTCTTCTCTCACCGTTCTTATTGCCTACAACCTGGCTCGCCGCTTCTTTTCCTCCTCTTTTTGGGGTCTTTTTTTTGCCTTTCTTTTAGCCTCAAGCCCCGGACTTATTCAAGCTGCTCATTTTGGTACTACCGAGTCTCTTCTTGTTTTTTCCTTCCTCTTTTCCCTTTATCTTTCCTTCCTCCTTCTCAAGCGCCCCACTCGCCTCCTTGTCCTTTTCTCTTCTCTTTCCTTTGGTCTTGCCCTGGGCTCTAAACTCACTGGTCTTTTTAGCGCCCTCCCCCCGCTTTTCTCTCTCCTTGTCCTTTTCTTTTCCCGCCGCCTAAGTTTTAAAAAACTTCTTTCCCTTCTCTTTTTCTTTTCCTTTTTTTCCCTCCTTTTCACTCTCCTTTTTACACCTCACTCTTTCCTTTCTTACTCCGAGTTTATCTCCAGTATGCGCTATGAAATATCTGTTGCCACCGCTGCTTTACCCGTTTTTTACACTCGCCAATTTCTCCAAAGCAAAAACCTTCTTTTCCCCTTCCAGAAAATTTTCCCCTATTCTCTTGGTCGGCCGGCCCTCTTTACTTCTTTTTTAGGTCTCTTGCTTGTCGGTCGCCAACTTTCTCAAAAGAAAATTATTCACCGTTCCTTTATTCTTATCTTCCTCTCCTTCTCCTTCCTCTATTTTCTCTCTCAAAATCATCTTTTTACCCGCTGGATTAGGTTTTACACCCCCCTTCTTCCTCTTCTCCTTTTCTTCTCCCTCTTTTTCTTTCGCGCCCTCTCTCATTTTTCCCCAAGTCGTTTTCGCCTTCCCCTTTTTATCTTTTTCTCTCTTCCTATCTTTTTCTCCGCTCTTTCCTTTTTTCAAATTTATGCCTCTCCTGATTCCCGCCTTGTCGCCTCTGATTGGCTCAAAGAATCACTTCCCGAAGGCACCCGCCTTCTCTCTGAGGCTGGCAATGTTATTAACCTTCCCTTCCCACCCCATAGCCTTGAAGTTGACAACTTTGACTTTTACGGCCTTGATCAAGACCCTGTTCTTGCCCAAGACCTCGCTCTTCTTCTTTTTGAAGCCGATTACCTTCTTGTTCCTTCCCGCCGCATGTTTATGAATCAAACAGGCCCCGATTTTCCTTTTTCTACGGCCTACTATGACGCCCTTTTTTCAGGTCGCCTTGGTTTTACTCCCCTGGCTCGTTTTCAAAGCTTTCCTCGTTTGAAAATAGCCGGAAAAGTCCTTTGGGAAACGCCCGACGAAGAAGCAGAGGAGACCTGGACCGTCTTTGACCACCCTGTCGTTCGTCTTTTTCAAAAAACCCAATATCAACCCCTGGAATTTTATGAGAATATTCTCTTTTCCCCTCAAAACTTATGAAATTCAAACCTCTTTTCCTTATTCTTTTTTTAGCTCTTTTCCTTCGTCTTTTTGGCCTAAATTGGGACCAGGGTCAACACCTTCATCCTGACGAGCGTTTCCTTACCATGGTTGCCAATGACATTTCTCTCCCTCTTTCAGTAGGGGATTATCTCAACAGCGATACCTCTCCTCTTAATCCCTACAATTACCCACAGTACCAATTTTTCGTTTACGGCACCTTCCCTCTTTTTCTTACTAAAACCCTCGCCGTTCTTTTGGGAATGGACAGTTATTCTACTCTTACTCTTCTGGGCCGTGCCCTCTCTGCCCTTTTTGATTTTGGTACCGTCATTTTGCTATATCACTTAGCCAAACTTCTCTTTCCTCAAGCCAAGAAACTATTCTTTCTTGCCCCCCTTCTTTACACCCTTTTTGTTCTTCCTATCCAGCACTCCCATTTCTTTGTCGTTGACACCTTTCTTACCTTTTTCCTCACTGCCACCTTCTTTTCTCTCTCTTCCTGGTTTTTAAAAAAATCCCCCTCCTCTCTCTTTCTCGCCTCCCTCTCCTTTGGCCTTGCCATGTCCTGCAAGGTTTCTGCCATCTATTTTGCCCCCACCCTTGCCCTTTTTTTCCTGTTTTTTCTTTTTAAACAGCATCCTTCTTTCAAAGCCATTCTTCTGGCCGTCTCCCTCTTCTCCTTCTTTTCTTTTTTCACCTTTCGCTTTTTCCAGCCCTACGCTTTCACTACTCTTTTTACCCCCAATCCTAAATTTTTAGAAAATCTCCAAACTCTTCAATCCTTTAACAATCCTAACGCCTGGTTTCCTCCAGGCGTCCAGTGGCTAAACCGTATTCCTCTTCTTTTTCCCCTTAAAAACCTGATTCTCTGGGGCTTGGGTCTTCCTCTTTCTCTTCTTCTTTTCTACTCTTTTTTCCATCTTATCAAAAATAAAAAATATCACTCCCCCCTTCTCTTTTTATCTTTTTTCTTCCCCCTCTCGCTTTTTTTGATTCAAGGTCTACAGCCGGTTACCACTATGCGCTATTTTCTCCCCCTCTACCCTTTTCTTGCCCTTCTCTCTGCCCCTGCGCTTTTCACTCTTATCCGTCTCAAAAATCACCCTCTTCGTCTGGGACTATTTTTCGCCCTTTTCCTTTATTCTTTGGCTTTTTTTACTCTTTATCTTCGCCCTCACTCCCGCGTCACTGCCTCTTTTTGGATCTATCAAAATATCCCCCCTGCCTCCTCTTTAGCCAACGAACACTGGGACGATCCTTTACCTCTTCATTTACCTGGCCACAATGCCGCTTTCTATCAGGGCCCTGCTCTGGAATTGTATGGACCTGATAACTCCCAAAAATGGCAAATTATTTGGTCCCAGTTAGGCTCTCTTGACTACCTCTTTCTAAGCTCCAATCGTCTTTGGGCCTCCATTCCCCGTGTCCCCGATCGCTACCCCCTTACCAGCCGCTATTACCAGGATCTTTTTGATGAAAAACTCGGTTTTAAAAAAATTGTGGAAATAAATTCCTATCCCGGCTTTCCTTTGCCTTTTTTACACCACTGTTTCTATTTTGGCCCTACCAACTACCCCTACCAAGAGAAGAAAAACAGCTGGTTTGCCAAACAAATCTGTTCTTCTCCTGGAATTTACTTTCGTGATGATACCGCCGAAGAAGCCTTTAGCGTCTATGATCATCCCCAAGTTTTAGTTTTCCAAAAAAAATAATAGCTTGACCAATCCCAATCCATTTTTTCCCCATCCTTTCCCGCAAGACTAAATTCTAGTATTTTCTTTCAATTATGAAATTAAGAAGCAGGAGCAATTTTGTCCTTGCCTTTCTCTCTTTTAAAAACTTAAGCTCATTTTCAAAAATTTTCATTGCCTCTTTTTTCTGCTCAAGCGCAATCTTTTTCGCATATTGAATACTGCCATACTCCTTAATTTTTTGGACTATCCAATTTATTTCCTTCTCACTTTTCCCCTCTCTTTTTTTAGCAAATATTTTTTTAATCTTCTCCCTTTCCCCCTTTTTCGCTTTCCGATATAAATGCCCCGTAATTATTGTTCTTTTCCCCTCATAAAGATCATTGTACTGTTGTTTCTTAAGGCCACAAAAATCACTGGTAAGATCCAATATATCATCCGTTATTTGAAATGATCTACCTACCAAAAGCCCAAAATCCGCTATCTTATCAAGCTCTTTTTTAGAAGCTCCGGCAACAATTGCCCCCAATCTCATTGGTCCGGCAATTGTGTAGTAGGAGGTTTTACCGTCAGCAATATAAAACCAGTCTTCGTCGCTAAAATCTAATATGTTTTTTTTGGTCCACAACAGTTCCGCTGTTTGCCCTACAGTTGTGCGAAATAATATTCTTAAAAACTCTTCTCTTACTTCGCGGGCAATTTTAATCGGCAACAGCTTTTCAATATCAGCAATCGCCTTCCACATAATCACATGAAGCGTATCCCCGGCGTTTGTAGCCAATTCAAACCCATGAAGCTTGTTTAGAGTCGGCTTTCCTCTTCTGGAACAGGAATTATCCTCCAGGTCATCGTGAATGAGAAGCCACTCCTCGGAAAGCTGCATTGCCACCGCCGTCTTTAGCGCCTTTTGGTATTCACATCCCAAGGCTTCTGTAACCAGCAAAAGCAGAGTCGGCCTCAGGTACTTACCCTTTCTTGTCGGATAATCTCTCACCATTTCCCAATGAAATTTACTTGAATCCGAAAATTTTAAAGGGAGAGAAAACTGCCGAGGAAAGCGTGGTTCTTTAAGATATTTACTCAGCTCTTTCCAGACAATCTTTCTATATTCTGCTAAAATTGCCACAGCCTCACCAGATGATTCTTCCATCCAGAAATTATACAATAACATTTTCCAAAAGAAGTATTTCCAACCAGCTCAGCCAACTCATCTTATTTCTACCAATTATTTCTACCAAGCAAAAAAGAATATCAAAAATATCAAACAAGAAAAGTCTCTTGCCAAAATTAAGGCTATAATTAAGAAAAGAATCAAGCCAGTCCCAAAACCCATGAATCAAAAAAATAAAAATAAACTTACTCTCCCCAAAGGAACCAAGTTGCCAGACCATGTCGCCCTTATCCTTGACGGCAATCGCCGCTGGGCCAGGGTCAGAGGCCTAAAGCCTTGGGAAGGCCATCGGGCCGGCTACCAAGCGGTACTAAAGCTAGCCAAAGCCTCAAGGGATTTGGGAATACACACTTTCACCATTTGGGCCTTTTCTACTGAAAACTGGAACAGGCCAAAAAAGGAAATCGATGAGGTTATGAAACTTCTTGACGACGGACTTCGTGAAATTGGCAGAGAAATCCACAAAGAAAAAGTAAGACTTATCCACCTGGGAAGAAAAGACCGTTTTCCTTCTCGGGTTACCAAAACTATCGCCAAGCTTGAAGAATCCACTTCAATGTACCAAAACAATGTCCTTAATTTAGCGCTTGATTATGGAGGCAGAGACGAAATACTGCGAACAGTAAAAAAGATTATTGACCAGGGTATTTCAGTCGATAAAATTGACGAAAACCTTTTTGCCTCGTTTTTAGATACCGGTAACCAACCCCATCCCTACCCTGACCTATTTATCAGAACCTCCGGAGAACAGCGCACCAGTGGTCTTTTACCCTGGCAGATGACCTACAGCGAATACTACTTTGAACAATCACACTTGCCCGATTTTACTCCTGCCAAATTCAAGCAAGCAATTCTAGACTATTCTCACCGAAGGAGAAGATTTGGCGCCAACGACACCGTCAAACATCTCACCTTTAAACCAGAATTAATGGCCAAGATAGAGCTTGCCTGGTGGCGTTTAGCCAATATTCCCGAAGGAGTTCGTTTCCTGGACTATGCGGCTGACCACTTGAAAGAACAGCTCGGTTTGTCAAAAAAATTAGCCAAAGAAGCCGCCCATTATTTACTGGAAGCACTAAGTGAAAGAAACAATGGAAAAAACTGGAAAAAAGCAAAAGCTAAAGTAGGGAAATTTTGCCGCCTTGTCAAAGACGAATTGGGCTTGGCTCTTGAGCCCAAAATAGTCGCCTTTTTCAGCATAAAATTAATGCAGGAAACAGAAAACAAGAAAAACAAAAAAAACCTGGAAAACACCGAGGAAGAAACAAGGGAACTTTTTGCCGACACCTACAATATTTCCAATTTTCAAGCAATTAAATTGGCCCAGTTAAGAATCTTAGCTGACAGGGAAAGGGGCATGGCTGAGTCCGGCATGGGTGAAGAGCATTGGGCTCTAGCCGGCGACTATCTAGAAAAATTCTACTACGCCTTAAAAGACAAAATTGCCTAAAAACCAAAACTAAGTTTTGTTCTGATAAATCACGCCTCAAACCTTTGTGCTAAACTTAAAAACTATTAAATTAAAAATCAATCCGATAAATTTCCTGTGACAATCTCTTCTGCTAAGACAGCTCCAGTTATCCTCAAAAAGAAATCAAAACCACTCTTGCCCATTACCCTGGCAGTTCTACCTCTTCTTCTTCTGGGAGTAACTTCTTTTCTGCTTTACCAGAATTTAAACCTTAAAAAGACTCAGACAAAGGAAACTTCAGTTCCCATTCCCACTCTCTCTCCTCCATCAAGCTCTCCTTCTTTGCTTCCCACTGTTGACCCCAGCGCCGACTGGAAAACGCATAGCTCTTCAACTTATGAAATTAAGTACCCAACCGACTTTACTTTCCATTTAGCTGAAGCCAGTACCGCTATCTTGCAAAAGTGGGGACCAACCCAGAAAGAGGGTACCGAGCTATACGATGGAATTTCCCTAAGCTTTGAACCCAGAGAAATCTCAACCACTTTAACTAATTTCACCAATTCCTTGATTAAGGGAATAGAAGACCAGGGGATGGTGGAGATCACAGAAGATCCCAAAAGTATTTCCCTCAACAATTACCAGGGCTTAACTTTTACAGAAGAAGGTTTGGGGACCTTCCAGCACATTATCTTAGAAAAAGGATCAGACTCAGCTTTTATTCACATCACCTTTTCAATTTCAGACCCGGGGAACCAAGGTTTTGAGCAAATAAAAAACCAGATACTCTCAACTTTTAAATTTACCAACCGCCCAAATCCAAACGAAAATAACTACCTCAACAGCCAGCTCGGTTTTAGTCTAAAAATCCCCAGTTCATGGTCTAATTTTTACAAAGTTGAGCTATCCCCGAAAACGGCAATTTTTAATTTTCAAACTGCCGGCATAAGCTATCAACTTTTTACTATCCACAAAGTAAGCTTGTCAGAATGGGAAACCTTAAAAAGTGAAGAAAATACCATCTTTTATGGAAAAGAATTGGAAAGAGACGCTGATAAAGTTTTTTACTTTACCCAGTCTCTTGATAACCCCCTAAGTGGGAGCGAAGGGGATCGATACCAAGACATGTCAGCAAACATAAACGAAATAGTCTCAAGTTTTAATATCTACCGCTAAAAAACAAACAGTCCACAAAAAAAATGCAGGGAGCCTTCTGGCCCATCCCTGCATTTTTTGTTCCCTGACTACTACTCAGAATCAACAACCCCTGCTTCCTTAATTGTCACCGTAAAATCCCATGACTTTTCACCTATAGTCACTCTTACAATATAAGAATCACCAATAGTATATTTGCCAATCTCTGGGACAAACTTAATAACCAGATCTCCCCTGGAGTCTGCACTCATTGTAAAGCTCCCTTCCTCTATTGGTTCAAATAGTTCATAGTTTTTGTCTAAAATATTTAGGTCAACACCTTCTGTCGCTTCAGAAAGGGGATAAGCGAGATGGATGGTAATTTCCTCAACTGCGCTTGTACCTTTCACCCATACACCAGGAGACACCAACATGTCAGCTTGTGCAATTGTGCCTTTTACAAAAGTGAAACCTAAAATACCAGCCAGAACAAAAAGCAACGTTATAATTTTTTTCATATTCATCACCTCCTTCAATTTATCAGTATATATTAAAAATTAAGTGCTGTAGACGGCCAATCAATTTATCTTTCTTGACCGGTACCCCTTCACTTTGCTTCTCCAAGAGAAACAGCATAAGTCAAACAAAAAAGGGTAGGGTAGTATCTTCTATCAGCCAAGCCAAAATCCCAAAGAAAAAGTAAAAGCCCAGGCTAGATAAATACTAAGTTTCCCCAGCTCTCTCGACTGAAATATGTTCGAGCTAGTCATATGCTAATATTCTACCAATACACAATGTTTAAAAAGAAATCTTTTCTCTCTTTTTTATTGTTTTTAGTAATATTTCTAAGTGTCCGCCAAATTTTCCGATCAAACTATCATTCATTGACATATCAATCAGAAATTGAACTTGTTGAAATGAGACAAAGAATGATTGATTACCCCCCCAGATATTACCGCTTGGCCCATATCATCGAAGAACGGCCTGAAAGCCGCATTTTTTTTAAACTGCAGAGCAAGTTTTTCAATGTCATTGATTTGAAGTCTCTTCCCTTTTTTATCACCCCGCTTGTTATTTTAGGTTTATTTAAAATTATTGAAGATAAACACCATGCTTTTCTTGCCATTACTTTATTGATTCCAATAGTGTTTTCACTCCTTTTTGGACCAGAAAATATTTCCAACAATTATAGCCTTTACCCTTTTATATTTTTATCTTCCATCTATGGTCTTGCTTCGCTTATTAAAAAGTAAAATCTGCCTATTATTGGTTCTAACGTTTGCTCTCTTTCTTTATCTTTACCGCCTCGACTCTATTCCTCCAGCAGTTTATGTTGATGAGGCAGTTGCCGCTTATGATGCCTACTCAATTTCCCAAACATTAAGGGACCATTATGGCCAACTATTACCATTAAACTTTAAATTTTTCGGCTCCTATACCCCCGGTCTATATGTCTATCTGCAAGCTATCATCATTCGCCTTCTTGGTCTAAACGACTTTTCATTGAGACTCTTATCCTCAGTCTCAATGTTAGCAGTTGCCCTGGCAATATATTATTTTTTCACCAAAGAGAATCTGCTAAAGTCAAAAAGCTCAAAACTTATCGGAGTATTTATATTTTTAATTAGTCCCTGGACAGTTTTTAATGCCCGCTTGGGATACGAAACTACTTTTGCCTTTGCCCTAATATCTTTTGGAATTCTGCTATACAGAAAGCCATACCTATCCTTGCCCCTCCTCTCTCTTTCCACCCATGCCGCTCATACCCAACGCTATCTGGCTCCACTTCTGATCGCTCTAATCCTCGTTCTTTTTCACACCAAACGCCGTCCCCAAAAAACTTTGACCTGGCCAATAGTCATTGCCTTGCTCATTCAGCTTCCCAATCTATGGATGTTGACCAAGCCTGCGTTTTGGGTAAAAAGTGATAGTCTTAGCACCTCATTTATTAGCCAATATCTGTCCTATTTTTCCCCGAATAATTTATTCAATAATCAGGACTATGATTTGCAAAGATCAATTCCCAAGCTAGCTGTATTTTATTCGTGGATGTTTATTCCCTGGATTACTGGTCTATATACTCTTTATACAAACCGAAAAAATAAAATATATCGTTACCTATTTGGTCTCATCCTACTTGCCCCAGTTCCCGCTGCCTTAGCCAATACCAATTATTCTACCCAGAGAGCCCTGCCATTACTTTTGCCCTACACGTTAATTATTACCATTGGGATGGATCGGATTTTATACAAAATAAAAAAGCCAATAAAATACCCAGCACTGATTGGGCTTTCACTATTTTCTTTACTTCTCCTCTTTCGCTCATACTACCTCCTTTTTCCAGTACAAAGGGCAAAGGCCTGGAATTATGGATACAAACAATTGTCCAGCTATATAAGTGAAAATCCCCAAAAAGAATTTATCATCGACAATAGTCGGACTGTTCCATACATTCTTCTCCTTTATTATTTAAAATACCCACCAGCCAGTTTCCAAGAGGAAAATCCTCAAAACAGTGACCAATACTACACCGATAGAGCCTTTAATCCCAACGTCAACTTTGCCAATGTCAAAGTGAAACCTATCGACTGGAAATATGATATATCCCCAGATCAGGTAATAGTGGGGGATAATCTATCTATCTCTCCTGACCAAATATCTGACCATTCTCTTCAGGAAGTTTTTTTAATAAAAGACAATCACAATGAGATTCTTTTACAGGGGTACCAGGCTAGCCCAAGAAATTAAATTAACTCTCAAATTACCGGTGATTATTAGTCACTTCTCTGGAATAAGAATATTACTGACTCCCCGTGTCGGACGAGACTTGAACCCCTGCTTTAAAAAATTAGCTTATTTATCTTTATTTTTGTTTGCTAATCTTTTTTTTATTTTTAACCATACTTCACGCTGATATAGATCATCTCTCAGCATTAAAGATAAATATTCTACCCCCATTCTTGCGATCACAGGTAAGTATTTCGGATTGGAAACTACTCCAATAAGTATTTGCTTTATTGGTACCCCGCTATCAATTGCCCTCCATAATCCATCCGGAGACAGACACGCAACCAATAATTTTTGAAGATCTGCAGTGGCAGCAGATCTGCCAACACCAGAAAGAACACTCCGCGTTTTTCTCTCACTAAGGACTACTTGGGGACCAAACAACGTATGATCAGCGTAAATTGCCTCATAAGGTCTCCATGTTCGTCCGTTTAATCTATTTACAATTTCTTCGCATAAGATCCTCGCATATCCATCTATGTCACCTATTAGATATCCGTTGAGAGGCTGATTCAACCCTAAAGACTCTCCAAAAAGTATTAAATTTGAGTTATGTTCAAGAGCTCTGTAATCAAGTGGCTGTTGACTAAAAATTCCCGAAACCACTTCTAGTCTTTGATTGAAATTCACCATAATTCCTCTTTCAGCAAACCAATCGCAATAACGTCGCAATAGTGTACGTGGGTGGCCAATTTGCCATTTGCCAACTTCCCCTAGGCGATCTTCCCATCCAACAACTACCTCTGCAGTTTTGTTTCCCAATGGCATAATCCAGCCAGCGCCTTCTCTAATACCAAGATCTGCTTGTTCTGGAAATCTATCTGCAAAAAATAATCTATCCTCCGGTCCTAAATATTCTAGAACTGCCCCATAACAATATCTAACCTTACGATTATCTAACATTTCTCTGTCTACCAACCCCGCAAGTCTAGCGACCCTTGTTCTTACTCCGGTTGCATCAATTATAATTTCTGCCGAAGTAGTTTTTCCATTTCGAAGTGTTAATTCCCAATCCACGGTATCGGGACGTTGTGTAGCTGCTATTACCGGGTTACTTCCAAGTAATGATATTCCATCAGAAGCAGCTCTATCTTTAATTTGTTGCTTAGAAACTGTTACAAAACCACCACTTCGACTACTATCAGGGCTCAGGGCTTCGAGAACCTGCAAACCATCTTCTCTTGCATCAAATCTGGTATAACCAGTGATGGGGATTCTCGTATGAACTTGATTCTCGTATTCACTTTGTAAACCAAGTGACTGAGCTGCTTGTTTTGTTGTTAAGTAATGAACACTTTGGGATTTTGCAAGAGGCTCGCTGTCAAGAATACAGTAGTCTACCCCTGCTCTCTCGAGATGTCTTGCTAGAGCAATACCACTTAAACCACCACCAACAATTACTACTTGATATCTTTCAGCAGTCTTTTCTTTATGCTGATATTCTTCATTGCCAGGGTCGTATTCAGAATTCATTGTTATATTTAATCAAATAATATACTTGTATCCTATACAGTATAACTTTCCTTTACAAACTACTTAAAGAAATAGATTAGCACCAAGACTGGAAACAAAATAAAATCAATTTCCCAAGTTTATAAAAATCATAAAGTTTCACGAGCTCGAGAATCATAACCTTAATATAACCACTCAATTAGCTTGTATCTTCAAGACATTTAAAGATTTTAAATTCATTCAGCAGACAAGGGAAGAGATAGAAAAAGTAAAACCTTCCCTTACTTTTGCTCACCCGGAATTGTCAGTGACCAGTTTTGCTTTGTTCCGCTACTAATGAGGCAATTACTGTCGTAATCGGAACTGCCAAAATAAGTCCAATACTACCAACCAGAGTTCTAACTATCTCATCAGCAATAATTTCATAGTTAGCAATTTCTGAAAAAGGGTGAGGGTTATCGATGAAAAGAAGAAGAAGCGGTAGGGCGGCACCTGTATAAACTAAGACAAGTGTATTGATCATTGAAGAGATATGATCTCGCCCAATATTCATGGCTCTTTTATAAAGTTCGTTAAATTTCAATTTTTCGTTTGCCTTCTTAAGTTGAAATACTATTGCTGATTGGGAAATTGTAATATCGTCTAATACTCCCAAAACACCAATAATAATCCCTGCCAAAAGCAATCCCTTTATGTTGACTGTTCCTTGTCTGGCGACCTGTAAAAACCCTGCTTCTTCTGAGGCAAAGCCTGTTAGTTTAGCCGCTTCAACAAAGACATTTGCCAGTACCCCTGTAATTATCAAGGCGATAAGTGTTCCCGCTATGGCCACTATTGTTTTTTTGTTAAACCCATGGGAAAGAAAAAATGAAACTGGAATTATTATCAGCGAACCCAAAATGGCAATTTCAACTGGGTTTGAACCTGCTAATATTTTTGGCAGGATAAAAGAAAAAATAACCAGAAAAGAAATACCCATTCCTACCAGTGACAATATTCCCCGCCATTTGGCAATAACTACAGCTGATACAACAAAAATAATAAACAGCCAAACCAAAGAATCGCGTCTGATGTAATCAGTAATGTAAAAGTAATCATCACCCTCAAAATTTTTACTAAAAATGACTATCACTTTATCATTTACTTTGTATTTCAAATTATTAGCAACAGCAACATCTCCGTTCTCAACAGTAATCTTTTTATCTTTTAAAGAACCCTTTGTTACCAAAAGTTCTAATTTCTGGTAGAGTTGGAGCTCCTCTGAACCCATTGGCTTTATTTGCTTCTCCTCCAATATCTTTTCCACAACTGCCTCAAGGGTTTCTTCTTTGAGTGGTTCATCAACCATTTCTGTCTGGGCTAAAACAGAAGTATTAAAAGCGAAAAAGGCAATCAACGAGAATAAAATAATGGAAAATATTCTTTTCATTTTTCTTCTATCTTTATTGCTTTACTATATACTCATCCATATTCAAAGTATAACAAGTACACGTGTTTAATCTTAATCAAATGCCAACTTGGCTGGCCTCCCCCGGCTGGACTATGTTCGAACTAGTTTTAAGATCACTTAATCACCCTTTTGGCTTTTTATCCATCTTAATCGTCTCTTTTCTGCTTCTTGGTCGTTTAACTCTCTGTTTTCAGTAAAGCGTTGTACTGGTATCTGCTCATCTTTTCTCTTAAGAGCTGATTCCAATGTATGGTGTCCATCAACCACATAAAGAAAACCATCTTCGGGATGTCTGACAACCTGGACGGGAGGAATCGTGTCTGCTGGTAATCTTTCGTATTCTTTGACGACACTTTCATCGGCGGGAACAGATCCAGAGACACGAAGCTCTTTTGGACTAACTAACCACGTATCACTCTCCATAGCTAATTTTACCTCATTATAGTCCCAAACCGCATCAAACGATAATAACCCTATCCTTAGGTAAGATATATCATTGGCTCCCTCAATTGGACTATGTTCGAACTAGTTTTGAGGCTAACTTTACGCCACCCTGTCGATCATATTAGGCTTGGAGCCTGTCCATTTGCTCCAAGTTTTTCATACACACTTCGAGCCAGATCCATTTTCTTTGCAAAAACCCATAAACCATCATATCTTTCTATTGACCATCTAGAAGAAACTAAGCCTCCTTGCTCGTCAAGCGCAACCTCTTCAAGCTTCCCTTCCCACAGCCCACCTTCCATTCTTCCTCCCATTATCTCGTGATAGGCAGCCGTATCTCTTGAAAATTCCAAAGTGGTTGGCATAGTTCTCTGTATTCTTGCTGGCCAAGTTTCCATCCCCAGCGCCTTTGCCGCCATCATTCGCTTTTGCCCATCATATATGCCGTAAATTCCCCCATATTCAAAAAGAATAACTGGCTCCCTGTCGGGCACAAGCTCTCCAGAACGAAGACCATCAACTATTCTTTTTAATTTTTCTCCACTCTGTCTTTGAATATCGCCCCAATCTCTCAAAACAGAACTTGCCGCTATCAGCCTAACTGGTACTTCTTCAACTGTTTGGATGCTCCAGGGATCTTCTGGATCAATAATTCCCCTTACCCAAAACGGTTTTAAATCATCTACCCGTATATGTGGCAATTCCCTGTTTGCTGCAAACCTCTCTTCGATTGCACCACTCTGAATCTCAAGAGGCTCTTCTGTAGTCATCCACCAATTCTATCAAACATCACGCTCTCACAATCTTTAATCAATTATTCCCCTAAGAAAAACAACATAAACTTATCAAAGAGAGTAGGGCAGTATCTTCTAAATCTGATTCAAATCTAATTTACCCCATCCCGCCTACACTGTAGAGCTCCCCAGCTCTAAAGATATTATAGTAGCGTTAGATAGGATTAATAAGGCGTTTAACAACGCGATGGATATGGAGGTGATGGAGAATAGATTAAGAGAAATTAAGAGATTACAAACTTCGATTGTATAAGTTAGCTTTATTGATTATTGTTCTCGATTAAGAAATTCTTGAAATCTTCCGAGTAGGGATAGTAGTGATCGTTTCGTGGTTTTGAGACTACTTTAATGTTGGGATTAATTGAACGAACAAAGGATTCCGTCTTCTCAAATGATCCATAATTATCTTCCTCATTTTGGATACGCAGAATATTATTTGGCATAACAGATTTTAAAGACTCATATCTCTTTTCATCACCTGGAAGAAAGTCTTTAAATGGGATTCCACACAAAATTACTTTATTTACTAATTCTGGCTTTAATTTTAGTACAGCCATACAAACCATTGCCCCGACAGATTTAGCGACAATATTTATTTTCTCATTATTTGAGTCATTTATAATTCTTCGAGCTTCTTCTTCAATCCAGCCATCTTCTGTGGAACTGCCATCCCAATGATTCCAGTAAAGACCAATTGCCGGAATTGCTGGTTTTAAAAAAGCGACGGTTTCATCAACCCAAAACTTATTTTTGTCAGAGTATCCGGGGAGAATATATGTTTTCATCAGTTAATTTTATCAAAAAATGAGAAGGGGGTTCCTAGATTATAAAAATAATATGGGTTTTTGTTTACTGACGCTGATAGTAGAGATATAATCAGAAACATATGTTAAATAATTTTGTCGTTTTCAAGACAGGTAAGCCAAATATCAATGATACAGAGTATGAAGTTGTCGAAAGGAAAGGGATTGGCCACCCAGACAATTTATGTGATGCGGTAGCGGAGAAAATTTCGGTGGCATACTCAACTTATTGTCTTGATAAGTATGGGGTAATTTTACGTCATATGGTGGATAAGGTTGCCGTCCTTGGAGGTTCTTCAAAGGTAAGTTTTGGTCAGGGAGAAATGACTTCTCCAATAAGAATATTGCTAAATGGAAGATTTACTCATATTTTTTTAGATGAAGAAATTGACTATATGAAAATCGTCAATAATGTTGTAAAAGATCACTTTAAAAATATCTTTCCGTTATTAGATACAGATAAATGGTTAAAAATTATCGATAATACACATTTTTCCCAAGGACCGGGAGTGGTTTACAATAAGGATGGCACGACTAAGAATGAAAGAAGTCAATTCTTTTCAGTGTCTGATGAAAAGTATATAAAACATCATAGCAATGGATTTAGGTCGAATGATACTTCCACTACGGTAAGCTATTTTCCTTTATCGGATTTGGAGAACATGGTGATTATTTCCGAGGGATTACTAGACAACGCTAAATTTAAAAAATCTCATCAATATGTTGGGACTGATATTAAAGTAATGGGAAAAAGAGTTAGTAAGAATATTGAGTTAACCTTATGTATCCCATTTATTGCAGAATTTACACCTGACCAGGGTTTCTATATTCAAAAACTAAACGAACTAAAAGAATTGCTTATCAATATGCTAAAGAGGGAATTTCCGACATATTCGATAGATATTATATTAAATACCCGTGATAATTTTGATAATCAAGATATATATCTAACCGCCATTGGGAGCGCAGTTGAGAGCGGAGACGAAGGAGCGGTAGGTAGAGGGAACAGGTCGAATGGAATAATCCCTTTTACAAGGAACATGAGCTCAGAGGCACCTTGCGGAAAAAATCCTGTTTATCATACTGGAAAAATATTTACTGTAATTGGCGACATTATTGCCGAAGAAATATTTAAAACGTTAGGTATTGAAAGCACTGTTTACTTAACTTCACAAATGGGCAGAGATATGAATGATCCCTGGCAAGCCGCTATCGCACTAGATGGATATCAGAAAGATATTGACGAGGAATTAAGGATGAGTATAAGTAATATAGTTGAAGAAAATCTTATAAAACACAGTGAAATAACTAATAAAATAGTTAGTGGACAGATTAAGATTTATGAACCAAAGATAAATCTTTCAGTGTTCCGAGAAGTAATGTCCAGCGCAGCTTGAGGGGAGATTTGAAATAGATCCGAAATAACCTGGGCTTCGTCACCATAAGTATGATTACTGGAGACATTTCCTCTCGCACTTATGCATTTTGTCCAAGGTTCATCTGTACCCCAAATTAAATTATTTTTTAATAATTTATAATAATTAAACAAAGATTCGGCTGGTTTGTTGGGATCTATTAAATTTGGTGAAAATACCATTTTACTTCCTTTTCTGACACGGTTACATATTTGGAGAAACGGACAAGTGTCAATAAACACGTTGTTCGTTTTAGCCACATTTTTAATTGTATCTTCGTCTAACCAAGCAAGGTGAGCCACACAAACACGCAGGTTTGGAGACTGTTTGGCTAATTTAACTATGTTTTGAGGGTGTGAATGCTCGTCACCCAAACCTGAGTGAATTATTATTGGTATATTTTTTTCCTGAGCAAATTCTACAATTTCTGAACCAATTAGTTTATCAGCAGTAGAACCTGTTGCCAGAGTATGTAATTTTAAACCATAGAATTTTCTTTTTTTATAATTTTGGCGGAGGCTATCTACTTGTTCCTGAATATGATTTGATGGATCGATGGCCATAAAAGGTAAGAGTGGAAGGTCGGAGTTCTCACAACCTTTTATTAAAGCCATATTTTCAACTTGATAGGGGAAATCTTGTTGCCCCGAGGGAATTCTTACGTTACGTGTGACCAGCTCGTGAACATTGTAATAGCCGGTAGTTGGAAAAGGAAAGGTTACTACTTTAGAAATGCCTGAAGATCTGGCTTTAAGAACTAAATCGTCAACAGACTGAGCCATAGGTAAATCACCAGTATATAGATTGTAAAGGTCTACACCACCAGAATGAGTATGACAATCAATTGTGTCAACAAGGCCGATTTCTTTTAGCGATACCATGGGTAATATTATAACACCACATCTAAATTTTTGACTTTTCTCCAGGGTTTAACTGTTCGTCTTTACCCGAAAGGGTATAAATAGTTACTGGTTCAAAACCAACCGATTCAACCGAATTATTATTTGATATTATTAGTCCTGACTTCTCAGTAAGCGCGATTACATCCCCTCTTTTATTCTCTATGAAGTGCTCAACTGTAATCTTAATGTCTTTATCAAAATGACATAGTACGGATTTATCATTCAACAAATTGAGACCATTCTCATATTTATAGTTCGCGTCATTTTCTTCGGAAACTATTGAAATTGATTTGCCTAGAATAACTGCTCCGGCACTTCCACCATAAATTAGCCCACCCCGGTTATAAAATTCAATTAGGACTTCACTAAATCCAGACTTATATACATGATTTAATAGTTTGTAAGTATTACCACCTCCGATATAAATTCCGCCATAGTTTTCCAAATCAGTTATGCTTTTTTTATTAAGATCTATCCACATGGAAATTTCAATAAAATCATCCGATGCGTTAGTTAAAGTGGAGGTTATCCAATCAAAACAACTTTCATAACCACCTAACTTTGGTGTTAAAGCAATTGGAATATATACAATTTTTTTGTTTTTTAGAGCATTAAGAAATCTTTTATCGAGCAAAACACTATCTTCCGCTCCACCACCACCGCCAAGAAATATTTGACCAATTGATGTATTTATATCACTATCCATTCTGGTATTTTAATTCATAAAGCACCTGTGATAAATAATCTGGTTTTACACTAGTACCTTTTAATCGTTTTAAAATAACGGTAGTCGGCAGATTTATATCTAACCCAACATCTGGATATTTTTCACAGAGTTTGTCCAATAAATTTCGATTGAAATTTCTGGTATTTTCTTGAGTAACTGCATGTAATGCTTGATCTACCGAAAGTGATAAATTGGTCCATATTTTCCAATAATCATAATAGCTTCTAACTTGTTCATTGGTTTCTAAGTGGTTGCCTAAAATATCTGAAACTAATTTTTTGGAGAATAACCTAAATCGATAACCCTGTTCCTTGTTGGATGGTTTTAGACCTTCACCAGCTAATAGAGATAGGGTGTGGGTGCAAACAGCTGATACTCTGTCAATATTATCCGATACTCTGCCATTGCCTAATACGTCAAAATATGACCCTCCCTGCATAATCCATTTAATTCTTTCTAACCCGAAACCAATATCACTTAAGGATAAATTGCGTCTGCCTTTTTGAGGAAGATTCTCAACATAGGAAGAATCTCCTATTTCTAATCCGTCATAAATGATAAAGATTTTTTCGCTTTTTACAACTTTGTCCCCCCATCGCTGTTCATAGGGTTTGATTTTGAAATATAAATCTGTCTCCTTAAGTCCTAGTTGTAAAAATAGATCTACCCAAGTTTGTAAATGCTGAAAATGTTCTTGACGGCTGAGGTTTAGTTGACAGGTTGATACGTTAATAAAGCTAGTCGATGTCCCTTCTCCGATATAGTCTATAAACTGAGTTCTTAGAACAGGTTGAGCCACAAATGACGGTTTTTGGGGAATTGGAGCTTCTTGATGAATTACAGAGTCAAGAATTTGAACTCCAGCACAAATAAATAAGGTTGTACCGTTTTTATTAACCAATGGAATTGGTGATATTACATCAAAACCGTTTTTAGTAAAAAATTGATTAAAGAAGTCGGGTGTTGATAGTAACTCTGCCCCTTTTTGATCTATAGGAGATTCGAGAAACCTAAAATGTCTCCCATCGTGAGTGATTGGTTCCCTGAAGGAGAAGTCTGGATTTGATACTGTTCTGGGATAAATAAATTCACCATTAAGACATAGGCTGTTATTTTCAACAAATTTGGTTAAGGGATCTAACTCGTTTCTTGGCATAGTCTTAAGTTCCTACTTTTTTTCGCCACTTTCACAGTACCCAAGGGGTGCAATCCGATTACGATATGGAAATCCAGAGCGAGTTCCTGGAGGCCGACAAACTATGAGAGACTGACTTCCAAAAGATTCTTCTTTAACTGTTTCTCCTCTTCGATCAATAAAAACTCTTTTTATCAAGCAATAATTCGACTCACCAAATTTGCATTCCGGACAATTCGCTGGCATTAGGCATTTTACCATATATTATGGGTATTTTCAGCTAAACACATTACATACTATCACATTGAATCTTAATTTTACTTTAGGTTTCTCTAAGTATTCTTCTGTGAACATCCTTATATATTTTCCCAACCTAAAATTTGAATAAATATTGCGATTTGGACAGAAATGGTATTATGAGTCCGTTTTAATGATTTCGTCAAAGTTTGGGTCTTCGGTAAACCAGAAAGTCGGGATGTTTTATGGGCTCCCCGCACTGGACTCGAACTAGGAAGCTAAGATCTTAGTATTTCTTCGTAATTTTCTACAAACCTCTCCAGGCAAAAGATAGATCGAGCTTTTTTTGAAAATAGTGGAGAGTAAGAAGTTTTTAAAACCTTGACAATTTTCTCTGCCAGATCATTACTGTCACCAACTTTAGCTATTTCTCCCATTCCCGTTAATTGCAGCGGCACTCGTACTCCCGGTAAATTGCTGGCTACCACTGGTACTCCCATAATCATTGCCTCAGCTTGTACAATTCCAAACGTTTCTAAGTTATTAGTGCTTGGTAAAACCAACAAATCACAATTTTTCAAAAAAGCCCCAATTTCTTTGTGGGGCAGGGGACCTAAAAGCTTTACTTTATCTTTCTGTTTTTCTAAAAGAGGTTTAAGTTTCTGGTAAGAGTTATCTCCCAGCACTTCTTCATACGGACCAACCAGCACTAATTTTGCCGGTATTTTTTGGTTTACTTTTTCCAAAGCCTCCAGTAAAAAATTTAATCCTTTCTCCCAGGCGACCCGTCCTACGTAACCAATTATCTTGCTATCCTTATCTCTGCCTATCTTTTCTCCAATCTCTACCTCTTTCTCTTTGGCTGTTTTCTCCACCAGCACCGGCGGTAAAACAAAAACTGTCTTTTTCTTAAAATGCCTTAAAAAAATGGAATGCTTTGCATAGTCTTCTGTATAGGAGACAATTCTGTCTGCCAAAAGATAAGAAATTAAGTGAAAAGGATAGCTTAAAATTCCAGTAACTATATTTGTCCATGGCCCGTCTATCCCAAATTCACAATGATGGGTGATTACTAGTTTCTTTTTTAAGATCTTTGCCCAAAAGGCCAAGACAAAGCTTTCTATCTGGGGTAGCTGACAATTAACTACATCTGCCATTTTTACCTGTTTCCAGGCCTCTTTTGGGAAGCCAAGCATCAACACCCCTTTTCCCAAGGCAAAATTGACCCTTACCCTAAAAATTTTTACCCCTTCAATTGTCTCTTGTTTGGGTAGATCTTTTTTGTTTTGACTGCAAATCACCCCTACCTCGTACCCTCTTTTTACCAATTCCCGGGCCAGAATATCCGCATATATCGTTACTCCGGAAACGTTCGGGGAAAAATACGTCAAAGAAACTAAAACCCTGGGCTTCTCCTTCTTCTCTTTTATCTTCCCTTTTTCCATAAGCATAGGCTATCATACATAAAGATCATGTCCAATCAAAAGAAAAAATATTCTTTCACCTCTCTTTCTCGCCTTATCCCCCCCCTGGCTCTTTTCTTGATCCTGGTTTTATTTCTTCTTCACTGGGGGGACCAAAAGCAAATTTTTGCCGAGATAAAAAATGTCCGTCCTCTTGTCATCTTTACCGCCCTTTCCTTAAGTCTCTTAAACTACGGTCTCCGTTTCCTTCGCTGGCAGTTTTTTTTGACCCGTTTAAAAGTCGCCAGCAATGTTTCCCTTTCTTCTTCTTTTCTTATCTTTCTTACCGGTCTTGGTATGGCTATCACCCCCATGCGGGGAGGGGAGCTTATCAAGTCCTACTTCTTAAAAGACCGCCACGGCATCTCCTTCTCCACTACCGCCCCCCTTTTCTTTATCGAGCGCCTGACCGATGCCTTTGCCATGCTTTTCCTTATGTTCTGGGGAGTGATGTCCTTTCGCTTAGGTTGGTGGGTTTTTGGCTCCGCTTTCCTGGTTTGCCTTGCCTTTGTCACCCTCTTTCAAAAGAAACAACTCTGGCCTTGGTTTTTCAAAGTTCTCTCCCGCTTGCCACTGGTCAAAAAATACATTACCAAGGCTGACAATTTCTTTCGCTCCGCCTCCAGTCTCACCCATCCCAGCACTCTCCTTGCTGGTTCCCTTCTTGCTATCCTTGCCTGGTTTGCCCAGATTTCCGGGGGCTATTTCATCCTTACCCAGGTTAACCCTCAATTTGCCGGCCTTGCTGGTCTCTTTACCATTACTTTCATTTTCACTTTTTCAGCTGCCATCGGCTTTACCGTTCCCATGCCCGGTGGTATTGGTGTTGCCGAGCCCACCACCATCGGTCTTCTTATTCTCCTCTTCACCCTCTCTCGGGATCAAGCCATTACCATTGCTCTCCTTTCTCGCGCCACTACCCTTTGGTTTGGCACCAGCATTGGTCTCCTTGCCATCTTTTTTTTCCTAAAATGTAAAAATCAATCTCTTTCCTCAAATGGATAAAATACTTTTTTGGCAACCAACTGTTTATCCCACCCCTTCCCCTTTTATTTGGATCTTTTTTAACTATCTTCCCTGGATTTTTCTAATCCTTGGTTTCCTCCTTCTTTTTTTTCAAAAGAGTCGCCTCTCAGCTTTCTTTTTTCTCTTTTCTTTAGCTCTAGCTGAGCTTTTTGAAAACTTTTTAAAAGCCACCCTTTCTCCCTGGCGCCGCCCCTTTCTTGACCAGGCCCTGCCTACTCCACCTGCGCTTCTCTCTTCTCACTATTCAGGTGGCTCTTTCCCCTCTGGTCATGCCCTAAAGCTAACTCTTCTTTTTATCTTTCTCTTGGCTCTTTTCCGTCCCTCTCGCCCACTCCGTTTCCTCCTTTTCTTCCTTCTTTTCCCCTTTCTCTTCTTTCGTGTCATCACCGGCCTTCACTATCCCGTTGATATCTTGGCTGGTCTTGCCCTGGGCCTTCTTTTTGGCTATATTGGCCTTATCCTTTATCGCTTTATTATTTCCCGCCTTTCTAAAAAATAAACCCACATGTTTTCCGACTTTCTCTTCGTCTTTTATTGGTGGCTTTCTCTTTTTACCTTGGGCCTTCTCTTTTTCCCTTTAACCAGCTTTCTTTTCCCTCGCTTTTGGGACCACGGCTATCCTTTCGCCAAAATCCTGGGACTTATTGTTCTCTCCTATCTGGCCTTCTTCTTCTCTTTTCTCCATGTTTTACCCTTTTTCCAAGAATCCCTTTTCCTCCTCCTTCTTTTAATTCTTGCTGCCAACTGGTATTTTTTTTCCCGTTTCCCAGAAAGAAGAAAACACCTGTTTGAAATTTTTAAAAAGTCTTGGCGCCGCTTTCTGCTTTTAGAATCCATCTTTTTTTTGGCTCTTCTTTTTTGGTCCTTTATCCGCGCCCATGCTCCGGACATTGAGGGCCTGGAAAAGTTTATGGACTGGGGCTTTGTCAACTCCCTTTTACGTACCACTTGGATGCCACCTCGCGATATGTGGTTTGCCGGGGGTTTCATCAACTACTACTATTTCGGCCATCTTTTCACCGCTGTTCTTACCCGCCTTACTGGTCTTGACTCCGCCATTACCTACAACCTTGCCATCGCCACCGCCCTTGCCTTCACCTTTACCCTTGGCCTTTCCTTTTCCACGGCACTAGCTCACTCTCTTTTTAAAAAGACCAAAGACCTCCTTATTCAAAAAAACTCCCTCAAATTTGCCCTGGCCGCCGGAGTTATCTCCGCCCTCTTTCTCTCTCTCGGTGGCAATCTCCACCCGCTCTACAAACTTTCCCTGCTCTACCGGGAAACCGGCTCTCTTCCTGCTGCCGCCAGTCGCTATTGGTATCCGGATGCCACCCGCTTCATTGGCTTTGACCCGGAAACAACTGACAAAACCATCCACGAATTTCCCCTCTACTCTTTTGTTGTCGCTGATCTTCATGGCCATATGAACGATATTCCCGTCGTTATCTTCTTTTTAGCCTCTCTTTTTTCCCTTCTTTCTCTCTTCCTTGATCCCAAAAAACCAGATAAACCCAAAAACCCTCCTCTCTCCTTTTCCCTTCTTTTTGGTTTTATCTTGGCCATTATGTATATGACCAATGCCTGGGATTTTGCTATCTACGGCCTCTTCTTTGCCATTTTTCTTTTCTTTCTTTTTCTTCGCTGCCCCCTCCCTTTCTCCTTTTCTAAGCTTTTTCGCCAAGTTATCCTTCCCGGCCTAACCACTCTCTTTTTCTGGCTTGTTTTTGTTACCCCTTTCTCCCTAAATTTTACCCCCTTGGGCGAAGGAGTTAAGCTTTCCGACACTCACACTCCCTTTTATCAGCTATTCGTTCTTCACGGCGGCTTCTGGCTTCTCTGTTTAAACTTCCCTCTCTTTCTTTTCCTACGCCGCCAAAAAAAAGCTTCTCCGCCCCTTGCTCTTTCTGACTATTTTGTCCTTTCTTCAATTGTCCTGGCCACTCTTCTTATCATTATTCCCGAGCTTGTCTATTTAAAAGACATCTACATCTTTGAACATCGCCGCGCCAATACTATGTTTAAGCTTGTCTACCAGTCTTTCCTCATCTACGCTCTTATCTCTGGCTATCTCGTTGTCCGTCTAAATCAAGCCCTTAAAAAAGAAAGGAAATTTCTTCCTCTTCGCCTCCTTGTCTCTTCTGTCTTTCTCCTTGTCTTCATAGGCCAGCTTATCTATCCCTTCTTTGCCATCAAATCCTACTATGGCAACCTTAAAAATTACCAAGGCCTCTACGGCTTAAACTTTCTCAAACAACGCTACCCTGATAACTATGAACTAGTTAATTGGTTTCAGAAAAATATCAAAGGCCAACCGGTCATTCTTGAGGCGGCAGGGGATAGCTACACTGATTTCAACCATATTTCTGCCGCCACCGGTCTTCCTACTATTGAAGGTTGGCTGGTTCACGAATGGCTCTGGCGCGGTGGCTGGGATGAGCCAGGTGCCCGCTCTGAAGAAGTTCGCCAGATATATGAGGCCAAGGCTCCCGAGGAAGCTCGCTCTATCTTGCAAAAATACCAAGTGAAGTACCTCATTTTGGGCCCCAAAGAACGCGAAAAATATGAGAATATTAACGAAGAAGTTATTGAACAATTTGCCGCCCCTCTGCTTTCTTTCGGCGACACTAACGTCTACCAGGTATTTTAAGCTCGTTTAAGTTTTTTTAATTCTTTATGTCCTCTCTTTTAACCGGTCTCAACCCAAACCAAAAAAAAGCTGTTACTCATGAGGGTAGCCCCCTGATGATCTTAGCCGGCGCCGGCTCCGGCAAGACCCGCGTTCTTACCCATCGGGCCGCCTGGCTAGTCAAGGAACAAAAAATTAATCCTGACCAGCTTCTTCTTCTTACTTTTACCAACAAAGCCGCTGAAGAAATGCGCTCCCGCCTTTTAGACCTTCTCTCTTCCACCTCTCTTGCTGCCACTCCCTTTGCTGGTACCTTCCACTCTCTCTGTGCCCGGATTTTAAGAAAAAAAGGCCAAATTCTCGGTATTCCTCCCAGCTTTTCCATTTTTGACAGCCAGGATCAGCTTTCTTTGGCCAAAAATATTATGAAAGAGCTTGACCTTGATCCCCAAATCTACCGTCCCTCAAGTCTCTTGTCCACCATAAGCTACGCCAAGAACCAAGGCCTCACCCCCATCTCTTTTGCTGGCTCTGCTTCCGGTCACTGGCAGGAAATGGCTCTTCGCCTTTGGCGCCGCTACGAGCAGGAGATGGCCCGTTACCAAGCCCTAGATTTCGACGATCTTCTTTTACAGGCCTTAAACCTTTTTGAAAAACACCCTCCCACTCTCTTAAGCTACCAAAATCTCTTTGCTCACATCCTTGTTGATGAGTACCAGGATACCAATCAAGTTCAATACCTCCTTACCCGGCTTCTCACTGGCCCCCATGATCATTTAACTGTTGTTGGTGATGCCTCACAGTCCATTTACAGCTGGCGCGGGGCCGATTATCAAAATTTCCCTCGTTTAAAAGTTATTAATCTTGAGCAAAACTATCGTTCCACTCAAAATATTTTAAGTGCTGCCAATGCCGTTATTTCTCAAGCTACTGACCACCCCATTCTCTCTCTTTTTACCAAAGAAAAAAACGGTCCCCCAATCACTCTTTATGAGGCTCAAAACGAAAGATCGGAAGCCGCTTTTATTGCCGACCAAATTCATGCCTTAGCTCTAGAAGCTGGTCGCCCCTGGTCTGATTTTGCTGTCCTTTGTCGCACTAATGCCCAATCACGTGTTATTGAAGAAGCCTTTCTCCGAGCCTCTTTGCCCTATATCTTAGTAGGCGGTACCAAGTTTTACGAACGGACGGAAATAAAGGACATCATCGCCCTTCTCCGTCTCTGTCTTTCTCCCTCTGATCAGCTTTCCCGCCAAAGAGCTCAAAAAGCTCTAGGCAAGCGCCGTCTTCAAGCCTTTGATGATTTTTTAAAAAATCTTAAAAATATCCCTAAAACCTTAATTCTCTTGGAAAAAATCATCACCCACTCCCGCTATTTAGAAAAATTTGATAACAAAAAACCAGAGGACCAGTCTCGCCTAGAAAACATCGAAGAGCTAAAATCTGTCGCCCGCTCTTTTCCAGCTCTTGTTGATTTTCTAGAAAACATCGCCCTAGTTCAGCAAGAATATTCCCAACAGGAAAAACAAAAAGACTCTTCCCAGCCCTCAATTTCCCTGATGACTATTCACTCTGCCAAGGGCCTGGAATTTCCGGTTGTTTTCCTGCCAGGTCTGGAAGAGGGGATTTTACCCCACTCTCGCAGCCTCCTTGACCGCATGAACCTTGAAGAAGAGCGCCGCTTGGCTTATGTTGCTATCACCCGCACTAAAGAAAAACTTTTCTTAAGCTTTGCCATTCACCGCCTCCTTTTTGGTCATCGCTCCCAATCCCAGCCTTCTCGCTTCCTCTCTGATATCCCTCTGTCCCTCTTGGAAAAAAGAGAAGATTTGACCCCCTCTTCCCGCCCTTTCCTTTCTTCCTCCTCTCCTCTTTCCAACTCTCTTTTAAGTGATCCCGACTTAAAACGCCTCTTTGCCCGTTCTCGAGATGACCTCATTTATGATGATTCCGACCTTTAAATTCCCTCCTTCCTTGCCCTACCTCTCCTCTAAGGTTAAACTTAAAAAAGATGAAACGCTTTTTTTTAATTTTCCTTTTCTTCTCTCTCTTTTTTCTTCACCTTCCTTCTCCAGCCCATGCAATCCAAAACACACCCAGAATGGTTTATACGGGACCTCTTTTTCAAAACTACAGCCAGCAAGACCTTGATAAATTAAATAAACTTTACCAGGCTGGTATTGGTACCCTATTTTTCCATAATGACTACGCTGACGGCCATCTCGGATACGCCTCTCCTGAAATTAAATTTATCAGAGAAAATCCGGTACTTTCAAAGTTTACTTACCTTTACGCATTTATTGCTCCTACTAAATACTATTTCAAGCAATGTCAGGAAAATCCCAAATGCGACCTTCAAACTTTTGTTCCGACAGGCTTTTTAGACATCGTAATTAACCTTGTCAAAAATAACTCCGATCTTTTTGTGGGTTATTACCCTTTTGACGAACCAGCCTATCAACAAATCAGTAAAAAATACCAGGAAAATGTTTACAATTATCTTCGCAGTAAAGACCCTGATTCAATTAATCGTCCAGTAGTTATTGCTCATTCCGCTTACAATCCAAAATCTCCCACCGACCCCCTTTCCGATCTTGAAATTCAACGATACATGAGCCCCAATGCTCAGGATATTATCTTCATCGACCAATATACAACCGATTTAGAATTACAAAAGAAATATTTTAAAGCTCTAAGTCGCAATAATCTACTCAAAAAACCTTTCTGGGGAATTGTCCGGGCTTTTTGGGCAGACGATAAATGTCGAAACCCTGAAGTGGAAATATTTCTAAAACATAAAGAAGAAGCCGCCAAGGCAGTTGATGCCTATCAAAATTTCCAAAATTTTGGCTATTTCGCCTTTTGGCCAAATAGCAAACCAGACTTTAAAGTTGACATGGAAAATTGTTCGATTATTTTTGACTCTGTTATCCAACAATTAAAAAATCACAACACCTTACAGCCCACTGCCAAGCCCACTGTCAAACCCACTGCCAAGCCCACTGTCAAACCCACTGCCAAGCCCACTGTCAAACCCACTGCCAAGCCCACTGTCAAACCCACGGCCATTCCCACTACCAAACCCACCACCCTTTGTTTCCTCTGTTCTTCTGGTCGTCCCTTAAAGTCTCAAGGCAATGCCAATTGTGATAGTAAAATTGACCTTTCAGACTTCTCTGCTTGGCAATCAACTTACCAGCAGCTTAAAACCAGCTCTTCTCCTCCTGATCTCGGTCTTATGACGGCTCTAGACTTTACTTGTACTTCTTCTTCTAAAACCATTAGTCTTGATCTGGAAGATTATCTTGCCTGGTACAAGAATTATCTAAATTAATTAAAATATATCGATGATTACCCGTCTTCTCTATGAAAAAGAAAGATCAATTTATGACTCTCTCGTTCATCATCCTTTACAAACTTGGGCCTGGGGTGAGTTTGCTGAAAAACAAGGAAAAAAAGTTGTCCGCCTCGGAGTTTTTGAAAATGAAAAAATGCTCTCTGCCTATTCAGTCATCTTCAGTCCCATTCCCCACACTTCGTATTTTGCCGGCTACCTCCCTCGTGGTCCCCAACCAGACGAAGAAATGTTAAAAAGTCTTCGCTCTGTTGCTCGCGACCAGAAAGCCATTTTCATAAGACTTGAGCCTAACAGTATCCATCGTCGCTTTTCTCCCGATCAAACTTCGTTTAAAGAAGATACCCCTCTTCCCAATTTTCCCGATCTTTACCCTTCTTCTCGCCACGCTTTTTCTCCATATACCGCCCTGATTGATCTCACTCAAACCGAGGAAGAGCTTTTAGCTGCTCTTCATCCCAAAACCCGCTACAACATCAGCCTTGCCTCCCGCCACGGGGTGAAAGTGGTAGAGGAAACTACTGATCAGGGTTTCAAGGCCTACCTTGATCTCACCTTCAATCTTACCCGCCGCAAGGGTTTTTATCTCCATACTCGCGCCTACCACGAACTTCTCTGGGAAACTTTAAAGCCAAGCGGCATGCTTCACCTTCTTCAGGCCCGCTACCAAAATGAAACTCTGGCTGCTTATCTCCTTTTCGGCCTGTCTGATACCTGGTATTACCCCTACGGCGCCAGCTCCTCTGCTCACAAAAAAGTTATGGCCAGCAACCTTCTCATGTGGGAAGCCATTCTTTTGGGTCGCCGCCTCGGCTTTAAAACTTTTGACATGTGGGGCACTTTAGGCCCCAATTCCGATCCCAAAAATTCCTGGATCGGTTTTCACCGCTTCAAAATGGGCTATGCTGGACAACTGGTTCAATTTACTGGTACCTGGGACTTGGTTCTTAAGCCTTCTCTCTACCGCCTCTATTCTTTAGTTGATTCTTCCCGTTGGCACCTCTTAAATCTACGTAAAAAACTTCATCTTGTTTAACTTGCTAAAATACTCTCATGCTTAAAGGTTCTCTTGATTTAAAAACTCTCCGTCACGTTGCCCGTCTAGCTCGCCTGAGCCTCACCCCCCAAGAAGAAAAGCTTTTCCTCTCCCAGCTCTCCTCCGTCCTTGACTACTTTGAGATTTTAAAAAAGGTTAATACTAATAAGCTTAATCCTACCTATCAAGTCACTGACTTGGAAAATGTTTTTCGTTCCGACCAACCCCGGCCCTCTCTTAACTCAAAACAAGCTCTTTCTACCGCTAATTCTACCCGTTCCGGCTATTTAAAAGTACCGAAAATATTCAAAAAATGACCGACCTTACCCACCTTTCCGCTCTTGAAATTGTCAAAGCTATCACCCAAAAAAAATATTCTGCTCTGGAAATTACCCAAGCTTTTCTAGCCCGTGTCAAAAAGCTAAACCCCAATCTAAACGCTTTTCTTAAAATTACCGAAAAAGAAGCTCTTACTAAAGCCAAACAAATTGACCAAAAAGTAAAATCAGGCAAAAAACTTGGTCGTTTAGCTGCTGTCCCCTTAGCCGTTAAAGACATTTATCTAACAGAAGGCATTGAAACTACTGCCGGCTCTAAGGTCTTAAAAGGCTATCTTCCCCAGTACAGCTCCACCGTCTATCAGCGCCTGATGGACGAAGACGCTGTCCTTCTTGGGAAAACCAATACTGACTGCTTTGCCTTTGGTGTTAGTACTGAAAACTCCGGTTTTGGTCCAACTCATAACCCCTGGGACCAAAGTCGCGTTCCCGGTGGCTCAAGTGGTGGTTCCGCTGCTGCTGTTGCCGCCGACCTTGTCCCTGTTGCTCTGGGAACCGATACTGGTGGATCTATTCGCCAACCAGCTTCTCTTTGTGGGATTTCCGGTCTAAAGCCTACCTACGGTAGAAACTCTCGTTATGGCATTACTGCCATGGCCAGCTCTTTTGACTGCCCTGGTCCTTTCGCCAGAACTGTGGCTGATCTGGCTCTTCTTACCAGTATCAGCGCCGGCCAAGACCCCAACGATTCCACTACCAGCCCCGTCTCTGTTCCCGACTATTTTGACCTTCTTCAAAAAACCAATCTTAAGGGCTTAAAAATTGGTTTGCCTAAGGAATTTTTTGACTCCTCTGCCGACAAAAAAGTATTACAATCTGTTCAAGGCGCCGCCCATTGGTTTAAAAGCCATGGCGCCATTTTAAAAGAAGTCTCTGTTCCTGACCCCCGTCTTGCTATTGCCATCTACTACATTCTCGTCCCCTGTGAAATTTCTGCCAATATGGCCCGCTACGACGGCCTGCGCTTTGGTCAAACTAAAAAAGACCATCAAGATCTGCTCTCCTATTATCTGGAGACCCGCGGCGCTTTTATGGAGCCGGAAATGAAGCGTCGCATTATGATTGGCACTTACGCTCTCTCTGCCGGCTATTTTGATGCTTACTACATAAAAGCCTCCAAGGCTCGCACTCTCTTCAAACAAGACTATCAAAAACTCTTAAAAGAGTTTGATGTCCTCTTGGCCCCAGTTTCTCCGATTACTGCCTGGAAGATAGGGGAGAAGGTCAATGATCCTCTAAAAATGTACTTAATGGATATTTACACCAACTCCGTTAATATCACTGGTCTTCCCTCTCTTGCCTTGCCCTGTCAATTTAACGATCTCCCTATTGGCTTTCAGCTTATTGGCAACTACTTTGAAGAGGCCAAACTATTCTCTCTTGGCCACCAATACCAACAAGAAACTGATTATCATTTGAAAAATGCCCCACTTTAATGAAAATAACCCCTATTATTGGCCTGGAAATTCACATCCAGATAAAAACAAAAACTAAAGCTTTTTGTCCCTGCTCTGCCGACTATTTTGCTGATCCTCCTAATACTCATACCTGTCCTGTTTGTTTGGGCCTCCCTGGTGCCCTCCCCACCTTAAATGAAGAATTTGTTCGTCGGGCCATTCTGGTTGGCCTTGCCCTTGACCCCACTCATACCGGCAAAAACATTAATTTCAAAAATCACTTTGATCGCAAAAACTACTTTTACCCCGACCTTCCCAAGGGCTACCAAATCAGCCAATTCTACAAACCCCTTATCAAGGGGGGGGAAGTAAAAATAGACCTAAACGGGAAAGAAAAAATAATTCGTATTGCCGAAGCCCACCTGGAAGAGGATGCCGCCAAAAGCCTCCATGAAAAAGATTGCACCTTAGTAGATTTCAACAAAGCCGCTGTCCCTCTTTTAGAAATAGTTTCTTATCCCGATATGCAAAGTGGTCAAGAAGCCCATATTTATGCCCAAAAAGTCCAGCAACTTATCCGCTATCTAGCCGTTTCCGACGCTAATATTGAAGAAGGTTCCATGCGCTGTGAGCCCACTGTTAACGTCAAAATCGAAGAAAATGGAAAAACCTTTTATACACCTCTAGCCGAGATTAAAAACATCGCCTCCTTAAAAGCAGTTGAACAAGCAATTGACTTTGAAGTTGCTCGCCAAGCCGCCCTTTGGCAAGAAACGGGGGAAGTCAAAAGCTCCACCAACAAAAGCACTCGTGGTTGGGACGCTGATAAGGGTGAAACCTTTCTCCAGCGGGAAAAAGAAGGCTCTGCCGATTACCGCTATTTTCCTGAGCCAGATATTCCTCCTTTAAATCTTGATAAAAAAACAATTGCTGAAATCAAAAAAGATCTCCCCGAGCTCCCCGACCAGAAAAAAGAAAAATTTATGAAAATTTTTGGTCTTTCCCTCTACGACGCTACCCTTCTTACCCAAGAGCATTCCGCTGCTCTTGCTTTTGAAAAAGCAGTTGCTCACAGTTCCTCACCAAAGCAAGCCAAATTTATTGCCAATTTCTTTGCCGGGAAACTTATCAGCAGCCTGGGCACTAATTGGCAAGCTATCCGAGCGGATCGGATCAATCCCGACCATTACACCTATCTCTATCAGGCGATGGAAGCTGGAGCCATTTCTTCAACCGTTGCCTATGACGTTGCCCAAAAAAGCTATCAAAGAAAAACCCCCCCTCAGGAGATTATTGAAAAAGAAGGCCTGTCTCAAATTTCCGACCAAGGCAAACTCCAAGAACTTGCCCAAAAAGTTCTTCTTGAAAATCCCAAGGCGCTCAAAGATTACGCTAAAAATCCCAACAGTATAGGTTTTTTAGTTGGGCAGCTTATGCGCCTCTCTGCTGGCTCAGCCAACCCCGGACTTGCTCGCGATATCTTGGAAAAACTATTAAAAAAGTAGTATTCCCGCCATTACCACCAGTATAATTCCACCCACTGCTGTCAAAATTGTTGGCAAAACAATTCCCGATTCCGGTACTGCCGTATCTGTTGCCACCTGAGCCGCTCGGTAGATATCTGTTGGACTTGCCAAGACTTTAGTTGGAGCAGTTGTTGCTGATGGAGCCAAAGTTGGAATTTCACTCGGGGACAGACTGGCTGAAGGAGTAGAAACAAAAGCAGGATCACTCTCTGCTGCCTTTGCGGATACCACAAAAGTTCTCACAATAGTTTCCAAGACACCGCTTGTCGGATTGATTGCCCTTATTGTTATTTTATGTTCACCAGGTTCCAATCCTGCAGGTGGTGACCAACTCCATTTTCCGTCCCCGGACGATACTACCTCTCCTTCGTAGGGACTAGGCGACTCTACTTTGATTTCCAAAGTTACTCCCGCTGGTGCTTCGCCAAAAAATTCCGGTAAATCTGTATGTATAATCTCCCCGTCTTTTGGATTTTCCAATGTTATCTTATCTGTCGTCTTTTCTCCGCCTTCGTTCATGCCCTGTAAAAAAGAATCTTGGCTTCCCGTTGTTGGCTCTGCCCCTTTCCTCACCAGACTACCTGATCCCCGGGACAAAACAATGTCTGGCACGGGCGTATTATCATCTGTACTACCCTCAAACTCCCATCTTTCTCCCTCCGTATCCGTCACTAAAATCCTTTCTCTTTCTGCCGTCTTTGGAGTTTCAAACCAGTCAGTCAAGCTCTCGTTAAAGCTCACTGAAAGCGGTATGGCAAAATTTCCGTTTGATGAGACCAGGGCAGAAAGTGGCGCCGCCCCGGCAATGGCAACTGACACAATTGCTCCTTCCGCCGGCACCCCCTCACTTACTAAAACTTTTCCCCAAGCTAAGTCTGCCTCGGGTATGCCTGTTTTTGGTATTCCGGCTGTTCTTGTCCTCATTTGCGCCGTTTCCATACTTTCTCCGTTACTGTTTATTAAAAACTCATAGAGAGTCTCTGCTTTCAAATTATCCACTATCACAAAATGGCTTTTTCCTTTCCATTCCTGTCCTCTTTTGTCAAAAAAAAGTCGGCTATCCTGCTTTAAAGTTATCGCCGCCTCACATTCTCCGTCACTTAGCCAGGAAACAGCGAACGACTTTTCATTGACGTTGCTTATCAGCAAGGATTTAGGCTCACAATCAGCTCCTGCTCTGCTTCTCATGTCTCCTTTTGTCCCCACACCCCAAACCGTCAATCCCAGAAGAACAACTAAAAAAATCAATCCCACCCAAGTTGGTATTTTTCCTTCCTTTTTTAGTCTTGTCGCCATTACCTTCATTTTTTTACTCTTCTCCTTCCCCTGCTAAGGCAGCCGCACTTGCTGTCGGTTCTGGCTCTTCCAGGGCAACTATCTGTGCCGCCCCTGTCGCCGTCTCCTCTATTGGTAAAACCAGTATCAGACTATCTAAATCCGCCTCATATTTTTCTCTTTTTAAAATTTCCTCTAAAACTTCAATCTCCAGGCGCGGATTAATCGGTTTAAGTGATATGTTTTTTACCGAATCTACCTTTTGATTTATTAACGCTCCGTAGCTTTGCAAGCTGATCCAGATAAAAACTGTCACTAAACTAAAAATACCCAAAAAAAGCAAATATTGAGACACCTGCACCTTGCTTATTTTTGCCAGTCCCCTCATTCCCCCCTCCTTTTTTTCTTGAATCGCCTGATCATCTATTTCCAAGTTATCTGTTTTTTGTATCATAATTTCTCCCACCAATAAAAACGACCGGATACTGACATTCTTGCCTTTCCTCCCTCATCCCTTTTTTCTCTGCTTTGGTAAATCGCTACTCGATCTATTGTTACATATCTTCTCGCTTTTTCTAAATATCCCAACCAAGCTAAAAATTGTCGCCAATCAGCCTCGGTACCAGTTTCAAAAGAGGCTTGTTTTAACTCTTTATTTCCCTTGCTCTCTCCTGATTCCTTTCCTTCTTTGCTGATACTCACTTTATTCACTCTAACCCCCGCTCTCTGCCCCGAGCCTACCGCCTGCTCCACTACCTGGCTGATGTTTTTTCTCTCCGGCAAAAAAGAAGCAATTGTTTCGTAGGAGTCTTGGGCCTCAATAAAAAGAGACTGGGCTTCCAAAAGATCTCCAATTTTCCCCTTCATCTTAGCGCTTACCTCCTCTTTGCTTCTTATATCTCCCAAGAGCTTGGCAATGGTAAAAGCAGTTGGCCGAATCGCCGCTACCAAAAAAACAAGCACCAAAGAAACAGTTGCCGTAAATTCAATATAAGACCAAAATTGCTCGTCTTCCCTTTTTTTACGCAAATACCCTTGGAGGTTGCCAAATTGCTCGTGCAAGTCCACCTTCGCCTTCTTTTCCCCCGGCCCTTTCCCTTTAAGCGACTTTGGCATCATTCCCGCCATTGCCCCCTTGATCTTTACTTTTGTTTTATTGACCATCCGCTACCTCCTTTTCCTTCACCGTTTTGTTTATTCCTACCTGCAAACCCAAACGATATCCACTTATTTTTGCGTCTTTTCCAATATTGTCAATTTTCACAGTTGAAACTTTTGGGCTTTCTGACAAAGCCTTGATAAAGGAAACCAACCCCCTTTCAGAATAAACCGTTGCCTCAAGCGATACCATTCCCAACCCATCCTCACCCAAGCTCTGGGAAATTGACTCAAAAACAACGTCACCCGAGCTCAAATTTACCACTGTTTCCAGCGCTTCCTTTCCTGCCCCTTCAGTCTCCAACATTTGCTTTATCTGCCCTAGCTGTTTTTGAAGCGCCGCAAAATCTTCCTCAAACTCTCCCACGCTTTCAATGATTGCCTTTTCTTGCCTTATCTCCTCAGAAAGATCAGCATTTTTCCGGTCCAACCAAAACCGAGACAAAAAAGCCAAAATCACTATAAATTCCACCAGTACCACCACATAACGTCCGGTACTTGTCGTCCAATAGATAATTTTCCCCAGACCCGATCTTCGAAATTCCTCTCCCGGTAAAAGCGAAACTCTCCTCTTGGGCTCAGTCATCCTTTCAGTATAAGTCAAAAAGCTTTACTAAAACAACCCGTCTTTTCTTTAGTTTTCCATTGGCACCGAACCTATTCCCATCACCTCGGTCTTTTTTCTACTTTTGCCATTTAAAAAAGGTTTTTTAGCAACTTCCAAAATTTGCGGCAATATCCTCATTCCAAGCCAAGAAGTAGTTAAAAGATAAATTCCCCCACCCAATGCTCCAGCCAGGGCAGTTAAGGAAATTGTGGGCAATGCCCGTGTTGTGTTCAGGATAAATCGATCCAGGTAGTGCATTCCCAACCAGCTACTTGCTGCTGCCAGAGAACTTCCGTAAATAATTTTCATCATCGGTGAAACCAGCTTTTCCCAGGAAAACGTCGGCATTTTCCCCTTCAAAAAAAGCAAAAGCTGTAAAAGCTGAATTAAGGCACCAACAGAAATTCCCAGTGACAATCCGGCTATTCCCCAACCTTGGCCAAATACCAGTACACTGCTGACCAGAATGGTCGTCAAAAGAGCTGAAAGTGAAATAAAAAGGGGAGTCTTCGTGTCCTGCAAAGCGTAATAAACTCGCACTAAAATCTGTATTCCCGTTTGGGCAAAAATAGCCGGAGCAAACCAAGCCAAGGTTTCCGCCGTCTTTAAAGTTGCCGCCCAAGGAAATTCTCGGGCTCCGAAAGCCACCCGGACCAAGGGTAGCCTTAGTACCAGAAAAATCGCCGAAACTGGAAAGCTAATATAAAAGCCCTGTATTAACACTTGCCTAACAATCCGATCCAACTCCTTTCCCTTTCCCGAGGCCGCATTTCTGGCAAAGGTTGGTAAGGCCGCCTGTCCAATCGTTGCTCCAAAAAGGCGAGTCGGCAACTGCATCAACTGTTGAGCCAGGTTGAAAATAAAAACCGATCCCACTGGCAAAGTACTGGCAATGGTAGCGGCAATCAGATTTTCTAGCTGTCCCAGCCCCAGAGAAAAACTTCTCGGTAACATCAGTTTCCCGATTTGCCCCACTCCTCGGCGTTTAATGTCAAAAGAGGGGACATATCGAAACCCAAGTTTCCAAAGTACCGGCAACTGGATCAGCAAGTGCAGAAAAGCTCCCAATACTACCCCCAGTGTTGGACCATAAATTCCCCAAGTTCCGGATAAAAACTTAGCTCCCAAAATTATCGATATGTTGTAGACCACCGGTGAAAAAGCCGATACCAAAAATCTCTGCCTGGCCTGTAAAATTGCCGTCACAAAATTACTAACTGAAAAGAATATCTGCGAAATCATCATGATTCGCATCAACCTGGCCATAAGAGTTATTTGCTCTCCCGAAAACCCTGGGGCAATCAAAATGGACAATGGTTTAGCAAAAATCATCACTAAAAGAGTCACTCCCAAAAACCCACTTAAAACCAGCGTTATTACCGTCGACGCCATTTGAAACGCCTCTTTTTTGCCCCGGCTCCATTCCCGGGCAAAAACCGGGATAAAAGACGCAGAAAATGCTCCCATTACCAACATGCTAAAGAGCATGTCTGGGATTCGGAAAGCATTAGTATAAACATCCAACTGGGCCGTACAGCAAGCATAAAATTCTCCTGACAAAACCCGGTTTCGCCATATCCCCAAGAAGGCTGAAGTTAAAGTTGCCGCAAAAATTACAAAAGTTGCTCCCATCACCGTTTTCTGCCGCCCCAAGATTATCTTTCTACTGTTTCTTAAAATAATTTTAAACATTTTTTCCTCTTCAAATTTAGGCCAAGTCTATCATGTTGCTTGCCAGCCTCACAAGAAGCTGTTAAAATCACGCCATGCCTCAAACAAGCTCTGCTAAAAAAGCTTTACGCCAGTCAAAAACTCGGGCTCTAAGAAATCGCCGTTTTAAACTGCGCCTCAAAGCCCACACCAAGAAATTTCTGGAAAAGCCCTCCCCCAAACTTTTAAGTGAGCTTTTTTCCCTTCTTGATAAGGCTGTCAAATTAAATATTTTTCATTCCCATAAAACAGCTCGTCTTAAATCATCTTTTTCTCAAAAGCTAAAGGCCAGGACATCTACCCAGAAACCAGCTGCTAAAAGCTCAGTTAAAGCTTCTGTCAAGAAAACCTCCACCAAGAAATCTCCCGTCAAAAAAACTTCTTCTTCTGCCAAGGCCAAGTCTAAGCCTAAAATGTCCTAATTTTTTCTCGTCTACCCGAAGAAAGCCAAGACTTTGGTCCCCAAACCTCCTTCCTCTCCTTGCCTTTACGGGTTAGAATTATAAAGGCTATTCTCATGACCCAGAAATACTATCTCAGCACTCCCATCTACTACGTTAATGACGTTCCTCACATCGGTCACACCTATACCACTCTTGCGGCCGATATTTTAGCCCGTTTTCACCGCCAAAAAGGGGAAGACGTCTTCTTTCTAACCGGTACTGACGAACATGGCCAAAAAATAGCTGATGAAGCTGCAAAACTTAAACTTTCTCCCCAGGAATTTTGTGATCAAATTGCTCCCCGTTTCCAAAAAGCCTGGAAAGACCTAAACTTTTCCCCAGACTTCTTCATTCGTACCACCGATCCTCGTCATGAAAAGGTAGCTGCCGATCTTTTACAAAAACTCTACGATAACGCTGATCTCTACCAAGCCAAATATGAGGGACTCTACTGTATCGGTTGTGAAAAGTTTCTTACTGAAACAGATCTGGTTGATAATCACTGCCCCCTCCATCCTCCAGAAAAAACAGTTTATCAGAAGGAAGAAAACTGGTTTTTCCGCCTAAGCAAATACATTCCCCGCCTCATAAAACTCATTGAAAATGATCAAACTAACTACATTTTTCCCGAAGGCAAAAGAAAAGAAATTCTCGCTAAATTAAGGGAAACCAAAACAAAAAATCGGGATCAATCCTTCTCCCGGGCCAATCTCTCCTGGGGTATTCCTGTCCCCTGGGACAAGGACCAGGTCATCTACGTTTGGGTAGAAGCTCTCATCAATTACTACTCCGCTACCGTTTTTCTAAGGGGCAAAAAAGACTTCTGGCCAGCCGATCTTCATCTTTTAGCCAAAGACATTCTCTGGTTTCATGCTGTTATTTGGCAGGCTATTCTTTTGTCAGCCGGTCTCCCCTTACCAAAAAAGATTTTTGTCCACAGTTACGCTTTGCTTGACAACCAAAAAATCTCCAAATCCAAAGGTCGCCTCATTTCCCCCAAAGAGCTAACTGACCGTTATGGAGTTGATGCCACCCGCTATCTCTTATCTGCCTTTTTCCCAGTGGAGAATGACGTCTCTATTTCTTTGGAGAAGTTTGACCAGCGCTACCACGCTGATCTGGCCAATAACTTAGGTAACCTTGTCTCTCGCCTTGCCGCCCTGGCCTCTCAAAATAATTTAAGTTTAAATCCACCCACCCAAACTTCAGTTTTCCCGGAAGTGGCCAAGGCTCTTGATAATCTAGATTTTCCCTCTGCTCTAAGCTTTATCTGGCAGAAAAAACTTGATCCTATAAACCAAGAACTAAATGAAAAAAAGCCCTGGACTATGTCTTCCGACAAAGCTCGGCTCCTTTTACAAAATCTCTGTCTTTCCCTGCTTCACTCTCTCCCCAGCCTGAAACCATTTCTTCCCGCCACTGTCAAAAAGATAGAAGAGATTTTTTTGGGGGAAGTAAAGCCAGTTAAAACCCCACTTTTTGCCCGCCTCGAGCAAGCCAAGCCTAAAAAAACTAAAATCCAATCTCTAGAGAAAAAAACTAACCAAACTGTCGACCAAATCCAAAAAACCATTATTGGTCGCGTTTTAAGTCTTAAAAAACATCCCCTTGCTGACCGTCTCTGGCTGCTTCAAATGGAAGGCATGGGGGAACCTCAGCAAGTGGTTTGCGGAGCCGATAATCTTGCCAAAGGACAACTCGTTGTCTGGGTTTTGCCCGGGGGTCAGGTTAACTCTCTTGAAGGAGGTAAAATCAAAGTTAAAAAAGTAAAAATCAGAGGCGAAGATTCCCATGGCATGCTCTGTTCTGCCTTTGAGCTGGGGATAGGGGAAGATTATGATCAGATCCACGTTTTATCTCCTAAGCTGCTAAATAAAATTGGCCAGGCTTTCCGTCCTAAAACCTAAACTTCCCCTGGCACCCCGCTATTTTTATCTGTAATCTTATAAATATGAAGCCAGTGATGATTTGTGGAGGAGTCGGTAGCAAAATGTGGCCCATGAGCCGCTCCTCCCTCCCCAAGCACTTTCTTCCCCTTGTCAAAGGCCAATCTCTTTTTGAGCTAAATTACCAGGCCCTTCTTACTGCTTTCCGTCCCGACCAAATCTATGTTCAGACTACTGTTGATCAAGCTGGCCTGGTCAAACAAAACGCTCCTGATATCCCCATTCAAAACATTTTTCTTGAGCCGGAGTTAAGAAACCACGGCCCCGCCACCGGCTTTATGGCTGCCCGTCTTTTTAAAGAAGATCCCGACGAGCCTTTCATTCTTGTTCAAACTGACGTTATCCGATCTCCCACTTCTAAATTTATCGACAGCATCCTGGCCTGTGAAAATTTAATCAAAGAAGAAAAAAAGCTAATCACCGGGGGATTCCGTCCCGATTTTCCCGTTATGGGAGTTGACTATCTTGTTCCCGATCCCCAATCCCAAACCAGAAACTCCGTCAAAATCTTTAAAATGAAAAAATGGCTTGGCCGCGACTCTAAAGAGCAAACAACCAAATTTTTAAAAGAAAATATCTGTTTTCTTCATGCCAACCAATACGCCTGGACCCCTCGCCTCATGCTCGAGGCCTATAAACGCCATCGCCCCGATTGGTACACCCACCTTCAGAAAATAATGTCTGCTTTTGACAAGGCCCAAGAAGAAGAAATCATCAAGGAAGAATACTCAAAAATGACCCCCGGCCCGGTCGAAGAGGTAACCAGTCACGAATTAGCCCAAGGCTATGTTTTCGAGCTTCCTTTTAAATGGATTGATTTTGGCACCTGGGAATCAGTCGAAAAATATCTCAAAGAAAAAGATCTCTACCAGCCCAAAAACGAGATAAGCCTAGATTCAAAAGACAATTTTGCCAAACTACCCTCCAACAAAACCCTGGCTCTAATTGGCGTTGAAGACCTCATTATCATCGACACCCCCGACGCTCTTCTTATCTGCCGTCGCGATCAATCCGGCCGGGTAGGTGAAATAGTCAAGACCTTAAAAGACCAAAACAAAAAGAGCCTACTTTAACCTAGAAAAAAGTTTCCCGGTATTCTCCTCTGTCACCCTTTCCATTTCTTCAAAACTCACCCCCCAAATCTCAGCAATCTTTTTCCCTATAAATGCTAAATATGCCGGACTATTTTCCTCTCCTCGGTAGGGTACTGGCGTCAAGAAGGGTGAATCCGTTTCCAGAAGCAGGCGCCCCCGGGGAATTTCCCGCACTACTTCCAGCAACCCCTCCTCATAGGTTACATTGCCATCTATGCCAAAGTAAAAGCCTGTCTTTACTGCCTGTTTCAATCTTTTCTTTCCTCCCGCCCAACAATGAAACACTCCTTTTGCCTTTTCATATTCCTTTAAAATCTCAATTGTCTCACTCACCGCTTTTCTGGCGTGAATAATAAGCGGCAGACCATACTTTACTGAAATCTTAATTTGTCCTCGAAAAAGCTTTTCTTGCTCTGCTTTACTCCTGTTCTTTTCCCCCTCCGGGGCAGGGGAGTAATCTAGACCTGTTTCTCCAATGGCCACTACCCCTCCTTTTATAATAATTTCCTCCAATTCCCTTAATTGTTTTTCTATACTGTCCATATTTTCAGGGTCAGTTTGCTGAGGGTGAATCCCCGCCGCCGCCAGATAAAATTTAGGAAATCCTATTCCCAGCTCCACGTTTTCCCTAGATTCCTCTAAGTTACTGGCCGCCAAAATCACTCCTTTTACCCCTGCCCTTAGGCACTTATCTCGTATCCTTTCAGGATCCTTTTTCCATCTTCCGCTAAGATGCGCATGTGTGTCTATCATAAGAGTGGACTTTTAATATTTTTAAGTTTGGGATTAGTCACCTGAGTATAGCGTTGAGTAGTTCTTATATTAGCGTGTCCCAAAAGCTCCTGCACATATCGTACATCAATCCCATTCTCCAGCAAGTGTGTGGCAAAGCTATGTCGCAGACTGTGGAAAGTGGCCCTCTTCCCAATTCCAGATTTTCCCAAAGAAATTTCAAAAACTTTTTGGGCCGTCCTGCTTGTCAAACCTCCGCCCCTCTCACTTTCAAAAACAAAATCATCCCCCCTTTTTCCCCCTAGGATTTTCTCCATCCCAGAAACAAGTTTTTTAGTCCCCCCAGATAAACTTTTATTGTTTTTCCGCTATACCCACGAATCCTTATCTCTCTTCCAGTCCCCTCTAATTCTTTTTGTATAGTCATCTAAAAACAGTAAGGTATACTTAAACTACCAAAAAACTAACAAGATTTCGTATAAGATGCAAGAAACCAGTATTATCATTAAAACACCTCGTATAATTACTAGTTAGCCGAAATTTATAAATTGGTAAATAAATCTTTTAATATGGAATCTAAAATTAAATCAGCCACAATTGAAGATTTGAAAAGAGTTCAAGAGCTAAACCTCATGCTGTTTGAAAAAGAGTACGCAGAATTCGACAACACCCTTAATTGTAAGTAGACGTTTAGCGAGGATGGCACGGAATATTTCAAAGGACGTATTACAGATGATGACGGCTGTGTGTTTTTGGCATACGTTGATGATGAAATCGTTGCTTATTTAGCAGGTGGTCTTATGGACAATAAAAAGAGTTACAGAGTTTTGCCGAATTCTGCTGAGCTTGAAAACATGTTCGTACTAGATAAATGCAGAGACACTGGCATCGGTTCTAAACTTTATCAAGCGTTTGTGGATTGGAGTAAGTCAAAGGGTGTTAAAAGGTTGCGTGTGGGTGCCTCTGCTCAGAATGTGGCTGGAATCAACTTTTATAGGAAAAATGGTTTTATAGATTATGATTTAATTTTAGAAACTAATTTGTAATTTATTTGCCAATTTAATAAACATTGCCTAACAGCGTGTATCAGGTTGCGAAAATTTATTCTAATAAAATAATAAGGAAAGAAAATTTTCTCCACCCAAATTTTTTCTCATTTCATTTCGAAAAAACTTCTGATACACGCAAACGTTATACGCAATTCAAAAAATATTTTTCAACCTTTTAAGAAGGTTGATGGAGGGGGAGGGGGAAGAAATTTGTTTTTATTTATAGAGGGGAATAATGAGTTTTTTTCGCTTCGCTACGTGATTTTCATATAAAGTGATAAACTAGCTCATGTCTATAATACTGTCAAATGAAGTAATGAACACGAATCCGATCATCTTGTTTTTAGTGTTTAGTTGGATTGGTTTTTCAGTTTCATTTGGATCACTAACAGCCAAGACAATGATTTTTGAAAATAATAACGGACAATCCAAATACACTGTTTGCGAAGATGTGGAATATTCAAAACAGGGATCCGACTGTGTTGGCAGAGATGTTGTTTATTTAAATACCTTAAAAAGGATAAATAATCATCTATACACATCAATACTCCTTGGTTTGATAACTGGTGGTTGGATTTATTTATCGGCCAAAAGCAAAGAAGCAAACAAAGACAAGAGTCATCGAGTTTGATATATTTTGAAGATGAAAAACTTTGTAATTTTTCTTATTATTGGAACATTCTTTGGCTTATATTATTCGATATGGGGGGACGAAATATTTGACACTTACAACCCCGACAGCGGTTTTGATAAAGGCAAAAAGAAAAACATTGACAATTTCCCTGCTTCAGTTAAAGCCGAAAGATTTGCTCACAGATTCATTGGAGTTCTTCTCGGGTGGATATTTGTGTGGATACTTTTTGATATAAGAATTGATTTATTTTCAGAAAACCCAAATTTTAATAATTTAGGCCTTGTAGATTTAATACTTTTTATTTTGGGATATATTGGCATAAACGGACGACTTCCGACCATTGCACACAACGTCCAAAACTGGTTTCCAGGAAAAAAATAAATTCAACTAACTTCAAGCAACATTGGTCTTCGGGCATTCACCCCTTCCCAGTTATAGAAAGAAGAAGGTTGAAAAATATTTTTTGAACTCGCTCCACTTCGTTTCACGCCCCGCTGCGCTCTCCTTCCTCCGGTCGTCGGGGCGTATAACACAGTTTATGGGGTTCGATACTTGGCTCGTACCTCACCCAAATTATTTAATCTGTTCAAGTGATAAAATACGCTTATGAAACTAGATAAGTTTTTATCAGAAACACTAAGGGGTATCGTCGCCGGAGTAACTGATGCAAACCAAAAATTAGGAGGTGACGGAAACGAGAAATTTGTTATATACAGCAAGGATGAAAACGCCATAGAATTTGATGTTGCCGTAACCGTATCAGACGGTAAAACCGAAGTTGCGGAAGGTTCTTTTGGTGTTGGTTCCGGTTTTTTTGGTTTGCACCTTGGCGGCAACCAACAGAATTCAAAATCCGACAAGATTGTTAGCAGAATAAAGTTTAGAGTTAAACCAAGATTACACATTAAATAACCTCCCATATACCGAAACGTTAGCCGACATATTTCAAAATTTTTTAAAATTTAGGTCGAGAAAGTTTTTATTTTATACTACAATATAACCTCAATTGATTAACTTGAAACATTATGGAAAAACAACCCATACCAGAAAATCAGCCTGAAAGCCGAATAATGACTTTTGAGCAAGGCGGTGAAAAAGTAGAAGTCAAATGCCGCCTCATTGACTTGAACACGCCAGAATATGACGCAAAATTTGAGGGCGCTCCATTCTTTCGCAAAAATGCTGAAGTTAAAGCTAGACAAGCAACGACAAGAGAAGAAATTAAGACAGCTTTAGATGCTACTCAAAGCGTCGCTGAACCGGGTGACTGGATCGTCACAAATCCAGGCGGCGAAGTGTATCGAGTCAAAGACGAAACTTTTAAAAATGCGTACAGATCAAAAGAAGACGAAGAAGGAACATTCGCCGCTTTAGGTGTTCCTGTGAAAGCGGTTCAAGTCAACGAAGATATCGCTTTTATGGCTCCATGGGGCAGTGAGCAAGGTGTCAGAAGTGGCGGTTATGTCGTTGAACGTCAAGACAACAAAGAGCGATATGGCATTGAAAAGGCGGCATTTGACTCAACATATGAAGCAATAGAAGAGGAAAAATAAAAACTTTCTCTTTTTCGGAAATTAATATTTACTTTCTAAAAAATGAACAACAAAGAACTGTGCCAGTTTCTAGTCACTGCTAAAAAACAAACCTATGCCGCCGGAGACCAAGCTCAAAAAACAGTGGAAAAAGATAAATCAACTACTCTCACCTTTGAACAGGGAGATTGGAGATACCATGATAACTACTTTGGCGGTGAACCCTTTGGAGGCAGAGAAGTCGTCTTTTTCCAAGATCAACCAGTCTACATCATGACTTACTATGGCCGAGTTAGTGAAAGTATTGCCAATCCAGAACAAGTTTATGGCATTCTCCAAAAAGCCCTTAGCCAAATTCCGGAAGACAGACCTTTTCGTGGCCCCAAACAACTGACTGAAGGTAGTTTTTCCTACCGCAACAGTTTTTCCGGAGAGGTTGATAATTTTTCTGGAGAAGAGGTAATTACTCGAGACGGCCAAGTTATCTACACCGCTAAATATGCCGGGGGATTGCTTGACCAACGAAGGTAAATATTCCCGTTTCACTTTCAATCATCTGCCAAGCCTTTGGAATCTAGCAGATGATTTCAGGTCCGACAACACAGTATCTCCGGATCATGCGCTTGCACCTTTTCACCCAAATTACCTAACTGATGTAAAATAGTTTAACAAGCCAGTTACTACCCTTAAAAATAAATGATTTCCCTAGAATTTCTCAGACAATTTCACTTTTTTGAATACGCCGTTTTTGATCTTTCCCTCTCCTTTCTGGGGATCTATCTTCTTTCTCCTTTGTTGTCTAAAATCTTTCAAAAACTTAAAATTGATATTCCTCGAAAAAACTGGCTTTTCTTAACCTTGCCCATTGGTATTTTCTCTCACCTGTTTATAGGAAGAATAACTCCCATGACCAGAAATTTCCTTGATACCAGTGCTCATTACCTTTTAAAAATTATAATTTTAAGTCTCTTAATTCTTGGAACAAGGGGCATTAAAATAATTAAAAAATAACCCTTCTAAACCAAACTAATTATAGAAAACATGGAAAAATACTGGAAATTACCTTAATTTTATCTAACGCCAGGCCTCACAGATAAGCTTATACTCGCAAAAATCACAGGGAAACGGTTTATTCGGCTTAGCCGGAAACTCACTCTTTTCAATTTCTTTTGCCGTTTCCAGTATTTTCTTTTCCGCCTCCACTAATTGCTCTTCCGTTCTTCTGGTGCTAACTTTCTCTCCTTCTCCCAAGTAGTAAAAAGATAGCTTAATCTTTTCTGCTTTTCGTGACCAGGCCACTCCAGCAAGCCTTGCCACCGCCAAGGCATAAATAGTCATCTGCTCATCCTGATCCACTTCTTTTTGCCCCTTGGCCTTTCCTGTTTTATAGTCAACTACCTCTACCTCTCCGTTTTGAAGCTCGTCTATTCTGTCAATCCGCCCTCCTAAAGAAAGCGTCCCCAGCCTAATTTTAAAAGGCTCTTCTAGCCCCAAGATCAGAGGTTTTTTCTTCCCCCTCACTTCTTTTAAGAAATAATCTTTAAGTTTCTCCTCCGCCTCTTTTTTGCTTTTCTTTTTTTCTTTTTGACCACCAAACACTGTCCCTTTCCACGCCCCCTCAAAAATGTTTTTTAAATCCCCCCACTCGCCCTTAATAGTTTCTGCCCGCCAGCGCAGATAAAAATCCCGCAGACTCTGGTGTAGAGCCTGCCCCAGCACCAGTGCCGGTCCTGCTGTTGTCGGTATTCCCAAGACATAACGGTATTTATACTGCAGGGAGCAGGTATTAAAGCTGTCTATTTGCGAATATGATAAGTAATTTACCTCTCGTCCCCAAGCCTCAACTACCACTTCCTCCTCCTTTTTATTCCATCCCTCTGTCCAATCAAGTTGCTTAGGACTTACTTTTCCTTCCGTCTTTAGCCCCGCCTCTCCCAAGGCCTCCACCACAAAAGGGGAGAGCTTCCTTTCTCGCTTGGCCTCCTCTTGGTAATATTTGGCCGACAAAAGATAAAGTTTTTCTCGCGCCCTAGTCATTCCCACGTAAAAAAGCCGTCTCTCCTCCTGCTCTTGGGCGTCACCCACCGGCAGGATCTCCTTTAGAAGTGCCTCTGGTATTGGCAGCTGCTCTGCCCTCTTGTACCCCGGGAAACGCCCGCTTACCAAATTCACCAAAAAAACCACCGGAAATTCCAAGCCCTTAGCTGAATGCACCGTCAGGATATTGACCGCGTCCACCTCTGTCCAGTCGGTATCCCCGGCCAATGGACTTTCTCCCATTTCCATCTTCAAATTCATCCAGTCCAAAAGCGCCCGCCAATTTCTGTTTTCCGGATCAGTTTCAAAAGCCTTAATCTTTTCAAAAAATCGACCAATATTCACTGCCTCCTGTTCTTGGGCCTCTGTCTTGGGTGCTGCCAGTTGGTCCAGCCACCCCGATTCTTCCAAAAAGTTATACAAAATTTGCCCCCCACTCTCCGTTTTTAATTCCTTTAACTGCTTTTTCCACACTCCGTATAGGCGCTCCCACCCCCCTCTCCCTTCCTCTGTTGGTCGCCACCCCCCACCGTCTCCGTCCAGTATCTCTCCCACCAACTCCATCTGATTTTTCCCCTGTCTTTTGGCCGCTCCTCTCAAAAAAGCCAAATCCCTCTCCGGGATATCCCATAAGCCAATACTTGCTACTCGAAAAAAGGCCACTTCATCACTGGGGTTTTCTAAAAGCTTAAGCCAGGCCATCAGATCTTTTATCTCCCCCCTCCTAAAAAGCTTTCCCGGCCCCAAAAACTGATAGGGGATTCCTGCTCTTCCCAAAGCTTCCATGAAAGGTTCGGCGTGATTATTGGCTCGCACCAAAACCGCCATTTCTTTCCAATCTCGTCCCTGTTTTTTTTCCTCTCGAGCTAGCTCTGCCAGCTTCTCTGCTTCCTCCTCCACCCGTCCCAATCTAAAGCTTTTCGGGGTTTCTCCTCCCTTTTCCCTGGTCGCCACTAATCTTTTATCAATTTTTTCCATGAGCTCCAGCCGGTCTGGGTTGTTATGGGAGATAAGCTGATAACTGCTGTCTAGAATTGCCTGAGTTGAGCGGTAATTTTTTACTAAAGTTACCAGTTTTGTCTTGGGAAAATCCCGTCTAAACTGAATTACATTAGAAACCGCCGCTCCCCGAAACCGGTAAATCGCCTGGTCATCGTCAGCTACCACCGTCACATTAGCTTGCTTCCCTGCCAGAAGTTTTACTACCTCATTTTGAGCAATATTCGTGTCCTGGTACTCGTCCACCAGTATGTACTTAAATTTTTCTTGCCACCTTTTCCTAACTTGCGGCCGCTCTTTCAAAACGAGGTAGCTGCAATACAAAAGATCGGCAAAATCCACTACTGCCTCTTGGGCCTTTAAGCTTTGAAATTCTCCATACACTTTTGCCAACTCTAACCACTCTTTCTTGTTCCATTTTTGAGCCGCATCCTTCTCCTCTGCCTCCTCTGCAAATTTTAAGTAGTCTTTGGGGCTAATCACCTCGTCCCGCAGCCGGGAAAAATGACTTATTAGTGCCCCCAGATATTTTTTAGGGTTTGTTGCCGGTCGAAAGTATTTCAAAGACAGGTCAAACCAGTGCCTTTCCATAAAAAGCAACGTCTCCGCCTCCGTCATCAGCCGAAAGTTAGGGGATAATCCCAGGTGTACCGCTTCTTCTCGCAAGAGTCTCTCCCCAAAGCTGTGAAATGTCCCGATCTCCATGTTTGAATAACCCAAAGGCAATGCCTGGTCTATTCTCATCTCCATTTCTCGAGCCGACTTTTCCGTAAATGTCAGTGCCAAAATATCTCCTGCCCTTACTTGCTTTTGAGAAATTAAGTATTTCACCCTCTCCACAATTACCGTTGTTTTCCCAGTTCCTGCTCCGGCAATAATCAGAAGTGGTCCTGTCCCATGTTTCACTGCCTCTCTCTGGGCACTGTTCAATATTGTTTTTTTATCCACAATCTATTGTACTGTACTCTCGCTCCCCCTAAAATACCAACATGTTTAAATCTGTTTTAGTTATTATTAAAAACTCCAAGGGGGAATTTTTCCTTCACCGCCGTCGTAAAAATAAGCTCCTTGCTCCCGATTCCTATGCCTTAGGTGCCGCCGGTAAATCAAAAATAGGGGAATCAGCCGCTGCCGCCGCGACTCGTGAACTTTTTGAAGAAACAGGTATTCGCGCCAATCCTCATTTTCTCTTTCAAATTCCCGGTCGCCACCTACCTATAATTTATAAAGTTTATGTTTTTGAAATCCTCTGGGACAAAGAAATATCTCCATCTCTCAAAGAGTGGTCCTGGTCAGCCTGGGTCAACAAAAATGATATAAAGATCTATCTTTCTGGAAAGAACAACAGAAGAAATAATTTGAAGGATAAACAAAAAATATATATTGACATGCTAAACGCCTGGGATCGCTATCAAAAAGCCTTTTAATTGACAAAACAGATTATATCCTATATAATACGCAACATAGCCCAGAATCCCTCGCACTCTTGTAACCAAATAGTGTTAGACACGGGACATAAACAAGACAATCACCGGCCTGGGCTCCATGAAGCGCAACATAGAAGGGGTTTAAAATGCGCTTATTTTTTCCTTTCCTTCTCTCCTTCTTTCCCTCCCCCCTATTTTCCCCTTTTTAGCTCTTTGTTCTTGATTTCAGTTAATCGCCCTGCGGAAGAAAGCTTTTGTCCTAAGCGATTACTGCTTTGTCCCACATCCCCCAATTTACTGTAAGCATTGCCCACATGCTTTCCCAATACTCCCAAGTCCTCATCCAATTTCCCGAAATCTTTTTTGGCCGCTCGTAAAAGTTGAAATATTTCCTTACTTCTCTCCTCTATCTTTTGCCCCTCAAAAGATAGAAGTATTGTCTGCAAGGCCGCATACATGGTTGAGGGAGAAACCGGGTAAATCCTAAGCCTCCTGGCAAAATCCAATACTTCCGGCTGGTTTACCAACTCGTAATATACCGACTCGCTCGGTACATACATCAAGGCAAAATCCACCGTTCCCTCCTCCGGTAAAATATATTTTCTGGCAATCGTTCGGATATGAGCTCTCACGTCATTGACGAAAGCTCTTCTGGCCAACTCCTTATCTTTGGGATCTTCCGCCTTCATCATTTTTTGAAAATTTTCAGCTGGAAACTTACTGTCTATTGGCAAAATTCCAGCTCCCGTCTTTATTGCCACATCTACTTTTTCTCCCGACCGAAAGCTGTATTGCAAGTTAAAGCTATTTTTGGAAAACATTTGCCCCACCAAATCTTTCAAAACCTCTTCTCCAATATTTCCCCGAAGCTTAGGACTTTTTAAAAATTCCTGCAACTCCTTCATCGAGCGGCCAATCTCACTCATTTGTCCTACTTCCCGAGCCACCCGTGAGATATTTTCTGCAGTTTTATCGAGTCTCAAGTTTAAGTCCTGAGTATTTTTTTGCAAAACACTAGTTGTATTCTGCGTATTTTGTTGCAGAATTTTTGCCATCGATTGGCTTAAGCTATTTACTGCCTCTTGATTTCCCCTAAGCCGCTCATCAGTTGACCGTAGCAAGCCTTTGAGCATTTCCACCACCAAGTCATCCCCCCGCCCCTTGCCCGCCACCTTCTCCATCTGCCACCTTAAAAATAGCGCCATCACCCCAAACCCCAAACAAAGCACTCCCAACAAAAGATAAGGATTCATTAAATGTTCCCTGCTAAATAAATACTATACAATTGTAACAAATGCCCCCCTCAATCAAAAAAAAGCGCCGCTTTCGCCGCTTTTCCTATGTTCTGCGCCACCTTTTCTTTGCTCTCCCCCTCCTTCTCCTTATTTTTTCCCTCTCTCTTATCATTCTCCGTCTTTCACCTCTCTCCTCTTGGTCCCTCCTTCTTTTTTTTGTCAACCTTTTCCTGATTTTCTTTTTTCTTTTTCGCCTTTTTATCAAAAAAAATATTATCAGTTTTCTTCTAGCATTCTATTTCACCCTTCTTTTTGTTTTTAGAGCTTTTCACCTTCTTCATTGGCTAAATTTTATCCTCTTGACCATTTCTACCCTTTCTATTGGGATTTTTCTTTCTAGATAATTTTTCTTCTTGACAACATTTAGCAGTCAGCATATCATACTGCTAAAGATGAATGATCTTACCCCTCGACAAACTAACATTTTGCGCACCTTAATCGAGGAATACATTGACACCGCCAAGCCGGTGGGCAGTGATGCTTTGGAAAAAAAATATAACCTTGGTGTTTCCCCGGCCACCATTAGAAACGAAATGGTTCTTTTAACCCAAAATGGCTATCTGCGCAAAGACCACTCTTCTGCCGGTCGCAGTCCCACTTCCATGGGCTTAAAGTTTTATGTTAAAAATCTTATCAAACCCGACAAGCTCTCTGTTTCTGAGGAAGTTGGGGCCAAAGAAAGTGTTTGGCAATATCGCAATGAATTTGAAAATCTTCTGCGCCGCACCGCCAAAGAGCTTTCTCAGCGTGCCCGCTCTTTAGCACTCGTTACCACCAATCAGGGCCATTTCTATTCTCATGGCGCCTCTCATCTCTTGGAACAACCGGAATTTTATGAAATTGACGTCACTCGTGCCGTCCTTTCTCTTATCGACCAAACAGATTATTGGTTTGACCTTGTTAGCCGCTCTCTTGAAGACAATACTCCCCACCACTTTCATCTTCTTGTCGGTGAAGATCTGGGGGTTCAGGAGCTTCAAACTTGCGGCTTAATTTATCAAAACTATCAAGCCGGTCCCTACCAGGGGATTGTTGGCGTTTTGGGTCCCGCCCGCCAGCACTACGCCTCGCTTTTACCCTTAGTTGATTGTTTTGCCCAGCTTGTCTCTGGGCTTACTTCATAAATTTACCAATGTCTACTTTACCCAAAAAACCCACCAAAATTTCTCTAAAAGATCTGCAAAAAAATCTCCAAAAGGCCGAAGAAGATCTCAAGTCCCTGTCTGAAAAGCTTGCCCGCTCTTTGGCTGATTATGACAATCTTGAAAAAAGAACTCACCAGCGCCAAAGCGATTTTATCCAAAAGGCCAACGCTACCCTCATCGACAAACTGCTTTCTGTTTTGGACGATTTCTATCGAGCCCAAGAATCATTAAAAGACCAGGGTCTTGATATGGCCCTAGACCAATTCTGGTCCCTTTTAAGCTCTGAAGGAGTAGAAAAAATCCCCAGCAAAACAACCACCTTTGACCCAACCACCATGGATTGTCTTGATTTGGCTCCTGGGCCAAAAAATAAAGTCATCCAAGAAGTTGGGCGGGGCTATCTTTTCAAAGGCTCCGTTATTCGCCCGGCCAAGGTCATTGTTGGCTCGGGCCAAAATTAAAAAGTTAATTAAGGAGAAAAAAATATGTCTGGAAAAATTATCGGTATTGATTTAGGTACTACCAATTCTTGTGTTGCCGTCATGGAGGCCGGCAAACCTAAAGTTATCCCCATCTCTGACTCGGGCAAAAACACCTTCCCTTCAATTGTTGAACCCGTAAAAAAACTGGTAGGGGAGACGGCCAAAAGACAAGTGGTTTTAAATCCCAAAAATACCATCTACAGTATTAAGCGCCTCATGGGCCGCCGTATTACTGATGCCGAAGTAGAAAAAACCCAAAAACATGTTCCCTACGAAATTGTTGCCGGCAAAGACAATTTGGCTGCCGTTTCTGTCGGAGGAAAAACATACACTCCCCAGGAAATCTCTGCCATGATCCTGCAAAAAGCCAAAACCGAGGCCGAAGCTTTCTTGGGCGAAAAAGTCGAAGAGGCCGTTGTTACCGTCCCTGCCTATTTTGATGACTCTCAGCGCCAAGCCACCAAACAAGCCGGAGAAATTGCCGGTCTCAAGGTAAAAAGAATTATCAATGAGCCAACTGCTGCCGCTCTAGCCTATGGCCTGGACAAAAAGAAGAATGAAACCATTGCCATTTTTGACCTAGGCGGTGGTACTTTTGACATCTCTATTCTAGAGATTGGCGACGGTGTTTTTGAAGTTAAGGCCACCAATGGTGACACCTTTTTGGGTGGCGATGATTTTGACCAAAAGCTTATCGAGTGGCTCCTTGATTCCTTCAAAAAAGAACAAGGTGTTGATCTGGCCAAAGATCCCCAAGCCCTTCAAAGAGTTAAAGAAGCGGCAGAGAAAGCAAAGATAGAGCTTTCCAGCACTGTAGAGACTGAAATCAACCTTCCTTTCATCACCCAAAGAGACGGCCAGCCGCTCCACTTAAACAAAAAATTAAGTCGGGCTGAGTTTGAAAAAATGGTTGATGATTTAGTTGCCCGCAGTATTAAGCCGGTTGAGTCCTGTCTTAAAGACGCCGGTATTAAAGTTGCTGATATTCAGGAAGTTATCTTGGTCGGCGGCATGACCCGTATGCCCAAAATCCAAGAGGAAGTCCAAAAGTTTTTCGGAAAAGAACCCAATAAGTCAGTCAACCCCGATGAGGTTGTCGCCATTGGTGCCGCTGTTCAGGGTGCCGTTCTTACCGGGGAAGTTAAAGACGTCGTCCTTTTAGATGTTACCCCCTTAACTTTGGGAATTGAGACCATGGGCTCTGTCCGTACTTCTCTAATCGATAGAAACACCACTGTCCCGGTTAAAAAATCCCAAATATTTTCCACTGCCGCTGATAACCAAACTCAGGT
>CAZGPK010000002.1:113054-113357 GCA_964527115.1 uncultured Gammaproteobacteria bacterium | reverse complement strand
CACACGTCCCTGAAACGTGCCTGTCTGCCAATTTCAGCACTGCGGCTTATCTTTTTGGAGCGGTGGAAGGGGTTTGAACCCTCGACCTTCTCCTTGGAAGGGAGATGCTCTACCAACTGAGCTACCACCGCACTAAGTCGGAGTGACAGGACTCGAACCTGCGACCTCAGCGTCCCAAACGCTGCGCGCTAACCAGTTGCGCCACACTCCGTATTCTAAAAATTGTGCCGCGGGAGGGGATCGAACCCACACGGTATTGCTACCACAAGATTTTAAGTCTTGCTTGTCTGCCAGTTCCAACAC
>CAZGPK010000002.1:84928-113044 GCA_964527115.1 uncultured Gammaproteobacteria bacterium | reverse complement strand
AACTTTTTAAAGTACCACCCACCCTCAAAGACAATGTCTAGCATTACCCTTCGACTGGGCTAACTATTATATCCTAAAAGAGCCCAAACACGGTATACTAGCCCCATGCTCACTCGCCCCACCTTTATTCCTGTTGGCACTCTAGGTTCAGTAAAATCTCTTACTCCCCAAGACTTAAAAAACATTGGAGTAGAAATATTTTTTTCTAATACTTATCATCTTTATCTTCAACCAGGTGAAAAAACCGTCAAAAAAATAGGCGGGTTACACAAATTCACCGGCTGGGATGGGCAAATAATTACCGATTCTGGTGGATTCCAGGTTTTCTCTCTCGGTAAGGATAAAGGCAAACAGGGCCGCCTTATAAAAATAACAGAAGAGGGGGTAGAGTTTCGCTCTCATCTTGATGGTTCTCTCCATTTCCTCACTCCCGAAAAATCAATCTCCATTCAACACGACCTGGGGGCAAACTACCTCATTGCTTTTGATGAATGCGTTCCCTATCCCTCTTCTCAGCGCTATACCAAAGAAGCTCTTGACCGTACCCATCGTTGGGCTAGAAGAAGCCTAGCTCATCACCAAAAACTCAACAAAAATCAAAAAAAGAAACAGGCTATCTATGGTGTTGTCCAGGGTGGATATTATAAAAACTTACGCCAATTTTCTGCAGATTTTATCTCCAGCCTTGACTTTGATGGCCTTGCTATTGGCGGGGTTTCGGTAGGGGAACCAAAGAATAAAATGAGAGAAGCGGTTTCCTGGGCCCTTCCCACCCTTCTTAAAACCAAGAAGCCCATTCACCTTTTAGGAGTAGGGGAGATAGATGATCTTTTTGATTTTTTCGAAGCCGGTGTCACTTCCATGGACTGTACCATTCCCACCCGCCTGGGCCGAAGTGGTCACTTTTTTTACAGAAGTAAAAACCAAAAAAAAGACCTTAAAAATCGCTTTCACCAAGACATTACTAAAGCCCGATATCAAAGAGACTCTCAACCTCTTGATCCTGACTGTTCTTGCTCTGTCTGCAAAAATCACTCTCGCGCCTATCTGCGCCATCTCTTTAAAAGCCACGAGCTCCTTTCTTACCGTCTTCTAAGCTATCACAATCTTCATTTTATTATTTCCTTGGTAGAGGAGATAAGAAAAACCATTGACAGCCCCCCAAAATTTAAAAGTCTCAAAAGATCCTGGCTTGGCCGCTAAAAATATGGATTTTCCCAAAAAAATTACCGATCTCAATCCCAAAACTTTCCAAACCATAAATTTTGGTTGTCGAGTTAACAGTGCTGAAACCAACGAATTATCAGCTCTCCTTTTAAAAAAAAGCTTTACCAAGTCTTCAGATAACCCTAAGCTTTTCCTAATCAATACCTGTGCTGTCACCCAAAAAGGGGAACGCCAATCTCTGCAAAAAATTCGCTCCCTAGCCCACCAATATCCAAATTCAAAAATTCTCGCCACCGGTTGTGCTAATCTCTCCCATCTTAACCTCAAAAACCTCACCATCCTAGACAACACCCAAAAACAAGAAATCCTAAAGTTCCACTGTCCTTACACCCCCCAAATCAAAGATAAATTTAGCCAATCTCGAAAATATATTCTCCGTATCCAATCTGGCTGCCATCAATATTGTACCTACTGCCTCAGCGCTCATCGCCGACCCACCCTTTGGCACCTACCCATAAACCAAGCCGTCAAAGCTATTCAAAAAGCCTGTCGAGAAGGCTATCAAAAGCTAATCCTCACCGGCATCAACCTTGATCTTTATCAACCCGGCTTACCATTACTTTTAAAAAAACTTTTACAAAATACCAAGATAGAAGAGATCTCTTTTGGCTCTCTCCCCGTTAATTGTCTTACTCCCAAACTTCTTAGCGTCTACCAAAAAGACCAGAAAGAAAGAGGTCGCCTAAAAAACTTTTTTCATATTCCCCTCCAGTCCGGATCAAACAAAATCCTTAAAAAAATGAACCGCCCCTATACCTGCACCCAAGCCATAAAAAACATAAAGTCTTTTCAATCCTTAGGGAAAATATTTTTAGGAACGGACATCATTGTTGGCTTCCCCAGCGAAACTGCCAAAGACTTTTCTCAAACTCTAAATCTCCTTAAAAATCTAAAACCTAAAAAGATTCACGTCTTTCGCTTCTCCTCCCGTCCCGGCACACCCGCCGCTCTTCTTCACCAAAAAAACCCAGTTTCTCCCAAAACCTCCCAAAAAAGAAGTCAAATTCTCCGTAACTTAAACTTCTAGTTTTTTACCCTACGAGCAAAATACACTTCCATTTCATCAAAGACTAGCCTTGAAAAAGAAACTTGTTGTCCAGGGAAACGAGCCTCACTACCCCAAATAAAGACTCTTCCTACATCTCCCAACATCTCAGTTGACACTTTTTTTAATACTTTTTCTAAATTATCACCTCCCCTGGCAATAAAAGGCAAAGCACTCTTGGCAGATTTTCTTTTATCTGGCCGCAAATACACCCGCACCAACCCCAACCCCTCCCAAATTTTTTTTCGAAGCAATTCTAATCCTTGATTTTCTTTGGCACTTAAAAAAAGCGCTCCCGGCCAAATCTCATCTCTCTTCCTTTTCAGCTCATCAGCCTTATTTACCACCCGTAAAACTGGTAAATATTTTCTATTTCCAGCAAAAGCATCTATTAACTGATCCAAGCTAACCTTCTCTCTTATCTGTACCTCTACATTACGAAATCCAAACTCTTCCGCCACTTGAACCACAGTCTCTGGCTCAAAATTACCCAGCCGATCAATCACTCGCACCGCCCCCCGCTCCTTTTTCTCTATCGAAATTTTAGCTGGCTTCTCTCCTAGGCGAATTCCTACCCGATAAAGTTCTTTTTCAATCTCTTCTGCCTCTTTCTTTTTTTGCCAATCGGTAACTGTAATCACCAAATCTGCTGTTCGCACAACCGATAAAACCCTTCTCCCCATACCAGACCCGCTTGCCGCCCCCAAGATAAGCCCAGGCAAGTCCAAAAGTTGAATCCTTGCTCCTTGATACTCCATCATTCCCGGGATCACTCCAATTGTCGTAAAGTCATACTCCGCTACTCGGCTTTGTGCATTAGTCAAGACATTTAAAAGTGTTGATTTACCCACGCTTGGCGGCCCTACCAAAACCACCGTCGCATCTCCCTCTTTTTTCGTAGCATATCCCAAACCTCCCCCGCCACCCTTCCTGACTCCGCCCTCAGCCTGTTCCCGTAATCGAGACAGTTTAGCTCTAAGCTTTCCCACGTAGTGCTCAGTCCCCTTATGATAGGGGGTGTCGCGGATTTCCTTTTCCACCCGCTTTATCTGCATCATTAATATTTCTTTCTTATTCATTCCCATTGTTTGTATTTTCTCATAACTTTACCAAGCCTTACAGTATAATTAAAACCATGTTCCAGATTTTTACTCTTCTTCTTTTCTTTATATCTACTCTTGCCTTTCCGGTAACTGTAAAAGCTCAAGAGAAAATTAATATCCTGGGAGTTCACTTAACCCAAACCAGCGACCTTGACCAGGCCACCCCTTTTTTAAATCCAAACGGACAAACCTGGTCTTGGGTTACCATTGTTCTTAGCAAAAATGACCTAAATCCACAAAAATGGCAAGATTTTTTTAACAAATGTCGGGAAAAACACCTTGTTCCCTTACTTCGCCTAGCTACTCAAGCAGAAGGCCCCATCTGGCGCCGCCCCCAAACTCAAGATCTTCATGATTTTGCCTCCTTCTTGGAAAAACTTAACTGGCCCTCCCAAAACCAATATCTTATCCTTTTCAACGAACCAAACCGTGCCGACGAATGGGGAGGAGCAGTTGATCCCGTCTCGTATTCACAAACTGTTATTGAAGCCCAAAAAATCTTTAAAGAAAAAAATGAAAACTTCCAAATCATTCTGGCTGGACCCGATCTAGCTGCCCCCCAACAACCTCCCAATTTTTATGAAGCTCAAACCTTTTATGAAAACTTAGTCCAAGCTAATCCTCAAATTCTTGAGCTCATTGATGGGCTGGCTTCTCATTCCTACCCCAACCATGGCTATATTGGCAAACCCAACGATGGCGGCCCACACAGTATCCAAGGGTTCCAGTGGGAAATAAATTTACTCGAATCTCTGGGTTTGAGTAAAAAAATACCAATCTATATCACCGAGACTGGCTGGCCTCACTTAGAAGGTGTACAAAAAGATTACTCATACTACAAAGTCTCTACCTCTGTCCAATTTTTAATCCAAGCTTTGTCGCTCTGGGAACAAAATCCTCAAATCAAGGCCGTCACTCCCTTCATTTTTAACTACCCGCAAGAACCATTTGATCATTTTTCCTGGACCAATAATAGGGGAGAGATCTATCCTGAATACGAAAAAATAAAACTTCTCCCCAAACCTATCTGGAAACCAACCCAAATAAACTCGCAAGAAAAATTAAAACAAAGCCTACCTTTAATTATCTTCCCTAACCAATTACAAACTGGAAAAATTACTCTTAAAAATACCGGCCAATCAATCTGGGGTGAAGAAAGTTTCTGTCTCAAGGCTCAGTCAAGCCAAGAAATCATCCTAACTGATCTTTGCCTACCACAAAATATTCTGATTAGACCAGGAGAAAAATACGAATTTCCCTTTGAATTCACCATTAACCTCGACCCGCAAGAGAAAAAACTTTTCATCAGCTGGGAGGGGGTTGACCCCATCCATATTAAGCCCTTCCTTTCCCTTTCCCCCAATTCGCCCTACCGTCAAGAAACGGGGATCTGGGATCGCCTCTCCCGTTTTTTTAAAAAACTTACTAAAAAATGAGTCCCAATGTTAAAATACCAGTGATCCGTTAAAGTCCCCGTAGCTCAGTCGGATAGAGCGTCTCCCTTCTAAGGAGGAGGTCGTAGGTTCGATCCCTACCGGGGATACTAAAAATTAGGCCTCCGTAGCTCAACGGATAGAGCGTCTGCCTTCGGAGCAGAAAATGAGGGTTCGATTCCTTCCGGAGGTACTGTAAAATAACAAAGTCCCGCGAGCCGTTAGCTCAGTTGGTAGAGCAACCGCCTCTTAAGCGGTCGGTCAGAGGTTCGAATCCTCTACGGCTCACTGTTTCTAGCCGAAGTGCTGAAACTGGCAGACAGGCACGGCTTAGGACCGTGTGCCCGCAAGGGCGTGTGGGTTCAAGTCCCACCTTCGGCACCCAAATTTGCTATTATCTTTCTAAAGACATATGAAACTTTTCTTCCTGCTCTCCGTCCTTCTTCTCAGCTATAATTCCATCAATGCCCAAGAAACTCTGACCTGGCAGGAACAATTCGATCTTTACTCCCAAGCCCACCTAGAATATACAAGCTCCCGCCAAGCATATCAAAACTACCAAACTCTCACCACCCGTGAACAGGCCATCAAAGACACTAAAAAAGTCCTCTGGGAAAGAAACGAAACCCTAAAAAAATATCTCGATCAACTTATCGCAGACCTTTCTGCTTTTGGAAAAATCCACAACCCCAATCCTGAAGAACTTGCCTCTCAACTTGCTGTTTGGCAATCTTGGCTTTCTGGGCAACAAAGCCAAATAGACCAACTCAATAATATTCCCGACATCAATGATTATTCCAAGCTCTGGGAAAAAAAATATCCAGAACTTGAACTGGTTATTTATCGTGCCCTGACTACCCACGCTACCAGCCAACAAAGCCAATCACTTGCCAAAACAGAAGCGCTTATTCAAGAAATAAGCGCCTATCCCGACCAATCTCTTCTCACCCAAAAATGGCTTGGGGAAACCACCCTCAAAGCCGATCTTATCCGTCAAAAGCTGGAAAAAGCTCATTCAATAATCAATCCCCTTAATACTTATCAGTCTCAATATGACCGTCTTTGGACAAAAACAAAGGAGGAACTTCTCGCTGCCGCCAATTATCACCTAGAAATTCTCTCCCACCTTGAAGAGATTATTACTTATCTTCCCCAATGAACCAAATTCAAACCATCGAAAGCAGTCCTCCCGTCATCACTCCCAACACAGATGAATCCATTTCCTCCAAACCCAAATTTTCAAAAAAGAAAAAACTTATTTTCAGCCTGGCTGCCCTCTCTCTTGTTCTTTTAATTTCTCTTGCTATTGTCACTACCCAAACAAAAACAAGAGTACCTGACCAGCCAGTCTCAAATCTTGACCTTTTACCCACTCCCCAATCAAAAATATCAATTTCTCCCTCTGAGGAAACTCCAACTAGCACCGCTTCTACCTGGAAAAACCAAATTGAAAACATCAAAAAGGAAAACCAACAATTTCTCGGCAATCCACCTCCACCAATAGATCTAAATATCCACCTTTAACCTTCGAGTTTGAAATTAAACCCGGGAAAGATAGGCTCCCGTCTCCGTACTTACCGAAATCTTGTCACCCTTTTTTACAAACAACGGTACTTGTACTACTAAACCCGTTTCTAATGTTGCCGGCTTTAGCGCCCCCGTCACTGTATCACCCTTTACTGAGTTTTCTGTTTTAACTACCTCCAAAACTAAGTTTTTAGGCAAACCCACCGCTACCGCCTCTTCCTCGTAAAATTGAACCCTATAACTAGCCCCCTCCTTTAAAAATTGCCTAGAATAATCGTCTATAATTTCCTCTGATATCTGAAACTGTTCATATGTTTCCGCCTTCATAAAAACCAAGCTTTCTCCATCCCGATATAAAAACTGCAATTGCCTCGTATCCACATTTACTTCTTCCATCTTCTCTCCCGACTTGAAGGTATATTCTAAAACCGCTCCAGTCTCTAAAGATTTCAGGCGTGTCCGATAAAAAGCCGAACCTTTACCGGGACTCACAAAAGAAAAGCTTACTATTCGATGTGGCTTATCACGAAAAAGGATATAAATTCCTTTTTTAAAGCCAGAAGTAGAAATCATGGCTGAATTTTACCAGAAAATTTTCTCAAAAGCACAAAAAAATCCCAGAGCGAGCTTTCGAGGAGCCACCCCAGGATCTGCACATAATATAATACTTATATACTCTTTTGTCAAGCAGTAATCACCAAAGTAAATACTATTATATATATACAAAGCAATCACACAAAGAAAAGCCTAGATTATTAACTATCTAAATTAAATTTTTTCTAAAACAACCAAGTTGCTCGGCCCCCAATTTTGTCCAGAAATTTTCTCCTGTAAAAAACTATCTACTTTAACCAAAAAAGAAATCGGCAAAAAATTTTTAAAAAAACTGGGACGGAGATAAGAAAGAGAATAATGCTCCTTTACTTTAAAGCCCGCTTCTTCCGCCCATTCCTTTATCCTCTCTGGATGAAAGTTATTAAAAGGAATTGATCCCCCAATTACATTGCGGAAACCGCGCCGATCAATTGTATCAAACTCTTCCACCCAACTTTTCTTTCCAGAAAAAATCGCTCTTAACCGAGCCCTCAAATGAATTTTGTTTGCATACTCCAAAAAAGCTGTTCCACCAGAAACTAAAACTCTCGCCATTTCTTCCAGGGTTTTCTTGGCCTCCTCGCTATTCAAGTGGTGAAAAACTCTAATACAAATCACCACCTGAAAACTTTCCCGTCTAAAAGGAAGCTTGCTTGCCACTCCCATCCGATAAGTCAAACCTTTTTTACCATACTTTACCCGAGCCAAAGACAAAAGCTTCTCTGAAGGATCAAGAAAAACAATTCTTTCAAATCTCTTTCGATAAACTGGCAAAAGCCTCCCATACCCTGCTCCCACATCCAACAGACTCTCAGCCTTTTTTGGCAAAATTCTTCCTAAAAGATCAACTTCTACCCGATGTTCATATTCACGCTTCCGCCAATATCCCAAGTAGTCGAATCCAGGATCGTCATAAAAAGCTTTCTGTTCCATCTATTTTGCATAAAAGAAACTTAAACACCATCTTCTATCTCTTTCATAAATTGCCTCACCCCCGAAGCCCAGCTCCCTGGCGAAAAAGGAGCATATTTACCCATTACTTCCTCCGGAGTAAGCAAACCCTTATCAAAATATTCCCGTCTCAGGTAAGCTGCATAGCTTTCCAAAGCTTCGTCATAAGAAGCAAAGCGCAAAGTCCCTCGGCTATGAATGCCATACCCCCAACAATTATAAGAATTTTCTGGAATTTTTTTACATAAATTAGATTCCTGTTGGGCAACTGCCGGAATCCAGCGATAATCAAAACCATATTTTTGCGAAAGATCAAAAATCTTCTGCGAATACGGCAATAGGGGAGAGTGATACTTTTCCAAATAATTACGAATAAGGAGAGGACGAGAATCAGCTAGAACCACCTTACTATCCACCGAAGACAGGTCCTCAGCAGCCGCCAAATAAACTTTGGCACCAGTCCCCCAAAAACCCCTGGTCTCCCACTTATCAAATGAGCTTGTCGCCGTCAAGACAAAAAGCTCCATCACTAAAAACAAAAACAAAAAAACCAGCGAAAAAAAAGAAAACCCCATCCGCCTTCGTAACATACCCAAATCTTGCCATGTACCTAAAACCTTGTCAAATTACTCCCCTTAAAAATAAGCTCTGTACACTAAATAAAATCTAAGCTAAACTAAAACCCAAACTTATGAATCAAGATAAACTTTCCAAAAATACCGATAAAAGCTTTACTCTTACCACCTCCATTCCCACCGCTTCTGTCCAAAAAATCTATCAAGACACCCTCAAAAAACTGGGTGAAAAAACAAAAATAAAAGGTTTTCGCCCCGGAAAAGCTCCACTTGAAAAAATAGAAAAAACACTTGACCCTCAAAAATTACTGGAAGAAACTGCTAATATTCTCATCAGCCAAGTTTGGTCGGAAAAAATAAAAGAGCATGAGCTTAAACCAGTCATTATCCCTAAAACCCGCCTCCTCAACCCCCCTTTAGCCAAAGACAAAATTTGGCAACTGGAGTTTACTGCCTGTGAGGAACCCGAAATAGACCTAGGGAACGTCGAAGAAAAAATAAAAAGTCAAAACAACCAGGATAAAATCTGGACCCCTGAGAAAAAGGAAACTGATTCTCCATCCGACTCTCAAAAACAAGAAAAGATCGACAATATCATCAAGGCGATTTTGGAAACAGTTAAAACAACCCTCCCTCAAATTCTTTTAGATCAAGAACTTGACCGAAAACTAGCGACCCTTGTTGATCAGGTCCAACAAGCTGGCCTTACCGTCAGTCGCTACTTGGAAACAAAAAAAACCACCCTAGAAGAATACAAAAAAACTCTAATTAAGCAAATTACAGACAATTGGTGCCTCACCTTAAGCTTAGAAAAACTAGCCGAAAAATACCAGATCATTGTTTTACCGGAAGATATAGAAAAAATTCAAAAAGATTCTCCCCAAACCAACTCCTATGTTCTCTCTCAGGTTCTTCGCCAACAAAAAACTCTGGAAAAACTAGTCTCGATTTAACTCTGGAAAAAAAGCCTCAAAGAGCGTATAATCCCAACCAATGTCATCCTCTCTCATTGCGAGGAAAAAACTGGATTCCAAAAAAAGAAGGCCCATAGTAAACCTCTACGAGTCAGAAAAGGGCCAACTTTCTGCGCCCAAAACCCCTGAACAAATCGCCGAATGGACTCCTGTTGTTGAAGAAGCAAAAAAACAAAATCAAACTCTGGAAAAACACTTAAACTATCTTCATCACAATGAAAAAGAACTCTTTTATCACGAAACTCATAATTTAAAAAAAGAGGTCGCTAACCTTCAAGCCGAAGTCGAAGAGTTATCCAAAAACACCAGTGAATTAGATAGCGAAACCCAAAAAGCAGCTGAAGCTACCCCGGTTGAAAGCAATTCCTACCAGATTAATTTCCTTCGCCGTCTGCGAAATCTAATCATCAATTTTCGCAAAAATATTTCCGAAGCCAATGAATGGCTTAATCTGGCCAATTCCCGATCCCGAAAAAGAAAAAATTTCTGGGGTCGTTTTGCTGATAAAAAACATGGTGGTTCTCAGTTTCTCCTCTCCAATGAACACTATGTTTCTCGCTCTGCGAGCTAAACCTGAAACGTGCTAAACTACCAAACAAAGACCGCTTAGCTCAGTTGGCTAGAGCGTCTCGTTGACATCGAGAAGGTCAGAGGTTCAAGTCCTCTAGCGGTCACCCTCGCCTCATGCTACAATAAAAAAATTCCATGCTTAATTTCTTTTTGTCTTTTTTAAACACTACTAGGCCCAGCAGGACCTGAAAAGGCATGTGCAGCTCCTTTGATCTAGGTCTTCCTTCTTCTTTAAAATTGTCCCATTGCACACCCTTAAAAACTCTATGTCTCAAAAAATAAAATCCCCAGCAGCTTCCTTTAAAGCCATGCGCCACTCATGTGAACATGTCCTCCACCAAGCTTTAATAAATCTTTATGGCCCTAAAATCCAAGAAGCAATGGGTCCCGCCACCGCTGACGGTTTCTACATTGATCTTAACCTGAAATCTGGCCTTAAAATCGCTCCCGAAGACTTCCCTAAAATTGAAAAGGAAATGAAAAAAATTATAGACAGCGCTCTGCCAATAACCCAAACAACCCTTTCTTTTTCCAAAGCAAAAAAACTTTTTTCTAAAAATCCCTACAAACTAGAGTGGCTTGATATCTTTGAAAAAAACGGCGAAAAAGAAGTTTCCATCTTTAGCACCGGCCCCGATTTTTCAACTCTTTGCCAAGGACCCCATGTCAAAAATACCAAGGAAATTGGCCCCTTCAAACTCCTTTCACTGGCTGGTGCTTACTGGCATGGAGATGAAAAAAATAAAATGCTCACCCGCCTTTATGGCACCTGTTTCCCTTCTCAAAAAGAGATCGACGAATTTGTCAAACAACAAGAAGAGGCCAAAAAACGTGATCATCGCAAACTTAATAAAACTCTTAAGCTTTATCAAACAAGCAAAGAACTAGGCCAAGGACTGGTAATCCTCTTGCCAAACGGAGCAATAATAGCAGACGAGCTTGAGGCCTGGGCCAAAGAAACCGAACATAAATGGGGCTATGTCCGTGTTTATACCCCCCATATTGCCAGCGACAAACTCTTCAAAAAAACGGGGCATGTTCCCTACTATCTTCCCCACATGTATCCCGCCATGAACATGGAGGAAAAAGGAGAGGGAGAAAAAGAAACCTATTACTTAAAACCTATGAATTGTGCCGTACACCACCTGGTTTTCAAAGACGAACCTCGAAGCTATCGCGATCTACCTCTTAGAATTGCTGAATATGGTTGTGTTTATCGCTACGAATCCTCAGGTGAAATCCATGGAATGATGAGAGTCCGCGGCCCAATTCACCAAAACGATGCTCATATTTTTTGCACTCCCGAACAAGCTGAAGAAGAATTCCAAAAAGTAATGGACCTACACAAATACTACTACGACACTTTCGGTCTAACCGCCAAAGACTATTACCTCTCCTTTGCTATCCGAGACAAAAACAACAAAGACAAATATCTTGGCAACGACAAAGATTGGGACAAAGCTGAAAAAATTACCTTAGACTATGTCAAAAAATCAGGTATTCCTTACGAAATTGAAGAAGGAGGTGCCGCTTTCTATGGCCCCAAAATCGACTTTAATATCAAAACAGTAACCGGAAAAGTTTTCTCCGCTTCCACCAATCAAATTGACTTCTTTATCCCCCAGGCCTTCAATCTTGAATACACTGATAAAAATGGCAAAAAAAAGGTCCCTGTCTGTATCCATCGAGCTCCTTTGGGGGCCCATGTTCGTTTTATTGCTTTTCTAACCGAGCACTTTGCTGCTGCTTTTCCTCTCTGGCTTTCTCCTCTCCAGGTTAAGATTATCCCCATTACTGACAACCAAGAAAACTACGCCCAAAAAGTCAAAGCCCGGCTTGAAGAAGAGGGGATTAGGGTAAAGATAGACGATCAAAGCGAAACCATGCAAGCCAAAATCAGACAAGCCCAACTGGAAAAGGTCCCCTATATGCTGATCCTTGGCAAAAGAGAGGCCAGCTCGCCAGACAATCAAGTCTCTGTCCGCCAGCGTGACGGCCAAAATTTAGGAGCCATACCTTTGGAAAAATTTATTAATTCAATCAAAAAACAAATAAAAGAAAAAAACTTGAATCTTACTAAAATATGAAACCAAAATATAGTACAAGAGGAAATTTTTATCGCACTAATTGGCAAATAAGGGCTCCACAGGTTCGCGTCCTTGATGAAACTGGTAAACAAATTGATGTTCTCCCTATTGAAAAAGCCCGGGAACTGGCCAGCCAAAAAGGTCTCGACCTGGTTGAAATTGCCGCTAAAGCTAATCCTCCTGTAGTCAAAATAATAAACTTTGCCAAATTTAAATATCTGGAAAAAAAGAAGAAGAAATCAGAAACAGGCAAAATACAAAAAGGTGGTGAATTGAAAGAAGTCTACATGACTCCTTTCATTGGCAAGGAAGATTTTAATACCAAAATCAAAAGAGGGAAAAAATTTCTTGACTCTGGAAATAAAGTTAAAGTAGGTATAAAATTCAAAGGTCGCCAAAATGTTCACAAAGAATTTGGCTTTGATCTTTTAGAACGCTTTGCCCAAAACCTTGAAGAAATTTCACAAAAAGATGGTGAAATTAAAAAAGCTGGAAGTATGATTTTCATGACCCTAAGTCCAGTCAAAAAGAAAAAAACAAACGAAAAACAAGAAAATCAAAAACAAGAAAATGAAAAATAAAAAAAGAAAACTAAAAATTAGAAAGTCTGTTGCACGCCGTTTTGTTATCACCAAAACCGGTAAGGTTTTACGCCAAAGCTCCTTCGGTGGACATTTAAAACGTAAAAAATCAAAAAAACAACTAAGACGCCTAAAACAAGTTAAAAAAGTTGAAGGCCGCTGGGCCACCAAAGTTAAAAAATTACTCGGCCACCAATAAATAACCCATGAGAGTTAAAACAGGCTATACCCGCCGCCACCATCACCAAAAAGTCCTCCACCTAGCCAAGGGCTACTGGATGACTCGCAGTAAACTTTACAAGGCCGCCCACGAGGCAGTTCTTCACGCTGGTCAATACGCCTATCACGGCCGTAAACTTAAAAAAAGAGATTTAAGAAAACTATGGATCACCCGTTTAAACGCCGCCCTGCGCGAAGAAGGAAGTAAATACTCCCAATTTATCAATGATTTAAAAAAGAAAAACATTAGCTTAAACCGTAAAGTCCTCGCTCAAATTGCTTTTGAAAAACCAAAAACTTTTCAAAATATTGTCACTTTTGTAAAATCATAAAAGACATGCCCTTATCTACCTCTCATCTTTTTTTCTTTTTTACCTAAGAAACCAAAGTGGGGGATTAGTCTTTCTTCTAAAAACCTCCACCAAAAAGGAGGTTTTTTCTTTTTATGCTTACTCAAAAAATAGGCAAAGAATATAAAAAAAACATAAAAAGCTCTTCTAGTCTTCAAGAACTCGAATCTTTAAGAGTTAAGCTCTTGGGTCGTCGTGGCCTTTTAAAACAATCTTTTACCGATCTTAAAAAGTCCAATCCGACCCAAAAAAAAATCCAAGGCCAAAAACTAAATAAACTCAAAAATGACTTTGAAAAGCTCATCATTCAAAAAACTAAAGAATTAAAAGCTTTAAAACCCCTAGCTTCCACGCTTCCTTCTTCTCCTACCCCCATAAATATTTCCAAATCTCATAAATTCGGCCATCTCCACCCCATTACCGTCACTGAATTGGAAATAAACAGTATCTTCCGCTCCCTAGGCTTTTCCGTCTACGATGGTCCCGAGATAGAAACTGACGAATATTGTTTTCAGCGTCTTAACGTCCCACCAGACCACCCCTCCCGAGACTTGCAGGACAGTATCTATATCCGCCAACCAACCTTTCTCCTACGCACCCAAACCTCGTCAATTGAAGCTCGCCTCCTAAAAAAAGAAAAACCTCCCTTCAAAGCCGCCTTTCCCGGCCGTACCTACCGCAACGAAAAGGTAAACAAAAGCAACCATTTTATCTTCCACCAATACCAGGGAGTTGCTGTTGACAAAAATATTTCTCTCAAAGACCTTATTGGCACTCTTGATACCCTCTTTAAACATCTCTATGGACCCAAAGTCAAAGTTCGTTATCGTCCCAAATACTATCCTGAAGTCGAACCCGGACTTGGCCTTGATCTAGTTTGTTTCTCCTGCCAAGGCCAAGGCTGTCCCCTCTGTAAGGGCGCCGGCTGGTTGGAAATGGGAGGAGCTGGTCTTATCCATCCCCACGTTTTAAAAATAGCTGGGATCAATCCTAAAAAATGGCATGGCTTCGCTTTTGGCCTTGGCCTAGACCGTTGGGTCATGGCCAAATACCAGCTTAGCGACATTCGCACTCTCCTTGGCGGTAATCTTGCTTACAAACCCCAAGAAAAAACCCTATGAAAATAATCCATTCCCAACTTCAAAAACTACTCCCCGGACTCAAAACCAGTCCCCAACAAACAGCCAATGATCTTACCCTCTTGGGGCATTTCTGCGCTGGCCTAGAAAAAAAACAAAAGGAAGAAATAATCGACCTGGAAATTCGCCAAAACCGAGCCGACTGTCTGGGCTATTATGGCATAGCTAAAGAGCTTTCCGTTCTCCACCGTCTTCCCCTTAGTCTTGCCCAATATCCCCAGCAAAAATTCAAAACCAATCCTGTTCCTATCACCGTTACCAGCCAAAATGGAGTCCAACGCCTTCTAGCCTGCACCTTAAATCAAGTCAAAAATAGTCCATCTCCACCCTGGCTTGCCAAACTCCTCACCCTTCATGACATTAATCCCATCAATTATCTTGTCGACCTCACCAATTACATCATGATCTACTGGGGTCTTCCTTGCCACGCCTTCGATCAAGGTAAAATTCCCTCCGGCCTTATCTGGGAAGACTCAACCCGCTCCCAATCTTTTACCACTTTAGACGGGACCGTTCTTAATCTTGATCTAAACACCCTGCAAATAAAAAGCGACTCTAACATAGTTAGTCTCACTTTTATTGGTGGAAAAAACTCCAAAGTAGATCTTGACAGCAGCGATATTTTAATTGAAATGGCTGTCTACGATCCTGCTCGAGTCCGCCATGACTCTCGTCAATATAAAACTATCACTGAAGCAAGTATTCGACTTGATAAATTTTTAGACCCCAACCTTATCCCCCTTGCCTTCTCTCACTTAATTTCCCTTATTGAAACTCACTGCCAAGGACAAATTTCATCCGACCTTTTCGATTTTTACCCTAAACCCACCCAAGCTCTCCCTATCACCTTCCACCCTGAAAAAGTGAACCTTTTTGCCGGTATCTCTATTCCCAAAAAATTTTCACTGACTACTCTTAAGTCTCTTGATTGCCAAATAAAAAAACAGAAAAATTACTCCGTTACTCCTCCCACTTTCCGATCTGATCTAAACATTGAAGAAGATTTGATTGAAGAGGTTATTCGTTTCTGGGGTTACCAGCACATTCCCACCAATAAACCCATCTCCTCCCGAAAATTTAAAGATATTACCCCACCCCTCGTCTACTTTATTGAACACATCCAAAAAATTCTCATCTCCTTGGGCTACGATGAAATCCGCTCCTGGCCCCTGATTTCCGAAAAACAAGCTCCTAAAAATAAAAAAGGGCTGGTTTACACCGAAAACAACATTAACAACCACTTCCCCATCCTTCGCCATTCTCTCCTTCCTTCCCTGGAAAACCAAGTCTACCAGTATCAACGTTTCAAGGTCCATCCCGTTCAAATTTTTGAAATTGGCAAAGTGTACTATCAAAACAAAAAGGGCTTTCAAGAAAAATATCAGCTCGGTCTTTATCAACCCAATCTCTCAATTTTAGATAAAAACCTCCGTGAACTTTTCAAGTCTCTTAAAATCAAACCATCTTGTCCCAATCTAAATATTTCTCCTCCCATCTCCCCTTATTTGGAAATTGACCTTGAAAAACTCATTAAGTTTGCCCCAGCTAAATTAACCAAAACTCCCACCTTCCCCACCCCTCCCCAAACAAAAAGCTACGAATTAAAAAAACAAATTATTACTCTGGACGCCAACCTCATTCTTAAAGAAAAAAAGGACCAAGAAAAACTTTTAAAAACCTATACCCGAAAAATAGGGGAGAGAAATCTTTGGAGCCTTTCAATAACTGACATTTACCATGACCCACAAACCAAAAAATACAAATACAGCTTTCGTGCCTCTTACTTCAATTTAAGCTCTGCTCAAGCAAAGAAGATTCATCTAAAATCCTTCAATCTTGTTTAATTACCCGTCTTAACCACCCACACCTTAAAAGTTAAGGAGTGGGCACAAAAGTAGGGAAAAAAGTCAATGTTGGAATCAAAGTCGGTGTGGACAAAACAGGAGTATTAGTCGGCCCCAAAGTTGGAGAAGGGCTCCAATCCCAAGGCTTATTAACCCCAATCCGTATCTCCCCTCCTGCCTCGTTTCCTTTCTCGTCTTTAGCTTCCACATGAAGCTCATAGGTTCCATCTTCAAGTTCAATTTTCGCCTCAAAAGGCTTTTCCGTCCAGGTTTTCACTTCTTTTCCGTTGGCAAAAAGCCGCACTTCCACCACCTTTTCCACCGAATCAGATCTGATTTTCACCTGAAACTTATTACCAACCGTCGACTCATGCTCCGGTTCGTCAATAAAAATTTTCAACCACCCCTCATTTGAACAATAATTTTTAGGGGGACGATAGCGATTATCTCCCTGTCCCTCAATCCACTTATCTATTCCTTCCTGCCAACGATTTCTCCCGTCAACTGAAACCGGATCCTTTTCCTGAAGCACTATAAATTCTCTCTCATCAAAATTTCCGCCTGCCACTGCCGAAGGAGGAGCCAAGCCTTCTTTATCTCGGCAAACCTTAAGCTTGACATGAACCGGATCATTGCCTGAAGGTTCAGTCCCTTTCACAAAATATTCCTGCCGCGCCAAAAACCCGTCATGTGATCGATAACCAGAAACTGTGTCTACTTCCGCCATTACCACTCCTCCGGGCTGAGCCCAATCAGTAGTCGGTCTGGATTTTAATCCCTCCGTCATTACTCTTTGCCAGATTGGTGTTGCCCCACTTACTCCAGAAGCCACCCTACCCATGGGACTATTGTCATTATTACCCACCCAAACTGCCACCAAAAGTGAAGGATTCCACCCCACACACCAATTATCCCGCTTATCATTGGTCGTTCCTGTTTTTACTGCTACCTTCTTTCCGGGAATTATTAAGCGATTAACCTCACCAAAAGTCAAAGACCTGGCTTTATTGTCAGCCAAAGCGTCACTTATAAGCCAAGCCTCTTCCTCACCCACCACTCTCTCTCCTGAAATTGGCTTAAATTCATACATCTTTTTCCCTCGACTATCTTCCACTTGCAAAACCCCTACTGGCTCTGTCTTCTTTCCGCCATTAGCTAAAGTACTATAAGCTGTCGCCATATCAATAAGTTTTACCTCTCCACCACCTAAAGTTACTGAAAGACCAAACCTCGAAAGATTCTCCGGACTCGGCGCCAAAGTAGAAAAACCCATCTCGTAAGCCGTCTGCAACATACTACTTAGCCCCACCTGTGCCAAAGTCTTTACCGCTGTCACATTGATAGAGTTGCCAAGAGCCTGCCGCAACTGCATCGGCCCCCAAAAATCCCCGGAATAATTTTCCGGAGCATAATCTTTCTGACCAACAGTACCAGCAAAAGAAACCGGGGCATCCACCACCATTGAAGACAGGGTATAACCCTGTTTTAACGCCGTCAGATAAGTTACCGGCTTAATTGCCGAACCAGGCTGGCGCAAAGCCGTTACCACGTTAAATTTCCCGTCAATTTCTTCAGAAAAATAATCTTTTGAACCAAGCATTGCCAAAACCTCACCTGTTTCCGGATCCATCACTAGCATTGCCGCATTGCTTATTCCCAAATCTGCCGCCTTTTCCATCTCCTCTCCCACTATCTTCTCTGCCACTATTTGGAGATCAAGATCCAAACTTGTCTTCACTCTCAAACCGCCCCCCTCTACCAATTCCTCTCCAAATTTCTCCGCCAAAAGATTCTTTACCCAAAAAACAAAATGGGGAGCTTCAATTGAGCTCTTCCCTCCTTTAAAAGATAATTGCCCCAATTGCTCTTTTGCTTGTTTTTCCTGATCCTCATCAATGTAGGCATCTTCTCTCATTCTCCTTAAAACATCACCTGTTCGAAAAATATAAGCCTCTTTATTACCGGAAAAAGGAGAATAAACCGAAGGTCGCTGGGGCAAGCCGGCCAAAAAAGCCGACTCCACCAAATTAAGCTCATTCACCTCTTTACTAAAGTATTGCTGTGCCGCCGTCCCCACCCCCCAAGCTGTTCCTCCATAAGGAGCCTCATTAAGATACATGAGCAAAATATCTTCCTTGCTGTAGCGCCGTTCAATTTGCACCGCCAAAATAAACTCTTTTACTTTACGGCTCACCTTTCTCTCTGAAGTTAAAAGCACATTTTTAACCAATTGTTGAGTCAAAGTTGATCCTCCCACTAAACGCCTTTTGGCAAAAAGGTTATACAGAATTCGAAAAGGTGTTTTTCTATCAAAGCCTTGATGCGTCCAAAAATCTTTATCCTCAATCGCTACCGTTGCCTCCTTAAGATAACGCGGCACGTCTTCAGCTACCACTGGCACCCGATTGGCCTCCCGATACACATCATACAAAAGCTTCTCATTTCTGTCATAAATCTTGGTAGTAAATCCTTCTCGCCGCACTACCTCTCCAGGTGAAGGTAAATCTCTGGCATACCAGGTAAACAAAATCACCACCAAAATAAATCCCAAAACCACCAGCGTCAAACCCCCAAAAGCCAAAAGCGGCCCTAAACCTTTCTTCTTAAGTGGACCCAAGCGCTGCTCCAGCCAATATTGAAACCGTAACTTTTTTCTCTTCAAACTTCTATTTCTCATTTTTTTCTACTTCCCCAAAACTGCCAAAAAAGGGATAAAACTAGTTAAAATCAAAGAAATACTGGCCAAAATAATCACCCAGCGAGCCACCGCCTTCTTTTTTAATTTAATCTTTCCGATTTTCATAAAACAATCTTATCAAATTTCCATCAATCTTTTTAGCCCTGTTACAATTATTGCATGCCATCATCCTCTTTAAATCACCTAGAAAGCCCGTCTAGTTCCCTGAAAGGCGTTGGGCCCAAAACCGCCAGCGCCTTAAAAAAACTGGATATTTTTACCCTCTTTGACCTTCTCAATCACTATCCTCGCCACTATCTGGATTACTCAAAAATAACCCCCATCTCCCACCTTGAAGTAGGGGAACCCATTACTATCAAGGCCCAAGTTTTAAGCTTTTACAACTTAGGTGGCTTCTATCGTAGCCTGCAAAAAGTCACCGTTGCCGATTCAACCGGGAAAATCACCATTAGCTGGTTTAACCAACCTTATCTAAGACAACAAATCAAAAAAGGGCAAACTTATTATTTTTCCGGCCTAGTCTCCTATTACCAAGGGAAACCCACCCTGTCTTCACCTGACTGGGAATTATACCAGGAAAACCCGCTTCACACTGCCCGCCTCATTCCGATTTACCCCGAAACCCGCGAGGTAAACTCCAAGTGGTTTAGAAAAAATATCCACCTCCTCCTTCCGCTTTCCTCAAAAATCCCTGAGTTTCTACCGGCCTCCATTCTCAAAAACCAAAATCTTGCCCCATTAAATTTCGCCCTACAAGAAATTCACCGCCCCAACAGCTCCCAAACCCTAGCCCAGGCTCAAGCCCGTCTCCGTTTCAATGAGATTTTTTGCCTACAAATCACCTCTCAACTTCGTCGCCACGCCTGGCAAAAAAAACACCCTGCCCGACCCCTAACCATTACCCCTAAAATCGAAAAACTCCTTCAAAAATTTATTCAAAACCTACCTTTCACCCTTACCTCCTCTCAACAAAAAATCTTAAAAACCATCAAAGAGGATCTAAGCTCTACTAAAATCCTTACCAATCGCCTAATCCAGGGAGACACCGGTTCCGGTAAAACCATTCTTGCTTTCTTGGCCGCCTATCTTGTCTACTTAAACGGCCAACAAACTGTCATTCTCGCTCCAACCGAAATTCTTGCCCAACAACATTATCGCGAAGCCCAAAAATTTTTTAAAAAATACAAACTTTCCCTAAGCCTTATCACCAGCCAACACAAATCCCAAAAAAAAGCTGACCTTCTCATTGGTACCCATGCCCTTTTCCACCAAAAAAAACTTTTTTCCAAAAATTTAGGACTCCTCGTTATCGACGAACAACACCGCTTTGGCGTCAAACAAAGAGCTTTCTTGGCCAATTCATCCTCCCCACCTCATCTTCTCACCATGACCGCAACTCCCATCCCTCGTTCCACACACCTCGTCTTTTTGGGAGAACTAAACATCTCCACCCTCACCGATCTTCCTCCGGGTCGTCAAAAAGTCAGCACTTTTACTGTTGCTGAAAACAAAAGAGACAGTTGCTACACCTGGGTAGAAAAACACCTAAAAAAGAATAAGAGTCAGGCTCTAATTGTCTGTCCTTTTATTGACGAGTCGGAAACCATGAAAACCGTCAAAGCCGCCACCCTGGAATACGAGCGCCTTGCCAAAAAGATCTTTCCTAAACTAAAACTAGCTCTTCTTCACGGCAAAACTACCTATCAAGAAAAACAAAAAATCATAAGCCGTCTTAAAAAAGGAAGTCTTGATATCCTTGTAGCTACCCCAATTGTTGAAGTTGGTCTCGATCTTTCCGGCCTTAGCGTCATCATTATTGAAAGTGCCAATCGCTTTGGCCTGGCCACTCTTCACCAACTACGCGGTCGAGTAGGAAGAAACTCCCAAAAATCATATTGCTTCCTTTTTACCGACCAACCCTCTGCCCGCCTAAATTTCCTGCAAAACCACCACTTGGGACAAGAAATAGCCGAATACGACCTAAAAACCCGTGGCCCAAGCCAACCTTTCTCCCTTTCCCAGCACGGCTTCCCCCACCTTAAAATCGCCAGTTCTGCCGACTACTCTCTTGCCAAAAAGGTTCAACGGGCAATCAAAGAGCTCCCCAGACCATTAAAAAACTTTCTCCCTTGGGAATTAAGATCTCTCCCTTCTTCTCATTTTAACTGAAACCCTTGCGCCTTAAGCCAAGTCGCGCTAGAATACAACCGACCCTTTTTAAAACTTTTAAACTACCAAATGACCGCTCTACCTAAACGAAAACCCTCCAGTCGCCGCCAAGGCCGCCGTCGAGCTACTCATAAAATAACTTTATCTAAAACCGTTCCCTGTCCCCACTGCGCCGCCCCCAAAAGACCGCTTCTTACTTGCCCCAACTGCCAAAAATGAGCGCTCGCCGCGATCATCGTCATTATCTTCGCCAAAAAACAGTCCAAGCCCTTTTTGTTCACCGTGCCGGAAACTCCAAACCCAGCACTCTCATCTCTAAAAAAGTCATCAGCAATTTGACTAAAATAGACAAACTCATTGAAAAATCTGCCCCCCGCTGGCCCCTGGAGCAAATAAACTGGATTGACCTCTCCATTCTTCGCCTTGCCTGCTGGGAGCTTCTTTTTGAAAAAACTACTCCACCCAAAGTAATCATCAACGAAGCCATTGAACTAGCCAAGGACTTCAGCAATCAAAGCTCTGCCTCCTTCGTCAACGCCGTCCTTGGCACCATTGTTAAACCAAAAAAATCCAAAAAAAAATGAATCTACCTCTCGTTCCCCATTTCAAAAACCAAGAACTTCTCATTCGCGCACTCACTCACCGCTCAGTGATCAATGAAAAAAAATCTCTCAAAAAATCCAATGAACGCCTGGAATTTCTGGGAGATGCCGTCATTCAACTTTGGTGCTCAGAAAAAATTTTCCGCCTCTTTCCCGATTTTCCCGAAGGACAACTCACCAACCTAAGATCAGCCACAGTTCGCACCGAAGCTCTTGCCGAAGCTGCCCAAAAGCTAAATCTAGGCTCTTACCTCCTTCTTTCACGAGGCGAGGAAAAAAACCACGGCCGAGAAAAAGACTCCCTCTTGGCTGACACTTTTGAAGCCCTAATTGGCGCCCTCTACCTCGATCAAAGATATCCAGCTGTTGATCGCCTTCTAACTAAATATCTTCTCCCTAAAATAAAATCCGCCTCTGCCCAAAAAACCCTAAAAGACCACAAAAGCCTTCTCCAGGAACATACTCAAGCTAAGTTTAACCTTACTCCCCACTACCGTCTTATCTCCTCAACTGGCCCCGAACACCAAAAAAACTTCAAAATCGGGGTCTACTTAAATAAAAAACTTCTTGGTACCGGAGAGAGCCATTCCAAACAAAAAGCAGAGGAGCAAGCCGCCGAAAAAGCCCTCTCCTCAAGCTCTTCCTAAAAGTTCAAAAAACTGCTACAATCCAACACTATGTTGTCTATCCGTCTCGTCTTAAGAGGCAAAAAAAGCCAAAGAAGCTACCGCATTATTGCCGCTGAAGCCCGCTCCAAGCTAAATGGCCACTTTGCATATGATCTCGGCTCCTGGTCCCCTCTTACCAAAAAATTAAATCTCAACCAAGAACTTTACTCAAAACTTATCTCTCAAGGCGCCAAACCAAGCTCTACCATACAAACAATTGTCAAAAATCAAGTCTCATGAAAGAACTCCTTGAATATTTGGTCAAAGCCATCTGCCAAGACCAGGATCAAATCCAAATTGACCTAAGCGGCGATGAAAACTTCACCCAGATAAAGCTCCTCGTTTCCACAACTGACATTGGCCGAATCATCGGCAAGCAGGGCCGTACCATCCAATCCATCCGTCTTCTTTTGGGAGCCGCCTTTCCCAAAAAACGCTTTTCTCTCCAAGTCGACAGCCACCAGGAAAACCAACCACAAGCCTAAAAAAACTACCCTCCTAAAACGAAGGGATTTTCTCTTACTCTCTCTCTGCTATTTTCCAAACCATCAATCGACTGTAAACCATAGCTTTTGTACTTCTCCAACCCCCGCAACAAGTCCCAAGATTTCTGGTCAAGCTGAATCAGTTTAATTGGCAACTCCGCCGCCTTTTTAATCTCCCCCGGAGGCGGCAAATGATAAGAAGACAAACGCACCTCCACTCCCACCGAACTTTGGGAAAAACTTGAGTCCATCTTGCCGATCGTCAAAACCGGTAAAACCGCCTCAAAATCATAAAGTAAATCACTATATCGCGACTCAGGTCCACGCAATTCCACCTCTGCCGACACCATCCCTGTATTTACCGAGCCCTTCTCGTCTTCCAAAAGGCCTGGTGAAAGCTTAAAAGAATTCACCGTAAACCCATTGTCCCGCGCTACCTGCCCCACCACTCCCACCAAACCATAGAAATCCTTTTCCGAAGGCAAAGCCTGATGTAAAAGCTCAAGCATTTCTTCCTGCTCTTCAGTAAAAATTGACTGAAAAGCCCCCATCTTCTCATCAAGCTCCACCAAAGCATTCTTCTCCTTTTTAAGCCCTTCCCTCTGAAGAGAATACCAAGCATAGCTTTTTGCCATCCCCCAAGAAAGTCCCAAAAATAAAACTGCTAAAACAACTACCCTTATTAAAAACGGACTGATTGTTAAATTCGTCTTCATCTGTTTACCTCCAATGAAAAAGACCAAACACCATTTTCCCAATCAACTCCATTCATCAATAGTTCCTTAAAATAACCATCCTTCTCTTCCCCTTTTTCAAACCGAGTTACTAAATCTTCCACCTCATCCATCTTGGCTGTTTCCAAAAGCTTCATTCTTACCGATAATTTTTTGGCATCACTAAAACTAAGCTCTTCTAAAGACACCATTGACGGCATCAACGCCGTTAACTGTTTAATTGTTTCCCCATACCCTGCCCGCCCCCCTAAAATCCCCTCTAAAACTTTTAATCTGTACTGTAAATCCTGATTGGCTGCCACTTTCTCATCAAACTCTCCCAACTGGTCCAGTCGAAGATTTTTAGTTTGAGTCGTCTTTTCCCAAGAAACCTGAGCTTGCCAACCCAAAACTAAGAAAAAAAGAATTCCTGAAAAAGAAATGGCCGCTAAAAACGCCATGATCTGTAAAACCAGAACCCTCTGCCTTTCCCGGCTCTGGCTGAACCTCGCCTTACTTGGTATCAAGTTAACAACTACCGAACTCATATTAAATCCCTTAATGCTAAACCAACTGCCAATGAAAAACGAGGAGCTTCCTCTTTAAGATCAATGGGTACCTGCACTTTTCCCGTCTGTACCCGTAAAAAAGGATTAGCCACCTGCACCTCAAAGCCAATTGCCCGTACTAACTCTTCTGAAAGCCCTGGCAAACGCGCCCCACCTCCCGATAAAATCAAAAGCTCTACCTTTTTCTCCCACTCCTGTCGGTAAGACTCCATTACTTTCTTGATTTCCTCTGCCAAACTTGCAAAAACAGAAGACACCGCCACTTTTATCTTCCCCTCAAGCTCTGTCTCCTCCATTCCATACGCTTTCTTATACTCCTCTGCCGACTGCGGGTCTAACCCCAAATTAACCGAAATCGCTCGAGTAAAAGACTCACCTCCAATGGGAATTGCCCGAGTTAAATATACTTGTCCTCCCATACTAATCGTCACATCAGAAAATTTCTCCCCCAAATCTAAAAGCAATACCGGTTCTTGGTATTGAGTACTCTGCCACACCATCCGTGACAACGCCACTGCCGGCGGTTCAATCGCCAAAGCCTTAAGCTTAGCCATCTGCATCAGTCGTAAAAACCGCTCAATCAGCTCACTCCTGGCCGCTACCGCAAAAACCAGCAAGCGACCCGACTCGTCTTTTGACACCACCTCGCCGTCCAGCTGGACCTGATCCATGGGGTAGGGGACAAAGGTTTCTGCTTCATAACGCAAGGCCGCACTTATCTCACTTTCTTTCATAGGGGGCAGTGGTATTAAACGACTGATTACTTCACTCTCCGGCAAAGAAAATACTACTTTTTCCGTTTTTATCCCCGTTTCCTGCACCAAAGCCCGCAAAGCCTCACCCATTGAAACTAAATCAGCTTCCGACCCAGAAATCCAGTCAACCTTGGGACTTTTGACTTCCCCTAAAGCTCCCAATTCCCAAACACTACCCCGTTTTTCCAAAGAAACCAACTTAATACTCCCGCGCCCCAAATCCAACCCAAAAAAATCACTCATGGTTTTATCATAACCTAAAAAAACCTCTCCTTCCAAGCCAATTTAAACAAAAAAAACCACCCTTTAATTTGTCTGTATATTTCCACCAGAAAATACCCCCTCCAAAAGATACTGGGGTGGCAAGGGCCAACCGTAAACTGCCCGAACTCCCTGGTTTACCTCTGCCACTTTTCCCACTGAGCGCATCTCATATCCCTGTGACGGCAAGGTCGCTCCTCCCAAAACCTCCAAACCAAAAACCGTCGTTTCGTAATAGGGGACTACTACCAAAGCCAAAGGAGTCAGCGCTCCCACCACGGTCGCCAAATCAAAACCCCATCCTTCATATCCGCTTTGACTACAGCTTACCCCACCTGCCAAGGGAGTAAAACCATTATTAATTGACGCCCGGACCGCATCGGTATCAAAAGCCTGACGGTAAACCTGATAAACTCCACTTCCGTCCTTATAAAAATAATTTACCCCAAAAGCACCGGTAAAATCTTCTTCCCAACAAACCCGCACCTGCTCCTCCCCCAAGCCTCGACTCTCATCCACCTCTCCCTGAGGAAGATGTTCCCGAAGCCAAAAAACCGCTGCCTGTCCCACTCCCGTCCAATCCAAGTGATAAAAACTGCTTTCTCCATCACCCAAGGTTTCCAGCCCCACATCCGCCCAAACCCCTGTCCCCTGAGTCCCGTAAACATAATTAGGGATAATTGTCGGTGTCGGTCGGTTTACCTGATCCCAAACATATTCTATCCCGCTCTCTGCAGCTAAAAAGGCCTCATCAGAAAGCTTTTCCTGCTCCTGCAAAGCCGTATCTACCACCGTCTGTTTAGACACTCCCAACCCAAGCCCCAACGAGGCCGCCATAATAAGAAGGACTATTAAAGCCGCCTGTCCCGATTGAGACTTTCTTTTAAATCTTTTCATTGGACTATCTTCTCCCAACTACTTGTATTCGGAGAAAGCCTGGCGGGCAAAAGCCACCAGAAATCCGCCCGATACAAAACTTTTAAAACCGGCACAAAAGAATTACAAGCCGCCAAATCCCGAGTTATAGAAACTGTTCCCGTCCCGTCCCAATCGGCATCGGCCACCAAGCTCCCATTCACCTTAAGCTGGTAGGTTGTACTGCTTCCAGTACAACCGTGATCCGTCCCTTGAACTGCAATTGATCCGTCCGCCACCAGCACCCCGTCAAAACGATTTACTCCATCCAAAAAGCTCGCATCTCCCGACAAAGAAACCAGGAAAAGACCTCCATTTTGCACTTGAAACTCCCGATCAATCTCCAAGCTCCCGTCTACCAATAAAACATAGCGCTTCCCTGTCTCTAAAATCCCATCGCTTTCAGAAATATCCGAAACAAGATCACTCATTGTCTGATCTCCGCTAAACTTAAAATAGCGAGTGTTTCCAGTTAAACCTGTCTCTGTTGTCCCCACTAGCCCCTCAAAATAATCATAACCAAAAGCCGCCGTATTGTAATTTAATCCTGCCCCTGAAAGACGCCAGTTATTAGGAGAGCCAAACCTACAATCACTGCATCCTTTATTAATCAGGCCTTCTACCGCCACCACTCCATTGCTCACATCTTTAACAACTGCCGCATCACAGCTAGGATTTAACGCACAAGTCTCCGGAATGGGATCAGACAAGGACCCTCCGCTTCGCACACTACCCCCCAACTGAAACCAAGGATCAGCCGGACTAACCGCAAAATCCACTCTCACATTAGGATCAACCACATAAGGATCAACCAAGGCCGGCGCCGCCCCATTAGTCACAAAAGAATAAGTCGACCCTGCCTGGCAGGTCCCCGGATTTCCCACCTTAACATACTCTGTTAAAAACCAACCATTATCTAAACTAGCCAAATAACTCTGGCCCAAACTATCTAGGCTCCAGTATAAATACTGGTTATTGTAAGTCCCGGTCACCGCCGTATTAAACTCCAAACTCGCCAAACCTCCCATTCCAGAAAAATTTACTCCCACCGCCTCAGAAAGTGCCGTCACCAAATCCGTCGGACAGGAAGCTGGATCCCTCCCCCGCAGATCATAAACCGTCCCCCAAGCCCGTACCCGACAATCCCAAACCCTAAAAACTAGAGGCCCTCCACTTGGCCCACGCCATCCAGTATCCACCCCTCCGTCAGTTGCTCGTATCAACACATTGTAATTACCTGTATCTACTGCTGTCGGGAAACTAATCGTCCAGATCACGTTTAAAGCATTGCCAACTATCGTACTACTATAAACTGCCGTTACCCCAGCCGCCTCCGTCCCGGTAATACTAATACTGTTTGTACTTTTCGTGTAGGTTACGTAAAGAGTATGAGAAGCATTATCGGTAAACCCAATCCCCACACTATCCAAAGCCCCTCCTCCCAAGCTATCAGTATAAGTAGCTCCAAAAACTGCCGTCCGATTAGCAAATTCACAAACATGGCGCGGGCTGGTCGTAGTTCCTCCCACCGTTACTGACGTTGGTGGAGTCACCACCGGCAAACAAATCTGCGGCACTCCCGTCGACTGCCAATCACTACGACACAAAGCGCCCTCATCACAGCTTAAATAGTGATAAAAATACAAAGGACCGCTAGTTGAAAAAGCAGCCGGTACCGTCCAGTTGTAATACCAGTAATTATCAGTACCTGAATAAGTCGTTACCGCATTATTGAAATATTCCCAACCATTACTACTTAACTGGTCCGTCCCAGCCCAAAGCCGTGGATTACCCCCAGCACTATACCGCATCCCACTATTTGGCGTTGAATCATCGGCAAACTGCATCTCAAAGCGAATCTGATCCCCCGGATAAACACAATTGCCATCTCCCAAAATACCAATCGTTCCTCCCCCCTGCCCACCTCCTCTTGCTCGCAAGAAATTTAAAGTCGGCATATCATTCCCTACCACAAAAGTCACATCCCGTTCTCCGGTCAGCCAACTGCTCCATCCATAATAAGTATAGCCACTCGTATCGGCCCGATACCCCGCCGGTGCCG
>CAZGPK010000002.1:20569-84839 GCA_964527115.1 uncultured Gammaproteobacteria bacterium | reverse complement strand
CCCCGGTTGGTAATGTCCCCAAGCGTATTCCCCGATAAGTCCGTCCGTCCGCACTTATTGCCGGCGCCAGCCAATCAGATCTGGTATCACAAGTCCCCAGAGAAATATTAGTGGGCCCAGCGTCAAATCTGGCCGGACAAAGCGTTCGCGAAACCGCTGATCCAGCCGTACTTCGCACATGAGCATCATAAAAAGGAGTGGGAGTAGTTATCAGACAAGGCCCAAATGTCTGGGGATTATTTGACAAAGGATAAGATCCACCCCCTGTTCCATAATCTGTTGCAAAACCAGTAACCGAATGGGTATTACCATCCCAATAACTTGAAGGAATTGCTATTGAAAAACGATGATAAGCCTGCCCCCCACAGGCAGAAGTCACAACTGAATAACCAAGACTGTTCGCCACCGTAGTCCCGATGGAAACTCCGTCAAGCTTTGCCTCAACTGTCAACGCTTTAGTATAGTCTGTCGCGTCACAAGCCCACCCAGAAACTGCCCCACCAGCACAACTTGGTACGTCCAACGCCCCTGTTGGCAAAGCACACTGCCCCGTATCTGGAGCAATATTAAAAGTCACAAACTGCCCCCCACCATGTCCGGGAACCTGAATCGTGCAATCGCAAGCAGCCAATGAACTCTCATCAAAATTTCCCCCGGGACTTCGCGATTTAATTGAAGTGCAAACATACCCACTCGGAGGAGTCAAAGTCACATAGTGCGGACCACTATATGTCCAATCTGCCGACATTGCCGCCCGTCGATTCAAATGATCAGTTGGATAAAATATCTTCACTGGATCAATATCAGCCATCTCGGCGGTAATAGGGGAATCGGGAAAATGAGTAGCGCTAACACACTCTACTTGGCGATAAAGTTCTGGCTGAGAACTTCGGCCAAGATAGGAAAATCCACCCTCAGACCAGCTAAAATTATTATCACCATAATCAAGATTATTGACCCCTGTAGGGTCAAAACCAACTCTCACCCGCAAATTCCGTCCATAACAGTTTGAGGTACCACAAAAACTCGTTTCCCCACAATACCTTTCCCACGGCAAATTCTTACTTGTATCCCACACCCTTACCCACAATTCTTTTTTAACAACAACCCCACCACCAGAGCATCCTCCACAACCAATATAAACAACCTGGTGACAACCATCTCCATCAATATAAATCCTAGAATAAGCATCCTTACTACCCTCACAAGCCGTACCAGCATAGTAACAATCCTGAGGGGTACAATCCCAATCCAAATTATTAGTAAAAGAAACACAACCAACATCACAATAAAATTCTTGGGCCAAAGCTAAATTTGACCAAAAAGAAATACCCAAACAAACAAACAAAAAACAAAGAGCAAAAAATATCCTATTTCTTATCATTCTCCTATATAACCAAAAAATCTTTAATTTTTTCAGACTGAACCCAAACATCTCCAACAATCAAAACACCATCGTCTTCTAACTCCATTCCACCCAAACTAACGACATCGCCAACAGATATATTGTCTTTTTTTTCAGCATCAAGCAAGTAATAAACCGCCTCTACCTTGGCAATTTTCATATTCAACAAACATTCACCAGAATCAATTATATACTTGCCATCTTCACTTGAAACCTCTAATACCAAACCTGTAATTTTCATAATTTCACCTCTGGACACTTGAAGCATTTCTCCAATTTTAACCTTATCGCAAAATTCACCATTAGCAAGACGACGCTCCAATAAGCCTTCAGTAAAGCCATCCACACCTACCTGGTTATCACTAAAATAAACATTCTTACCCCTATTAAATCCATATCCCATTTTCAAATACAAATAACCATCAATAACTAGCACAAAAAACAAAAAAAGAAATAAAAATGCTATCACTCTGTTCAGCCTCCTGTCCCACGACATCTTCGACCTTAATTTTAAAAAAAGTTCAACCATTACAAAAAAGCAAAATCAATACAATAAATCAAAACAAATCACTAAGAACATGCTACAACAACCCAAAAACGATTACAACCAAATCAATGCACTACAACCAGAAAAAAATACAAACATCCTTACAAAACAACTCAAGGCAAAGGAACAAACCAAATCGACCCCTCACACCCACCCTCAACCTGAATATCACATGGAGAATAATAATCCCTTTCGACTTGGCGCCACTCACACGGGTTCCACCCATGATAACGGGCTTCATCTGGTGTAAAATACTTATTTCCAGTCAGAACAGCCCCCAAAGGAATACCTACTTTTGAAGAATCAGGAACACAGGTCGGAAAAGGAGTATTTGTTACAGTAGGAATAACCTCGGACGTAGGTGTAGAAACAATATCAGTTTTACCACCAGACACACAACCAGAACAAACAGATCCAATAATCACCAAACCAACAGCAGCGAGCCTTATTAACCTCTTACCCCCATTATCCCTAATTTCACGACCAACCTCATTGAACATAAAGACATTATAACAAATAATATATCAAAAATCAACAATATGTTCACAAAAAACCATTACATAATAAAATATGAACAAAATCATTTTAACCCAAGCTCAACTCTGAAAAAATCCATTGCCTCATCATAATCAAACTTCTCCCTCACTTTGTATTCAGGCATTTCCATTAAATCTTCAAAAGTATCATCTGACTTTCCCTTTTCTATCACTTGCTCATCCCAATATCCACTTAAAAGCACGTCAGCATTTTCAGCAGAAATAAAAACTGCTTCCGCCCAACGCCAGTTTGCTCCTGACTCTTTTAGCTCCCACAAAAAATACACAATCCTCGGATTAGGTTCAAAAGGATTTTTTACCCCAATTTTTTGCGCCACTAATTCAGAAACCATCCATTCACCAAAATCAAAAGCATGATGCCTCCAATCTAGAGGTAGCTTACTAGATACCGTTAACTGGCGCTCCCAAACACTATGCATCGCCCTTTCATGAATCAGCGTTCTAACTAAACTTAAAGTGTGGAAAGGATCAGTTAGAAGCCCTCGGTTATTCCAAGAGGCATAAATTTGAATAAACTCATCCGGACTCTCAGAATTAGCTGCTCCCGCAAAACCAGAAACAAAACCTAAACAGTTCGGATCATCTAAACGCTCTGGTAAAAGTAAGGTTTGCTCCCTTGAAATCTCATAAACAGGAAATTTTCCATCGTCAAAATCTTCCGAACTTAAGCCAGAAGAAACCATAAAATTATCAAAAAAAACCTGTGCCTCCGCTGTCAAAACGAAAATTTCTCTAATCAAATCTTCATTTTTTTCTATAGCACCTAAAAAATTATCAACACGAACCACATCTTCTTCTTTCAATTTATCAGCAGAATCAAGTCCTCGTCCAAAAATAGCAAAAGCTCTTAAAGTAGCTTCTTTATCCTGAACAAAAATATTCCTTTCCACTTGTGGCGAAAAAACCTGGGAGGACGACTCCATTTCCACATCAAGTGTATCCAAACTCAAAATATTCCTTTCCACTTGTGGCAAAAAAACCTGGGAGGACGACTCCATTTCCACATCAAGTGTATCTAAATTCCCAGTATCTTGACCAACTGGAACCCAGTAACTTTCAGAATAAGAATTGCCTACTGAAAGCGCATTACTTAAACCAAGTTCACCTGAAACTACGGGGTCAACTTGAGATCCAATTAAATAAAAAGCCAAAGCAGCAAAAAAAACCCTCCCCACAGGACCCAGTCCGCTCTTTCTTGTTTCCCTCCCTCCCTCTCTCACTTTTCTGCCTTCCTGAACCAAGTCCTGAGATTCAGCTACCATATTTCACCTATTCTAACAAAGATTAAATCAATAACCCAATAACTTACAATTCTACTGGAAAAACTCCACCTTTCAGATTCCCTATCCTTGCTTGGCCATTTATTGGCTCGCTTGGTGCCGGCCATTCATAATCATCAGTTACTAAAATCAATGAAGGCCTAGATCCAACTTCTCTCAAAACCCCAGAAACCCCCTGTGACACTGGATCAAAAATACTCCTGATCACACAACCACCCCCTTCTATTATTTCAGAACAGTACACTTGTATAAACTCCCCAGCCCCATTTCCAGACCTTACATAATATTCATATAAAACAGCAAAGCGTCCATCTTCAGCTTGCAAAACTGAAATTCCACCACCAAACAAGGGGGGCTTTCCACTCAATGAATCCCAAGCTCCTCCAATTGTTGGACCTTGTTGAAAAGAAATTTCCTGCGGTTCCAATGAAGTATTTGTCACAATCTCGACTGCCTCTCCCATTAAATCTCTAATATCCACCAGCCTTCCCTCAGCACCAGTAAACTCAACCTGACCCTCAAGGAAATCTATCGCCCCCCTACCTTGTAAAACCAAACCAGCCCTCCACCCCTTCTCTGTTTTAACCACCTCTTTACGCACCAAAACATCAAGCTGTTCACCTGTAATTGGATTAAGAACATCTCCCGCCATCCGAGCACTTTCTTCTTGTGAGAATAGATACCGATAAACAGTTGGTTCATAAACTTCCACACTTTGATAATCTACACTGGATTGCTCTTCACTCTCTCTACCTCTAATAGCTAAATCTGCATGTGCTTCCGCTACAGATAACAATCCCGCAGCCAAAGAAAACCAAACTAAAAACTGAGCCCCTTTTCTCACCCTTTCTTTCCAAACAAATGCTCCACGCTCTCCAGTAAACATATTGTCTAATATTATAACATTTTCCCAAAAAAATATCACATAATGTACTATTACAAGTTTATTGTAAAAGTAATTTAACCTTAGTACCCCCTCAACACAATTCTCTGGTAAAAACTCTTTCTTGCTTGGTCTTCTATCCGAGGAGAAGAAGCATCACCGGCCACTAACTCAAAATTTAAGGTTACTACCGTTGCTTGTGCTCCTGACCCCCCTTCACAGCTCACAAAATTACAACTGGTCAAACTAACACGATTTATATTATTCAAAGCAGCCGATCCGGAAGCTATCTGACCATTGCTGCAACTGTAATTGGTCACCCCTCCGTCCCGCCCCACCACTGTCAAATTCGCCCTCCTTTCCCCAAAACAAACTGTATCCGCATTCTCTATCTCCCGTGCCGACTGAATTACCTGTTCCATCGACCGCAAAATCCAAGAGGCTGTACTCTCCACTTCCTGCATCCTCTGCACTTTTCTATTTACTCGTGACATATTGAGAAAAACCCCCACCACCGACACCGCCATCAACCCCACCCCCACCGTCACCACCAGCATCTCCACCAGCGTAAAACCTCTTTTTCCTCTTTTTTTCATTTATCACTAAAAAAACGAGCAACTCTAGCTTCAAACTCTCCATTTTCATCCGTCACTACCACCCCCACTGTCACACAGCGGTTGGGGCTACAACTTCCGGCAACATAAGTTATCTCGCACAAAAGATCAGGAAAATTTGTCCCATCGCCACAATCTTCCGATCCACTCTTAGCCCAAAAGGCTGCCCTATCCGTTTCTCTTAGGGCCACCAGATCCACCATTACTTTCTTGGCCATTCGGGTCGTCTCCTCCTGAGCCGTATTCTTGTTTTTTACTCCCAGACTGGAAAGAGAAAGGGTCACAATCCCTGTCAAAAACAACAAAACCATGCCCAATACAAAAACCAACTCTATCAATCCGGTACCTTTCTTAAAATCTCTCACACCTAAATTTAGCAAGAATTTCTCATCTGGGGTAGGGGATAGCTAATTAAATCACCTCAATCTGGATATCTCCCCAATCACTCAGCGTCACCCTCTTGCTTTCACTGCTATAGCTTGGCGAAGACAAAGTTGCCGTCAAATTTCCAGTAACCTCCACCCGATTACCGGTTAAAGGGATAAAATAAAGCGTCCCTGTTGCTGGCGACACCGTCACTTGCCCCAAAACCCATTCCTCCTCCTTATGCCCTGTCTGAATTGAATTCCCACCGACATCTAAACAATCCGCCCACATAGTCAATCGGGCCGTCCCAGCATTAAAACCCAAATTCCACCGATTTAAGGTCACACATCCCGCAGGCTTCTCTACCGCCGTTGCCCGCCCCCGTACTAATCTTAATTGGGTCACCAATTGATCAGCCGCCACTCCCAGCTCTGCTCGCGCCTGAAAGCGCCGCCAGTTACCTATCCCCACCATTGTCAAAATAATCACCAAAAGACTTGCCACCAAAAGCTCCACTAAGCTGAAACCATCATTCCTTTTCATTTTTTTAAGGATTACTCACTCGATAATTACACCCACTCACTCCACAAGCACTACCGCAATAACTGCCTGCTGCCTCTCCCTCCAGGTAAGCACAAATCGTATAATTGTAAGGATCAACGTACGAATAGGCATAAACAAAGCTATCTTTGGGATCGACCGGCATCTCCTTTATATAAGTTGTCTCCAATACTCCTTCCAAAAGTGTCATACTAGTCACATTGGGATATACTCCTATCTCCTCCCGATAAAGCTCCAAGGCCATCCGCACCTGCTCCAAATCAGCTCTTCTCCGGTTATTCCGCGCCGAAAGACTGCTACTTCGATAGCTAATCGTCCCTACCGCCGAAATAACAATCATGATCGTCACCGCCACCAAAAGCTCAATTAAACTAAATCCCAAAGTTTTTCTCTTCATTGCACGCTTTGTACACAGTAATAATTACCCCCAGTAGCCCAAGCGCAACTTGCTCCGGAATTACCCGTCCCTGCCTGCTCTAAAAGGGCACAAACACAATAAGTGTTATTTACTATGTCACAAGACCCGGTAAAACTATAAATATAACTACCTGAATTTTTGGGGTCTATTGGTGCCCCGGCTGGCAAAACACTGGTATCTGCCAATATTGTGGCACAATTTGCGGAAACACCGTCATAAACATAACCACTATCCGCATAGTGCTGCTCAAAAGCCTTCTGTATCGCCTGCATATCTTCTCGCCGCCTGGCGTCCCGGCTTTTCCTCTGGGCATTGCTAAAAGCCACAGTGGAAACTGCCATCAAAATACCAATAATAGAAATAGATACCAAAAGTTCAAACAAAGTAAAACCTCTTTTAAAATTATTTTTTGTCATCTTTTCTAATTTTTAAAAATTAATTTCCACAAATCATAAATACACTCGGCGTCGGCACTGGGTACCCGCAACGGGCCTGAGACGTACCAATATCCTGATCCGATCCATTCTCCAGTCTGGCCGACAACATAAACCTATCATAAGGGCTAGTGGAGCTATAAGCATAACTTGTTCCCAAAGGGTCGCTTGGCATCTGACCAATATAGCTGGTAGATAAATTAAGCGCCCCTCCCACCCCGGGAGTAGGGTAGGCCTGATTGTCGTTGTAATAAATCCTCAAAGCATTTTTAACCGACTCTAAATCCTGCTTTCGCCTGGCATCCCGTGCCCTCTCCCGTGCTCCCATAAAGTTTGGAAAAACTACTCCCGCCAAAACTCCAATAATAAAAATCACCACCAAAAGCTCAATTAAACTAAAACCCTGTCTGCTGTTTTTCATTTTGATTTTCATTTTTAAAAGCTTTTAGCCTCATCGGCATTAGTGTTAGGACTGGTTACTGCCCAACAATACTGGGTGGTAGACGAGCAAGTATTAACAGCATAGCTCACCCCATCGGGGCAATTCTCTAAAACGGCAAAAAGGCCATAAGCCATTCCATCTCCTGAAACCACGTAACAGTAGGGAAAAGCCCCAGGAGCTACCGGCAAAACTTTCATGTAAATCGTCTGTCCATCACTAAATTCTCCTCCCCAAATTCCACCAATATCTTCCTCTGCCGGGAAAGCACTATAATCAGCAAAATACATCTCCAGCGCCCTCTGCACACTCCCCAAATCTGTTTTTCTCTGGGCATCTCTGGCTTTTCTCTGAGCATTAACAAACTGACCAGCTGAAATTGCCGCTAAAATTCCCAAAATTGCAATCACCAACAAAAGCTCTACCAGCGTAAAGGCCCCCTTTCTCCTCAACTCTTGCCAAATTCTCTTAAAAAACATTTATTCTAAAAGCATAACATACTAGTCGGTACAACTGCTCACCTCGCAACCAGGTGTACAGCCGTAATCACTATAACATCCCGTCACACAGTGAGTAACGTGGTCACAAGTGCGGCTCTCGGGATTGAAATACGCACAGGTTACCCCACAAATATTGCCAATCTCTGTCCAAGAAATATTGTCCGAAGACACTCCATAATTGGGACTTATCACCTCCGTCCCCTCAGGCACCTTAACTCTCAGTGGACAACCATCCGCCCCACAACCACCTTCTTCTAAAACCGGATCATTTACATTATCCAAATTCACCATAAAACGAAACCATTTCGGACAAAGGCTATCCTCCACTTCCAAAAAATACGGAGTCTTCCCTTTTTCGCAAAGAAAACGGGGCATATATGGACTTAATATCTCACCTCCACAAGCCGCCTCCTGATTCATTTGTGCCGCCATCGCCAATCCAGGATAACAACCTCGATCATCAAAATATCCCTCCATTGCTACCTTCAAAAGCACTAAATCGTTCTTTCGCCGAGCATCATCAGCCTTAAAAATATTTTTCAAAAAATTAATCCCTCCCATTGCCATAAAGGCCAAAATTCCCAAAATTGTCATCGCCAACAAAACTTCAATGTAAGAAACTCCCTTTTGTCTCTTCTTCATCTCCAAAAAGTATAAACCCTTGGCCCAAGCCAAGCCAAGAGCCAACCAAAAATTAAAAAAGGGCCAAACGGCAAAGCTGTCTTTCTTCCGGCCCGGCCAAGAACCATTAAAAAAAGTCCCAATAAAGCTCCACTCACAAAAGCAAGCCATAAAGCCCAGGCCACTCCTTCAAACCCCAAAAAAATACCCATCACTCCAGCCATTTTTACATCTCCCATCCCCATTCCTTTTCCTCGTGTTAAAAACCACAAACCCAAGAAAAATCCCAAAGCCCCCAGTCCTGCCCCCAATGCCTCCACCCATTCCACCCTTAAAAACCCCGCCCCCAACCCGACCAAGGTCAAACCAAAAAGAAAAAGCAAACTCCAATCGGGGATAATCATCTGCCACAAATCCCAAGCCAACACCAAAACCAAAATTCCCACCACCAGCAAACTCCAAAAATCAACTCCGGTAAAACCACCAAACTTACTGCTCCAAACCCCAAAAGAGAGCCCTGATAAAAGCTCTACCAAAGGATACTGCCAGGGCAGGGGACTCTGACAACAAAGACTTTTCCCTCTCAAAAAAGCCCAAGACAAAACCGGCACATTCTCCCACCAATTAAGCCTTTTTCCACAACCATCACAAACACTTCTCCCCAAAAGCTTTTTTCTCCCACCCCCAGCCTGCAAAACATTGGCAAAACTACCCCAAGCCAAACCCAAAAACACCCATCCTAAAATAAAAACAATCTCTTCCATATCCCATGATACTGGAAAATCAAAAGAAACAAAAAGCCCCGCCAAAAGCGGGGCTTAAGATTCAAGTAAAGAAACTTTTACTCCGGCACACACAAGAACATTCCACTCGTCCCTGTAAACGTTGGAGTAGACCAGTCAGCAGAAGTCTCATCCAAAGCAACACAGGTATCCGCTCCACTTGCAGATGCCTTAACCAAGGTGCCAGCAGCATCTAGCCCAAAACCGGAGCTAATACAGTAAAGCTTATCGGCCTGCCTTCTGTTTGACTTAGCCTTTGGTACATAACAAACGTAAACACCGCCACCAGAACCAGATTGCTTAAAAGTATACAGCGCATTCTCGTTGTTATCCCCAGGCGTAGTAAACTCATCTTTCCCAGCAAACGACGTTTTCAACTCATCTGAAGCAATCAATAATCCCAAATCCGTTCCGCTGGTGTTACAGGTACCATCAGCCGTTGACGCACCACTTGTCGCCGCATAACAAATCCCAAATCCTGCCATGTCAGATCTATAAAAAACAGGATCGTCTACTGTAATTGCAGTAGCTTCCGTAAACTGCATCCATGGATACTCCTGATCCGTAGTGTAATACCTCTCATAAGCATTCATTACCTCTGCCGCATCATTTTGTACTCTGGCATCCCTTGCCTTATTCGCCTGCTCAATTGGGTTAATAGTCGCCAAAACTGCCACTGAAAGAATGGCGATCAGGGCAATAACAATCAAAAGCTCAACTAAGGTGAAACCCGTCTTGTACATTCTTTTCATGGTTTTATTTTTTAATCTTTTAAAATTGGCTGGTTAAGTTATAAATTGGCATCACCACCGCGATTACCAAAAAACCAACTCCCAACCCTAATACCAACATGATAAGCGGCTCTATCGCGCTTGTCAATCCTTTCACCGCCTGCTCTGCTTCCGAACTAAAATAGTTAGATACTTTCATCATAATCTCATCCAATTTCCCCGTTTCCTCTCCGGTTGCCGCCATCTGGGTCACAATTACCGGAAAAGCCCGAGTTTCTACCATTGCATCAGCCAAAGAAAAACCCTTCTCTACCCTCTCCGAAACCCTCAAAAAAGCCTCCTCAAAATGCGCACTACCTGTCGCCTGGCCCACTACCCGTAAAGACTCGATAAGACTCACCCCTGCCGTCAACAACATCGACAAAGTTCGATGCGCCTCCGCTAAGATCGTCTTCTCTCTAAGCTTTCCCATAATCGGCAGTCGAAATTTAAACCGATCCCATCGAAGCTCAAACCCCGGCATCTTCTTGGCTGCTCTCAACCCGAAATAGCCACCCAACGGAAGAAGGGGCAGTAAAAACCAAAGTTTTAACATAATTGTTGAAATCCCCATCAAAATTCGGGTAGGCAGTGGCATCTCCCCTCCAAAATCAGCATACATTTGGGTAAGCTTAGGGATAACCACCATAATCATTACCAGCATTACCCCCACCATCCCCACCAACACAATTATCGGATAAATCATCGCCCCCTTAAGCTTGCCGGCAAACTCCTGTTTATCTTCCATGTTATCCGCAAGCTTCAGCAGCACTTCCTCCATCACCCCTCCCTTCTCCCCGGCCCGAATAGTGGCTACATAAGCCTCACCAAAAGTCTTTTCGTGCCGAGCCAAAGCGCTTGCCAAAGGCTGCCCTCCCTGCACCTGCTCAAGCGCATCATCCACAATGATATGCATCATTGTTCCCGCCTTAGCCTGATCTTTTAAAAGAGCCAAGGAATCAGTCAGCGGCAATCCCGACACCATCATTGTTGCCAATTGCCTGGTAAAATTCACCACCTGCTTTAAACTCACTCGACCCAAAACCCGAGCTACTATCCGCCCCAACTCCGACTCTTTTTTCTCTATTATTCTAGTTAAAACCAAACTCTGTTGGGAAATCAAGCGCCTCGCCGCCGCTATATCTCCCGCTTCCACCTCACTCTCTATCTGCTTCCCTTGCCAATCACGCGCCTTAAACAAAAATTTCTTCATAACTTTTTAAACTCCCGATCTCAATTGACGCCTAAACTCCTCTGGTTTAAGTGAATAAGTCAGTGCTATCTCTTCCTTAACCGCCCCTGACCGAACCAGGGCCGCTAAACCTTTTTCCAGTCCCATCATTCCCACTTCAGCACTAGTTTGAATAATATTATCAATCATGTGAGTTTTTCCCTCTCTTACTGCCGTTCTCACCGCACTTGTTGCCACCAATATTTCAAAGGCCGGAATCATTCCCCTTGAGGTATTGGGCAAAAGCCGCTGTGAAATTACCGCCGTCAAACTCCCGGCCAACTGCATCGCAATTTGATCCCTGCTTCCTTTGGGAAAAACGTCCACTATTCTATCTATCGTCTGGGCCGCTGAATTAGTGTGCAATGTCGAAAAAACCAAGTGTCCAGTTTCGGCAATAGTCAAAGTTGCCGATATCGTCTCCAAATCCCTCATCTCTCCCACAAACACCACATCCGGATCTTGACGCAAAACCGCCCTTAAAGCCGCATTCCAATTTTTCGTATCGGTCAAAAACTCCCTTTGGGAAACAATTGATTTTTTAGGAGTAATCACATACTCCACTGGGTCTTCCACTGTCACTATATGCCGAGCCTCATTTTTGTTAATAAAATCCAGCATTGCCGCCGCCGTTGTCGACTTACCATGACCAGTCGGCCCGGTTAAAAGAACCAAGCCCTGCTTAAGAGCACAAAACTGCTCCAAAATAGGAGGCAAACCCAAAGCACTAAGCGGAGGAACCTGAATTGGGATAAGCCGCATCGCCACTGCTACCTCTCCCATTTGCCAGTAAATATTTACCCGCAACCGCACCTCTTTCCAGGAAAAAGAAAAATCAAACTCCTGTCTTTCCGTTAACAACTCCCAGCGCTTATCCAATAAAACCTTCATCCAACCAAGAATTTTTTCTTGACTTAAAACACTAATTGCCGCCAAAACCTGCAACTTTTCATTCACCCTAATCCAAGGTTCACTACCTGCCGCCAAATGAATATCCGAAGCTCTGGCCGTAACCGCCAAATCCAAAATCTTTGCCAACTCCTGATCTGCTCTTGCTTCAACTGGATTCATTTCTCTTTATCTCCTTCATCTCCTTCAATTTTTAATATTGGGCCACTCGCAATACCTCTTCAATTGTGGTCACCCCTTCTAAAACTTTAACATAACCATCCTGTTTCATTGTCATCATTCCCTCCTCAATTGCCAACTTTTGCAACTCTGACGCCGCCGCCTTGCTAATAATTGCCTGGCTTATCTTTTCACTCACCGGCATTACCTCAAAAATACCAATTCTCCCCATATATCCCGTCTCTCCACATTTCTCGCACCCCACTGGCTTCTTTATTTTCATCTGCTTCCCTTCCTTTTCCCATTTCTGGGAAACCATCCCGTAAATTGGCCCCAAAACTTCTTTCATATCCGTTAATATTTCCGCTGCTATTTCTATTTCCTGAGAACAATGACTGCAAACCTTGCGAAGCACCCGCTGGGCCGCCACGCAGGTCAAAGAACTCACCAGCAAAAAAGGCTCCGCCCCCATATCAATAAGACGCGGCGGAGCTCCAGCAGCATCATTAGTATGAAGCGTAGAAAAAACCAAATGTCCGGTTAAAGAAGCATTAATGGCCAAATCAGCCGTCTCCTGATCGCGGATTTCCCCGACCATAATAATATCCGGGTCTTGCCGTAAAAAAGACCGCAGAGCCGAAGCAAAGGTCAGTCCTGCCTGTACATTTACCTGAACCTGGGTTACCCCCAAAATCTCGTATTCTACCGGGTCCTCCACTGTCATCACATTAACCCGTATCGTCGACAGTTTACTCAAAAGAGAGTAAAGAGTCGTTGTTTTACCCGATCCTGTTGGCCCACAAACCAACACAATTCCGTGCGGCCGATCTACTGCCTCCCGCAAATTTCGCAAAGCCCGTCCTCTGAGTCCCAAATCAACCAATTCCACTGCTTCCTGACCCTTTTTCAAAAGACGCATCACTACCTTCTCTCCATGAATTGAAGGTGCGGTAGAAACCCGCAAATCAACACTTTCCCCATCAGCCGAAAAAGAAAAACGCCCGTCCTGTGGCACTCTTTTCTCATCAATCTTCATGTCCGACAAAATCTTTATCCGACTCACCACCGCATCGTGCACATTTTTGGGTAACAAAAGCTTCTCCACCATAATACCGTCAATCCGATAACGCACCCGTGTACTTCTCTCCTGCGGCTCGATATGCACATCCGATGCCCGTGATTTCATTGCAAACTCCAAAATTGTCATCACTATTTTGGCAATTGGCGCCTCTTTAATTGACCTTCCAATATCTTTCCCCACCACTACCTGAGTTTTCTTCTCCGTATCCTTTAAAGCCTCGGTTACCTGACTAGTCAATTCCTGCTCATAACGAACTTTAATGCTATCCTTAATCTGTTTTTCCAAAGCCAAGGCCACTTTTATCTTCAGCCCCGTCTTCTTTTCCAAAAATTCCACCGTTTCCAGGTCCAGCGGATTGGCCATCGCTAATCCCAAAGTTTTATCCCGAGCCTCAAAAGAGTAGGGGAGTAACGTATAACGCTCCGCCACACTTCGTGGCACAAAAGTCAAAGCCTGGGGGGAAAATCCTTCTTTGTCCAAATCGACAAAGGGAACCCTCAACACTTTTGCCCAAGCCTGGTTTAAACTACTCTCGTCTGCCAGTCTTAACCTTCTCAAAATTGCCTTCTCCTCTTCTCCGGTTTTAATTATTTCCAATCGTACTTTTCCCGCCTGCTCTTGAGTCAAAACTCCATTTTCCACCAGCACATCTACCAAAGAAGCACCTTTCCCCGCTCTCTTATCCCGATTCTCAGTTGTCTTAGGGGCAGGCTTATCCATCTCTCTTCATGGTACAAAAAACCAGGCCTACTGTAAAATAGATCAAATGCTAGCTTCCCGCTCAATCCTCATTCTCCACCCAGAAAAAGCCATTCAAGAAAAAACTCTCCAAAAAATTATCACTCGAGAAAATCTAGGCAGTTTGAAAAATCAGGTTAATGTTTTTAAACTCGAAGAAGAAAAAGATTTAAACATTGCCAAAACAAGACAAATAAAATCTTTCCTAAGCCAAAAAAGTTTTCAAAACCAGCCCCGCCTGGTCATTATCCACCAAGCCCACCTGCTTCGCCCTCCGGCCCAAAATGCTCTCCTTAAAACCCTAGAAGACCCTCCTCTTGGTACCTATATCTTCCTACTTGCCTCCCAAAAAGATTTCTTTCTTCCCACCATTCTCTCTCGCTGCCAAATTATAAAAGTTGCCCCCACCCCTCCCGTAGTCTCTTCCTCCCTTCTTGCTCCCTTAATGAGCCAAGATGACTCCAAAAGACTCGCCTTTTCTCAAACAGAGGCCAAAAAACTTGACCCAAAAAATTTTATCCAGACAGAGCTTTCTTTCTGGCAAACCAAGATTAACCCATCCGATCCTCGCCTATCCGGAAAAATCATTAAAGCTCTCCTCCAAGCTCAAAAAATTCTCTCTACCAACGTCTCTTGGCCCTTTGTTCTTGACTGGCTCCTTCTTTCTCTTCCCTTTTCCCCCTCTCTCCCTTTCTCCGCACAATCATCGCAAAAATCTAAAAAAAAGGTAAAATAGAAGTACTTAAGGTTTTTCAAAACCAATGTATCAGGCTAAATTTCAGATAAACAATCAAATTTTAAAAAATATTTCCCAAGCTGAAAGCGCCCGCGCCATCATTGGCTCCTCTCCCCTGGTCCCTGCCTACGAACGCCGTTTCCAGCAAGAGGCTGTTAACCGAACCGTCCATTACGGCACTCATCTTGAGGGTAATGATTTAAGCCTCCAAGAAGTAATCAAGGTTATGGAAGGACAAAAAATAAGTGCCGGCCAAAGAGATCTCCAAGAAGTTATCAACTATCGAAATGTCATGCAATATTTAGAAGAGCTCTGGAGCCAGCACGATGCCGGAATCGTTTCTGGCCAAGCTATTCCTCAGGAAAACAGCCAATTCCACTATTCCGAGGAAATCCTCAAAAAAATGCACCGCCTAACTACCGAAAAAGTTATTGATGCCTCCCTGGTTGGCCAATACCGCCGTCAGGAAGTAACTTTACGAAACAGTCAAACCGGAGAAATAATCCACCGCCCTCCCCCTTCAGTTGAGGTTCCTTTCATGGTTACCGACTTCCTCAACTGGCTAAACCAGCAAGAAGTCCAAAAATTTCACCCCATTATTAAAGCCGCCATTGCCCACTATGTTCTTGTCGCCATCCACCCTTTTCCCGAAGGCAATGGCCGAGTTGCCCGAGCCTTTTCCACCCTTGTCCTCCACACCGAGGGCTACGATATCAGACGCCTCTTTTCTCTTGAGGAATATTTTGACCGCCATGCCGATCTCTACTACCGTGCCATCCAAAAAACTGACCAAACCAACCCCGACCTCATTCAAAGAGATTTGAGTGGATGGATAGAATATTTTACTGAAGTCTTAGCCATCGAGCTTGACCGGGTCAAAGAAAAAGTTCTCCACCTTTCCGCCGATTACCGTCTCAAACGCCAGCTTGGCGGCAAACAAATTCCTCTATCCGACCGCCAAATAAAACTTGTCGAGTATATGAGAGAGTTCGGTGGTCTCCGCATGCCGGACGCCCAAGAGCTGCTTCCCATGGTTTCCGATGACACCATCTGGCGTGACTTAAAAAAACTTATCGAATCAAAAATAGTTGGTAAACGCGGCAGTACTAAAGGCGCTTACTACCACCTTATTGAATAACCCATATCTCCCATTTTCCAAGAGACATGAAAAAAAAGATCATTCTTTCTGATCCCCAAATCCAAAAACTCCCTCCTCAAAAATTAGGAGATCTTCTAATTAATGCCCAAAAAATCTACTACAGCGGGCAAACACCGCTTATGGATGACCACACCTACGATAGCTTGGAAGCTCTTCTTAAAAAACAACAGCCTTACCATCGTTTTTTCCAAAAAATTGGCAGTTCCAACAAAGAAAGTGGCTTTGTCAAGCGTCGCCACTCTCTCCCTTTGATGAATTCTCAAAATAAAGTCAGCGACTGGCCTTCACTTAAAAAATATTTTCAGAAACACCATCTCCCTCCCCAAACCAGCTTCCTTGTCCAACCCAAATTAGATGGCCTCTCCTTAGGCCTTGAGTATCATAACGGTCTTCTTCGCGCCGCTGTTACCCGTGGAGACGGCAAAATAGGGGACGACATCAGCCAAAACGCCGCCCACATGCAGGGTTTCTTAAAAAAACTAAAAAAACCCTTTTCCGGCCTTATCCGCGCCGAAATTGTCATCTCCTACCAAGATTTTGCCACCTTACAAAAAAAATCCAAAGACTCGCTTTACTCCAATCCCCGAAATGCCGCTGCTGGCATCTCTCAGCGCCTTGATGCTCGCTTCTCCTCCCTCTGCCGCCTAGTTCCCGTCGACTTAGCTTTTCAACAACCCCTCCCCATTCCAAACACTGAAAGTGACTCTGTCGACTATCTTAAAACTCTGGGGCTTGATCCTGTCGACAGTCTCCTTTGTCCCTCCCTTTCCGAAGTAGAAAAAATCTACCAAAAATTTCTAAACCAATCCCGTCGCCGCTTTCCTTTTGAAATAGATGGCTTAGTAGTCAAAATAAATGATCAAACCCTCCAGGAATCCTTGGGCATCTTAAATCAGCGACCAAAGGGCCAAGTTGCCTATAAATTCCCCGCTGAATCGGCCGAAACTACTATCATTTCCATCTCTTGGCAAGTGGGACCATTGGGAAAAATCACTCCCGTTGCCAAAGTTGAGCCGGTTTCTCTTTCCGGAGCTATCATCCGCAAAGCCTCACTGGCCAATTGGCAATTAATTAAAGAAAAAAATCTAAATACTGGCGACCTCATTCAACTTTCCCGTCGTGGCGACGTCATCCCCTACGTTGAAAAGCTTCTCAAAAAAAACAGCTCCGGCTACTTTAAGCCACCCCTTACCTGTCCTTCATGCAACAAAAAACTCAAAAAAGAAGAGCACTACCTTCTCTGTACCAACTATCGCCATTGTCCCGCCCAAATCCAAGGCCAACTACGCCGCTTCTGTACGACTTTAAAAATTGACCACATTTCCCAAAAAACTATCCGCAAATTCTACCAACAAGGAAAGCTAAAAACCCCTGCCGACTTTTACCGCCTCACTCTCTCCGACTTCATTAACACCGAGGGACTAGGGAAAACAATTGGTCAAAAAATCATTAACCAAATCCAGTCACAACGCCGCCTCAGCCTTGCCCAATTTCTCTCCGCCATCTCCATTCCCACCCTCTCCCACAAAAGGACCAGACAGCTAGTTCACGCCGGCTTCAACACTCTTGAGAAAATAACTTCCCTCAAAATCTCAGACCTTCTTGCCATCAAGGGTTTCAAAGAACAACTGGCTCAAACTATTATTGAAGGAATAAAAATCCGCCGCCCCCTTATCGATAGCCTAATCTTAGAAATTAGCATTGAAAAACCCGCCCCCTCTGCCTCTCTCCCTCTTAAAAATCTCTCATTTTGTCTAACTGGTAGCATGTCCCGTCCTCGACGGGAGCTGGAAGACCTTATTGAAAAAAAGGGAGGAGAAACCCACTCCTCAGTCAGCAAAAGCCTGTCCTACCTAGTCTCCAACAACCCCCACTCCCTCTCCTCCAAATCCCAAAAAGCCAAAACCTTAAAAATCCCCATCATTAATGAAAAAAAACTCCTCGCCCTTCTTTCCTCCTAATTTAAACGTAGCCTGCTTCCTTTCCTTTCTGTATAATTTAAAGTAGCAATGGTCACCAAAGCAATTTGGGAAATTAAATCTTTAAGCCCTTTTCTCCAATCCCAAGTCAAAAAAGCCATCACCAGACTAAGCCGCTCCCGCCCAGCCCAAAAAATCTCCCGTCTTCAAGTTTTCGCCCACAAACAATTTGTTTCCCGCACCAAACCTCTCTTTAGCTTTCGCATCAAAGTCCAAACTCCTAAAAAATCTTTCGTTGCTAAATCAAGTGGCCGCCAACCCCTTGAAGCTCTCTCCCGTGCCATTAGAAAAACCCGCACTCTCCTTAAAAAGCTTAAAAATTAAATAAAAAAAATGAAACAAAAAAAATCTTCTCTTAATCTCCCTGAAAATCAGGCCGCCGCCCTCTCTTATCTTTTTGGCTTCGTTACCGCCTTCATTGTTCTAAGCCTTGAGCCTGAAAATCGCTTCGTTCGCTACCACGCCTACCAATCTCTTGTCTTCTCCCTGCTTGTTATTGCTGGATCAATTATTTTAAGCTCCATTCCATTTTTAAGAGTTTTTTTGGCCCTCACTATCAGTCCTCTCTGGGGTCTCGCCTCCTTTATCCTTTGGATCTTCCTTATCCTTAAGACCTACCAAGGAGAAAAAATCTCTCTTCCTTATCTTGGTGACTGGGCCCAAAAACAACTTGGTAAAAAATAATTCCTCCAAAAAAGCTGATAAACTAAGCCATGTTTCTTCTCTTTGGACTCGGAAATTTTGGCTCTAAGTATCAAGCCCACCGTCACAATGCCGGTTACTGGCTAGTTGAATCCCTCCTTAAAAAGCTCAATCTCCCCCCACTCACTCTCCAAAAAAAGCTAAAAACCCGCCTAAGCAAAGACAAAAACCTCATTCTTGCCACAAACGAAACTTTTATGAATGAGTCTGGACCAAGCCTTCAGAGTACTGCTCATTTTTATAAAATTAAACCCGCCAACATTTACCTTGCCCACGACGACCTCGATCTTAAAGTAGGGGAGTCTAAAATCCAGTTTGACCGCGGCCCCGCCGGCCACCACGGAGTAGAATCAGTCATTCAGGTTCTGGGCACCCAAAGCTTTCATCGCATTCGTCTGGGTATCGGCCGCCACCCCAAAATCACTCCTGAAAAATATGTTCTTACTCCCCCTAACTTCTTTGAAAAACTAAGGATAAATAAAAACATTTCCCAAACTAGCGCTGATATAATATCCAAGCTAAAACTTTCGGGCCTGTAGCTCAGTTGGCTAGAGCGCTCCGGTCGCATCGGAGAGGTAGGGGGTTCAAATCCCCCCAGGTCCACTCCTCTTTGCTATGTTTGCTATCATGGTTTAATGCCCCTAACCGAATCTCATAAAGACCTTCATCGCTTTGGCGTCTGGCAATACCGCCCCCATCTTTCCGGTCTCTCTAGCCTTTATTTAAATACTGTCTTCTTAACTTTCTGTTTTAGTATCATGGAGCTTTTCGTCCCCATTTATGTTTACCAAATTACCCACGATCTCTCTCAAACCATCCTCTTTTTTATTATCTGGGAAGCTTCTCACCTGGCAGCCAGTTTTCCCTCAGCCTGGTTTATTAGCCATTTTGGTCCCGACAAAAGTATTCTTCTGGGTGCCCTTTTGCGCACTGCCTACATCCTTACTCTGATGTTGTCGGCCCAATTCCCCTGGCTCCTTTGGCCGACTGCTATCCTCTCAGGAATTAAGCTTCCTCCTCACTGGCTCTCCTACCATTTAGCCTTCGACCGCCAAACAACACCCCAAAAAGTTGGCAGTCAGGTAAGTTTTGTCTATATCATCACCCAAATCGCCGCCGCCCTAAGCCCACTTTTAGGAGGAATTATCGCCTCTATTTGGGGATTTTCTTCCCTTTACCTTGTTGCCTTGATTTTTCTGGTAGCCTCTATTTTACCCATCTTTTTAGATCAGTACGACGAACACCCAGCTTGGCCAGGTTTCAAAAAAATCTTAGTAGGACGCCGTAAAGGAGGAATTACCCATTTCTCTTGGGCTTTTTTCGGTTTTGGTATGGAGGCCGCCGTTTATTCCTGGCTCTGGCCCCTTTTCCTTTTTCTTATTCTAGGAAACATGAAGCAAATCGGCCTTATCCAAACAACCTCTCTTATTCTTTCTATTTTGGTGGCTCAAGTAATCAAAAATAAAGCCCTCCCCAAAACCCGCCGCTTTGTTTCCTTAAGTAGCGCCGCCAACAGTTTCAATTGGGCCATTAAACCTCTGCTTTTGACCCCACTCTTCCTGGCCCTCTCCGATATTGCCTACCTTATCACCAATGTCTTCACTAGGATTCCTTTTGACTCCAGCACCTACTGGCTCCCCAAAAAAAACCCTCTTATCTTCTTCACCAACCGGGAAATTGCCACTCACTCCGGCGGTCTCGTCATTCTTCTGGCTGCTCTCCTTTTAGTCAGATTAAATTTCAGCCTCGCCGCCACCTTAATAGGTGGTATTATTGGATTAAACCTTGTTCTTTATTGGGCCAACCACTCTTCTTCCCTTGACTACCAAGAAACCAGAACCAATCGGCACTCTATTTGATTTAGGTCGACTAGAAAAACGCCGAAAATACGTCACAAAAAACTTTCAAGCCTATGGACTTCGATTGGCTGAGGAGCTTTCTGACTGGCCCCATCGCAGCCTCTATCTTCGCCTGGCCAAAAACACTCCCCAAGATCTTTTAGAAAAAGCCCGTCTTTTTGTTCGTGACCAAACTCCCCGCAGTATTCGCTCACCCGCTCGTCTTTTTATGTGGCAATTAGCCAGATTAAAAAAAGAAAAACTCCAGCTTCAAAAAGATAAGAAAACTGGTACAATTAGCCGATGTCCGAAACCAAAAAAAACTGGCTTAGCAAAAACAAAATCTGGCTTATCGTCGGCCTTGCTGGTCTTACCCTCCTTCTCGTCTTTCGCCAAGCTAAAGCCAAAAGTACGACTATCCCCAAAGGAAAAACCGAAAAAACCGTTACCGTAAAACAAGGCGACCTCACCCAAACCCTGGAGCTCTCTGGCCACCTCCAGGCTGAAGAAAACCTTACTTTGCGCTTCCAAACCTCGGGCCTCTTAACTTGGGTTGCCGTTAAAGAAGGGGATTGGGTCCGCCGCGGCCAAGCACTAGCCACCCTCGATCGCCGTGCCCTAGAAAAAACTCTAAAAAAAGAACTAAATGACTACTCCAAAGAACGAGCCGACTTTGAACAGGACCAAGATGACCATAAATTAGTCAGAGAAGGCCTGGTCATTGACTACGAGATAAGGCGAATTCTGGACAAAGCCCAATGGGATCTGGAAAACTCAGTCATTGATGTGGAACTAGCCGATCTAAGCCATCGTTTGGCCGTCCTCAGCAGCCCCATCGCCGGTATTGTCACCAAAGTTGACCAACCCTTTGCTGGGGTCAACATTACCCCCGCCACAGCCGAATTCACTGTTATCAATCCCGGCACTATCTATTTTGAAGCCAGCGCCGATGAAGACGAACTTCAGGAAATTCCTGCCAGCGCCAGCGCCCAAATCACTCTTGACGCCTACCCAGAAGAAACTATTGACTCCAAGCTTATCTTTCAAAGCTTTGTTCCCCTAACCAGCTCTAATACCATTTCCTACCGCTTAAAATTTAGCCTTCCTATTGACAACTCCAACCTTAAATACCGTCTAGGCATGTCTGGCGATGCCCAAATTATCTCCCGACAATCTTCCAACACCCTTTACATTCCCCTTGAAGCCCTAAACGAAAAAGAGGGGCGCACTTTTGTCATCCTGAAAAGCTCTCCTAAAAATCTAGAACAAGAAGTAGAAATTGGCCTCGAAACCGATGAGTATGTAGAAATAGTCTCCGGCCTTAACGCAGAACAAACCTTGGTCTATTATGAGTAAAAAAAACGGGACAGAACCGATTCTTGAGCTAGTCAATACCTATAAAAGCTACCAAATGGGCGAAACTCAGGTCAATGCCTTAAAAAACATCTCCCTCCAAATTAAAAAAGGCGACTTTGTTTCCATCGTCGGCCCCTCCGGCTCCGGCAAATCAACTCTAATGCACATTATTGGCCTTTTGGATCAACCAAGCTCCGGCCAGGTATTTTTAAAAGGTCGGGAAACCCAAAGCTTAGATGAAAAAGCTCTCTCCCGCGCCAGAAATCACAGCATTGGTTTCATCTTCCAACAATTCAACCTCCTCCCCAAAACCAGTGCCAGAGAAAATGTCGAACTTCCCATGCTTTATGCTGGTTTAAGCCAAAAAGAAAGGGAAAAACGAGCCACCGCTATTCTGGAAAAAGTTGCTCTGGGTGACCGCCTGGATCACCACCCCAACCAGCTCTCCGGAGGCCAACAACAGCGTGTCGCTATCGCCCGCGCCCTAGTCAATGATCCCGAAATTATCTTAGCTGACGAACCAACTGGTAACTTAGACAGCCGCTCAGGGGTTGAAATAGTTAAACTTATCAAGGAAATAAATCGGGAAGGCAAAACCATTGTTATGGTTACTCATGACCAAGAGTTAGCCCGCCGCGCCAACCGCGTCATTACTATGATCGATGGCCAAATAAACAACTAAAATGCCAAAAATAACCGGAATTAAAACTTTAACCCGCACTGCCTTGCGCTCCATTTTACGAAATAAAAGCCGGGGAGTTCTCACCTCCCTTGGCATCATCATCGGTGTCACTTCCGTCATTCTCCTTATGAGCATCGGCCACGGCCTGCAAGCCTATATTACCGACCAATTTGAAAGTCTGGGCTCAAACGTTATTATTATTATGGCTGGCCAAGTCTTTGATGAATCTGGAGGCCTACAACAAGACGAAAGAAATTTCTATGCTGCCAACAACGCCGTCTTTAAAAACAAACATCTAAAAGACTTAAGAAAAATAAATGGAGTCGACCTTGTTGCTCCCATCATTTTTGCCAACACCAATATCTCTTTTGGCACAAAAACAGTCAAAGTCTCCGCCCTTGGTTCTACTTCCACCCTTGCAGACATTAGAAACTTAAATCCCTCCGATCCCCAAACTCAAGGACGTTTTTTTACTTCTCAGGAAGAAGCCAAAAATGAGGCAGTGGTTGTTTTGGGTTCAAAAACTGCCGAAGACCTTTTTGGTACCCTAAATCCCCTCGGCAAAAAAGTAAAAATAAACTCTAAACGTTTTACCGTCGTTGGTATTGCCGACTCAAAAGGCGCTGGAGGTGGTTTTGGCCCCAACACCGACGAACAAATCTATCTTCCTTTAGAACATGGTTATGACCTAGCTGGAAGCCGCGACATTAGCACCATCACCATCAAAGCACCCAACTCTGACCAGGTTGACCCCATCAAAAAAGAGGCCGAAAAAATTCTTCTTAAAGATTTTGAAAAAGACTCCTTTTCTGTTTTTGACCAAAGCCAACTCCTGGAAAGCATCAATTCCATTCTGGGAATCCTCACCATTGGCCTTTCTGGTATCGCCGCCATTTCCCTAGTAGTCGGCGGTATTGGTATTATGAATATAATGCTCGTTACCGTCACTGAACGTACCCGAGAAATTGGTCTCAGAAAAGCCTTGGGCGCCACTCCCAATCTTATTCTCACTCAGTTTTTACTTGAATCAACTATCCTTTCTCTTTTGGGAGGAGCCATTGGCATTGGTCTGGGAGCTTTGGGAACTCTAGCTATCAAGCAAGTTTTCCCGGCCAAAATCAACCTTGATTCCGTTATTCTCTCCTTTTCTGTTGCCGCCTTAGTCGGCATCGTCTTTGGCGCCGCTCCCGCCCGTCGCGCCTCCCGCCTTTCTCCAATTGAAGCCTTAAGATATGAATAATTTATCCTACTTTTCCACCTTCATTTCCGGCACCAGCCAAATCGTCAAAGACGCCCTCAAGGCCCACGTTCCCAAAGTAAAAATAAATATGCTCTTTGATGGTCTTTTGGTTTGGGAAGGCCCTTTGAGTCCCACTCAAGCCGCTAATTTACGCTTTTTTAACAGCAACTTCCTCTTAATCGACTCTCTAAAAGAACCAAGCAAGGTCAAGGCCTCTGAAACCCTGGCCCAAAGCCCTAATCTAGAAAAATACCTAAACCAAACCCACTTTGCCAAAAAAACCCGCTTTCGCTTAATTTTCTCCCAACAAAACCGTTTTCTCTCTATTGGTCCGGAAATCATTAACCCTCTAAAAAACAAACTTGAGACCCATCCTCGCCTCATCTACACTCAAAGCAAGGCCAACTTGGAATTTTGGTTTCTAGCTCGCCGCGAAGAAGGCTATATTTTCTTTGGGCCAAAGATAAGGCAACGCCCCACTCAAAAACAGGCCGGAGAACTTAAAGCAGAACTGGCTTACCTCCTTTGTTTTATGAGCAATCCTCAAACCTCCGATATTATTCTTGACCCTTTCTGTGGTTACGGCGTTATTCCGGTTGAACTGGCTAAAAACTTCCCTGTTAAAAAAATCCTCGCCGGCGACATTGACCCCAAAATGGTTAATCTTACCCGCCAAAGAGCAAGAAAAGCCAAAGCCCGCATTACCGAAGGTCGCTGGGATGCCACTCTTCTTAAAACTTTTGAAGACGATTCCATTGACAAAATTATTACCGACCCTCCCTGGGGCCAATACCAGGCAAAACACTTAAATATTGCTACTTTCTATGCTCAAATACTCAGCAGTTTCTACCGGATCTTAAAAAAAGAGGGGACTGTCACTCTTCTCACTGGTCAAAAAACTACTCTTGACACTCTCCTTAAACAACAAAGCCGTAAATTTAGACTCTTAAAAAAACATGACATTCTTGTCTCCGGCCAAAAGGCCGCCATTTTTCTCTTCCAGAAAAAGTAAAGCTCTCTTTCTGCTTTCCTTTCTCCTCCCTTTTCTGGTTGTACTTTTTTTTCACAATAAAAAATTAAAAACCGCTGCCTCTGGCTCCTTTTTGCCCACAATTGTTTTTCCTTTTCTTCCCGTCCCAAGCCAGCAAACAACTACCTCTTCTCCTGCTCAAACCTGGACACTAATCAGCACCGGTGACATCATGTTGGGTCGTTTCGTTAATGTTCAAACCCAAGCCAAAAATAACTTCCTCTGGCCCTGGGAAAAAACCGCCGCTGTTCTTAAAAGTGCCGACCTCACCCTTATTAACCTAGAAAATCCCCTCGTCCAACATTGTCCTCCCAGCTCCACCGGCATGCTTTTTTGTGCTCCCCCTGAGCACTTGGAGGGTCTCAAATTTGCCGGCGTTGATCTCGTCTCCTTGGCCAACAACCACAGTGAGAACTGGGGCCAAGAGGGGATTGAAAACACTACTTCACTTCTACAAGGCGCCAACATTAAAGTTTTGGGGCTCGTCAATCCTCAATTTGCCACTGTCAAAGGCCAAATCATCGCCTTTCTTGCCTATAACGACTTAAACCAACGAGGCCAAGTCATTCAATCAAGCACTGATCAAAACCTAAAAGAACAAATACCAAAAGCCAAAGAAAAATCAGATCTTGTTATTATCTTTTTTCATTGGGGAGAAGAATACACTCACCAACCGACCCCGCGCCAAAAACATCTGGCTCGCCTGGCTATCGACCTGGGCGCCGATATTATCTTGGGCAACCATCCCCACTGGACTCAAGAACCGGAATATTACCAAGAAAAACTAATCATCTACTCTCATGGCAATTTCATCTTTGACCAGAACTGGTCTCAAAAAACCAGTGAAGGCTTTATAAGCCGCCTCAGCTTCCAGGAAAATAAACTCATTAAAACCGAAATTCTCCCCATTATTATCAAAGACAACGCCCAACCACAATTCTATTAACTACAATCTTTTATCCTTTTATCGACAATGACCCTTGCAATTTTCTGAAGCTATCTTTAACCACTCATCAGAAGTCTTGCAACCATCGCCCTCAACCACACCTGAGAAATCATCATAACAAGCATATTTCATCTTTTCATATTTATACGTTCCCGATTCAGCCGCACAGGGAGCAGATATCTGATAAGAATTCAAACCACATTTCCCTCCACTGCTGGTTGGTTGGGGAGCAGTAGTAACTTGTCCCTTCCCTTTCGTTGGTTCAACTGAAGTAGGTACTCCCTTTTTAGGAGTTGGCTCTTCCTGTTTTTTGGCTGGAGTCGTGCTTGGCTTCTTAGAATTATCCTTTTCACAGTATTTATTAGCCAAATCCAAATAGCGCAAACCCAAAGCCAAGTAGCGACAAGTCATGGCATTTTGCTCCTGAACCGGCTCTTTAGCCACTGGTGTTAAAGTAGCCTTCTTGGCCGTACTCGTTCCAGAACAGCGGCCCACAATGCTTGAACTTCCGGAAACCGGCACACACTCACCTTCACAGCAATCACGGGAATAACTACCGACCTTTCTAGTAAAACAGGTCCCCCCCGAAGATACACAATCTTTATCCGCCGCACTTACCGTCAATCCTTTTACTTCAGCGCCAGCACAAGTACTGGCATGAACTCTCCTTGTCCTTTTTGCCATTTCGTCAATCTCGTTACATGAAGCAGTTCCCGGCAATATCGAATCCTGAGAGTTCTGCTCTCCCAAAACCGCCCCTTTCTTCGCCGCCACCCCCACCCCCAATGCTCCTAAAATCCCTAAAAACAAAGAGAATATCAAAAAAACTTGAAATTTTTTCATTTTTACTGCTCCACTGTATATTCAATAAATATCTAAAATAATCTAGATTCATCATGACAAAAAAATACTAACCTTGTCAAGTCATTATAAATTCTTCTTCTTAATTCTTAATAATCTTAATTCTTAATAAAAAGTTGAGCTTTCCCCGACCATCGCTTAAAATACGAAGATACCAGGGGTGCCGGAGTGGTCAAACGGAACGGTCTGTAAAACCGTCGGCTCAGCCTACGCAGGTTCGAACCCTGCCCCCTGGACCAAAAAAAACCATTTCATTTAACAAAACTATCCTGTTTAATTAAAATTTTTCCCAAAAAAAATGACCATCAACCATAATCAAAAACAAAAATTTCACCTTATTGCTCGCAACTGCCAAGAGATCCTAACCGAAAAAGATCTTGAGAATCTTCTTGTCTCCAACACCCCCCTAAACCACTACATTGGTCTGGAAATTTCCGGCCTGGTTCATTTAGGTACCGGCCTTATCTGCATGGGAAAAATTGCCGATTTCTTAAAAGCGGGAGCCACCTGCCAAATCTTCCTGGCCGACTTTCACAGCTATCTAAACCACAAACTCGACGGCAACTGGAAGCTTATCAGGGAGATGACCCAAACCTATTTCCAAGAGGCGCTAGTCGCCTCTCTTGCTTGTTTTGGAGTAGGGGAGGGGAAACTAAAGTTTGTCTTGGGCAAAGACCTCTACCGGGAAAATCCCGTCCACTGGGAAACCTTCATGGAAGTGGGCCAACACGTCACTCTCTCCCGCGGCCTTCGCTCCATTTCCATCATGGGCAAAGAGGCCGGTAATGATGTTAACTTGGCCACCCTTTTCTACCCCCCACTTCAAGTCGCCGATATTTTCACTATGCAGGTAAACCTTGCCCACGCCGGCCTTGACCAAAGAAAGGCTCATGTTATTGCTCGTCAAGTAGCCAAAAAATTAACTATCAATCCACTAAAAAACAAACAGGGTCAAATAATTACCCCCGTTGCCATACACCATAATCTTGTCGCCGGCCTAGCTGCCCCCACCAAAGAAGATTTGGGTAAAAAACAGCAAGAAACTAGTGAAGCCCTTAAAATGAGCAAATCTAAGCCCGGCTCAGCTATTTTCGTCCACGATAGTCCCGAAGAAATCCGCGCTAAAATTAAAACTGCTTACTGCCCACCACAAATTCTGGAACACAATCCCCTGATTAACTGGGTAGAAACCTTGGTCTTCTGGGGAGAAAAAACAGGTGAACTTCGCCTTTCCCGTCCGGCCAAATTTGGTGGTCCCAAAGTTTACCGTGATATTGAAAAAATAAAACATGACTACCAAAAAGGCCTTCTCCACCCCCTCGACCTTAAAAATGGGGTAGGGGATTGGTTAATTGAAAAACTGGCCCCAGCCCGTACCCATTTTAAAAACCCCAACCGCCAAAAAGCCCTTTTGAAAATGCAGACACTAACCCAAAAGAGTAAAAAATAACTTTTTCGTCCTTGCACCCTCTCTACTACTACTTAATACTGTTAGTATGCCCCCAGAGCTAAAAAGAGAACTAACTCTTCATCTTGTTCCCACTGCCACCCTCACTCTTCTTCTTTCCCTTATTTGGCTTTTAAAAGAAAGCCCATTTTTCTCCTTCCTAAGTCTTTTCTTAGGCATGGGTCTTGGCTCTTTCCTTTTGGATTTAGACCACCCTGTCTACTGGTTTGTCACCCACCCTAATCTGCCGGAATCCCAGGAAGCCAAAAAAATTCTTCTTTCTAAAAATTATCCCCAACTCCTAGCCCATCTGGCTCATTACCACCTCTCCCACAACAACCTCACTTTTCACCACTTCCATTTCCAGCTTCTCCTTCTCCCTTTAACTTTTTTTATCTTGAGTTCAACCTCTTCGATTTTTGCCAAATCCCTAGTCTTCTCTTTAAATCTTCATCTTCTCTCTGACTGCCTCAAGGATTTTTATCTGCGCCGCCAGGATTTAAAAATTTGGCTCTTTGCCCGCAGCCACTTAGTCCGCTTAACCGACAAAGCTCTTGAGCTTTATCTACTTCTGCTTTCCTCATGCCTCTTCCTTTTCTTTCTTTTTCTTTTAAACTCTTAAAACAAAAAAATGGATAATGCCCAACTAACTAAAGCTCAAAAATATCTCAGTCCAAACCAAAAAAAACTAGTCCAAGACGGAGCAATCCTCATTGAATCAACCAAACAACACTTATCTGGAAAAATGAATGATTATTCATTTCTCGTGGCCCCCTTTGCCAAAGCCTATGAAGGCTTTTTAAAAGATTTTTTCCTTAAAATTGACCTTATTGATCTACGCCTTCATCGCTCTGATCACTTTCGGGTAGGGAAAACTCTCAATCCTTCTCTTCGCTACAAGCGCTTTTCTATCTACCAACGCCTGGCCGACCTCGACCCAAAGGGCGAACTTTTAGCCGAAAAACTCTGGCACGCCTGGAAAAATTCCCGTAATGAAATTTTCCATTGGTTCCCTCACAATCTTAAAAACCTCAGCCTTCCCGAAGCTATCGAAAGGGCCAGTCTCATTCTAAATGTCATTGATGAAACTGGTCTTTTTCTAAACCAAAATCCCATCGGCCGTAAATACCGCTCCTAAATTGACAAAAAATATCTTTTCCTTAATAATCTTCTTCACTTATGTCAAAAACCAACCAAACGCTCGCCATAGACCAAAGCAAATGTTTAGGTTGCGGCACCTGTGTCGCCTTAGCACCAGAAATTTTTACCATTAACCCTCAAACCGGTAAAGCCAAAATAAAAAAACAACCACAAACGCCAGAAGAATTGGCAAAAGCCAAGCTTGCCATAGTCTCTTGTCCTACCTCTGGCATTTCCTTTCAAAAAAAATGATATACTGTCTGGGTCTTATAAAATACCTCTCTTAATTTATATTTTAAAAAATCCTAAAAATGATCAAGAAAATAAAAAATAATAAAAAAATCAGCATGCCCCGTTTAAATTTCATTATTTTTGCTGTAATTATTGCCGCCGCCGCCTTTTTAGCCGGCAGCCTCTCTGCCAAAATAACTACCAACCAAACTAGCTCTGTCTCCGCCGTTGCCTTTGAACCTAGCGCCGAAGAAAAATCCACCTTCAAGTTTTTCACCATGAGCTTCTGCCCTTACGGTAACCAAGCCGAAGAGGCCTTGGCCCCGGTCGTTGATCTTTTAGGTGAAGAGGCTAATATCGAAACCCACTATATTTTCTCCCGCGTTGATGATATCAACGGGTTTTGCACCCCCCGTATTTACAGCCAAGCTTCCTGCCAGGAATACATTACTCAGGGATATTTTCAAACCCAAGCCGAGTGTAAGGCTCAGTTTGTTGACTCTTTGGCCGAGTGTAAAAATAAATACCTCTTAGAAAAAGACGGTGTTGCCTATTCCGCCCTTCACGGCCGAGGCGAACTAAATCAAAACGTTCGCGAGATTTGTGCCGCTAAAAACACTCCCAGCCAAAAAGCCTGGTGGGACTTCGTCCTGTCTGTAAATCAAGACTGCAATAGTGAAAATGTCGACAATTGCTGGGAACCACTAGCCAAAAAAGCAGGATTTGACACCGAAGCCATCAAACTCTGTTTCAATGAAAAAGCGATCGATATTATCGAATCAGAATTAGCCGAGTCTGACCGTTACCAGGCCTATGGCTCTCCCACTTTCCTGGTCAACGGAGAAAATTTTCCCCCAGAGGCGGCCTACGACCAAGCCGGAAAAGCTAGTTTGAAAATCGGTAAAAAAGTTATCGAACAAACTCAATACCGAACTTCCGACACATTAAAAGAAGCAATCTGTGCCGGATTCAAAAAAGCCCCCAAGGCCTGTAAAACTGAGCTTTCCCAAGAAGATTCCACTCAAGCCGCCGCGGCCGGTGGTTGCTAAAAAATGGTCCTAAACGCCAAAGAGCTAAGAGTCTCCCATCCTAAAGCTGAGGATCTTTCTCAAATTAGGCGCAACCCCCTTGTCATTGTTCTTGATGGCATTCTCGATACTTTCAATATTGGCTCTTTTTTTCGCCTAGCTGACGCCGTTGCTGCCGAAAAAATTATCCTCTGCGGCCCAACCGTCACTCCTCCCAACATTAAAATCCATCGCGCCTCCGTCGGCACCTGGAAATGGGTTCCTTGGGAACAACAGCGCTCTGCCATCCCCGCTATTTTAAAGCTTAAAAAAGAAGGTTATCAAACAATTGCCATTGAACAAACCAAAAAATCCACTCCCTACCACCTGGTCAAATACCCTAAAAAACTCGCTCTTGTTCTTGGTAACGAATCAGATGGCATTAGCTCTGCCGCCCTAAAAGTAGTTGACCAAAAAGTAGAAATCCCCATGTTTGGCATCAATCGCTCCTTAAATGTCCTAGTCAGCGCCAGCGCCGTTATTTACCACTATCTAGAATCTACAAAAACTTTCTAATTTTTGCCAAAGTTTCCTTCTTGTTTCCTCGAAAAGCATTATGTCCCGCTTTTGGCACTATCTCGTAACTTCTTATCATTTCTTGGGTAGTATTTTTTAAAAGATCATATTCTCCATAAAGAAAAAGTTTCTTGTTTTTAGCCTTCTTTAAGGCCTTCGGTAAATCTTCCTCAATTTCTTTTTTATAGTTTATTTCCACCACCGAGCGCCAATCCGTCTGTTCTAAAATCTTTAAAAAATTGCCTGCCTTTCGTTTCCCCGCGCGCCCCACATTAGTCAAAAGCAAAACTCCCAAAATCCGCTTTCCCCACCAAGAAGAAAAAAGCGATCTCTTCAGCAAATAGGGGATTACCACATCAAAAAACCCAGCTCCACCATTTACTCGCCCCGGCACTCCCACCAAAACCAGTTTTCCCAAAACAAACCCCTTTGCCGCCGCCTTAAGCGCCACCAGCGTCCCCAAAGAAAACGCCAAAACCGGCACCCGAACTAAATCCATATTTTTAGCAAAAGCACCCAATACTTTGGCAAAAAGATCGGTATTGTGCCGCTCGCCTTTAACCGTATCCGAAGCCCCAAAACCCGGCAACTCTAAAACATAAACTTTAAAATATTTTGCCAACTCCTTATCAAAGCCTTCCCAAACCCGACTGGCCATTGATCCATGCAATAAAATTACTGATTTTCCAGCCCCTAAAACCCGATAATTTATCCGCGCATCTCCAAATTTAAAAATGTCATCAAAGGCTGGTCTTTTTCGCATAAAAGGATCATAACACGCCCTTCAAGAACTTCTAAAAAAATCACAAAAATAACTCCTATAAATAGGCAAAAATTGCCCATTGAACCCTAAAACTTCTCTCTATATAATGAACTTACAGCCCCCAGGGCTTTCTTTTTTGGATTTTTCACTAAAAATTTTATGCCAACAAGTAACTACACCAGCAAAGACATTGTCGTCCTCGAAGGTCTGGCCCCGGTCCGTAAGCGCCCCGCCATGTATATCGGTTCTACTGATATCCGCGGCCTCCATCACTGCCTTACTGAAATTATCGATAACAGCAATGACGAAGCTCTCTCTGGTTTTTCCAAAAATATTTGGATTGTAATAAACAACGACGGCTCGGCTACAGTTGCCGACGACGGCCGCGGTATCCCTGTTGACATCATGCCCAAACACGGCAAATCAGCCCTGGAAATTGTCATGACCCGCCTTCATGCCGGCGGTAAATTCCAGGAAGGCGCCTATAAAGTCAGTGGCGGCCTCCACGGTGTCGGTGCCTCCTGTGTCAACGCTCTCTCTCAAAATTTTGAAGTAGAAGTAAGAAAAGATAACCAGATCCATTTTCAACAGTACAAACAAGGCCGACCCTTAAAAGATGTCGCCGTTATTTCCCAAACTAGAAACTCTTTTTTGGAATTTCTGGCTAAAAATAAAGTTTCTGGCACCACCACCACCTTTACCCCAGACCCACAAATATTTAAAGAAACCACTGAATTTTCCACTAAAATAATTCTAAAAAATCTTAAAGATCGTGCCTACCTCACTCCCAAGACCTTTTTTCATTTCTACGACCTTTCTAAAGAAAAAGAATACCACTATTACTTTGAAGGTGGCATTGTCTCCCTTATTAAAAATCTCAATCTTCACCGACAAATTCTTCACGAACCGATCTATTTCCGCGGCCAAGAGGGAGATGTTGACGTCGAAATCTCCATCCAATACAATGACTCCGTTAAAGAAAATCTTGTCTCTTACGTCAATATTATCAACACCGCCGAGGGCGGCACCCATGTTGCTGGCTTTCGCACCGCCCTTACTCGAGTCCTCAAAGACTATGCCACCAGAAACGAACTTATTAAACAAGAAAAAGACCAAATCACCGGTGACGACATCAAAGAAGGCCTAACTGCCATTATTTCGATCAAAATGCCTTCCAACAATCTCCAGTTTGAAGGCCAAACTAAAGGAAAGCTTGGCAATTCAGAAGTTCAACCAATTGTTGCCCGCATTGTCAAAGACGGATTAGTTACCTATCTTGAAGAACATCCAACCGAAGCCCGCATTATTATGGCCAAGGTCATGCTCGCCATTAAAGCCCGCAAGGCCGCCAAAGCCGCCAAAGACGCCATTATGCGAAAAGGTGTCTTTGATTCTCTTGGTCTTCCCGGAAAATTAGCCGACTGTCAAAACCGTGATCCCAAAAAATCAGAACTCTATATAGTTGAAGGTGACTCAGCTGGAGGCTCCGCCAAACAAGGCCGCGACCGCCGCTTCCAAGCTATCCTTCCTCTAAGAGGAAAAATATTAAATACCGAAAAGGCCAGGCTTGATAAAATCGTGGAAAGCCAGGAGTTAAAAAATCTCATTATTGCCCTGGGAATGGGAATAGGGGAGACTCTTGACCCTCAAAAACTACGCTACCATCGCACTATTATCATGTGTGATGCCGACGTTGACGGCGCCCATATCGCCACCCTTCTTTTGACCTTTTTCTACCGCCATCTTCCCGATGTTATTACTGGCGGCTATCTATACTTAGCCCAGCCCCCACTATACAAGATAAAACAGGGGAAAATAGAAATTTACGTCTATTCTGAAGATGAAAAAGACCAATTACTTCAAAGCGGCCAAATTGACAAAGAAAAATCATACGATCTCCAGCGCTATAAAGGTTTAGGAGAAATGAACCCCAACCAGCTCTGGGAAACCACCATGAACCCCAAAAACCGTGTCTTAAAAAAAGTAACCATCATCGACGCTGAAAAAGCCGATGAGACCTTTGACCGCCTGATGGGAGCCGAAGTTCCTCCCCGCCGCCGTTTTATCCAAGCTAACGCCAAAGAAGCAACTATTGATGTTTAAACTTATCTTAAAATGAAAGACGATAACCCAAAAAATCAACCAGAAATTACCGTTGCCAAAAATGTACGGGAAATTAGCATCGTCCAAGAAATGGAAAAAAGCTATCTGGATTATGCCATGAGCGTCATTGTGGAAAGAGCCCTACCTGATGTTCGCGACGGGCTAAAACCAGTTCAGCGCCGCATTCTTTTTGCCATGCACCAAATGGGCCTTACTCCAGGCGGTAAATACGTCAAATCAGCCAAAGTTATCGGCGAGGTTTTAGGTAAATACCACCCCCACGGTGACTCCTCAGTCTATATGGCCGCCGTTCGTATGGCCCAAGGTTTTTCCCTGCGCTATCTTTTGGTTGACGGCCAAGGAAACTTTGGTTCCATTGACGGTGATCCTCCCGCCGCCATGCGTTATACGGAAATGCGTCTCGCCCGCACTAGCCAAGATCTCTTAAACGATATTCGCAAAAACACCGTTAACACCAGCTCCAACTTCGACGATTCCCTGCAAGAGCCTACCGTTCTGCCAGCCCGTATCCCCAACCTCCTTTTAAATGGAGCCGACGGCATCGCTGTTGGTTTCGCTACTAAGATCCCGCCCCACAATCTCCAAGAACTTTGCCAAGCCATAAACCACATCCTGGAAAATTCCAGCCTAGAGCAAGTTGAAAATAATAATCTACCAAATCTTGCCCTACCTTTAGATAAACTTTCTACTCGTGAAAAAATTCTTTTCGACTTGAATCAGTACCGCCATCATCACTTTAAATTTGAAACCACTGTTACCCCAGAAGATTTAGCTACCTTTGTCAAAGGCCCTGACTTTCCCACCGCCGGCATTATCTACGGCAAAAAATCTATTCTGGAAATCTACCAAACCGGCAGGGGAAAGGTCATTGTTCGGGGAAAAGCGGAAATTCAGGAAAATAAAAGCGGGCGTTTCCAAATTATCATTTCCCAACTCCCTTACCAGGTAAACAAATCAGAACTCGTTGCCAAAATCGCCGACCTGGCCAAAGACAAAAAAATCATTGGCATTTCTGACCTAAGAGACGAATCAGACCGCCAGGGTATCCGTGTTGTTGTTGACCTTAAAAAAGCCTCCCAACCTAAATCAATTCTTAACAAGCTCTATAAATATACCCAGCTACAAACGAGCTATCCAGCCAATATCGTTACCCTTGTTGACGGTGTCCCTTTAACTATCAACCTTCGCCAAGCTCTCCTTCTTTTCCTCAAACACCGCGAAGAAATTATTCGCCGCCGCACCATTTTTGATCTGGAAGAAGCTAAAATGCGCGCCCACATTCTGGAAGGCTTAAAAATTGCCCTCGACAACCTCGATGAGGTTATCGAAACTATTAAACGCTCACCTGACGCCGACCAGGCAAAAGAAAACCTGATTAAACGCTTTGGTTTAAGCGACCTTCAGGCTGTAGCCATCCTTGACATGCAACTTCGCCGCCTAGCCGCACTAGAACGCCAAAAAGTAGAAGACGAATATAAAGAAATTCAAAAAACTATTACCAATCTTATTAGCATTCTCACTCGCCCCGAAAAACTCCTAAAGATCCTGAAAAACGAAAATCAAGAAATCATGGAGCGCTATCCCGACAAACGCCGTACCCGCATTGTCTCTCAAGAACTCAATTCCTTAAGTGAGGAAGATCTAATTCCCGAAAAAGACGTCATCATCACTGTCACCCACACCGGCTACATCAAAAGAGTTCCTCGTGACACCTACCGCTCTCAAAAGAGGGGAGGGAAGGGGGTTGTTGGTATGACCACCAAAGAAGAAGATGAAATCGCCCACCTTTTGTCGGCCAACACTCACGATTATCTCCTTTTCTTCACGAATAAAGGCCGTTGCTTCCGGCTTCGGGCCTGGGAAATCCCCGACAGCAGTCGCCAGGCCAAGGGTCAGGCCATCATCAATCTTATTAATATTGACCAAGGCGAAGAAATCCAAACTATCCTTCCCGTCAAAAAAGATAGCCCTTATCTTTTTGTAGTTTTAGCTACCATCAAGGGCGTTGTCAAAAAAACCGAATTAGTAAAATACAAAAACATCCGTCAAAACGGTCTCATTGCCATCCGCCTTGATCCAAGTGATGAGCTAGCCTGGGCCCGCCTCACCAGCGGCTCTCAACAAATCTTTTTAGTCAGCCGCAACGGTAAATGTATTCGCTTTGCCGAGTCCGACATCCGCCCCATGGGCCGCCACAGCCGCGGCGTCCGAGGTATTTCCTTAAAAGAAGGCAATGAGGTCATCAACATGAGCACTATTCCTGCCAAACTTCCACCCCCCAAGGACCGTCGCCACAAAATCTTCCGCCACCTTTTGGTTGCCACTCAACGTGGCATCGGCAAAAGAACCGATGTCTATTCATATCCTCTACAAAAGCGCGGGGGGGTGGGTGTAAAAGTAGCCAATCTTACTAAAAAAACAGGAGAAGTGGCCTGCGCCAGTATTGTCTCTGAAAAAACTACCCAAATTATCCTTAGCACCCGCAAGGCCATGACCGTCAAGCTTCCAGTAAAAAATATCCCTGTCTTGGGTCGAGCCACCCAGGGCGTCATCCTCATGCGCCCCAAAGAGGGCGACCACATTACTGCCCTAGCCTGCCTTAAAAAACAAATCTAATTTTAAAACCCCTACTCCCAAAACAAAACCCCAACAACCAATTGGGGAAAATGATACTGTGATACTATATGTATAAAAAGTTAAACAAGCTTAAACAATGAATGTAAAAGAAAAATTAGAAAGAGCAGGTTTCTTTCTCCCCGATCCGCTCATCTGCTACGCTTGCTTCTTCGCTACCGCCGACCCAGCGATTCACAGCAATGACCAAGAAAGAAGAACCGTCGACTGTCAAAACTTACGGAAACACGATCCCCTCCGCGGTTGCCTCAGAACAGTAATCACCCGAAATAAACTGATAGTAGAAGCAGAACTAATTCCACCCACACTAAGAGAAAAACAAGCACCCCGAGGAACAACAACTAGTTTACTATACCCAATTCCCTTTGAATGTCCCGTACTGAGAGCTAAGTGAGAGCTAAGAAAGACCGATCTTTTACCAATCCCAGGCAACCCACTTCCTGCTCTATTGCTATCTATTCCCCCGATGATATTTGTCGTGTACCTCTCTTAATCTGGCATCCGTTACATGAGTATAGATCTGAGTCGTAGCAATGTTCTTATGCCCTAAAATCTCTTGAACCGACCTCAAGTCCGCCCCATTTCGCAGTAAATCAGTTGCCATCGAATGCCTTAGGGTATGAGGAGTAGCTGACACTGCCAGTCGCGCTTTTTTCCTGTACTTCTCAACAATTCTTTGTACCGATCTTGAGCTCAGACGAACATCTTCATCACCTGTTCCCGGTCCTGAAGCTTTCCCACCCAATCGAATAAAAAGAGGTTCAGATTTATCCTCTCGTCCCGCCAAATATCGTCCTGTCACTGCTACTGCCCGCCGGGAGAGAAAAACCACCCTCGCCTTGCCTCCCTTACCAATTACTCCAATTTCTCTTTGTTTTAGATTAAGCCCAGTCCGATTAAGTGCTACCAACTCTGAAACCCGCAGTCCAGTAGAAAAGAGAAACTCCAAAATAGACCGATCCCGCAGTCCCGCCAGGCTTGAACTGTCAGGCATAGCTAAAAACCGCTCTAATTGTTCTGATTCTAAAAATTTAACCTGTCTTTCCTCGCTTTTTGGAACATCAATTTTTTCTGGTTCCAAAACCTGATAATCATTTTTAACTAACCACTTTAAAAAAGCCCGCAAGGCAATAATATGATACCCTTGGGTCACTCTCTTCATTTCACCTTTCCCATTTTTTCCAGCTTGACGCGCCAAAAAAAGGCGGAAGCGTCTGATTTTTTCTAAATCAACCTCAGCAATTTTAATTTTCTTCTGCACCTCTCCGACAGGGGAGAGGGGACAGAGAAAATCATGGAGACGAAATAAATAGTGTCGATAATTTCTTACCGTTAACTGAGAACAATTCCTTTCAATCTCCAAATGTTCCAAAAAACGCCAAATCAATTCTTTTAAATCTTTCTCCTTATTCACCCTTACATTGTACGACGTTTCAGATAAATGTCAATTGCAACCAAACCAAAAAAGACCAAAATCTAAAAGATAAAAGTACTTCTTTTAAAACTTTCAATTTTAAAACTTTTAAAAAAAACATCAGAACAAAAAAAGAAAAAAGGGAAATCTAAAAAATTAAAAAACCCATTTCTAAAAAAAGGGGATTAGAAAAAATCTAAAAAAATACAACTCTTTACAAAAACAAACCATTTTAAGCTCAAAACAATAAAAAGAAGATGAGTAACCCTACGTCTACACCTTCTAAAGTCGCTCTGAGAGCCGCTAAAAAGGTCATTTTCATTTTCTCCCTACTTTTAGGTGTTTTTAATATATTCCCTTCTCAAAATCAGGCGCAGAGAAGTCTACTGGCATTTTCTAGCCTCAAATCAGAAATTAGGGAGCCCCGGCTTTTAGGGGAAGAAATAGACTAATTAAGACAGAAAAAAGATTTTTAGAAAAATAAAAAACAATATTTTAAAAATATTTTCCAATTTAAAAAATTACTCCCCCTTCCCTCCTCTTTTGAGCAACGTCGTAAAAGAGATATTGTGCGACAATACTATTAACTTAGCCTAAAGGCAAATCCCCAAAGGGGAAGAGGAGGCTTTACCTGACCAAAAATAAACAAAAAACATATTAGATAAATAATATTTTTAATTATTTAAACAGAACTCCCCAGCTAGATATAGGCCTAAAAACTTTTCCACAATTTCCACCCCCTCCCTTTCCTCCCCCTTTAGGACTGTCCCCACACAAACTATATCATAGTAATACATGCAAATATTGCCTAAAATAACGTATATTCCAAACTTTTGAGGCCAGCTAGCAAACAATCTACTAGTCTGCCAATTCCCCCTCCTCGTGAAAAAAGTCCTATAATAATCGTGAAAACGCGTATGTATTATAGGATTAATATATTATAAGATACTTAACTTTTACTCCCCTCTCCCCAACCCCACAGCACTCAAAAAAAAATAAAATCAAAAACAATAATTTTAAAAAAAATAAAAAACAATCATCAATCACTAATTTCCTTTTTTAAAAAATTCAAACCTCCTGACCTTTTCAAAAAAGACCAAGTCCCCTTTTCAAAAAAACAAAACAATTTCTTTAAAATCAAATCCCCGACTATTTAATAAATCGCAAAAAAAAGATTTCCTAGCAATCCTAAAATAAAATCAAAAAACTACCAACGACCCCTGCCCAAACCAACAATTACCACTTGCCTTGATAATTCTCAAAAAAAGTTAAAAGCACTCCCCTATTTTTTATATACAAAAAATATCATCAAAAAATATATTTTTAACGGAAAGAAACAAGATAAATAAACACGTATTTATTTATTAAAATGCTCGCCATCTTGTCACCCAAAAGAGCCCGATAAGGGCCCCCAGTCCCACCCATAAAATCTCCCGCCACGTCTTTTTGAAAAATCTTCCTCTTAAATCATGCTGCATCAAAACCGCCAAAACATACAAGGCCAACATTAAATAAACTGAACGCAGGAAAATCCCCACCGGCCACCAGGATAAAACTACGGCAAACTCAAAGACTAAAAGCCCCGCCACCAAAGGATAGCTTTGCCAATCTCTCCATTCCAACCCAGACTCTACTAAAGAAACTGACCAAAAAAGATAAGTTAAAAATAGACAAACTACTACAAAGACTAAAGAGGCCAAAAGCCAAAACGGTAAATAAAAGGAACCAAAAACATCAAATAGTAAAAAACTAGAAGATAATACAAGCAAAAGATTAACACTGCTGGCCGTCCGATAAAGAGGAATCGCCTTATATGAAACCGTCACTAAAAATAAATTATCTACCAGCAAAATTACGTAATTTACCAAAAAAAACAAAAATGAAGCAAGAATAACAATCAGCCAACTATCAAACAAAAAAATAAACATTGCCCAGCCCCAAAAGAACAAAATTGGCAAAACATAAACCGGCCACATTTTAGCTATTAAACCCTTTTCTTTCCAAGATATCCTCAAGGCCAGACTGTAAACAAAAACTATTACTACCGCCAAAAAAAACAGTGTCAAATATTTAAACTCAAACGGGACTAGCTTTACCACCACCAACCACAAACCCTGCAAAAAACCAGTCGACAAAAAAAATCTAATCCTCTTATTTAAAATTTTTCCTTCAACTGCCATTAATTATTCTCCTCCGAATTAGTAAAAATACCTAAAACATCAGCTTGCTCCTCTAAACTCTCAAGTAAAAATTGCAAATCCTTTTTATCCTGGCTGGAAATCATCATTTTGTTTTTTGCCACCCAAACTATCTCTTTCCCCATTATTTTAAACCCCACCTTGGCTAAATGTTCTTGAAACCCCTCTCCCTCCCCGCCTGCTGCCACCTGTAAATACCAGCTCCCTTCTCGCCTTTTCCAATCTAAAAGACCCAAATTTATAAATGGCAATAAATCATTCTCTGTTTTTACTCCACTCACCTCAAAAATTATCCTCCGTTCAAACAAAAAAGTCACTGCCCCAGGCTCTGCCATATTTCCCCCTCCTCGAGAAAAAATATTCTTAAATTCCTGAATTGTTCGTATCCGACTATCACTTAATGCCAAAACTAAAATCCCTACCCCCCCAGGCCCATAACCTTCAACTAAAATATTCTCTCCTCCACCTATTTTTGAAGAGGCTTTTTTAATTGCTCTCTCAATATTTTCCTTTGGCATATTAATTTCCCGTGCCCGACTAATTGCCGCCCTCAAAGTAGAATTAGCACTTGGGTCAATTACTCCTCCTCCCTCCAATATTGCCGCCATCACCAATCTTGAAATCTTGCCAAAAGCCTGGCTCTTTTTTGCATCTTCCGATCCTTTTTTATGCTTAATTTTTGACCATTTATTGTGACCCGACATAAACCAATTTTAACCTTTTATCTAAACTCTGTACATTTTTTCTATCACCTACTTCCAAAATCCTGCTCCCACCTGCCATAACAAACGCAAATCTACTCCCGCCCCACCTGCTTCAACTTGCTTCAAAGAACAACCTAAAAACGCTGCCCAATCCCCCATTGCTTTCATTGTCTCCCTATCCTGATTATTTAAGGAATGCTCCACCAAACACTTACCTTCTCCCCTTCCCTCACTGTCTCCCACATCAACTACTTGCCACCCGGCCCAGCTCATCCTCTTCCCCAGCCACCCGGCCCAGCCGGGTTGTCCTGAGGCGTTATACACCCCCAGTCTCAGCGCCTGATCCCCTACCCCATCATCAAAATCCAAACGCCACCCACCCATAATAAGCTCCTCCCACCTTGTTTCATTAAGTCTCCCCTCCTCAGCGACTAAGCTTGCCAAATCGGCACTCTTCCAAACTTTCCGTACTAAACCCTTCGCCTGCCACCACCAACGCCAAAGCTTCAAATCAGTCCATTTTCCAAAGACCAAGGGTAAGCCTGTTTGACCAGAATTCCCTAAAATCACCCTACTTGGATAAAATCCAAAATTAAAAAAAACTACCGGCCCCAAAAGATCTTCTCTCCCCTCCTGTTTTAGTAGTTTTTCTACCTTGTCCAATCTGTACCAGCCATAATTATCGGGCACCCAAACCAAAAGTTCTCCCGGCAACTGAAATTCTAAAATTTGTCTTCTTTCTGGAAAAACACTAAGCAAAGACAAGCTTCCTTCATCCCAAAAAGCCAAACGCAAATCCCCTTTAGGAGTCCCCCAAAACCAAAGCCCAAAAACAAAAATCAAAATTAAAACAAAAACTACCCCCCCTATTCTTTTCATGATTTAAATCTTATCAGATTGCCTCCCACAAGAGCCAGAGATCTGCCGGGCAGGGAGATTTAAATTCTAACCTTTGCCTGCTTATTGGGTGAGGTAAAACTATCTTCTGAGCGTGTAAAAATAATCTTTTCTGAGAAGGCAGATTCTCTCTTCCATAAAGCCCGTCTCCCACAATTGGCCACCCTAGGTAAGAAAAGTGAACCCTAATTTGGTGTGTCCGCCCCGTCCAAGGAAAAACCTCAAGCAAACTTAAAAATTTTCCCTGATTTCTCTTTAATCCTATCCGCCTAAACTTAGTCAAAGCCTCCTTTCCCTCTATCCCCACCCTGAACCGACCAAAGCGAGACCGATCCCTCTCTATTGGCATTTTCACCTCTCCTGTACTGGATGTTTCTCCCCACACTAAAGCTAAATACTCCTTTTCCACCTCTCTTTTTTTAAAAAAACCCTGCAGTTTTAAAAAAACCGCTTCACTCTTGGCCACCAAAACCAGACCAGAAGTATCCTTATCCAGGCGGTGCACCACCCCCATTCTCCTTTTAAAAGAAAAACCATCCCTTAAATCATCCCTTATAGACAAATCAATCTCAATATTATCTCTTATCCAATCAGACAATACTGGGCCTCCTTTTTCTGTTTCTGCCGGCACACTCAGCATTCCCGCCGGTTTATAAACCACCAAAAAAAACCTATCTTCCCACAATAATTTTACTTTATTATCCATATCTTCCTTACCCATTTTTCCCCTCCTTCTTTACCGCCAACAGCAACAACCACAAAACTGGAAGCACAATAAACCAATCAGCCAAATTATTCTGCCAATACCAAAACTGCCAATAATCACGCACTCCCTTAAAAAAAACCCGGTCTAAAAAATTCACTACGCCCGCCGCCCACAAAAACCCCAAAGGGTAAACAGCCGCTCCCTTAAACCAAATTGCTGCCCCTAATAAAACTACCAAAATTAAAACCACTCCCCCTCCGATCCAAGGCCAACTAAAAACTCCCAAACCGCTAAAAAATCCCTGATTCAAACTCCAAGGAAGTCTCTTCGACAACCAGCAATGTGCAAGCTCCAACAGCAATAAAATCAAAAAATAAAAAACTATGATTCGCGCTCTTTTTCGCAGGCCACACATACTGTCGCCTCAGGGTAAACCGTCAAACGATCGGTATCAATCATCACTCCACACTTCTCACAAACCCCATACTTCCCTATTTTAATTCTCGTTAGTGCCTTTCTAATCTGCACCACTCGGGCTCGAAGCAAGCGTTTTTTTGCCTCCATTCCCATCCTCCCCACCTGCTCCACCACCTCACTATCTACCGCTGCTCGGTTATTGTTCTCTGGCAACTCAGTATTTCTTTCCTCTAGTTTCTTCTCCTGCCTGGTCACCTTCTTCAACTCCTGCTTCAAAAATCCCGCTACTGGCTTTAAAAGATTCATTGGGAAAACAAAGCTCACCCTAGATCTCTTTTTTGTCTCTTCCTTTTTTTTCTTCATTTTTTGAGCTCCTTCTTCCTTTTAAAAAACTAACAAACAAAAAATTTTCTTTCAAAAGTTTACCACCCGCCAAGTATACCAAAGCCAGACCAGAAAAACACAAAAACAAAAAAGGCAACCAAAAATAAAAAAGAGAGAAACTCAACTTCACTATTCCCCAAGCCAGCACTACCAATCCAAAAATAATATTACCAACTAAAAATAAAAACCCTCTTTTACCGCTTTTGTACCAGGCAAAAGAACGATAACGCCCAGAAAGCCAGATCAAAAGTAAAATCAAAACCAGAAATAGGCAAACCAGTAAAAAAGATTGCAAACTTCCCGCAACCATTAAACTTCCTAAAAAATAAAAAAGACTCCAGCCTAAAAAAGGCAGAGTCCCCTCCTCAACCAAAACCCAAAAACGCCACCTTTGCCAAACTGACCAAATCAAAACTCCCAGCAACCCGCCCCAATAGCCCGCAAGCCAAGAAAAACCAGGCCATTTCCACCAATAAAACCAATAAGCCCACTCACCTCGAAGCTCTTCTATCCTTTGCAAAAAAAATCCCGCCCTTCCCCCCAGAAAGAAAAGCAAAAGCACAGTCCAAATAAAAACCGACACTCTTTTAGGATCAAAATCCCCTTTTAAATTTCTCCACCAAGAAAAAGAAAACAATAACATTCCCACCGAAAAAAACAGCGAATACCAAGTCACACCCAAGGGGAAATTCATAAGACTATCTTAACACAAGATGCTAAAATAACAGGCACCACCCATTGCCGGAGTGGCGGAACTGGCAGACGCGCACGACTCAAAATCGTGTGGTAGCAATACCATGGGGGTTCAACTCCCCCCCCCGGCACCATCACTATTATTTTCTCCTATACCCCAAATTCCTCTTTCTCTCCTCTTACTTTCTTCTTGTTCTCGTTTTTTCTCTCTTTCTCTAACTATGCCGTCTATACTTACTCCTTCTTCTGATCCATTCCAAAAAAGCTAACTAGTTTACTGTTGAAGAAAAGCTTAAAAAGCCCTACCGGACCATTTCTGTGCTTGGACACCTCACAGACCAAAGTCTCTTTATTCTCCTCGTCCTCCCGGTAAAGAAAAGCGACCACGTCTGCATCCTGTTCAATACTCCCTGACTCCCTAAGATCGGCTAACCTCGGTCTAAATCCTCCCCGTACCTCTACTGCCCGGGAAAGCTGGGCCGCCGCCAAAATTGGCAATTTAAGCTCTTTAGCCAAAGCTTTAAGCCCTTGGGAAATTTCACTCACTTCCTGTACTCGATTATCTGTTGTCTTTCCTCTCATCAGCTGTAAATAATCCACCACAATGAGCCGTAAGCCCTGCTCAGCTTGCAAGCGTCTTGCTCTTGTCCTAAGCTCCAAAACAGATAAAGCAGCTGTATCATCAATAAACAAAGGCGCATCAGCCAACATTCCCATCGCCTCCGAAAGATGGGCCAAATCATTGTCATTTAATTTCCCCGTCTTCATTTTCCAAGCATCCAGTCCTCCCTGACGCACCAACAAGCGATCCACCAACTCCTCTTTGCTCATTTCCAAGGAAAAATAGCAAACCGGTAGTTTCGCCTCCACCGCCACGTACCGGGCAATGTTTAATGCCATAGTTGACTTTCCAATTCCCGGCCTGGCCGCCAAAATTAAAAGATTTGCATCCTGCATCCCCGCCAACAAGTTGTCTAAATCAGTAAATCCGGTCGCCATTCCCCTCAATCCGGTTCCCATTTTCTGAAGCTCATCCAAACGATCAAAACTGGCTGTTAGAATATCTCTTAATGAGCTGGGCGCATCCCTAATATGTCTTTGTGAAAGCGTAAAAATCTCCTGTTCTGCCTTATCCAAAAGATCATCTGTCTCCCCTCCCTCAGCAAAAGCCAGCTCGTTAATCCGCGCCGCCGCACTAATAAGTTCCCTTTTGGCTGAAAGGTCTTTCACTATCCTTCCATACTCTTCCGCGTGAGCCGCTGTTGGTACCTCTGCTACCAATGAAGAAAGATAAGCCCGTCCTCCTACTATTTTCAACTTTTTTTTCTTTTTCAGAGTCTCTGCCACCGTCACCACATCTATTGAAGAACGATTCTCATAAAGCGTTAAAACTGCCTCAAATATATCAGCGTGGATTGGCTCATAAAAATGCTCCGGCTTTAAAAACTCACTTACCGCAATCACCGCATCCTTATCCAATAAAACCGCCCCCAAAACTGACAACTCTGCCTCTCTTGAGTGTGGCGGTACCATTACCTTTTTAGAAGACATATTAGAAGACATATTCAAAATCAATGCCTTTTAAGCCAAACAATCTGTCTTTCTTCCGGCAGTTCTCCACTCTTCACCAGCAATTTCTCCACTGGTTTCAATCCTGGCGCATCAATCTCTTTTAAAAATTCCTCCATCCGGGCTAAACCTTTAGTTTCCTCATCTCCCTCTTCTTCAAAGTTCATCGGAATTACAATCTGAGGACTAAACAAAGAGATAAATTTAACCGCCTCCTTGACTCCCAAACCAGTTCCCTCCCCTCCCAACGGTAAAAATAAAACATCAACTACTCCTACCTCCTCTATGATCTTTTCCGAAAAAGGCAACTCAACTTTCCCTAAGTTCAAAAGCCTGACCCCTCCCATTCGTAAAAGATAAACACTATTTTTCCCTTTTCCGGTCCCACTAAACCAACCTCTGATCTCTACTCCTTTTTTTTCATAATCACCCGGACCGGCTACCAACAAAAGCTCTTCTCCCGTCTCCTCTCCTCTTTTTACAAACTCCTGCCCCCACTCTCCCCTGCTATATGCCAAAATTCCACTTTCCAAAGACAAAAAACCCGACTTTTTCAAAAGAGCCAAATCATGGGGATCAAAAAAAACCCCCAAAGACTTGTCTTTTACCAAAAAACAAAACCGTCCCAAAAAAGAAATTTCCATAAACCAATCATATCACAAAAACCACCCCCCTCCTTTGCGACTTGATTTAAGTCTGATAATATTCTAATATGAAAAACCTATGAAAAAAGAGATTATTTTCGCACTTCTGGCTGGTTCCCTTCTTGGTTTTGCTTCCACTTCTTTTATCTGGTACAAAAACCAACAAAAGAAATCATCTCCTCCCCAAGCTTCCTCTCAAGAACCTTCCGGATCCCCTTCCAACGGACCTTCCCCCACTTCCGATCTCTCTTCCCAAACAGTCAAACTAAAAATTAGCTCTCCCCAACCAGATGAACTTTTCAGCAAAGACCAAATTACTCTTGAAGGTATAACTGATCCCGAAAACAGCATTGTTATTGTTACCGACTCCGACTCCTATTTTATTCTTCCCGACGAAAAGGGAAACTTCGAAACTGAGCTTGAGCTTCAAGGGGGTCTAAACCAAATAAATATCAGCGCTACCAACCCCGCCGGACAAATCCAAACCGAAACTATCCTTGTTACTTTTTCCACCGCCAAAATTTAAAAAACCATGAAAAAAATCTCGCTCTTACTCCTTCTTTCCTCCCTTCTTCTTGCTGGTAATTTCTCTGTTCTGGCTCAAACCGGCACCCCCAGCAGCAATTTAGAAGAAGATCTAAATGGAGAAATTGAATCAATTCGCTCGGCTGTTAAAGATGCTGTTGCCGAAAAACTAAAATCAATCACCCAAACCAATCAAAAACTTGCCCTCTCCGGCACCATCACCCAAATAAATCAGGAAGAAAATACCTTAGAACTAAGCACTTTCCCTCAATCAAAAACAAAAAAAATCTCTTTCCTCCCTTCAGAAATAACTATTATTGACCAATCCCGCCAAAAAATTAATTTTGAAGACCTTAAAATCGACCAAGTTATCCTTGTCATGGGTTACCAAAACAGTCCCGACAGCCTAGACGCCAAAAGAATTATTGTTATTGAGCCTCTCCAGGAACTATCAAAAGTCTCCCTCGGCCAAGTCGCTGACTACTCCCAAACAACTAACACTATCCTTCTTATTCCCCTGACAGATAAAGATGCCCAACTCGAATTAAGCCTTGATAAAGCCAGCAAAATCTACCTCAAAAAAAACGCTGAAGTTAACTCCGCCCCCACCTCTTTCAAAATAGCCAAAGGGCAAACAATTCTCGCTGTCTACAAAAAGAAACCGGAAAACGGCAGCTCTGTCCTGGCCCAAAAAATCTTGATTCTTGCTGAAAACGAAGAAACTATCCCTTCCTCCTCCCCCTCTCCAACAATCTCTGAATAACTTGACATTACCCAGTCTAAAACTATAAAATCACAAAATGGAAAAAGCAAAGGCTCCCTTAAACCATCATCACGCCAACCTTTAAACTTGGCGGGCTTTTGCATGTTCCAATTACCCCGCCAGCCAGGCGGGTTTTTTAGTCCTTTTACCTGGTGGTACTAGCTCAATTGGTTAGAGCATCTGCCTGTGAAGCAGAAGGTTGCCGGTTCGAGTCCGGTGTACCACCCCCATTATTTTAAAAAATAAAAAATGAATAAAAAAATAAAAAAAATAACTGACAAAAAAAACACCATCAAACCCAGAACCCTTAAAGGTTTCCGGGACTTTTACGGTCCTGACGCTAAACTACGAGAGTATGTTATCGGCGTCTTTAGACGTGTCTTTGAAAAATACGGCTACCAACCCCTGGAAACTCCCACCCTAGAATATGCTGACATTCTCCTGGGTAAAGCCGGTGGAGAAATGGATCAACTAGCCTACATCTTCAAAGACCAAGGGGGACGCGAAGTTGGCCTGCGCTTTGACATGACTGTCCCCGCTTGCCGCTTTGTGGCCCAAAACTACAACTCCCTTGTTTTTCCCTTCAAGCGCTACCAAATCCAGCTAGCTTGGCGAGCTGAAAATACCCAGAAAGGTCGCTTCCGCGAATTCACCCAGTGTGACGCCGATGTCTGGGGCACCAAGTCAGTCCTTGTCGATGCTGAATTTATCCAAATGGGTATCGAAGCCATCCAAACCCTGGGCTTTAAAAATTTTTCTGCCCGCATCAACAATCGCAAAATCTTAAATAGTATCTTCCAAGCCTCTGGTATTCCCAAAAACAAAGAATACGATCTGGCCATCTCTCTTGATAAGCTGGAAAAAATCGGACCAATTGCCGTCAAAAAAGACGCAATAAACCGCCAAATATCCCCTACCGTCATCCAAAAGGCCCTAGAGATTATCACCATTTCTGGCTCCTCCGAAGAGAAACTAGCTAAGCTAAAAAAGACACTTCCCTCAGACGCCAAAACCCAAGAAGGCCTTACTGAAACTCAAAGCATCCTTGACTACCTTAAAAGCGCCGGAGTTTCCTCTAGCCTTTACCAGTTTGACCCCCGCATTATTCGCGGTATGGGTTATTACACCGGCCCTGTCTGGGAATTTGTCATTACCGATGAAAATATTGGCTCCATTGCCGGCTGTGGCCGCTATGATAAGCTAACCGGCCTTTACACCGGCCGTGACATTCCCGCCTCTGGCGGCTCTTTTGGTATCGAAAGAATTATTGAAATCCTAAAAGACAAAAAAATAAAAGGCTTTTCCCCTCTTGCCACCCTTATTCTAGTCACTGTTTTTTCCCTCGATCTTCTTAATCCCGCCATTAACCTCGCCAAAAACCTAAGGAACTCTGGCTTTAACACCGAGCTTTACCCTGATCCAAGCATACCTCTTCCCAAACAATTCAAATACGCCAGCCAAAAAGATATTCCCTTTGTTGCCATCATTGGACCTGATGAGGCCAAAGCCAACACTATTAGCCTAAAAGACATGTTGACCGGCCAACAGAAAACTCTCACTTTTCCCCAAATAGTTTCCCGCCTCAAAACCCCTCTCGCTTGAACGTTTGAGTTTTAGGTAAAGACTGATATAATTACCCCTGTATGAAATCTGGTATCCATCCTAAATACTACGACGATTGCCAAGTCACCTGTACTTGTGGCAACAAGTTTAGCACCGGCTCCACTCTGCCCAAAATAGAGGTAGAAATTTGCTCCGCCTGTCATCCCCTCTTTACCGGCGAAATGAAATATATTGATACCAAAGGTCGCATTGAGCGCTTCCGCGAAAAACAAGAAAGGGGTCAAGCCTATCAAAAAAAGATTCACGCCAAGAAAAAACAAGCCAAGGAAACTCTCTCCTTTTCTCAAGTCTCCTCTCACTCCAAAAAAAAGAAAAACTCCCCTTCCTCAGCTAAAAAATAGCTAATCACCTCAATTTTTTGCCTGGTATTTTATGGTTGCTATTAATAAAAACATTGCCATTTTGGAAATCCATCCCGGCCCCGGCGGCGAAGAGGCCAAAATCTGGGCTGATGATCTCTTGCGTATGTACACTCGCTACGCTAATCAAGTCGGCTGGAAAGTCTCTCCCATTGACGACTCTGTCATTCAAATAAGCGGCTTTGACGTCTACGACCAGCTTAAGCTGGAAACCGGCGTCCACCGCGTCCAGCGTATCCCCAGTACCGAAAAAAGAGGCCGGATCCATACCTCTACTGCCTCTCTTGTCGTCCTTCCCAAAATAGATGCTCGTGAAATTAAAGTAAACGAATCTGATATCGATTTTGAAGCCTTTCGGGCCGGAGGCCACGGTGGCCAAAATGTCAACAAAGTTTCCACTGCTGTTCGCCTCTTTCACCGTCCATCCGGCATCACTGTCTCAGCTCGCCAGGAGCGCTCACAGCAACAAAACCGGGCCATTGCCATGCAAATCCTTGCTGCCAAGCTCTGGCAAGAAGAAGAGGGGGAAAAAGACTCACAAATTGCCAGCACCCGAAAAAGTGTTGGCCAAAGTCTTCGTGCCGATAAAATCCGTACCTATAATTTCCCCCAAAACCGAGTTACCGACCACCGCCTTGGCAAATCCTGGCACCGCCTGGACAAAATTGTAAATGGCGACTTAGAAGACATTATCCTCGAACTCTCTGTTTTAACGGAAAACTAAATTTCAACTCTTTTCTCAAGTTTCACTCGCAAGCTCTTTTCCTCTCCCTCTCGCCAAATCTTCACTAGCACCTCGTCCCCTATCTTCTTTTTATTAATAAGTTTTACCAACACTTCTCCCTCCTCTCCTAGCTTTTCCCCGTCAAACTCTAGCATAATATCCCCCTCTTTTATTCCCGCCTTCCCGGCCGGCGTTCCCTCCACCACCTGCTGTACCCAAAGTCCCTGCGGCACCTCATTCAAAATCGCCGCCTTTTTTGAAATCACCCGATAAGTTACTCCTAAAAATGGCCTTTCAAACTCTCCTGTTGCCTTAAAATTTTCAATTGACTCCCTCACAATATTAATCGGCAACGCAAAGCCAATATTTTCACTTCCGCTGGCTACTGCCACATTCACTCCAATCACTTGCCCAGCCGAATTTAAAAGCGGCCCACCAGAATTACCTGGATTTATCGCCGCATCAACCTGAATCACATTATCCAAGCGTTCACTACCTGTTAGCGCCGCCTCAGCCGTAATTCCCCTCCCCAACCCGGAAATCACTCCCGTTGTAACGGTCGACCGAAATTCACCTAAAGCCGTTCCAATTGCTATCACCATTTGTCCCACCTTAAGCTTATCTGAATCCCCCAACTCTAAAGGCTTAAGATCATCAACCTCTATTTTTAAAATCGCCAAATCATTGACTGGATCCCGATATATTTCCTTTACCTCATAAACCTGATCATCCGCTGTTGCCACTTTATATTTTGCCCCTATCTCCCCCACCACATGACGATTAGTTACTATTAAACCATCTTTGCTAATTACAAACCCCGTACCAATATCCTGTTCAATTTGCTCTTGCTTTTCCTCTCCCTGCTCTAATCCAAAGAAAAATTTAAAAAGATCTTGATTCACCTGAACTTTAGAAATACTTACTGTCACTACCGCCACTGTTGCCTCCTCTACCACCCCAATCACCACCGACTCCTCATTAAGCACCCCCTTTGGCAACAAAGCTAAAGTCCCTCCATCTTCTGCCACCCTAGGAGGAAACCATCGATCCAAAAAATCAAAACCAAAACTACGATCCACCGCCGCACCACCCAAAAGCACCCCCACCAAAAATATCCCCACCCCCAATCCCAACCAAAAACCATTTCCCAAAAATCTATTACAATCTTTCCTCATAAAATACATCATTTTACCTCCACCTCTTTTAAGCAGTCAACTCCCGACTCGCCTACTTGCCTACTAAAATTTCCAAGGCCTTTTTAAGCTGAGGATCCTCGCTCTCTGTCTTCCACTCCACCAACTCATCCGGCTCCACTCCTACATCGTGAATATTTAACCCCGACGGCAAAAGCCATCGAGCAATGGTAATATGCAAACCACTACCATCCTCCAAAATCTCCGGCTGCTGCACCGTCCCTTTTCCAAATGTTTTCTCTCCCACTAATTGAGCCCGACCATGCTCTTTTAAGGCCCCAGCCAAAATCTCCGCCGCCGACGCTGAACCAGCATTTACCAAAACCACCAAGGGCAAATCCACTAATCCCCTTCTCGTCTTATCTACCATATAAGTCTCTATTTTCCCCCCTGCCATTTCCTGTTTTACTATTACCCCATCAGTCAAAAAATCAGAGGCCACCATCACTGCCCCTTGCATAAAACCCCCGGCATTATTGCGAAGATCTAAAATAATTCCCAAGCTCTCCCCATTCGTCTCAGCTTTAACCCGATTAACTAATGCCGGCCATTCTTCAAAAAGCCTCTCTGTAAAACTGTTAAGACCAATTACTGCCACTTTTCCTCCTGCCACTTCTTTCCACTCCAAAACCAAATTAGGTACCACAATTTGCTCTCGCTTAATTACCTTTTCAAAAGCGCTATCCCCCCCCTCTCTAAAAAAGGTAATCTTAACCTCACTCCCTTCCTTTCCCCTAATAAGCTCTACTGCCTCCGGCAAGCTTATTCCTCTCGTATCCCGGTCTATCCCTGCCTCCTCGTCCACAATTTTCAAAATTAAATCCCCTGCCTTCACCCCCGCCTTCTCCGCTGGCGTCCCTTTAAGTGGTGAAACAACAGCCAGTGTCTCCTCTCTATACCCCAATTGCATCCCCACACCTCCAAACTCCCCCGCTAAATCTTCCTGGTTCCTCTGATTCTCTTTAGGACTTAAAAAAACAGTATAAGGATCCTCAAGTGAAGAAACCAAGCCCTGTGCCAAACCATAAACCATTTCTTTCTCGTCCAGTTTGTCTTTGTCCAAATAAGTTTCCTCAAGTCTTCCTTTCACCTGCCAAACCAGCTCCAAATCAAGCCCCAAGCTATTCTTCCCTCCCTCCCTCTTTCCAATCTCAAACCCTCCCCAAGCCGCCAACCACAAAACCGTCAAAAACAGACAAAAATAACGCAATCTTTTTAAAAAAATATTTCCGTCTTTCTGAAATACCATTACCTACTATACTACTCTGTTAAAAAAAGACTAGCCTTTTTTGGTCCAGATCTCAAAAAAATAACCGGCTCCTTCATAAGCTCCAAAACAGAAGCCAGTCCCGAGCGCCGCTGATTTTCCACTAAAACCGCCACCAAACCTTCTTCTCTTGAAAAAGAAAAATCGGGCATCTCGTCTCCAAAAAAGACTAAACCCCTCCTGTTACAAGCCAAAGCCCGATACCAATCCGTCCATCCAAATTCCCCTCCCCAAAAAATCTCCCTTTGCCAAACACCAAAAATCTCTCCTCCAACCAATTCTCGCGCCTCAACTTCAAAAGCCCGAAAAGCTACCAGCAATTTATCCGTTCCTATTCTCTCTATCTTTAAAGAAACCGGCGCCAAAAATTCACCCTCTTTCCCCTTCCACAAGACTCCACCTCGCAGCACTTTCTCTCCCTCTTTGACTAAAACCTTATCACCCAAAGCCAAGGCAAATTCCCATTCTACCCAATCCTCCTTCCCCAATTGTTTTTTACTCATCTGAACTCAAGTTTAACAACTTAAGTTCCTCAAAACAAATTTCCCTGATTTTTAGCTCTCTCGCCCGGTTACAAAGGGAAGCTGGGCTAAATGCCTCGCTTGCTTAATTGTTTCTGTCAAACGTCGCTGATGTTTAGCACAAACTCCGGTATACACCTTAGCCAAAATCCGCCCCCTCACTGACAAGAATTGCTGCAGTTTTTCTGACTGAGTCCAGTGTAACTGCCATTCTCCCCGACAAAAAGGGCAATTTTGCTTTACTCTTGCTCTTTTAAATTTCCCCCCTCTTTTATTCTTTGTTTTGCCTACCATTTTTCTTATTTTCCCCTCTAAAATTAAAAGGGCATCTCCTCTTCCGGCTTGTCTTCCGGTTTTTTAACTTCTTCCTTCTCTTCAGTCTCTCCTTCCCCTGTCTTTTCAACCTCCGACTCCGCCGGCTCCGCTGGCTCCAAAGACTCCTTTTCCACCGGCTCTATTTTCCCCAGCTCTTCAGAAACATCATCCATAAAGGCATAGTCCTCGCCTACTTCTTCTGTTGCCGTCTCTTCAACTATTACTTCTCCTCCACTTGCTGCAACTGCCTGATCAGGGGCTCCCTTAGAATCCAAAATAATCATATCATCTATCACTACCTCTGTTGTTTGTCGCTTCACTTCATCAGACCCGACCCATTCACGGTATTGTAAACGCCCACCCACAAAAACTCTTCGTCCTTTTTTCAAAAGCTGGGCACAAAGCTCCGCCAATCTATTCCAAGCCACAATTTTGTGAAACTGAACATCCTCTTTTTTCTCACCCTGCTGCGTGGTCCAACTCCGATTAGTCGCCAATCCAAAAGAACAAACCGCCATACCGCTTGGGGTATAACGAAGTTCGGGATCTCGGGTTAAATTACCAATTAAAGTTACCCTGTTAAGTGATCTTGTTGCCATTTATCGTCTCCTTTAAAAAATTAAACTGTAGATTTTAAAATCAAATGCCGCCAAACTCGCTCATCTCGATTTAACATCACACTAAGCTCATCAAAACAAACTACCTTTCCTGTTAAAAACAACTGCCAAAAACCAGCTTCCCTTTTGCCTTTCATCTCGTAAACAAGCGACTTCACCCCTAAATCATTCTTTTCCTTAATGGTTAACCCCTTTCCCTTACTCCAACCTTCTACAATTCCCAACACTACCTCCCTCTCTTTTTTTTCCAAATCCTTGTCAAAAACCAAAACCAATTCGTATTTTTTTTCCATAAAAACCCATTCCTCTCTTAGGTATTTCTCTTTTTTTCTTTTCTTTTTCTTTAAAATTAACTAAATTTCCCCAACAACAATCTAAAAACTAGAAAAAATCTTAACACGAGTTCCCCAACTTTACAAGAGTTTTTTCATTTCTGACTTTTAATCATTTCTCCTGTTCCCTTGCTCTGCTGCTGCTTTTTTCTCACAAAAGCAGATCCTCTAGCCCTTTTTCCTGCCGGTTCTGCATCCCTTGCCATTTCTGCCTCTTCTGCCGCCCTTTGTCTCTCCATCTCTTCCATCATTTTCTCCTCTTTTTCTTTCTCTCCCTCCTCCTCTTGTCTTTTCTCCCGCACCATTTTGATCTCCGCTTCCACATCACGACCCCTGCTAGTATTTTCTCTTAACTGTGAAAGTTCTTCCTCCCCCTCTCTCTTTGCCTGCTCTATCTGCTCCGCTGAAATATTCGGCATTTTCCCCAAAACAGAATCCTCCCCATGTCTAAGCATCATTGCTCCACCCCTTTTACCCACCCCCCCTTCCAACCGCTTTTCCAATTCCTCTCTAGCTGGAATTTTTGGCCTCCTGCTCATCATTGTCTAAATTTCCTCCCTATTTTCCAAAGACCGAAGCAAAGTACTCATATCAGCAAAAGCCAAATCTCCCCCTGTCGGTATTCCCCTCCCTAACCGACTCATTTTCACTTTCCCCTCCAAAACTTTTTCCACCTCTTTTTTTAAATAAATCACTGTTGCCTCCCCTTCAATTGTTGGATTTACCGCCAACAAAACCTCTCTCACTTTATCCTTCTTTATTTTCTCCAAAAGCCTAGGAACTCTTAGCTCTTCCGGCCCCAATCCGTTCAAGGGATCAATTACCCCCCCTAAAACAAAGTATCTCCCCTTATACTGCCCTGTCTTCTCTATTGCCAAAAGGTCCGTCACCTTCTCTACCACACACAACGACCTCCCTTCTCTTTCCTGATCCTTACAAACAACACAAATATTATCGGTTGTTAGGTTAAAACACTCCTCACAAGTTTTTACCTTATCCAACCCAACTAAGGCTTTCCCCAGGCTCTGCCTTACTCCCGATAAATCGTTCACCAAAAAAAGTGCTAATCTTTCTGCCGTCCTTGGCCCCAAAGAAGGCAATCTTGTCAGAGAGTCCACCATTTTCTGCAAGGGATCAGGTAAATCCATCGTTTTTTCCTCTTATCCTTAAAAGAAATTACTGCCTTCCCAGGAAACCCCCCATACCACCGGCCATTTCTTGCATTTTCCGAGCTGCCGCTTCCTGTGACTTTTTTAAAGCCTTGTTCAAAGTCTCCACTAACACCGCATTTGTCATTCCGTTAACTACCAGCTCTTTTATCTTCTGGTCACCACTTATCACAATCTTTACCCCTGATTCCTCAATGCTAATAATTTCCGCCTCCAATGCTTTTTTAAGCGCCATCGCTTGCTTAACCAATTTTGCCTGATCGCCAACTTTTCCAAATACGTTCATTTTTTAAAATTTAAATTATAAAAAAAACCCTTAACTCCAACCATTATATCAGAAAAGACTGCGGGCCAAACTATAGAGATCTCCTCCCTCCTCAGTCCTGGCCATTCGCGCTTGGTCCCCAGATAAATGAAGCATTTTTCCCCCACCTTCCTGCCGTTTACCCAAAACAAAAATCAACTTCATCTCCTTTCCGCAAACTTCCCGCAATCCATTTTCTACTATCTCCCTGTTTCTTCTGTCTTCCAAGCGTTCTTTATGAAAAGGATAAAAGACCTCAACTGTCAAACAATTCCCACTTAAAGACAGGGGTCTCGACGAGCGCAAAAACGCCTCGACTGAATGATTCATTGGTTTTACCGCTACCAAAAGCCTCTTCCACTCTTCTTCTCCCCACTGAATTTCCCCTCCCTCCTTGCTTCTCTTCTCCTTACTTTGAATCTTTTCCACTTCTGTTTTTACCCCCAAGCGACGTCCACCCCCCTCTCTCTTCCCTTCTGTTTCCCTTTTTACAAACATTTCTTCTACCTTCCTCTTTTCTTTTTCCTCAACTTTTCCCTCTTTGACTTTTTTCTCTCCACCTGCCCAGAAATCAAGCAAAGCCAACTGCAAGGGCAAATCAGCCAACAGCGTCTGTCTTTCCCACTCAGCCGCCTGCAACAAACACTTCACCCAAAGAAACAAACTCTGCTTCTCTCCTGCCTCCAGTAAAAACTCCTGGGCTTGTTGTAATAACTTTTCTCGAAAATGGGCCATATCCACCCCATTGGAATTAAGCTTTGTCAAAAAATCTAGAATTTTTACTCTCTCATCACTCTTAAACAACTCCCAAAACTCTCTCTCTTGCCCCAACCCCTGTCCCTCCATCACCTGCTCCAAATCTTCTCGATTAATTTTTCCCTTCTGTCTCCCTTCCATTGCTACCTGAGTCAAAAGTTTTTTAGCATCCCGAAAGCTTCCGTCTACTCCTACCGCTATCTCCTCTAAAACCTCCCTCTCTACCGCCAATCCCTCCTCTTGCACCACTTTTTCCAAAGAGGCAAGCACCTCTTCTTTTTTAGCCTTACGAAAAGGAATTTGGTATAAACGGGACAAAACAGTCTCGGGAATCTTCTGGCTCTCTGTCGTACAAAGAATAAAGATAACCTTCTTTGGCGGCTCCTCTAAAAGCTTCAAAAGAGCATTAAACGCCTCCTTGGTTAACATGTGAACCTCATCAATTACATAAACCTTCCAGACCACCCCCATTGGCGCCAAAGACGCCTTCTCTTTTATCCGTCTAATGTCGTCTATTCCTCGATTAGAGGCGGCGTCAATTTCCACCACATCCAAACAGCTCCCCTTTTCAATTCCCCGGCAAACACTACAGTCTCCACAAGGCTCAATCCCCTCTCTCTTCAGGCAATTTAAAGAACGGGCTACAATTCTGGCCGCTGAAGTCTTTCCAGATCCCCGAGGCCCAAAAAACAAAAGTGCTTGAGGTAAATTATCCTGCGCCAAAAACGACGCTAACCTCGATCGTACCTCCGGCAAATCAAGCTCTGCCACTTTTCGCGGCCGATACTTGCTCTGCCAAGGCTCCACCTGTCTTCTCTTAACTGTCACAGAATCATTTAAGCAATTATTATCCTAAAAAATCAAGAATCTAATTTATCATACATACACCAACCCTAGTGTCCCCACCGAAAAAAACTATCAAAAAGTAGCGTATTGAACAATTTTTTAAGACAGCAAATTTCCCACCCCGTGCCGCAACCAATCTTCCAACACTCCCTCCAAAAGACGATTTTGCCAAACTGCCTCCTGCCGCAAAAGTGGCAGGCAAATAACCACATCGCCCAAAAAATTACCAGGCATTTCTTTGGAAACCGGAAAAGCCAAAACCTGGGGAACATAATTCTGTTTTCGATGAGCCTGATTTAACTCTTTTGCCTTCCTAGAGCCTACCAAAAAAACACTCAGCTCTCCTTTACTTATCCCTTTTTCCTTTAACACTTTCAGCGCCAGACTTCGCACCAAAGCAGGTTTAATTGGCCAACGAGGATCCTTCTTTACTAGAACTCTTAAACTAACCTTCTTGTTCATCTAAAACTTTTTTTACCAAACCAGAAACAACCCGACCATCTGCTCTACCTTGCAAACGCCCCATCGCTGCTCTCATCAGCTCACCAAATTGCATCTCCCCCCCCTTAGCTCTTTCTTCCCGTACTATTTTTTCTACCTCTGCTTCTCCTAAAGACTCAGGTAAAAACTGACCTAAAATAACCAACTCTTCCTCAAGCTCTTTAACCAAATCATCTCTACCTGCCTTGGCAAACATTCCCTTTGCCTCCTCTTTCCTCTTAGCCTCCTTCTGCAAAACCTGCAAAACTTCCTTTTCTTCCATTTCTCCGGGCGGAAGCTCCAACTCTCTTTTTTGTAAAAGCGACAAAAGATAACGCAAAACTTCCACTTTTTTAGCCTCACCTGCCCGCAACGCCTCTTTAGCCATTTCCGCTATTCTTGTTTTTTGATTCATTGCTCTTTGGCAAAAAATTAACGCTGGCTTTCCTTTTGTTGCTTTTTTTGAGCGTACAAACGCCTCGCCATTGCCTTCTTCTTTTCCCTTCTCTTCTGTGAAGGATTAATGTAGGCCATTCTCTTCTGTATCTCTTCTTTTATCTCCTCTTGCAAGGTAAAGCGGCGAAAACGACCGATTAAATCGTCCTTACTCTCTCCTTTTTTCTTTTTCACTACAATCGCCATATCTGCCAATTTTACCCCAAAAGCCACCCCTCTGACAACCAGCAGAAAACCTTCTCCCTAACCTTGCTTACACTTCACCCAGTCGGCCGTATTAACCACTCCATCCTTATTAAGGTCATACTCAGCGTTTACGGTTCCCACTGCCGCTTTTATCTTCTCACATAAATCTCCTCCAGCTGAAACAGCCGCCGCAGTTGGGCTAACACTTGAAGAGCTACTGGCTCCATAATCTTGCAAGCACTTCACCCAGTCCTTTTGGTCTACCTTGCCATCTTTGTCCAAATCATAAGCGATATCGCCACTCCCAAATGCCTTCACAAAGTCCCCCCTTACACAGCTATCAATCCCCCCACTGCTTACCGGCATACTTGTTGGAGCTAAAACCCCTTGAGTCCCCGCTTCCTCTCCGGCTACAGCTGCTGCCGCCTTAGTCTTAAAAGACCAGGGGATTGTCTCATTAAGATACTCATCGCCTCCCACCCTCACTCTAAAATAATAAACAATATCCGATTTCAAGGGAGAGAGAGTTATCTGGTGGTTTTTACTAGCCTGGGTCTCTGCTGCCCGCAATAAAGTCGCCGTTGAGTTTGTCCCGTATTCCACCACCGATAAACACTCTTTATCTGTTTTCCACGACAACAAAGCTGACTTATCCTCCGCCGCTACCTTCATACTTCCGCCTGTTGGCTCACAACCAGCCGCCGCCCCGGCCAAATAGGTTTTTGCTGCCCCCATCCCCAATGCCGACAAAACACCAAGCAAACCCAAAATTACAAAAATCACCACCAATTTCACAACGCTAATTTTTTCTTTCACCAATAAATCCCCTAAAAACCATTAAATTAAACTAAAAAATGCTCCTCCAATAAAAAGCATAATTCCCAAAAACAACGCTCCCACAACCACCCACTCATTGCCTGTTTCCGGAAGCTCACTTGGAGTTGCTGTTGCTGCCACAACAGTTGTTGGCTCTGCCTCATCATCTACCACCGCCGCCCCTGAAATTGTGTAGCTACCTGACCCAATCGAACCACAAGTCAAAATATCCTCAGCCGCCACATTCCACACCGAAGAATCTGTTGCTGCTCCCGCTTCGCAAACAAACGTAACTGAAGCCGTTCCCGCCGCCTTAGCTTTAAAAACAATGCTTGCCAAAACCCCACCACCAACGGCAGATGTCAAAGGTTGGCTTGAAAAATTATAAATAACCAAACTTCCCGTACTATTATCCAAACTCTTTTGCATGTCAGTCATAAAACTTCCCGCACTGACACTGCTTACCTCAAGCCTGGTAGAGTCAAACTTAATCACCGAATCCACAGTCATTGCCCCCTCTCCGCCCGTATCCACCTTTAAATCAACTGTAAAAGTATCTCCCGTCTCATGTGTCCCGGAAGACGGACTAAGAGACAAACTAGCCGCCTCAACCGCTCCCGCTGTCACTGCTCCCAAAAACCCAAAAGCCAGCAAAAACAAAAAAATATCCTTAAAGTTTTTCACTTCCCTATTCTCCTAAAATCTCATAATTAACAACTTGACCACTAGTTCCAGTCTTTGCCATCATTGTCCCCTCATCGTTTGTCTCTGCGCCTACTAAACCAAATCCCACCGGGCCTGTCTCCAAAACCTCAAAATCTATCGCCATCATTTCCACTTGACTCCCTGCCGCCATTATCAAACCATTTTCCATCCCCGTCTCTGCCAGTGCCAAAACGATCTTTCCTTCCTTCTCTGAAACTTTATTCACCACTACCGAAGAAATTTGAGCTAAAGAAACAATCTGAATCCCGGCTTCCTCCTTGTTTGCGTCCGCAATCTTTACCAAAGCCGGATCATAAGAAACTACCAGCTCTGCTCCGTCTATCTCTAAATCCAACACCGGTTCAAAAATCAAAGTCGCCCGCCCCGTCTCTCCTGCCTCGTAAGCCTCTTTATCAGTTACAAAGGAAAATACTCCCTCTACCTCATCGGCCGGAGCCTGAGAAAAACTATCTTCGGGAGATCGAACCAAAACATCTCCTCCTAAGCGACTGTCTCCCTTGTTCAAACGACCCACCAAAACCACACTCTCGAAAATAACTACTAAAGCCACCACCGGCAGCAGCCATTTCAAATTAGACCATGCTTTACTTTTTTTCATTTTTTAAAGTCCTTTTCCTGCCTTTCGCTATTTATTTTTAGGGCAGATAAATTTTAACTTAAGGCAACTCCCCGTATTTTTCAGATAAAGTCCCCAAAAGCAAAGCTAAATCGGCTCCATTTATTGCACCGTCAAAATTCAAATCTCCTATTGCTTGGTCTTCAGCACTGGGATTCATATTGAGCTTCTCTTTAAGCTTGGAAAAATCCGACACATTAACCCGACCATCCTGCTCCGGCAAATCTCCCGACTCAAGCGGCAAACCACTAAAGTCATACACTGCCTCTCTCAAAACAATCTCTCCGGGCTCATCAGTACAACGCTCAGTCTGCCCATCTTTGCAAAACTTTCGGGCCAAATGCTTGGGTCCCAACAAAAAGACAGTATATTTCTCCCCTTCTTCTAATTCTGTCGTCTCAAAAGCAGCATCGTAAACATAGGATTGCGTCTCCACTCCGGCAATCTTGTCACCCTTTTTCTCCGTCGTTCGCAATGCCTCTGTCTTAAACTCTCCCACCGCCTCCCCGGCTGAATTCAAAAATATCGCCGTTGCCGCCACCATTTCACCATATTCCGTTTCCCCATTTACTCCTCTAAAACGCATTTTCACCATAAAATCACCGCTGGGATCCACTACATCACCTCCAGGTGGGCCAACCTTCACTACTGCCTCCGCCACCGTTCCTATCTCCATCTCCCGGTCCCTATTGTAGGGATCTGCCTCAGTGAAACCAGTCAACATTGTCCGAACCTTGTCAACGCTAACCGTCGCCTCACCCGTCATCATCGTATCAAAGTTAAGTGTTGCCAAGCTTACGTAAGTCTTCCCATCCAATGGATAAAGCTCTCCCTCTGTTCCTGCTCCAATGGCAAAATGAATTGTTCCCTCACAGCTATCTCCCACCCCCGCCGTCACCTTTCGAATAAAAAAATCCTGTGTAAAAGCCTCCGAATTCTTAACTATCCCTTCGGGTATCAGTCTCAAAATACAAGAGTCATAATTCACTACTACCTCCGCCCCATCAATCTTTGCTCCTTCCTTAATTGTTGCCCCCACCGTCATTGCCGCTATCTTTCCCATCATTACCTCTTTAGTCTGAGGAAGAACATTCATCGTCGCCCCGGCAAAGTAAGCTCCTCTCCTTGTCTCTTGATTTCTACCGACCAACACCAAAACTCCAGCCAAAACCAATCCCAAAAACAAAACCATCAATAATCCAAATTTACTTCCTTTTTCTTTGTTTGTATTCATTTCAACTTCACTCATTACTAAAATTTAAACTAATAAAAGAAACTCTGCAAGTTTCAAATTTTAAACAGCCTCCAAAACATCCTAATTTTCAAAATTTGACCTCCAGATAGAAAAATCAATCAGGTTAACCCTCCAATCAGTTGGACAATTGAAGTTAGCCTCCCAAAATCCATTGAGAGTATTCCCCTGAAGATCAACGAACTCACTCCTCCAAATGGAGAAGTCGGCCATGTTAATCGATCCACTACAATTGGCATCTCCCTTTCCCTTGCCTTTAAACACTGGCTTTGTCATCCCTGAACAACTCTCCGCTTCCACCTTCACCCATCCCGCCCACTGATAACCCGGTGCAAACCAGCGACCAGCTACACCTGCGCCTTCTCCCGGTACGTAACAAGCAAAAACCAAGGGACACTCCAAGCACTTAATTCCAGGTGGCACTGTTGGTTCAGGCTCACTGCTCCCACCACCACCTCCACCAGTATCACCGCCTCCACCCCCATCTGTTCCACCATCATCACTTGGCTCTTCCCACCCTCCAGGCAAGGTAGGGATTGGATCCTTTATTGCCGCACATTGAGCATTAGTCGTACACTCAGATTTATCTGACTCACCCACCTTTACTGGCTGCCAAGCACAGATATTCTTGCCTTGACTGGCGTCATATGCACATTTCTGCTTTATCTTTCCATCTGGGTTGGGATTACAACTTGACCCCGATTGACAGTAACCATTTGGAATATTACATTCCTGACTCTCTGGACAATCACTCTTTCCACAACAACAAGCCGGGTTATTTGCCCCAGTCACGTCCTTTGTTGTACACACTCCTCCACCAAGTCCAGGTGTAACCTCTGGCACCTTTATAGGCCTGGGTGTTAAGCTGGGAATTCCACTCTTGGTCTTTGAACAGCAAACAGTTCCTGGCATTCCTTGGCATAAAGCCGGACCACCCAAAGAAACTTCGCATAAACTGGATTTTACACAACTCAAGCTCTTCTCCAAGTGACAAAGTGGTTCTTCTGGTTTTGGTGTCGGTGCACTTACGCTCCGACAAAGATTAGCCTCGCAACTCTTCCAACCAGAACCAGGATGACTTGCACTCCAATTACAACCAGACCCCTCTGCACAATCATACTGACAATAACAACTCGGACTCGGCGCCTTTGTCGGAACAACTATGGTACCAGCCCTACAGGCACTTGCCGAACCATAAATAGGACATTTCTGCTTCATCGCTCCCGTTGGCCCAGTTGCCCAAACACACTGAGATCCCGGATATATTATCTGATCTATACAACTCGTACAGTAACAAGCATTAGACCCCAAAACAGTTGGGGTTGGACTAACAGTAGGCATCTTTCCACACTTTAATATCCCTCTATCATTCCAGAAAGCAGCATCACAACAAACCATCTCACACAATTGCCACGAGCCACAAGCAAGAGTATCACTACAACTTCCTTTGGGTAAAGCCGTTGGTATTGCCTGTGTTAAAGTGAGTTTTGGCGTCACACTTGTCATAGGAGCCACCGTTGCCGTCATTGACGCTAACGGTTTTTCTGTCTTCCAACAACAGCTACTTCCCGCCCCACAATCCGAGAATTTTTGAAAAACATCACTTACTCGTTTCTCCCCTGAGGGGCAAGAACTCCCGGAAACACAATGGGCACCAGGAACATAAGCTTTACAAACAGGCCAACCTTCCGTGGGCCTGGGTTTACAACAAACCCCAAGCAAACCCTGTCCGCTACAATCTGCACCAACAATATTAATTTCGGATACCAGACAAGAAAACTTACACTTCCCACCGACTTCTGCAGTCTCACATCCATATCCTTCAAGTTTAGGGGGGGCACCCGTCCCACAGGAAGAGCAATCTTTTAAAGCCTTCCAACTCCCATCACAGCAAACCACGTCAACAGGTGCATTCCCAGGTCTTCCCCAATTAGTATCACACTGCTCCCTCCACAAACCAGATTCACTACTGTAACACTTGCCCCCAGCCTCTGTTTCACAGGAAGAGCAATCTTTTAAAGCCTTCCAACTCCCATCACAGCAAACCACGTC
>CAZGPK010000002.1:0-20469 GCA_964527115.1 uncultured Gammaproteobacteria bacterium | reverse complement strand
CCAATTAGTATCACACTGCTCCCTCCACAAACCAGATTCACTACTGTAACACTTGACCGCAACACCACAAGAACTACAACCATCCGACGAATATTTCCAACTACCATTACAACATATCATATTCTTTTGTAAAAACCCGGCCCCTTTATACTCACTACAACTACTATAGTATTTACCTGCCTGCTCACACTGATTTGCCCCTGGCTTTTTTACACAAACCCCATCCTCACAAATACCCGGAGAGCAATCATTATAAAGCGTTGCTGAAGTCCCTATTGGGTGAAGATTACAGCCATAAACCTTATCCCCCACACAGTAATCAGGTCTAGGACAAACCCTGTCTGATACACAATAACCATCTTGAACCTTTAAACCTTTACCCGAGATACAATAACACCCGCCAGAATAATTACAACAAGACTGACCTAAATCACCACATTTAGGCGAAACGGTTGGCACCTTTGTTGGAACTACCCCTTTACAACTACCATTGCTGCAACCACCAGAACAATACTCAGTAGCCCAACTATCATTAAAACAATAAGATCTATAGTAAGTTCCTTCACAAATAGGCTTATCTCCCTGTTCACATCTTTCTCTACTAAAAAAAGTTGTAGGAGTTGAGTGAGCCGGCAACCACGATGATCCCGGAGCATTTGTTGGAGTATTTGAACCCGCTGTTGGCTTAGCCGTTGGCTTAATTGTTGATTTTGCTACCAAACAACAATAACCATCACAACTGCCCTCACCTATAGATAAACCATTCTTAAAACAAGGCTCATCAACACAAGTACCTGTCTTACAACCTCCACTTAAATCTTGTTTGGGAGTCGCCGTCGCATCTGGTTTACACTTCTTCCCCAAAGTACACTCATCTGTCGGACAAACAGTCCTCTCCCCTTTCTTCTGCACACAATCACCTCCCTGTGTACATACGGTCCACTCACAACGACGCAAACCAGCACCTCCCGCATCAGTCGGTTCTGGTTTAGAAGTCGCCACCGGTTTGGATGTTGGCTTGACCGTCGGCTTCACTGTTGGCTTGGGCTGACTACCAGAACAATCAATATCTTTTAAACACTCATCAAGACTCCTCGAACAACTAGGAGGCACTCTTTTATTAACTAAACACTTACCGGCAGAACAAATATTACAAGGTACATCAACTGCTGCATATTCTCTGGTATCTTGCTCTTGCTGTGTCAATCTCCCAGCCGCTGCCAATCCGGCTACTAAGATTGCCAATCCTAAAATAATTGGAATCTGGGCTAGCCCCTGCTCCACCCTAAGCCACTGCCAAAAAGACCCAAAAAAAACTTTTAATTTATTCATGTGCTATATCCATCTTCTCTTTAGGAGAAACTCTTGTCAAGAAGAAATAACAACAAACTATTGTCATCACTGCCCCCTCTCATTACCATATATATAGTGTCCTCTGAAAAAACTAAAATTTTAAAACTCATTTTTGCCCTCGCCTTCCTTCCTTTCATTCTTTTGGCCGGCAAAAAAATTCTTGACTTAAGAAACCAGGCCGCCACTATTCCCTCTCGCCTAAGCATCGACACTGGCAATCGCGGCACCCACTTAAACAAAACTCTCTGGCAAAACCTGAGCCAAGGTGGTGAAGAAAAGGCCAACATGCTGGCTGGCCTCTCTCCTCTCCTTAAACCTCTTTCCCCCAGTCTCATCCGCCTTGACCATATTTTTGACTTCTACGATATTTACCACCCCGGCCAACCTCCCGACTTTTCCCGCCTGGATCAAGTCGTCAACGAAATTACCCTCTCCGGCGCCACTCCCTTTTTCTCGCTTTCATATACCCCCTCCGGCATGGGCGATGATCTCGTTTCCCCACCTCACGATTGGCAAACCTGGCAAGACCTTGTTGCCGCCACCATCAGCCACTACTCTGGCCACTCCCAGAAAAATCTAAAAAATGTTTACTATGAAGTTTGGAACGAACCCGACCTTTTTGGCGCTTGGCATTACGGCAAAGACCCTAACTACCTCACCCTCTACTGGCACAGCGCCAAAGCTGCCCAAAAAGCCGCCCCCGCCTGCCAACCTTTCAAGTTTGGCGGTCCCGCTACCACCGACTTCTATCCCAATTGGATCAAAGCTCTGGTTAAATTCACCTCCAAAAACCAGCTCCCCTTAGACTTCATCTCCTGGCACCAATACTCCAAACAAGCCAAAGACTACCAAAAAAACTTCTCTAAACTGGCCGATATTCTCACCGACTACCCCGCCCTCTTCAACGTCGAGCGTCTCATTACCGAACTTGGCCCCGACTCCGAACCACACAGTTCCTATGACAATCATCTCTCCGGCATCCATCTCATTTCTTTGTCCACTCAACTAATAAATCAAGTCCACCGCCTCTTTAGCTTTGAAATCAAAGACGGTCCCAACCCCAGAAGTAAAAACTCTACTGGATGGGGTCTTTTAACTTACCAAAACCAGCCTAAACCGCGCTATGAAGCCATAAAATTTCTAAACCAACTTCAAGGTCAACAGCTCCCCTTAGAAGGCCAAGGAAGCCATGTTACTGCCATCGCTACCAAAACCGATTCTGGCCAAATCCAGCTTTTAGCTGTCAATTGGGACCCTCAAAACCACCACTCTGAAACCTCTCCCCTCATTTTCCAAAATCTCTCCTACTACCAATACCGGCTTACTGTCACCGAATACCCCAGCGGCCGCACCCGCACTCAAGATCTTACTCCCCAAAACCACGAGCTTCGCCAAATGTTTTTCTTTGCTCCCAACACCGCCTATCTTCTAACCCTTAGTCCTTTCTAATCTCTCTCACTTAATTACCCGCAACACATCTCCTACAGTCACCAGGAAAAGCAAAAGCAGCAAAAAAATCATTCCCGCATTATTGATCATTGCTTCAATTTTCATCGACACTCGTTTCCGACTTATACCCTCCCAGATAATAAACAAAAGCCTTCCCCCATCAAGCGCCGGTAATGGCAAAAAATTTACCACCGCTAAATTCACCGATATTACCCCAAAAAAATGTAACACAGCCCAAATACCCTGCGTCTTGGCAATATCCACTGAAGCCCGATACATTCCTACTGGTCCCGCTACGTCTTTAGGTAATCTTCCATCCCCCAGTTCTCTAACCATCGACCACACTCCACCAAAAATCACCTTTCCCCAGAAAAATGCTTCCTTAAACCCGGTCCACACCCCCAAAAATGGCCTCTGCCAAAGAGGTGGAAAAGAAAGCTCTGTTGTTCCAATTACTACCCCCATTGCCCCCTCGCCTTCCGGCGCTTCCGCTCTTACCTCCACTTCTACCTCTCTCTCTTCCCAAACATCTCCCTCTTTTTTATTCCCTACTAAAAGTAAAGTTTTTCCCCCTTTAAATTCCTCTGCCTCATCAATTAGTTCCTGACTAGTTTTAAGCTCTTTTCCTTCAATTGCCATCAACCACTCCCCCTCTTTGATTCCCGCTGTCTCTGCTGGCGAACTCTTCGCTACCGACAAAACTATCACTTTCTCCCCTTCTTTAGGTATCCCCAACACCCCATAAACTACTGCAAATATAAAAACTGCCAATAGAAGATTCATCACTACCCCCCCCAATACCACCATTGCCTTTTGCCTTGGCTTCTTGTAAACAAAAGCCCGTTTCCTAAGCTTCTCTATTGTTTTTTTAAGCCTCCCTCCCCCCTCCAAAAAACTCGTCTCTTCACCATAAAGCCTGACAAATCCCCCAATCGGTAAAGCATTAATGCTAAACACTGTTTCCCCAATTTTCTTCGACCAGAGCTTCGGAGGCAAACCAATTCCAAATTCCTCTACTTTTACTCCCACTCTCTTCGCTGCTAAAAAATGTCCCGCCTCATGCACCACCACCAAAACTGACAAAGCCAATAAAAAAAACAAGAAATCCATTTTTAACTGCTCCCTTCGCCTCTTATCTCTTTTTCTTTGCGCAAAGCTACCTCTTCCAACTTTTGGCTGTACTCGTCCGCCACCTTCTGAAGCTCCTCTTCCTGACGATGATATTCATCTTCAGATAAACCCTTCTCCTGCAAAAGATCCTGTAAACTTTTCCTCATTTCCCCCCTTATCCGCCGTACAACCTCTCTTGCCCCCTCTAGTTTTCGCCTTAAAAGCCTCACATACTCCTCCCTCTGTTCGGTAGTTAAATCCGGCAGTCTCAAAAAAACAGTCTGGCCGTCATCCGTCAAATTAGTTCCTGCTTGTGCCGCCACAATTGCATTCTTAATCTTTCCCAAAAGTTTAATGTCCCAAGGCTGAAAACTTAAAGTCCGTGCGTCTTTTACCAAAATAGTTCCCAACTCTAAAAGCCGCATCGCCGCCGTCCCCTCATAAGCTACGACTTGCACATTTTCCAATAAGCTAGGATGAGCCATCCCCGTTCTGATTGTTGCCACATCCTCTCCAAAAAATCCCAACGCCTTTTCCATTTGCTCTACTAGTCTATTTTTATCCATACTAGGCTTAAGTATAACAGATGATTTTTCTCAAAAACTTCTGTCTAAATTTCCGCCCTAAAAATCTCCCCTACCTTAATATTCTCTCCAAACTTAGCCACCATCTGTCCCACCAAATCCTTCACCTTCACTCCCCCCTCTTTCATATAGTCTTGATCTAAAAGCTCTGCTACCGTCTTTGGCTCCATTGCCACTACCTGCAAACAAAGCTCATGAGCTAATTTCCGAAACTCTTCGTTTCGAGCCACAAAGTCAGTCTCACAAAGAAGCAAAGCCATCCCTCCCACCTTACCGTTTGTATGAGTATAGGTAGCCACATAACCCTGCTGAGTTTCTCTCTCTTTCTTTCCTTCTGCTTTTTTCAATCCCTTCTTTAAAAGCATTTCCCTAGCCTTTTTCATCTCTCCCCCCGCCTCTTCTAGCGCAGTTTTGCACTCCATTACCCCCGCTCCCGTCTCCCCTCTTAATTTTTTTACCAACTCTACTAATTTTTTTTGATCCATATTCTTTTAAGAAATTAAATTTTAATCTTCTTTTTTAGCTTTAGATAATTGCTTTCCAGACGCCTTCTGTCCCTCTTCCACTGCCCTTAAAAGCTCAGTTAAAATAAGCTTCACGCTTTTGGCTGAATCATCATTGGCCGGCACTGGAAAACTAATTGGCTCCGGATCACTATTACTATCGCAAATTGCTACCGTAGGAATTTTTCCCATTACCGCCTCCAAAATCGCCGTCTGATCTTGGCGCAAATCAACCACTACTAAAATATCAAAAAGATCTTTTTCCAAGCTATGCAATCCTCCTACCAAGCGCTCCAGGCGTGCCAATTCCCGCCCCAATGCCGCCTGTTCCTTCTTATTATATTTCCTATACTTCCCCTCCTCTATTTCCTGCTTAAGCTCTTTGTGGCGCCTCACATTTTTTTGGATCTGCTCCCAGTTAGTAATTGTTCCTCCCAACCAACGGTTAACCACATAAGGCATCTCCAGTCTCTCTGCCTCCTTTTTCAAAATTTCCCTAGCCTGCCTTTTAGTTCCCACCCAAGCAATTTTCCGACCCATCTTAGTCTGCTCATATAAAAACTCCGCCGCTTTCTGTAAAAGCTCTCTCGTCTGAATAAGATCAAAAACCTGCACTCCTCGCCGCGCCCCATATAAATAAGGCAAAATCCTCGGGTGAGTCTTGGCTACTGAATGACCAAAATGACAACCTGCCTCCAACATGTCTTTAGCTGTTACCTGAATCTCGTATTTCTTCCCTACCTTCTCTTTCACCTCTTTCTTCTTCCTCTCGACCTTCTTACTATTTTTTTTATCTACCATTTTTTTCTCCTTTATCCTTTAATCTTGGGCTGGTCAACCTCGATTGCTCAAGGAGGATAAAAGCGCCAGCTTGCCTTTTCTAATAGCCGTCATTCTACCTTAAACCTTAAAAACAGTCAAACCAGAAAAAACTAACCAACAAACTCTTTTTCTCCATCTCTCTTAAACTCTGGAAACTTACCTACCCAATCCCTCACCTCATTTTTCAACCTTTCCAGCTCTCCCTCTTTCAGCAACGACTCCTTAAATTTTTTCCTTGCTTCCTGATCCTCTTTTTTATCTTCTGATCCAATTTCCTTCCCCCACAGTCTCTGACAAACAAGAGTTACTTGCTCTATTAAAGAAGCAACTCTTTTCATTTCCTCCTCTCCCATCCCTCGCGTTGTTAAAGCCGCCGTTCCCAACCGAAAACCAGAAGGATAAAAAGGTGATCGTCGGTCTGCCGGAACCGTCTGTTTATTAACATAAATTCCCGCCTGCTCCAAGGCCATGTGCAGAGCCCAACCGTCAATTTTTCGCCCCTCCAGATTAATCCAAATCATGTGATTCTCTGTTTCCCCGCCCACCAAATCAAAGCCAAACTTTACCAGCTCCTTTGCCAAAACCTGAGCATTTACCAACACTTGTTTTGAATATTTTTTAAACTCAATAGAATCTGCCTCCCTCAAAGCTTGCGCTAAAGCCGCAATGTTGTTTTCATGCGGTCCTCCTTGTAATCCCGGAAAAACTGCCCTGTCTATTTTTCCGCAAATCTCTCCATCTTTAGCCAATCCCTTTTTCGTCACTCCAATCACCGCTCCTCTTGGTCCCCGCAAAGTTTTATGTGTTGTAAACATTAAAACATGGGCATGCTCCACCGGACTGGGATGAACTCCCCCTGCCACTAGCCCCGCAATATGGGAAATATCGGCTACCAACCAAGCTCCTACCTCATCGGCCACCTTCGCATACTTTTTAAAATCAAAAATCCGCGTATAGGCCGTTCCTCCACAAAAAATAATTTTAGGTTTTATTTTTTTTGCCTTCTCTAAAAGCTCCTCCCAATCAACCTCCCCATCATCTGTTAAGCCATAAAAAGAAGCTTTTGTTATTCTCCCCGTAAAACTTGCCTCTTGCCCCATCGAAAGATGCCCTCCCATCGAAAGACTCTGCGACAAAATGGGCTCCCCTATCTCACAAAGGGCAGAAATAATTGCTAAGTTGGCTGGACTTCCTGAATGGGCCTGAACATTAGCATGCACCAATCCAAAAAGCCTCTTTACCCTCTCTATTGCCAAACTTTCCACCTCATCAACATATTCATTGCCAGCATAATAGCGCCGTCCCGGATATCCTTCCGAGTATTTATTGGTAAACTCACTTCCCAAAAGCTCCAACACCGAAGGAGAAACATAATTCTCAGAGGCAATCAATACCAGTCCCTCTCTCTGTCTCCTTCTCTCTTTCTCTAATATTTCTTTTACTTTTCTATCCACCAAAGAATTTTAGCATAAACTCTTGACCATGCAAAAAAACAATGCTATTATCGGCACTTATTACTAATCACAACTAAAAAAAAATAAAAAATGCCTAATCCAACTGAAACAAATGCCAAGAAAGTTTTAACAGTCTTTCTTCAAAGTTCAACACTAGAGCGTTTCCACGCTGCTCTTTCTGCCGAAACAGCCGAAACTTGGGCTCAAATTAGCGGACTTAAAGAAGCACCCGTTGATTCAGACAATCAAGGTGGCCAATACCTCCAAACAGCCTGGCATTTAAATCAAGCTCTAGCTCAAGCTCAACCCCTAACGGATCCCCCTGAATTACCAGAGCTTGTTGAAAAAATGAATAAAGATTTTCAAAATGTTTTGGGCATCTTAGCCTGTGCCATGGTGAGAGCTGATTTGCCAGTCAACCCTGAAATAAGAACTGCTATTATTGGATTTGATCTAAGAATCACCAGGGAAACTGTAAGCACTAAAACAAAAGAGTACGTAAGATTAAATTGCATGGGTGATCCAGATGATCATGGTGACATTGCAGATGGGATTCGCTAATTAAAATAGCACACTCTGTATTATCTGTATTAACTGTATAATAATGGTGTGAACCCCAAAGGCTCCCCTCTTTCCTTCCAAAAAAACCATCCTCTTGCCCCCTACACTACCTTAAGAATTGGTGGACCAGCTGAATTTTTCCTTCATACCCATTCCTCTCAAGAACTAGTCCAAGCCCTAAAATACGCTCTAAAAAATAAACTTTCTCCAACTATTCTTGGCAATGGCTCCAATGTTCTCATTTCCGACTCTGGCCTCTCTGGCCTAGTCATCAAAAACTCCTCTACCAATATAAAACTCCTCTCTAAAAAACCAGTATCTCCTTCTTCTTCCCCTAAAACTATTCCCACTTACCGTTCTGAACCAGAAGCTAAAAAATATCTGGATTTTAGCTCTCTTGACTACGACGAATCTAAACTTCCCCAGACAACAATTAAAGTCGACTCTGGCACTAGTCTCCAACACCTTATCGCCTGGACCTTTAACCAAAGCCTTACTGGCCTCCAATGGTTTGCCGGTATCCCCGGTACTGTTGGCGCTGCCGTCTACTGCAACATCCACGGCGGCTCCTATCATTTCTCTGATTATTTAAAAGAAATAGAAGTTTTTAATTTAAAAACCAAAAAAACCCAAACTCTCAAAAAAGAAGAGCTCAATTTTGACTATGACCAGTCTCTTTTGCAGAAAAAACCCGAACTTATTATCCTCTCTGCCACCCTTTGCCTCTTCCAAGGCGACGTTCCCAAAGCCCAAGCTATTTACGCTACTTGGACCTCTCAGAAAAACAAAGTCCAACCCCAAAACTCTGCCGGTTGTACCTTTAAAAATGTCCTTTCTCCCCAAAAAGCTAAAAGTTTAAACTTTGACAGCCCTTCTACTTCTTGGGTTATTGACCACGTCCTAAAGCTTAAAGGCAAAAAGGAAGGTGGGGCTCAGATAAGCCATCAACACGCAAACTTCATCGTCAACACTGGAAACGCCACTGCCAAAGACTATTTAAAACTTGCCGCCCTTGTCCAAAAAAAGTTCAAAGCTAAAACCGGCCTTGACCTGGAAATAGAAGTAAAAGTCTTAAAAAATACTTAAAATAAATTCACACCAAAACACAAAAAATTTATGCCAGAAAATGCTCATCCCTCCATCATTAATTTAGATAACACCCAAGAATATAAGCCTCGAAATACAATTCACCACCCCCCAGGAACAACTATCGCTTTCGAAACTAAAGCCGGACCCATCTACCACATACCACTTAATCTCCTTTCAACCACATTGATACTCGACAAAGATATTCCTGATTTCATCAGACATGCCACAAGAAACCAAAGAGCAAGAAAAAGATTCACTACCCCTTTGATTTGGAATAGCCGCACTATTTCTTCCTTTCTTGGCAAACCAGATTCTGCTTTTTGCTGTTGCGCTAACCAAAAACCCTGCATTCACTACCTCTTAGAAAAACCAAGCTTTGAAAGAGGCCATTACCCTCTTCATGAAATAATGAGAGAACATGCCGATTACCAAAAAATCCCACAAGCCTTTGGGCCCTTTTCTGGCCACTTAGCACCATTAACAATCTCTCTCCCTAAAATTGCCTATCTCTTACTTCTAGATGCTTTTAATGGACCAGATGCACTTCAGAAAATGGGAGATCCGGAAAAGTTTGCCATGAGCATACTGATGACGAACAGAATACTACCATTAACAAGCGATGGTTTCCCTATCACTGCAAAACCCTAAAACCAACGAATTAACTAAACTTTCTCCTCTTCATTTACTAAGCACATCTGCTACTCTAATCTCTTCGGCCTCCGGCTTAAAAACAACTTCATATCCATTTTCAACTACATACCGGGCTACCTCTGGGATGACTTCCCTTGTGTCTCCATTCTTCCCCGCATCAACTTGAAGTTCAATTCGTGGACAAAGGTCAACTCCAAACTGCTCCTCATACTTCCTGCAGAAACAATTAGCAAAAGTTACCGACGCCCCAGCTTCTTGAAAAATCTTTTCCCGCAAACTCACTGGCCCCTTTTCATACTCAAAAAGTGAGTAAAAAAACAATGCTCCTTGTCCCACCCCATCCCAAAACCGATGTAACACCAACACTGTTACCAAGCAAAAAAACCCATCTCTCAACTGCGAATCTGAACCAATCGCTATCTCATAAGAAAAACCCTTGCCTTCCCGACCCAAAATCCAGTGAACCACTCCAACCATTCCCTCCAGAGACAAATCACCGTAAGTTTGACTTTTAAATTCTGTTTCCTGCCAAATAGACATATGAGCTTAAACAGGTTTTCGCCAACTAGCCCACTTACACTTAGGGTACGAAGAACACCCAAAAAATTTTCTCCCTTTTCTTGTTCTTCTTTGCACCACTTGAGACCCACAGTCCGGACACTTAAAATCAAGCTTTTCCACTAAAGGCTCAGTGTGCCTACAATCAGGAAAACGGCTACAAGCCTTAAACTTGCCAAAGCGTCCCACCCGAATTACCATCTCCCCCTCTTTACATTCTGGACATTTCTCTCCCGTCTTCTCCACTGCCACCTCTACCCGTTTGGCATTTTTTTCCACTTTAGCAAGTCTTGGCTCCAAATCTTTCCAAAAATCCCCCAAAAGTTCTTTCCATTTAAGCTCTCCCCGGGCCACCTCATCTAATCCTTCCTCCATACTGGCTGTAAATGGCAAATCAACAATCTGGGAAAAATTAGAAACTAAAAACTCATTGACTGCGACCCCCAATGCTGTTGGCGCCAGTCTCCCCTCTTCCCGCTCCAAATATTGCCTCCCCAAAACTGTGGCAATTGTTGGCGCATAGGTGCTCGGCCGCCCAATCCCCTGCTTTTCCAAAGAAGCAATAAGTGACGCCTCATTGTAGCGTGGTGGTGGACTAGTCTCCTGTTCCAAAACACTAGTCTTTAATATCTTTACCTCTTCCCCCTCTTTCACCTGTGGCAAAAGCTGATCCTCTGTCTTTTCCCCTGTAATTGCCAAAAACCCCCGAAACAGCATTTTTACTCCCCGCGCCTCAAACTCTGCTTCTCCGCTTTTTAAAACCAGCTTTGTCTGGTCAAATTCTGCCTCTCTGGCCTGAGACGCTACTGCCCTTTGCCAGATTAACTGATAAAGCCGACCCTCGTCTGTTCCCTCTGCTGCACTTTTACCAACTTTAGTTGGTCTAATTGCCTCATGAGCCTCCTGGGCCAATTTTGTCCTGTTTTTAAAGCGCCTGGGCGTTGCCGCTACATATTCATTACCAAACTGCGTTGCAATCTGTTTGCGAATTGCCTCTACCGCCTCGTCAGCCAAGTAGACCGAGTCAGTCCGGTGATAAGTAATTAACCCCTTCTCATAAAGATTTTGGGCCGCCCTCATTGTCTTTCGGCCCGACCAGCCCCAAGCTCGCGCCGCCGCCTGCTGCATCCGACTGGTAGTCAAGGGCGGGCCTGCTGATCTTTTCCTTGTTGTTGCCTGAACTTTTTCCACTTTAGCTGTTTTCCCCAAACCTGCCATCACCTTATCCGCTATCTTTTTTTCATCCCAAACACTAAACCCACTCTTATACGTCCCATCAAAAAGCTTATACGTCTCTGACTTTTCCAACCTCTCTCCCTTCCACTTAGTCAACCCTGCCTCAAATTTAGCTATCTTTCCTTGAGGGCTAAACTGCCCATTGGCCAAAAAATATTTCCTCTTTTTAAAAGCTTCCCTTTCCTTCTCTCTCTCGCAGACCAGCCGCAAAGTAACACTTTGCACCCGTCCTGCCGAAAGCCCCGTCCGCACCTTCTTCCAAAGAAGTGGTGATAATTTATATCCCACCACCCGATCCAAAACTCGTCTTCCTTGCTGGGCATCCACTAAGTATGAATTTATTTCCCCTCCTTTTGCTACCGCTGCCTCCACTGCCGTTTTAGTTATCTCATGAAAACTAACCCTTTCCATTTTTTCCTTACTTATCCCCGCCTTTTCTCTCAATATCCAAGCCACATGCCAGGCGATTGCCTCTCCTTCCCGATCCGGATCTGTTGCCAACACTATTTTTTTAGCTTTCTTGGCCTGCTTCTTAAGCTCAGCCACGATTTTACTTTTTTTAGTATCTAAAACATAATCCGGCTCAAAATTTTCCAAATTTACCCCAATTTTACTCTTGGGCAAATCACGCAAATGTCCCGCCGTTGCCATCACTTCAAAATCCTTTCCCAGAAAACGCTTTAAGGTTTTCGCCTTTGTTGGTGACTCTACAATCAATAAGTTCATGGCCCCCATTGTAACAGATTCTCTAAATCACTCAGGTTTTCTGCCACTCCTGCTCCTTGCGAGATAAGCCAATCTGTTCCCGCCGACCCTGGTACTGCCCACACATCCCGCCCATACTCTGCCGCCCAAGAAGCGGTGTTCATTGTCCCTGATCGCCTTCCTGCCTCAATTACCAAAACTGCCCTCGCTGCTCCCGCTACCAACCTATTCCGTCTCAAAAAATTTTTCCCCTCCACCCCTTGTCTTGGTTCAAATTCAGAATAAAAGACAGCTCTTCCTTTCAAAAACTCTTCACTTAAAGCCTTTTGAAAACTTGGATAAACCACTCCCAATCCCGTCCCCCAAAATCCCACCGTTTGCCCGCCCGCCTCCAAACAAGCCTTTTGTACCGTCACATCCACCCCATACATAAATCCTGACACTACCGTCACCCCTTTTTGAGCCAGAGAAGCTCCCCACAAAACTGCCAACTCCCGTCCTCTTGGGCTCATCTTTCTTGACCCCACCACCGCTACTGCCTTTTCCCAAATCTCCTCCCAGGAAACACCCTTCCCTTCCCTCATGTAAAGAGAACTTGCTGCTCCCTGAAGCCCTCTCAAAAGAGAAGGGTATTTTCTATCAGCTGAAAAAATATGTTTAATCTCCCTCACTTTTCACTCGCTCTACCACCTTGCTAACTTCCACTCCCCGCCAAGCTTCCCACCATTTTCCTACAATTGGCGCCGCCTCATCCGACCCCTCCCCACCCCGTTCCAACACTACTGTTATTGCCACTTCCGGATTATTAACTGGTCCATAAGCCGTCAACCAAGCATGAGTATCGTCGCTCCCGTCCCCTACCTCGGCCGTCCCTGTTTTACAGACTAAGGCTTCGTCCAGCCCAAACAAGGGCCAGGCCGTCCCTCCTGTCTCACAAGCCCTCCTCATCCCCTCCTGCACCAATCCCAACTGCCCTGCTACTATCCCCAAATCTCGGCACAGCATCTCTCCTCCCTCGATCAACCTTGGAGAACAATACTTCCCCCCATTAGCAATTGCCGCCGTCATTGCCGCCATTTGCAAAGCTGTTACTTCTAAATCTCCTTGGCCGATAGATAAATGATAAGTATTGCCCAAATACCAAGGCTCCCCCTTTACCCTTTGCTTCCATTCCGGGCCCGGCACCACCCCTGCTTCCTCTCCGGAAAGCTCAATTCCTGTCTTTTCTCCAAAACCCAAATATCTGGCCCATTTTTCAATATTTTCCACCCCGGTATACTCCCCTGCCTTATAGAAAAAAATATCATTTGAACGCTGTAGCCCTTTTACCAAATCCACCATCCCTTCCGTCCCCCCGCTCTTACTAAACAACCAATTTCTGTAAGCATACTCTCCCACTCGTATCACTCCCGTATCCTCTACCAAAGTCGACTCATCTATTTTCCCGCTCGCCAATCCGGCCAAAGCCACCACCGGCTTAAACACACTTCCCGGATGATATTGCGCCGCTATTGCCCGATTAAGCATCGGAAAATCCCGATTATTTTCCAAAACCTCTCCCACATACCAGTCATCCTTTATATACACAAAACGATTAGGGTCAAAAGAAGGAGAGCTGACCAATGCCAGTACCTTGCCACTCTCCACCTCCAACACCACTCCTGCTCCCTGTCGTCCTTCCAAAAGCTCGTAAAGCTTCTTTTGCCAAAAAGCATCAATCGTCAAAGAAATATTTTCACCACTTTTTGGCGCTATCCGTCCCAATTCTCGCACTACTTTTCCCAAAGCATCTACTTCCAACAAACGCTTCCCGTTCTTCCCAAGTAATCGACAATCTTGGCTTTTCTCTACTCCTGTCTTTCCCAAAATTTGCTCAGCGCCGATCTTTCCCCCACAATATTCCTGCTCCCCTTGTTGGCTATTCACCAACCCCACATAACCGCTTACTGAAACCAGCGCCTCTCCAAAAGGATAACGCCTCACCACTTTCACCTCCTCCCCCTCTCCTTGCCACCTTAGAGGGTCATATTCATCAAGCCAGGCCTCAGTTTCCTCTTCACTTTTCCAAAACCACCAACGACTCTGGGCCAATATCCTACCTTTCCTGTCTAAAATTCTCCCCCTTAAAGCCGGAATTTCTTCCTCCCTTACTTTATTACTCTGCGCCAGTCGAAAAAAATAACTCCCCCTTACCACTGTCAAATCAAAAACTCTCCCCAAAAGCAAAAACCAACTTAAAAAAATAATCAAAAGAGCCACATAATATCCCCATTGCTCTCTGTCTCCGCTTCCCAACCACCCTTTCTTCATTTACTAAAACCCTTAAATACTACCCCTTCCAAAAGCTCTCTTTCTTCCAAAAGCCGCTGGCAACCCCTCGCTACCGCTCCCATCGGCTCCGGTACCACCCACGCCCCCATCTTCGTCTCCTCCTCCACCATCTCTGCCATCCCCTCCAAAAGCGCCCCTCCTCCAGCCAGTGCAATCCCTTTTTTCACTACATCTCCCAAAAGCTCTGGTGGTGACTCTTCAATTAAAGCCACCAACTCCTTCACAATTTTTTGCACTATCGGCGCCAATGCCTCTCTCACCTCCTCTGCATTTACTCTCACGCTCTTGGGCAAACCACCGTCAAGCGCCCGACCCCGCACTACCATCACCTTTTCCTCTTTAGAAATTTTTCTCACACTTCCCAGCTCTATCTTCACCCTCTCCGCCGTTGGCTCTCCAATTAAAAGCCCATATTTCATCTTCACAAAATTAGCTACCGCCTGATCCATTTCTTCTCCTGCCACCGGTAAACAACGTGACAAAACCACCCCTCCCAAACTAACCAAGGCAATCTCTGTTGTTCCTCCACCAATATCCACCACCAACATCCCAGCCGAGCTTTCTACTGGCATCCCCGCTCCCACCGCTGCCAAAAGTGCTTCATCTGCTAAAAATACCTCTCCTGCCCCTGCTTCTAAAAATGCCACCTTCACCGCCCTTCTCTCCACTGCCGTTACTCCCGACGGCACTCCTACCACTACCCGAGGTTTCATAAGTTTCGGAAAACGACTAGGTGTCTCCCCTAAAAGCTCTAAGTAACGAGCAATATATTCTTTCGTCACTTCAAAATCAGCAATTACCCCATTTCTTAAAGGATAAACAATTTCCAACTGAGCCGGCTCCTTGCCAATCATCATTTTTGCCTGCTTTCCAAAAGCCACAATCTGCCCCCCGCTTTTATTAGGTGCCATCATTCCGTAATACTTTTTTTTCTTGCGCCTTGCCACCACACTTGGATCATTCCACAACACCCCCTTCCCCGGCATCATCCACCAGCTGTTGACCGTTCCCAAATCCACTCCCACTGACCAGGAAAATCTCTCTACCAAACCATTCTTCCATCTTTCCCATAACTTAAATTTCATATTTTAAAAGTATATCACCCTCACCTGCTACAATAATTCTTGTGAGCAATAAACTTACTAAACTCATCCACTTTTGCTACCAGGCTCTTTTCTTTCTTACTCCCCTCCTTCTCTCGCCTCAGTCAAGTGAAATCTTTGAATTACCAAAAATGTATTTTGTTTATGCTCTCACCACTATCATTGTCACTCTCTGGCTTTTTCGCATGGTTCTGGAAAAACGTTTTATCCTTCGTCGCACTTTTATGGATCTTCCCTTGTTCCTCTTTCTTTTGTCCCAAATTGCCTCCACCCTTATCTCTGCCGACCCCCATACCAGTCTAAATGGCTACTATTCCCGTTTCCACGGCGGCCTCTACTCAACTATTAGCTACCTCCTCCTTTACCTAGCCTTTGTCTCCAATCCCCGGCCCTCCCCTTCCAAAACCATTCTTTACCCCTCCTTTGCTTCTGCTCTCTTAGTTTCTCTCTGGGGCATTGCCGAACACTTTGGCGCCGATAAAACTCTTTGGGTCCAGGATGTCCAAAACCGAGTTTTCTCCACTCTGGGTCAACCAAACTGGCTGGCTGCTTATCTGGCTATCCTCCTCCCCTTCTCTTTAAATTTTCTTAAAAACGCTATCTCCCAAAAATCTCACCCTAAAAGTATCCTCTATCTCCTCCTCTCTTCCTCCTTTTTGATCTGTCTCCTCTATACCCGCTCTAAGTCCGGCTTTCTCGCATTTGTCGCCTCTCTTCTTCTCTATTTTTTCCTCACCCTTCTCCCGGGTCTCAAAAAAACCAACACTCGCTCCCGCCTTTCTCCTCCTCTTCTTGCCCTTCTCCCCCTTGTTCTTTTAGTTATCTTCCTAGGCAGCCCTTTTACTCCCCGTCTAACTAACCTCCTTCGTGGCCAAATTAAAATTGACGCTCCTCCACCTCCCACTTTCAACATTACCCCCTCTGAAGACATCAGAAAAATTGTTTGGCGTGGCGCCTGGGACCTTTTTCGCCAGTACCCCGTCTTGGGCACAGGCGTTGAAACCTTTGCCTACTCATATTACTGGGTCCGTCCTCAAGCCCACAATCTCACCTCTGAGTGGGACTTTCTCTACAACAAGGCCCACAATGAATATCTAAATTTCCTGGCCACCACCGGCGCCCTTGGCTTTATTACCTTTCTTCTCCTCCATCTATCCATTTTCATAAAACTTATCCAAAACTATCTATCCCAAAAACTAAACAGTCACCATAACTATTTACCCCCCCTTGCCGCCGCCTATCTGGCCATCATCATTACCAATCTAGCTGGCTTCTCTGTTACTGTCGTCGCCCTCTATTTTTTCCTTCTTCCTTCCCTTCTCCTTTCCCCCTCAAAAGAAAAGGAAGAAAAAATACCCAAACAGCTCCCTTTAGTCCCTCTGCTTATCATCCTTCTTCTCTCCTTCCTCTCTTTTAAGAAAATTGTCTCTTTCATAAAGGCTGACTACCACTACAATCTCGCCGGACACTTTGAAAAAGGCAATTACCTAACTCAGGCTCATGAACAAATTACCAAAGCTTTAGCCTTGAAATCCAATGAAGCCATTTACTATTCCCGTGCCGCCCAAATAGATGCCAGTCTTGCCTATCTTGCCAAAGACCAAGAAATGGCCTCCCTCTCTGCCACTCTTGCCCAAACCGCCGTCGACCTGTCTCAAAAAGCCCTTTCCCTCTCCCCTTTCCACTTAAATCTCTACAAAGACCAGGCTCGTATCTACCTCATTCTCGCCAATTTAAATCCCGACCTTGAAAAAATGGCCCTTAACACCCTCCTTAAAGCCCAAACTCTTGCCCCCACCGACCCTAAAATCACCCTTAATCTCGCCAGTCTCTATCAAGCCGCCGCTGACATTCCCCAAACCCAAATCTACCTGGAAAAAACAGTCGCTCTTAAACCAAACTGGGAACAGGCCCGCTTCTCTTTGGGTCGCTTCTACCTGGAACAAGGAAAAAAAGAAAAAGCACAGAAAGAATTCCAATATATTCTTGATAATCTAAATCCTCAAAACCAAGAAGCCAAACAATATCTCGACCAAACCTAAATCCCTACCTTAAAATCCCCTTTTTCACTTTTTCCAAAGAAGTCTCTTCCATTTTCCCTTCCTCCATTTTCCAAATCCCCTCCCCATTTTCCTCGGCTCGATCAATCAGCAAAACTCCTTCGAGATGATCCAGCTCATGCTGAAAAACCACTGCCTCAAATCCCTGCCAAATCTCTCTTTTCCTAAAAAGCCTATTCCCTCTCCCCAATACTTCAAATTGAACTCCTATTTTAAACCAACGTCCCACTTTTGTATAAATTCCCGGAAAAGACAAACAGCCCTCCAAAAAATCATCACTCTCCCCATTTTCTCTCTCAATTTGCAAAAACCCTTTTTCTCCCCATGTTTTTACTATCTTGGGATTTACCAAAACCACCACTCCCACACCTTTCTTTTTCCATCGCTTCACCCCAAAAAACCGCTTAGAAACACCAAGCTGAGGCGCTGCCAAACCCACCCCCTTCTCGTCAACCTCCAATATTTTTTTCAGCTCTTCCATCTCCTTTAAAACTTGTTTCCCCACCCCCCCCACCAATTTATTCTCCTTTCTCAAAACCGGGTCAGGATAAATCAAAATTTTTCCCATAGACTTCATTTTATCATGCTATTTTTCAACCTTCTGTTATCATAAGCTCATGTTCTCCCTTGTCTTTTTTGGCTCCTTTCAGGATTACTCACTTGAGGTCCTAAAAACTCTCCATAAACACCCGAACTTTACAATTAAGGGCGTTATCAGCACCCCACCCCGTCCCGGCAATCGCGGCCTTATTCAAAAAACTGCCGTCCACCAATACTCTAAACTTAAAAAACTCCCTCTTTTCCCTTTGGAAAACCTTGACCAAATCCCCGACACTCTTAAAGATTCCTCTCCCGACTTCCTTCTTGTTGCCGGCTATGGCCAACTCATTCCCTCTCCCTGGCTCTCTCTCCCCCGTTTTGAAGCCTTGAATATCCATCCCTCCCTCCTTCCCCACTATCCTGGCCGCTTTCCTGCCGAATGGGCAATTCTCCGTCAAGAAACCCAAACCGGAGTTACTTTGCTTAAACTGAGCTCCCGTTTTGATAAAGGTGAAATTGCCGCCCAAAGCACTATTCCCATTCTTCCTACTGACACCCGAAAAACTCTCTACCAAAAACTCTTCCGTCTTGGAGCCAAATTAACTATCGACACTCTCCCTAAAATAGCCAAAGGGGAAATAAAATTTAAACCCCAACCTCAAGGAAAATACTTTTATGCCCGCCAACTTACTCGCCTTGATGGGTTCCTCCCCTGGGACTCACTTTGGAAAAATCTCTCCTCACCTAAAATTTCTCGCCTTCTTCGTGCTCTTTCTCCCTGGCCTGGAGTTTGGACTCTCTCTCCCCGTAAAAAAAGATTGAAGCTTCTCTCTCTTGACCCCCCAATTGTCCAACTGGAAGGTAAAAAGCCTGTCGCTTGGGATCAAATCAGAAACGAAATCTAGCTCTTACTTTTTCTTTTTCACCGTTCTTTTTGTCTTCACCGCCTTAGCCGCTTTCACTTTCTCCACTGTTTTTACCGATTTAACCGTTTTTATTTCCTCTCCCTTCTTTTTCTCTCTTTCCTTTGTTTCTTCCTCCCTTATCTTTTCACTCTGTTTCATTTTACGAATACAAGCAGTACAAAAAAGCCCACTCACCTTGTGACCATCAAGCTCTCTCGTTACTCTTTGTAGGTTGGGCCTAAAAAAACGGCTGACCTTTTTCGCCTTATTACTAAATTTAGCCGAAGCTACTCCCCGCTTGTGCTTTGAGCGACGACCAACTACTGTTTTTTTCTTGCAAAGTTCACAAATTGCCATTTCTTTTGACTCCAACTATTACGCTGACAAGCATACCAAACCAAAGTCCCATTTACAAGCCAAAAAAGGTAAACTACAAGAGATGTTTTCTCTTCTTGGTCTTCTCATCCTTATTCTTTCTGTTTCTTTCCATGAGTGGGCTCACGCTCTAATTGCCGATCGCTTGGGTGATCCCACCCCCCGCGCCCATGGCCGCCTTACTCTAAACCCCCTCGCCCACGCCGATCTCTTCGGCACTATTCTTCTCCCTCTTGTTCTTCTTATCACTGGATCTCCTATCTTTTTTGCCTGGGCCAAACCAGTTCCCATCGACCCCTACAACCTTAAAAACCCTCGTCGCGACGAAGCTCTTCTTGCCTTTGCTGGTCCTGCCACCAATCTCCTCCTGGCTCTTATCTTTGCTCTTTTTGCCCGTTTTACCGGCCCCTCTACTTTTACCTTAACTGCTGTTCTGGTCAATCTCTCTCTGGCTATTTTCAACCTCCTCCCCCTAATTCCCCTGGACGGCTCTAAAATCCTCCTCGGCCTTCTTCCTTTAGAAAAAAGCCTAGAATGGGAAGAAGCTCTGCGCCACTACAGCAGCGCCCTTCTCATCCTTCTCATTCTCCCCTTGGGAGGTCAATCCCTAATTAGCCGTTTCATATCTCCTCTAATCTCCACCATTTTTCACCTAATCTACCCGCTTTTCTGATCAAATACACCAAGCTCTTCCACAATCCCCTCAATCTCTTTTTTAGAAAAACCATGTCCCCATAATCCCTCCTCCAATGTTTCCATTGAAGCCATTGGACACCCCATACAATGAAGACTGTAACGCTCCATCAAATAATCTGCCGCCTTGGGAAACTTCTCCATTATTTCCCCTAAATTTGTTGTTTTTTTAATTTTCATTCCCAGTTTATCCTTCTTTTGAACTCTCCCACACACTATTTATAATCCCTCATTGCCTTTTGTAACACATCTGCCGCCAAATTAGAACAGTGCATCTTCAAAGGCGGCAAACCGCCCAATGCTTCAGCAATTGCCTGATTTGACAGCTCTTTAGCCTCCCCAAAGCTCTTTCCCTTCACCATTTCGGTCATTATTGAAGTCGTTGCG
>CAZGPK010000001.1:180047-233932 GCA_964527115.1 uncultured Gammaproteobacteria bacterium | reverse complement strand
TCCTCGTCGTCTCTACTGGACTAGCTTTTGGGCTGGTATTTTTCAAGGGTTAGGCAGCGCTATTGGCGCCACCTTTGTTTTGGGTTTCATTCTTTACCTTTTCTCCCGCGTTTCTTTAATCCCTGTTTTAGGGAATTTCATTACTCGTCTTTCAAGCCAGCTAAACTCTTTTCCTGTCGCCCCCTAATCTTTTACCCCCAAGCTCTCGCTTTTGTTCACCTAAGCTCTGTGGTATCATAAATGATCCGCTTTCGGGGAGTTTTAACCTAAAAGTTAAGGGTGGCGCAAGCCACCTCTTTCTCTGTTTTTAAAAAAAATGACCGACAATAAATCAAAAACCAAAGACAGAAATCTTTCTTTGGAAAAAGTCAGAAATATAGGCATTATTGCTCATATTAACGCCGGTAAAACTACCGCGACCGAACGCGTCCTCTATTATACTGGAAAAATCCATAAAATCGGTGTTATCGACGATGGAACCACTACCACCGATACCATGGACCAGGAGAAAGAAAAAGGGATCACTATCCAGTCTGCTTGTATCACCACTTTCTGGCAAGATTGTCGTTTTAATATTATTGATACTCCAGGACACGTTGACTTTACCGCCGAGGTCGAGCGCTCCTTACGTGTTCTTGACGGTGCCATCATGATTTTTGACGGCAATGCCGGTGTTCAGGCCCAGTCTGAAACTGTCTGGCGCCAGGCCGACAAATACAAAGTTCCTCGCCTTATTTTCGTCAACAAAATGGACAAAGTCGGCGCCGACATAGACATGGTTTTAAAAAGCATAGAAGAAAGGCTTGGTTCTCCTGTTATTAGCATGGTTTTACCTGTTGGCAAAGAACATGATTTTATAGGTGTTATTGACCTTTTAAACGAGAAGGTCCTTCTTTGGGATAAAGATGAAGAAGGGGTAGAGTTTACTGTCAAAGAACTTGAACCAGATCAAAAGGAAAAAGCCGCTCCCGCCCGAGCCAAAATGGTAGAAAAAATTGCCGCCGAAGACGATACTCTTATGGAAAAATTTTTAAATGACCAAGAGATCACCGTTCCTGAGCTTAAAAAAGCTCTTCGTGCCGCCGTTATTAAAAACAAACTTTCCCCGGTTTACTGTGGCTCAGCCTGGAGAAACAAAGCCGTCCAACCTATTTTAGACGCTGTTGTCGATTATTTGCCTTCCCCTCTTGATCTCCCTCCAACTGAAGGTTTCCGACCCGGTTCTGAGGAAAAGATTACCCGCGCTCCCGAAAAAGATGTTCCTCTTTCTGCTCTTCTCTTTAAAGTTCAAACTGACCCTCATGTTGGCCGTCTTTCTTACTTGCGTATTTATTCAGGCACTCTTTCTGGTGGTGCAACCATCTATAATTCCAGTAAACAAAAAAGCGAACGCATTGGCCGTCTTTTGCTAATGCACGCCGACAAAAGAGAGGGAATTGAAGAAGCATATGCCGGAGAAATTGTTGCCTGCATTGGTCTTAAAGATTCCAACACTGGTGATACTCTCTGCGATGCCGCCCACCCCATTCTCTTGGAGCAAATCAGCTTCCCTGATCCTGTCATTTCTCTAGCGATTGAACCAGCCACTAAAAATGACCAGGAAAAAATGGGCAATGCCCTTGCCCGCTTGGCCGAAGAAGACCCTACCTTCCACGTAAAAATAGATCACGAAACCGGCCAGACGGTTATCTCTGGTATGGGTGAGCTTTATCTGGAAATTATCATTGACCGTCTCAAGCGTGAATTTTCCGTTAATGTTAATGTTGGCAAGCCCCAAGTCGCTTATCGAGAAACTATCACCCAAACCTCCACTGGTGAGGGCAAATATATCCGTCAGTCTGGTGGTCGGGGTCAATATGGCCACTGTTTCCTCCGCCTGGAACCTAAAGGCCGAGGCGAAGGTTTTGAGTTTAGTTCAGAAATTAAAGGTGCTGCCATTCCCAATAATTTTATTCCTTCAATCCAAAAAGGTGTCATTGAAGCCATGGGCAAAGGAGTTGTTGCCGGTTATCCTCTAGTTGATATGAAAGTCGCTGTTTATGACGGTAGTTACCACGAAGTTGACTCCTCCGACATGGCTTTTAAAATTGCCGGCTCCATTGCTCTTCAGGATGCCGTTAAAAAAGCCAACCCCACCGTTATTGAGCCGGTGATGAGGATGGAAGTTACTGCCCCTTCTGACCACTTGGGTACGGTTATTGGTGATCTTTCTAGTCGTCGTGCCCAAATTTTGGGAACCGAGGAACATGGCAATTACTCTTTAGTCAATTGTTTTGTTCCCTTGGCTGAAGTCCGTGGTTACGCCACCGTCATCCGTAGTCTTACCCAGGGAAGGGGATACTTCTATATGGAGCTAGGCCACTACGAGGAAGTCCCCAAAAATATCCAAGAATCTTTGGCTACTATCAAGGCTTAAGCCCCCCATTTTCTTTTAGCCTCAAAAGTCCTTGCATTCGCCAGATACCTCTGTTACAATTTCAAATGCCTTTTCTAGGGCAGATTTAGTTTGTTATTAAAAATTTTTTAAAAAAAAGGAAAACCATGGCAGACACATTTCAAAGAACTAAACCCCATTTAAACGTCGGTACGATTGGTCACGTCGATCACGGCAAAACCACCCTCACCGCCGCTATTTTAAAAGTTCTCTCTGGCAAAGGCCAGGCTAAAGAAAAAAGCTACGCTGATATTGCCAAGGGAGGCACAGTCAGAGACAGCAGCAAAATTGTAACCATTGCCGTCTCTCACGTTGAATACGAAACAGAAAATCGTCACTACGCCCACATTGACTGTCCCGGACATGCCGATTACATCAAGAACATGATCACCGGTGCCGCCCAAATGGATGGTGCTATCCTTGTCGTTTCTGCACCTGACGGTCCCATGCCTCAAACCAGAGAGCACATCCTCCTGGCTCACCAGGTTAACGTTCCCGCCATGGTCGTTTACTTAAACAAGGTTGACCTAGTTGATGATCCCGAATTTTTAGATCTCGTTGAAATGGAAATTCGCGAACTTTTGAAAAAATATAAATATCCCGGTGATGAGATTCCCATTATCCGCGGCTCTGCCCTAAAAGCTATGAACGCTGATCCTGATGCTGAAAAATCTATCATGGATCTTCTGGCTGCTATTGACAAAAGTGTTCCCGAGCCAGAAAGAGAGCTGGATAAGCCTTTCCTTATGCCGGTTGAAGACGTTTTCTCCATCAAAGGCCGTGGCACTGTTGTTACCGGCCGTATTGACCGGGGAAAAGTCAAAGTCAACGAAGAAGTAGAAATTGTTGGTCTCCGCGATACTAAAAAAACCGTCGTCACTGGAGTTGAAATGTTTCACAAAATGCTAGACGAAGGTCAAGCGGGCGACAATGTTGGTATTCTTTTGCGAGGCGTTGAAAAAGACGACGTTGAGCGAGGTCAGATGTTGGCCAAGCCAGGCAGTATTACTCCTCACACCAAATTTAAAACCGAAGTTTACCTTCTCAAAAAAGACGAAGGTGGTCGTCACACTCCTGTTTTTGCAGGCTACCGCCCTCAAATTTATCTCGGTACCGCTGACGTTACTGCTTCAGTTGAGCTTCCCGAGGGCCAGGAAATGGTCATGCCCGGTGACACCGCCAATCTCGTTGTTACTCTTATCAAAAAAGTGGCCCTTGAAAAAGGCCAGCGCTTCGCCATCAGAGAAGGTGGTTTAACAGTAGGCGCCGGAGTCATTACGGAGGTCATCGAGTAACGTTCTTGCTCATCAGGGTGACTATCTTTAACAATAAAAAAAGGCGGAAAAAATGGCCAAAGGTACTCGTATTCGCATCACCATCAAGTCCTTTGACCACCGCCTTATCGATGAGGCTAGTCTAAAAATAGTTGAAGCCGCTATCACCGCTGGTGCCGTTGTGGTTGGCCCTGTTCCACTTCCTCGTCGTCGCAAAATTTTTGTCGTCACCACTAGCCCTCATACCGACAAAGATTCACGGGAACACTTTGAAATGATTACTTATAAGCGTCTTATTGACGTTATGAGTACCAACTTACGTACAATCGACAGTTTACAACATTTGGAGCTCCCTTCTGGGGTAGAAATTTCCATCAAGATGTAGGCTGTCGCTTATCTTTTTTAAAAGGGGACTATCTGGTCCCTTTTTTAAGCGTTCACAAAAAAAATGATTAATGGATTACTTCTAAAAAAAGGCCAAATGACCCAAATCTACAACGATCAGGGTCGCTTTGTGGCGGGAACTTTTTGTCTGCTTCCCCGGACTCATGTTTTGGAAAATCTCTCCCAAGGCAAAATTAAATTGGCTATTGGCCAAAAAAGAAAGGCCAGTAAAGCGCTTCTTGGTGTTCTAAAAAAAGCCAAACTTAAAACTATCCCCCACCGGATTATGGAATTTTCTCTTCTAGATAAGGAAAAATTTCCAGCGCCTGGAGAAGAGCTTAAAATAGATCAAATTTTTTCCCTGGGCGATAAAATTACTGTTACTGGAATTTCAAAGGGCCGCGGTTTTGCCGGAGCTATCAAACGTTGGGGTTTCCACTCCCAGCCTAAAACCCACGGCCAGTCTGATCGCGAAAGAGCTACTGGCTCTATTGGCGCTCAAACTCCCGGGAAGGTAGTTAAGGGCAAAAAAATGCCCGGTCATGCCGGCAACCGCCAAATAACTGTTAAAAGCCTGAAAATTTTACAAATTGACCCTGAAAAATCATCCATTCTTGTTTCCGGTGCCGTCCCTGGCCATATAAAATCCTGGTTAATTATTAAAAAAGCTCCGCTTAAGAAAGCCAAGAAATGATCAGCATTCCTCTTTTTAATGACCAGGGCCAATCTCAGGGAAACCAGGAGATAAAAAAACACCTTATTGTGGCCAAAATTAATCAAAAACTTCTTTCTCAGGCTATTCGCATTTACCTGTCCAATCTTCGCCACGCCAAAGCTAAAATCAAAAACAGAGGAGAAATTTCTGGAAGCACCCGTAAAATTTGGGCACAAAAAGGCACCGGCCGTGCCCGCCACGGTGACCGACGTGCCCCAATTTTTGTTGGCGGTGGCAAGTCTCATGGCCCCACTGGCCTTGAAAATTTCTCTCTTCGCTTACCCAAGAAAATGAAGAAAAAAGCTTTTATCACCGCTTTTTCTCAAAAAATAAGTCAAGACCAAGTAAAAGCGATTACCACTCTCTCTTCCTTGAAACCAAAAACAGCCCTAGCCGATCACCTATTTCGTGAAATTTATCAGCCGGCCAAGGGTAAAAAAATGCCCAAAATTCTTCTTGTTTGTCAAAACCCGTCGGAAAATCTTCAGCGCGCTGTTGCCAACCTTTCCTATTTAAAACTAACCAGAGCCATTTTTCTTAACCCTCTTCATCTTCACCAACACAAACAAGTTATTCTTTCTCTTCCCGCTCTTAAATATTTAGAAGAAAAATACCAGTCATGAAACCCAATCATCTTTTCCGCCGTCCCCTCGTTTCTGAAAACTCTCTCTCCGACCAGGAAAAAGGCCGCCTTCATTTTTGGGTTGATCGCTTGGCTACCAAAAACCAAATCGCCGCCGCTTTTGAAAAAATATTTTCCGTTAAGCCGTTTCGCGTTAACACTATGCTTGTTAAGGGTAAAGTTAAATTTGACCAAAAAAATCGCCGCCCTCGCCGCCGCCCCACTTTTAAAAAAGCCATCATCGTCTTGAAAAAAGGCGATAAAGTCGATATTTTTGCCACTAAAAAGAAAAAATAACATGAAAACCAAAAGACTTCTTACCATCAAAAAGAAACAAAGTGGCCGTGATAGTGCCGGTCATGTTTCCATTCGCCACCGTGGTGGTGAGCAAAAGCGCTTTTTGCGCCAAATGGATTGGCGTCGTGTTCAAAAAGATATCCCTGCTCGTGTTGAATCAATTGAATATGATCCCAATCGCACCACTAAAATCGCCCTCCTTCTTTATCCCAACGGTAGTCGCTCCTATATTCTTGCCCCAGACAAACTTTCTGTGGGTGACATCTTAATTGCCTCCGAAAATGCCCCCATTAAACCCGGTAATAACCTCCCTCTCTTTAAAATTCCAGCTGGCATCCCCCTTCATTGTCTAGAACAGTTTCCCGGTGGTGGTGCCAAGCTTATTCGTAGTGCTGGATCTTCCGCTTATGTTCAAAGTGTCGAAAAAGACAAAGCCATTATCAAGCTCCCTTCAGGAGAATTAAAGATTTTCCCAGCCGGAGCTTGGGCTACCATTGGGCAATTAAGCAATCCTTCTCACAACCAAATTCAAATCGGCAGTGCTGGTCGTCTTCGCCGCATGGGTATCCGTCCCACTGTTCGTGGTGTGGTCCAACACCCCAATAGCCATCCTCACGGAGGAGGAGAGGGGAAAAGTGGCATTGGCATGAAGTATCCCAAAACACCTTGGGGCAAGCCTGCTTTGGGTAAAAAAACCCGCTCTCGCAAAAAATATTCCAACCATTTAATTATTAAACGTCGCAAGTAAACCCCATTCCTATGTCCAGAAGCTCTAAAAAAGGTCCCTTTGTTAACCCTCGTCTTTTAGAAAAGATTAAAAAGCTGGGTTCTCAAAAAAAACCCATTCAAACCTGGTCCCGCTCTAGCCAAATTGCTCCCGAGTTCATCGGCCACAATTTATCAGTGTTTTCGTAAGCGAAGAGATGGTCGGTCACCGCTTGGGTGAATTTTCTCCCACCAGAACCTTTAGGGGTCATGGTCGCTCAGTTAAGAGAACTACTGAAAAAACCTAAAAAAAATAAAAACTAAAGCAAAAAACTAAAATAGATAAAATAAAAAGAAAAATAAAATGTCTCCTAAAACAAAAATAAAATCAAATCCTCAGAAAACCCAAACGGTAACTTTTATCGTCCAGGCTAAAAACGTCACCATGTCTCCTCGAAAACTACGCCTTATGAGCGGAGCCATAGCCAGCCTTAAACCGGCCGAAGCTTTAAATCGTCTTCAGGTTTTAAATCAAAAGAAAGCTAATATTTTTGCTCCACTTTTAAAAAATGCCATTGCTACTGCTACTCACAATTACCACATTATTCCCTCCACTCTGGCCTTTAGTTCACTGGAAGTAAACGAGGCCCCCAGACTGAAAAGACAAGATAAATCTCACGGTAGCCGCTTTGCTCGTGGTATTATTCAACGCAGACGTTCTCATCTTAAGTTAACATTTACCGGAATCACCGAAAATGGGCCAAAAAGTTAATCCTAACAGTTTTAGACTTCTCCAAAACCGCGCTGCCTCCAGTTGGCGAGCCAAATGGTTTGCTGGTAGAAAGCTTCTTGAAAACCGTCTTGAAACAGCCGGCCTGGTTAACCTGGAAATAGAACGCTTTAACAAGCGCCTTAAACTCAGACTTCTGGTTGCGCGCCCTGGTGTCGTCATTGGACGTGGAGGCAAAGGCCTTGAAGAAACCAAACTGAATCTCCTGAAAGAGGTTTTACCCAAGCATCAATCTAAAAATATTGAAATCCAGGTTGAAGAATTTAAAAATGCCGATATTTCCGCCAAAATAGTTTGTGAAAGAATTGCCTATCAATTAGCCAACCGTATGCCCCATCGCCGTGTTGTCGCCAAGGCCATTGAGCGAACTATGGCCGCCGGTGTCAAAGGAATTCGCATTGTCCTCTCTGGTCGTATTGGTGGTGCCGAAATTGGCCGCAATGAAAAATATTCCAAAGGCTCAGTTCCTTTAAGTACTATCAGGGCCAACATCGACTACTTTGAAAAACCCTCACTTACCCGTTCCGGATACGTCGGCATCAAAGTTTACATTGCCTCCTAAAAAAAATGTTACAACCTAAAAAAAGTAAATATCGCAAACAATTTCGAGGCCGTATGAGAGGCAAATCTGCCGGATACACAGTAAATTTAGGGGAATATGGACTCAAGGCCCTGGCCTGTGCCTGGCTAAGTGCTAATCAAATCGAGGCCGGACGACGGGCCATTACTCGCTCTACTAAGCGTGGCGGCCGTCTTTGGATTCGTATTTTTCCCGATAAACCTATTACCAAGAAGGGGGCCGGGGCTCCTTTGGGCGCTGGCAAAGGCGATATTGAAGGCTATGTGGCCGTTGTTAAGCCTGGCCGGGTTATCTATGAAATTGCCGGAGTTGAAGAGAAAATCGCTTTAGAAGCTCTCCGTTTAGCCAGTCACAAAATGCCCATTCCCACAAAAATTATCAAAAAAAGGTAAAATGATCTCTCAAAAACAAAAACAATCCCTAAGGCAAAAAACCGCTCCCGAACTTCTCAAAAAAGAAGAAGAGCTAATTAAAGAGCTTGCTCTTTGGCAAAGTAAAGTTGCCTTGTCTCAGGAAAAAAACACCTCTCTGCTTAAAAAAATAAAAGCGGAAATCGCTATTATTAAGACTATTCTTTTAGAAAAAACAAAAAAATGAAAAAACAAAAAAATATTGAAAAATCAGGAAAAACTTTTCAAGGAAAAGTACTTTCTACCAAAAACACCAAAACTGCCGTTATAATCAGTAATTTCCGTCGTCCCCATTCCCTTTATAAAAAAATTGTTAAACACCGTAAAAAGTATTATGCTCACAACGAACTGGGTGCCCAGGTTGGGGATATTGTCAGTATCAAGGAAACCAGACCGCTAAGCCGTCTCAAACACTTTATTGTTATTTCTATCGATCGCCACCATGATCCAGCTTAGAACTATTATTACACCAGCGGACAACTCTGGCGCCAAAAAGATTAGAGTTATCCATATTTATGGCGGTACCCGCCATCGCTATGCGTCTTTAGCCGGTGAAGTCTTGGGAGTCGTCATTTCCGCCACTTCCAACGGTATGGTCAAAAAGAAAGAAAAAGTTCGTCTGGTTATTGTCCGCACCAAGAAAGAAATTCGCCGTCCTGATGGATCTCATATTCGCTTTGACGACAATGCTGCTGTCATCGTTGACAATCAAAAAAACCCTCGCGCTACCCGCATTTTTGGCCCTATAGCCCGAGAAGTCAAAGACAATGGTTTTAACAAAATTGCCTCTATGGCCAAGGAGGTTGTCTAAAAATGAAACTAAAAATAAAAGACCAAGTAAAAATACTCTCCGGAAAGGATCGAGGTCGCAGTGGTACCATTCTTGCCATTTTTCCCAAAGAGAGTCGTGTTTTAGTTGAAGGTGTCAACCTCTACAAAAAACACATGAAACCTACTCGTTCTGGTGAATCGGGTGCTATCGTTACCAAACCTCGCCCTCTACCCTCTTCCAAGCTCGCCCTCCTCTGCCCTCATTGCCAAAAACCAACCAGGATAGCCTACCAGCTTGCCGGCAATGGGAAAAAATATCGTCTCTGTAAACACTGTCAAAAAATTATTGATCAGTCTTTGCCTAAAAAGACTAAAGCCACCAACAAAACGGCTAAAAAATAAAACCACATGTTACAAGATAAATATCAACAAGAAATTATCCCCGCCATGCTTAAAAGCACTGGTCGGAAAAATCCTCTTTCCCTGCCTCAAGTAAAAAAAGTTGTTTTAAACTACCGCATTCCCGAAGCTCGAGAAAACAAAGAGGCTCTTGTCCAGGCAGAGCAGGAGTTAACTGCCATTGCTGGCCAAAAACCACGCCTCTGCCAGGCCCGCCTTTCTATCGCCAGCTTTAAAGTTCGCCAGGGTGACCCCCTAGCTCTTAAAGTCACCTTGCGCGGCCGTCGTATGTACCATTTTCTAGAGCGCTTTTTCAACCTTGTTTTACCAAGAGTTCGGGATTTTCGCGGTCTTCCTGATACTTCCTTTGACGAAGGTGGAAACTACAACACTACCATTTCCGATCAGACAGTTTTTCCCGAGATTGACCTTGACCGCATTAAAAAAATTAGAGGTTTACAGGTTACCATTGCCACTTCTGCTACTTCAAAAGAAGAGGCGAAAATGTTACTATCGGCCCTGGGTCTTCCTTTTCAAAAAGACCAAGCCCAGAAAAAAGGAAAATAAATATGGCCGTTACTGCAAAAATTGTCAGAGAAAAAAGAAAATTAAAATATCAAGAGCGCCACCGCAATCGCTGCACTCTTTGTGGCCGCCCTCGTGGGTTTATTCGTTTTTTTGGGCTTTGCCGGCTCTGTTTCCGCCGCCTTGCTCACCGGGGAATTATCCCTGGAGTTAAAAAAGCTAGCTGGTAACTATGATTGCCGATCCTTGTTCTGATTTCATTATCCGCCTTAAAAATGCTTATCAAGCCGGACATCGGGAATTAAACATGCCCTCTACCCAACTCATTCACCACATTGCCAAACTTATGTCCAAACACGCCTTTATCGGTAAAGTTACCGAAATTAGCACTCCTTCTTCTCCTAAAAAACAACTTAAAATTATCCTCATCTATCCTGACGGTAAGCCGGCTCTACAAAACGTCAAACGTCTCTCTCGCCCTGGTCGTCGTCTCTATGTTGCTGTTGCCGATATCCCTTGGGTTTCCGCTCCCAATGCTCTTATTATTATTTCTACTTCCTCTGGGATCATGTCCCATCGGCAAGCAGTTTCCCAAAAACTTGGCGGTGAATTAATAGCCGAAATCTGGTAAAAATCATGTCACATCTTGGTAAAAAACCCATTTCTATCCCTGCCTCTGTTATCGTCACCGAAGACGGCCAACACTTAACTGTTAGCGGTCCCAAAGGTGAACTTTCTTTAAAGCTCCCTCTTCATTTGGGGTTTAAAAAAGACAAAGATAGCATTTCCTTAAGCTGTCTCTCTCCTTCTCGCCAGGCCCGCTGTGATCATGGCACTTTTCGTGCCCACCTCAAAAATATGATTCAAGGAGTCTCCGAGGGTTGGGCTAAAAGCCTAGAGGTAGTCGGTACCGGGTATAAAGCAGAAAAAAATCAAGACCAAGTAATTCTCAATGTTGGCTTTATCCACCCCGTCAAAATTACTATCCCTGCCGGGCTCGATGTCCAAGTCGACGCCGGCAAAATTACCATCAACGGAGCCGATAAATATCAGGTTGGCCAGCTTGCCGCCAAAATCTATGATGTCCGTCGCCCTGACTCCTATCAAGGCAAAGGCGTCCTTTACTCTGGCCAAAAGTTAAAACTTAAACCGGGGAAAGCTGCCAAAACCGCCGCCTAAAAAAATGAAAATAATTCGCGCTAAGGAAAAAAAAGTCCAAAAAGCTCTAAGACGTACCCAGAGAGTTCGCCGTCGCCTGGCCGAAAATCTGGGCCATCCCCGCCTCACCGTCTTCAGAAGCAATCGTTACCTTTGGGCCCAGCTCATAAATGACAAACAAGGCCGTACTCTCTTGGCTCTCTCCACCAAAACTATTAAAAAAGCCCCAAAGGTTTCAAAAAAAGTCTCGACTGACAAGAAAAAAAGCCCCGTCGAACTCGCTTATGACTTGGGATTTAACCTAGGCAAAAAAGCCTTAGAAAAAAATATTAAATACATTCGTTTTGACCGCGGTTCTTATCGTTATCACGGTCGGGTAAAAGCCCTGGCCGAAGGAGCCAGAAAATCTGGTTTAAAGTTTTAAAAAAACATGAACAATCAACCCTATCAGCCAGCAAACAACAATCCTTCTCGTTTTTCTGCCACCAGTGACTATCACCGGGAGGAAAAAGAGTTTGAAGAAAAAGTTGTTGAGATAAAACGCGTCTCTAAAAAGACCAAAGGAGGCAATCAAATTGGTTTCACCGCCCTGGTTGTCATTGGTAACAAAAACGGTCAAATTGGCAAGGGACACGCTTATGCTAAAGATGTTTCCTCTGCTATCCAAAAAGCCATTCGCCGTGCCAAGCGCAGCCTTATCACTATTCCCTTAAAAGATGGTACTATTTCTCGCCCCCTAAGCCTCAAATTTAAGGCGGCCCAAGTCATTATCCGTCCTGGCCGTTTGGGTGGCGGTCTCGTCGCCGGTGGTCCGGTCAGGATCATTGCCGAATTAGCCGGTATCAAACACCTTGTTGCCAAAATTAAAGGCAGCCGCAACAAGCACGCCAATGTTACTTGTGTTTTTAAAGCCTTTTCCAAGCTTTAAGTCTCATTTTTCACATTTCTATGTTTACTCTTGTCAAAACTACTCACAAATCAAAAAAGCGTCTTGGCCGTGGTTACGGCTCTGGAAAAGGCGGTCATACGGTTGGCCGGGGAGCCAAAGGTTTTAAAGCCAGGAGTCGCGTCTCTGTTGCCTTTATTGGCACTAAATCAAAAAAGTCATGGATCAAGCGTTTGCCTCTCTGGCGTGGTAAAACCAAACAGAAATCTTTTCAGGAAACTATTATATTTTCTCTCTCTCAACTGGAAAAAACTTTCCCCGACAAAGCTAAAATCACCCCTGCCAAGCTCTTGGAAAAATTTAATCTTCAACCCCAGCGCCTCCAAAAACTAAAAATTTTAAACCGAGGTAACCTTAAAAAGAGTTTCACTGTCAGCGTTCCCTGTTCTGTCACTGCTGCTAAAAAAATTAAAAAAGCTGGTGGTCAAATTATTCCACCCAAACCAAATACCAAATCTAATTAATGAAAGAATTTCTTCAGCCCCTCTTTCTCTACTGGGATGGTTTTAAAATCCCCCTCCTGCGCAAGAAAATTCTCACTACCCTTCTCATCCTTGCCTTTTTCCGTTTTTTAGCTCATATTCCCGTTCCCGGTGTTAACCTTGACCTTCTCCGTCAGTTTTTTCAACAAAACCAGATTCTCTCTCTCCTTGATATTTTCTCCGGAGGAACTTTGGCAAATTTTTCTATTGCTGCCTTGGGCTTGGGTCCATACATCAATGCCTCCGTCATGTTTCAGCTTCTCACCATGCTTATTCCTCGCCTGGAAGAGCTACAGAAAGAAGGGGAGTATGGCCAGGCAAAAATAAATCAATATGTTCGTTTAGCCACCATTCCTCTCTCTGCTCTTCAATCTTTGGGCATGTATGGCATTCTCAAAACTCAAAACATCATCCCTTCTCTTTCTTGGGCTGTTCTCTTAGCCTTGGTTCTCAGTATGGTTGCCGGTACTATGATTATGATTTTCTTGGGCGATCTTATCAGCCAATATGGCTTAGGTAATGGTACTTCCCTTTTGATTTTTGCCGGTATCGTTGCTCGTTATCCGGTTACTGTTCTTCAAACCGGCACCGCCTATCAAGGCTCCGGCAACCTCTTTAATCTTCTGGTTGTTCTTATCCTCATCATTGTTTTAATTGCCTCCATTGTTATGGTCGATGAAGCCGTTTTACGCGTTCCCATTCAATCTGCTCGCCGCCTAGGCTCCGGCCGTACTCCACTTACCCAGACCAGCTACCTTCCCATAAAAGTCAACACCGCCGGTGTCATGCCTATTATCTTTGCCGTCTCCTTAGCTTCCATTCCCTCCATGCTTGGCGGCTTCTTAGGTTCTGTTCCCTCACTTTCTTCTTTTGCTCGCCAGATCTCTTCCATTTTTAGTACTACCGGCTATGTTTATCCTATCTTCTACTTTCTTTTAGTCTTACTTTTCACCTACTTTTACACCACTGTTGTCTTTAAGCCCAAGGATATTGCCGACCAATTAAGGAAAAATGGCTCCTTCATTCCCGGTATTAGACCAGGCCAAGCAACTGAAAAACGCCTTTCTTATCTTCTTTCCCGGGTCACCGTTATCGGCGCCGTCTTTCTGGGGGCTGTTGCCGTTCTTCCCAATCTTGCCCAGCGCGTCACTGGTATCAGTACTCTAACTGTTGGTGGTACTGGTATCCTCATCGTTGTCTCTGTCATTATCGAGCTCACTCGTAAGATTGAAAACGTCGTTCAAATGTATCGTTACGAACGTTTTACTCGCTAGCTCCTCTTTAATTTGCTACTATTTAACCAAATGAACCTTTGTATCATCGGCCCCTCTGGCTCTGGTAAAGGCACTCAAGCCAAAAAAATTGCTGCCAAGTATAAACTTACTCATATTTCAACTGGAGAATTACTTCGCCAAATACTAAAAACTGCCAAGGAGGACCAAACAACCCAAAAAATCCGCCACTATCTCAAGCTTGGCCAATGGGTTCCCTCAGATATCATTTTTGCGATCTTGAAAAACAAGCTAAAGGATAATTTCCTCCTCGATGGTACCCCGCGTTACCTAAAACAATGCTCCATGCTTGAAAAGCTCTTGAAAAGTAGGGAACTCAAGCTCGACGCTTGTATTTACCTCACCCTTTCTCGCAAAGAATGGGAAAGAAGAAGAAAATTCTACGGTGACAAGTTCCAGGACAAAACCCGAAACGACAATTCTCCTGAAATTCAAGAAAAAAGATGGCGCTCAGGGGAAAAAACACTTGATAAAATAGTCGCCTACTACCGCAATCTAAATAAGTTAATTGAAATAGACGGAAATCGTCCTGTTGAACCAATTTTTCAAGACACTGTTGCCGCTCTTGATTCTTTAAAAAAATGAAAATCTCCAAGTTGTCTGCCATGCGCCAAGGAGGGGCAATTCTCTCCCGGATTTTCAAAGAAGCCAAGGCCCTTGCCGCCCCCGGCCTTTCCCTTCTTGATATTGAACATTTTTTTGATGGGGAAATTGAAAAATCAGGCGCTAAGTCCTCGTTTAAAACCGTCCGTAACTATCCTTTTTCCACCTGCATCAATTTAAATGAAGGCATCGTTCATGGCCTGCCCAATCAGACCAAGCTAAAAAAAGGAGATTTTATTAGCCTTGATGCCGGCCTCATTTGGCAGGATTATCACGTTGATATGTCCTACTCCTGGTATCTTGGTCCCCCGCTCGACCCTAAATTCATAAAAGCAGGCAAAGAAGCCCTTCAAAAAGCTATTGCCCAGGCCCATCCTGGAAATCATGTCGGCCACCTCTCTCAAGCAATTGAAGAAACCATTAGCTCTGCCGGTTACCGGCCCTCCCTTCATTTAACCGGCCATGCTATTGGCCACTCTCTTCACGAACACCCTTTTCTCCCCTGTATTTTAAAAGAAAAAATTTCCCAAACTCCCCTTTTCAGAGAAGGGGATACTCTGGCAGTAGAGGTTATTTATACCAAAAGTCGCCAAGACGGCTTGGTTCAGGCTCCCGACGGGTGGACTTTAAGCACTCCGGATGCTAAAATATCAGGGTTGTTTGAACAGACAATTTATCTGCACGCCAAGCAAGCCGAGATCCTCACCCCTTTTCTATGGTAAAAGATAATTCACCCAAAAAAATCCAAGGGACAATCATTGAAACCCTTCCCAACCTCCTCTTTAAAGTTAAGCTAGAAGATGGAAGAGAAATACTTGCCCATCTTGCTGGTAAATTAAGAATTCATCGTATCCGCGTTATCACTGGTGATCTTGTTACTGTTGAACTTTCTCCCCAGGAAGATCGGGGACGAATCACCTATCGCGGATAACTAATTTTGTCCTTGGCATTTTCTTGCCTTTAAGGTACAATACCAAAAGCCGCCTGAGGCGGTGATTTTTTTACTGCACAAACAAAAATGAAAGTTAAAGCTAGCATCAAAAAAAGATGCCTAAAATGTAAAATTGTCCGCCGTCGCGGGCGCCTTAGAATTATTTGTGAAAATAAGCGTCACAAGCAAAAACAAGGATGAGAATCTCCGGCGTCGATATTCCCGATAATGAGCGTGTTGAAATAGCCTTTACTCGGTTTTTCGGCATTGGCCGCTTTCAGGTAAAAAAACTTCTCAAAAAAACTAAAATTAACCCCAATCTTCGTGTTACTAAGCTAAACCGTGACCAAACTACCGCCGTTATCAAGGGCTTGGAAGAATTTAAAACAGAAGGAGACTTAAAAAAAGAAATAAGAGAAAATATTGAACGCAAAAAAGCCATTAGAAGCTACCAGGGTATCCGCCACATTGTCGGCCTGCCTGTTCGCGGCCAGCGCACCCGAGTCAATGCCCGCACTCGCAAAGGAAAGCGTAAAACTATTGGTTCCCTTTCCAAGGAAGCCTGGGCCAAGCTGGACTCTGTTACTAAAGTTAAAAAACCTTAAAAAAATTAATCTCTACCTGAAATGCCAAAAAAAACTGTCAAACCAGCAAAAACCAAGAATATTTCTCTCCTTGAGGCTCGCCTTTACATTCTCTCCACCTTTAACAACACTATTATCACTTTAACCGACACCGAAGGCAAAACCATTGCCTGGAACAGCTGTGGCCGTTCCGGCTTTAAAGGAGCTCGTCGTTCTACCCCTTTTGCTGCCAACACCGCCACCGAGAGAATCCTTGAAGATGCCAGAAACTTTGGCATCAAGCGCCTTTCAGTCTATCTAAACGGTCCCGGTACCGGTCGCGATGCTGCTCTACGCATTCTTCGCTCCAAAAAAGATTTTGATATTACTCAAATTTCCGACATTACTCCCATTCCTCACAACGGACCTCGTCCGCCCAAACAAAGAAAAGGATAAATATCAACATGGCCAAACAATTTGACAAATGCCGCCTCTGCCGCCGCGAGGGTCGCAAACTATTTTTAAAAGGAGCTCGTTGTTTTACCGCCAAATGCCCCGTTGAAAAAAAAGGTGCCCAGCCCCCTGGTGTCCATGGACCAAAAAGACCTCGTCGACCCTCAAGTTACGGTCTCCAGCTTCGGGAAAAACAAAAAACAAAACGTCTTTATGCTGTTTTAGAACATCAATTTCGTCGTTTCCTAAGCATGGCTGAAAAACAAAAGGGTGCCATTGGTGAAAACCTTCTTATTCTTCTTGAACGTCGTCTGGACAATGTTGTCTACACTTCGACTTTAGCTCCATCCAAATCTTTAGCTCGCCAACTCGTCTCTCACGGCCACGTTGCTGTCAACGGCCAAAAAGTAAATACAGCCTCCTTTTTAGTCAAAAAGGGTGATAAAATTGCCCTTTCAACCAAAGGCCAGGCCCTCTGCCAAAAAATAAATCAGGAACACTCTGTTGACCAGGAAGTCCCTCCTTGGCTTAAAAAAAGTCAAAAAACAGTCGAAGTTATTCGCTTCCCTGTTCGTGAAGAAATAAATCCCGATATCGATGAAAATGTCATTATTGAATATTATTCAAGATAAAACATTAAAAATTAAACAAAAAAAATTAAAAATTACCCCGGAGGTCCTATGAAACTAGATAGTCATCAATTCAATGTCAACATTGAAAAAAAAGAAAAAAATTATGCCCGTGTTTCCTTCTCTCCTTTACTTGGAGGTTTTGGTCACACTTTAGGCAACAGTTTACGCCGCGTTTTGTTAATCACCATTCCCGGCGCTGCCATTACTAAAATTAAGGCCAAAGGTGCCCAGCACCTTTTCAGCTCTTTGCCCAAGGTTAAAGAAGATCTTGTTGAGATCTCCCTTAATTTAAAGAAAATTCGCTTTTCTTATCACGGCGAGGACACCCTTGCTTTAAAGCTTAACAAGAAAGGTCAAGGCAAAGTTACCGCTGCCGATATAAAACTTCCGCCCAACGTAAAAATTGCCAATCCCGACCAATATATTGCCGAAGTTTCTGACGATAAAGGTAGCCTTGATATGGAGCTTACTATTAGCTCTGGGGTTGGCTATCTTTCTGCCAAGGAAATAGAGACCTCATTGGTAGGCGAAATACCCATTGATGCTACTTTTACCCCCATTACCAAAGTTTCCTACGAAGTCCAGCCAGCTCGTTTAGGTAAAAAATCAGATTTTGACCGCCTCATTTTGGAAATCTGGAGTGATGGTTCCATCGAGCCTACCGAAGCTTTAAAAAAAGCTGCCCAAGATCTTGAGGCATCCTTTCGCCAAATTGTCTCCCCTGAAAAGGTTGACACCCAGGACTTAGCCGGGGTTAGCGCCCCCATTCCTCCCCAGGAAGATGAACTCTTAGTCGAGGAAATTGAGCTTCCTTTAAGAGTTACCAATGCTCTCAAAAAAGCTGGTTACCATAAAATTTCCGACCTTATCAAGGCTGGTCGGGCCAAAGTCTCGCACTCCAAAAATGTAGGCGAAAAATCCTTGAAACTTATTGATAAATGGCTTACTAAAAAGGAACTAGCCTGGACTAGCTAAACAATGAAGCATCATGTTTTTGGTAAAAAATTAGGTAGAACCAGTAGCCAGCGCCAATCACTTTTGCGTGGGGCTTCCCGCTCCTTCTTTTTACATGCCGGCATTAAGACTACCAATGCCAAAGCTATCTTTTTACGTCCCACCCTGGAAAAGCTTATTAAAACTGCCCAAAAAGCTGACCTTTCTGCCCATCGGGAACTTTTCCGTCTTCTTCAGGACCGCCGCCTTGTTAATGCCATCATCAAATCTGTCACTGACTCGGTTGCAGGCAAAACCTCCAACTACACCAAGATAGTCAAACATAAAATAAGGGCGGGGGATCAGGCCCTTGTTGTCAAACTTCTTCCCACCTTTGATCTTAAACCTGTTAGCCCGCTTCCCGCCAAAAAAGAAAAAATCAAAAATATTAAAGGCAAAAAAACCCCCAAAAATAAATCTAAACTTCAATCCCAACTTAAGTCCAAGCTGTCTTCTTCTTCAGTTCCCATTTCCGCCCCCGCTAAATCCCTTTCTACCAAGGGTAGAATAAAAGCTAAAGCAGCTATTGTTAAAAAACAACCAGCCAAAGGTTAAACTAAATAAATTAAATTATGAAAACCCCACATCTTCCCACTGAAAAAGTTACCCGTTCTTGGCATCTTTTTGATGCTAAAGATCAGGTCCTGGGCCGTCTGGCCACCCAAATTGCCAAACTTCTTATGGGTAAACATAAGGTTACCTACAGCTCCCACCTTGACTGTGGTGATCACGTCATTGTTATCAACTCCAAATTAGTCAGGGTTACCGGTAAAAAAGAAAAAGAAAAACTCTATCGCAATCACTCCGGCTATCCAGGAGGACTCAAGGAACTTACCTATTTCCAGGTTATGGAAAGATTCCCCGCTCGTATTATTCAGTCAGCCGTTTCCGGCATGCTTCCCTCCAATCGTCTCCGTCAACAGCGTCTCAAGCGACTTAGAGTTTTTCCAGGCTCTGAGCACCCCTATGCCAACAAGCTAGGTCCTACTGTTAAAGAAAACCAAGTTAAAGAAAAATTACCAAAATCAAAAAATAAAAAATGACCACCAAAGCTGCTAAGTCTTCAAAAAAATATTCCTTTACTACTGGCCGCCGTCGGACCGCCACTGCCTCCCTTAAACTTTTTTCTGGTAAAGCTGGAAGTCAAGTCAACGGCCAATCCATAGACAAATATTTCCCTGGCGCCATTAGCCAGCAAAGACTAGAAAAACCTCTTGATCTTTGTGGCCTGAAAAACAAGTATTATTTCTTTGCCAAATGCTCTGGGGGTGGTAAAAAAGGTCAGCGTGATGCTGTTATCTTGGCCCTGGCCCGCGCCCTAAATCGTCTAAACGAATCAGTTTACCGGCCAATTTTGAAAAAAGAAGGCTTTCTTTGTGTTGATAGTCGCATTCGCCAACGCCGCCAGTCCGGCATGGGCGGTAAGTCTCGTCGCCAAAGACAATCCCCTCGCCGCTAAAAAGGAAAAAACTTAAATGAGTTTTCTTCAACTTTTTTCCCTAGGACTCATTCAAGCTTTAACCGAATTTCTCCCCGTTTCCTCTTCCGGTCATCTCCATCTTTTCCAAACTTTATTTCACCTCACTCCCAGTCTGTCTTTTGATGTTTTGGCCAATACTGCCACTCTCCTGGCTGTCGTTTTCTTTTTTCGCCGTTTTCTTTTAACCTGGCTTAAAAATATTACCCTTTCTCAGCTTTGGCTCATTTTTTTAGGAACTTTCCCCGCGGTTTTGGCTGGTCTCTTCCTCAAAAACCAAATTGACTCTCTTTTTATAAGTCCCGCCCCTTTTGCCTTGACTTACCTTCTTACTGCCACTGCTCTTTTTTCTCTGCACTTCATCAAGCCTAAAAATAAAAAGTTATCACCCCCCCGAGCTCTTTTTATTGGTCTGGCCCAAGCGCTGGCTCTTCTTCCCGGCGTATCTCGCTCTGGCCTGACTATTACTGCTGCTATTCTTGCTGGTCTAAGTCCGAACCTTGCCTTTCGTTTTTCCTTTCTTCTCTATCTTCCCGTCTCTGTCGGTGCCCTTTTTCTTACTTTTACCGATGGTACTTTCAGCACTTCTGTTTTTCCTTTACCAGTTTTTCAATTAACTTTAGTTTTTCTTACTACTGCCGTCCTTGGTTATTTTAGTCTAAAAGCTCTCCGTCGCCTTCTTCTGGGCCAGCACCTCTGGCTCTTTGGTTTTTATTGCCTCTTTCTCTCCCTTTTTACCTTTTTCTTTCTAAGCTAAAGTCCCAAAGATTTTTTTCTTCCATAATCGTCTCTTATCCTCACAATATCCTTTTCTGAACTTGGATTTTGTAAATCTTGAGAAAGCCAGACTTCTGCATATATTCCCCATTTTTCTCCTGCCTCCACCCGATGCCGCATTCCACCCGTGATTTTCATTTCCTCTCCTTCCTTCATTTCTCTTCCCTTTTCTGGTTCTTTATCCCCGAGACTTATTTTCAATGTCAATGGTCCTCTCACTACCCTCATTAGCTCATCTCTTTTAAGGTGATATTGCCAAGAAAATCGGCTCTTGGGAGCAATGATTATTATTTTAGCCAAGGCTCGCTGGCTCTCTGGCATTACCGTTCTGCTTTTACCAAAAAAAATCTGCCAAAAACGCTTAAATTGCCCTGGACTAAACTGCAAAAACCCTCCCCAAGGCCGTCCTCTATCCTCTTGGTTTGCCACCAATCCCTGATTTTGCAAAACACTAATAATATGGTCAAAAACTACATTCTTCCCTTTTCCTTCCAGTCCAGAAAACCACCCCCCCGCCTTTATTTTTGCCACTTTCTTCTTAATATGAGACATGCCCTAGTTTACACCATCCACCCCAAGCGGTTAGAATAACTTATGCCAGGTAACTTTCGCTCTGCCATCTTTATTTTCCAGAATCGCCTTACTGCCTATCGTTTTCGTATCAAAAAAAAACAAGCTATTCTTCAAGATCAACAAGAATACAGCTTCGTCCAGCAAAATTTGCCCCAAGTTTTCTCTAAACTTAAGAAATCTTTCCATACTAATAAGTTTTATCTTCTTCTTCCAGAAACCCACACCTATCTTAAGCTCTTGGAATTTTCCGCCTCAACCAAGCTTGATCGCAGCCTTGTTCTCCAAAAAGCCCAAGAAACAATCCCCGAGCAAATCCAGGAAGGCTATTACGATTGGAAACAATTTCCTCTTGCCAAAGATGAGTCTCAGCTCAAAGTACAATTTATTGCTGTCTCTACCGACTATCTTCTCCCTCTTCAAAAAGCCGCTACCCAGGCCGGACTTTCTTTCCTTGCCTTTGAACCACTTTCCCTGGCCCTTGCCCGTCTTCATCAATACGAGCCCAAGCCACAACTTATCAGCCATGAAGGAGTAGAAGGTACCACTCTTTTAATCTCCCACCAATCCCGTGTTTTTGCCTCCACCGTCTTTTCCGATCTCTCCCAAAAAAATCAGGAAAAAACCAGATTAACTGATTTCGTCCATACTAATTGGCACCTAAAACCTGCCAAAGAAATAAAAGCGGAAACCTTTCAGGCCGCCCTTGGACTTGTCATCAAAGAAGATCTCAAGGGTAAAGATGCCCAAACTTTAAACCTTGCCCCCACCTGTCCCGACCCTGTCCCTTCTCCAGCTTCCCTCCCTGACCCCATTCCTGATTTATCTTCCTCTTCCCCTCCTTCGACCACCCCCATTTCCACCCTTTCTAAATTTTCCAAATTTCGCCCTCCCTCTCTCCCTCAGCTCTCCCGTCAATTCTGGTTCATTCTTCTCTTTACTACCCTCTTTATTGCCGGTCTGAGCTGGCTTGTCCTCAAGCCTCACTCAGCCGACCTTCTTGCCCCCACAGGCTCGTCTGCCCCCACCCAAGAAACCCCCGTCCCCACCCAAATCCCTTCTCCCACTCCTGCTCCGGATCTGAAACTTCTCAAAATAAATCTTTTAAATGGAGCTGGTACCCCCGGTTTAGCCAACCAGGTTACTGTTATTTTGGAAAACGCCGGTTTTGAAGATATTAAAACCGGAAACGCTGATAACTTTGACTACGATCAAACCCAAATTAGAATAAAGCAAGAAAAAGAAAATTATCTTTCCGCCCTTGTTTCCGCGCTTTCCGATTACCCCATTGCCTCCTCCACTTCAGTCCTTAAAGAAGACGATCCCTTTGACGCTGTCATTATTTTAGGCAAAGAGAAAGAATAGCCACAGCCATGCTTGATTTCCGCGGGAAAAGAGGGGATAGTCATGCCCTTTTCACCATCTTTCTCATTGTCTTTATTGATATTTTTGGATTTAGTCTGATCCTCCCCCTTCTCCCTTTTGTTGCCGAGCGCTTTGGTGCCAGTCCGCTTAAGATTGGGCTCTTGGGTGCTTCCTACTCCTTTTTTCAGTTACTGGCTTCACCAGTTTTGGGTTTCCTCTCTGATCGCTATGGTCGAAAAAAAATCCTCATTCTCTCTCAACTTGGCTCTGCCGCTGGCTTCCTTCTCTTAGGCTTTGCTCATTCTCTTCCTCTAATTTTCCTCTCCAGAGTTGTTGACGGCATTACCGGAGGTAATATCTCTGTTGCCCAGGCATACATTGCCGATATTACTACCAAGAAAAACCGAGCCAAGGGAATGGGGATAATTGGCGCTGCCTTTGGCTTAGGTTTCCTTTTCGGGCCTGCTATTGGTGGTCTTCTCTCCCAAAATGGTTTTGCTATTCCTGCCCTTATTGCTGTTTTTGTTTCTCTCTTTAGCACCCTTACCACCGCTCTCTTTTTAAAGGAAACAGTTAAGAAAAAAAACCGCTCCTTTTTGGGTCATTTTTCCTCACCTCTTCCCCTTACCTCTTTTTTCAAATCTCTCTCTTTTTCTGGTTTTGGTCTCTTTCTCTTAATTTTTCTCTTTTTAAATATTGGCCAAGCCACTCTCCAAGCAATTTTCCCCCTCTGGGCAGAGAGCCGTTTCGGCTTTGGCCCCCGGGAAATGGGCTGGTTCTTTACCTATGTCGGTCTCTGGGCCATCCTTGTTCAACTAATGATCCTGCCCCGTTTTGTCGCGAAGATTGGAGAGAGAACTTCTCTTAAAATCGGCATTTTCCTTTGGGCTCTGGGCTTCCTTCTTGTTCCCCTTGCCCTCCACCCTTCTCTTCTTTGGCTTTTTATGCCCTTAATTTCTCTGGGTTCTGGCTTAGCTAATCCTACCCTTCAAGCAATTGCTTCCAAACAAGCTAAGGAAGACGTCCAAGGAGAAGCCTTGGGTGTCATGCAATCAGCTGGTAGCCTCGGCCGCATAATTGGTCCCGTTATGGGCGGTTTTATCTTCCAAACCTTCGGGAAAAACATTCCATTTTTCGTTGGTTTCTTCTTTTTTATCCTTTCCCTAGGCCTTCTCTCACACCGTCCTCGTCCCAAACTAAGGCTTATCTAACCCTTTTTATCTCTTCTGCCACCTCTTGTAACTCGAGTATACTTTTTTCTGGACCCTGCTTGGTACTAAGATAACCTTCATACCTTTCAAAATATGTTTTTTCTTTTCCCCCCTCTCTTCCAAACTCTGTCTCCAGGCCATGTAGTGGGTAAAGCTTTACATGAGCATGATTAACCCCCATTCCCTCCACCGCCAGAGCCACCCTCTTTACTTCCAACCCTCTTTTTAAAACCCCGGCCACCTCTCGAGCCGCCTGCATCAGTTTTCCGTAAACCCCCTTTTCCATTTCCAAAACTTGGGAATCATAATGTTTTTTGGGAAGAACCAAACTTACTCCTTTGGTATTTGGGTTTATGTCCAGAATAGCCAAAAAATCATCACTCTCCCAAATTCTAACTGCCGGTATTTCCCCTGCCACTATCTTGCAAAATACACAATTTTTGTCCACATTTTATTTTAACATCCCCCCTCCTTTAAAAATCAAAAATATATCTGCTAGAATAATCCCCATGGGCCAAATAAGTACACTCCAGAAACGTATTTGGGCAAACAAGCTAAGAAAAAGTTTTAACACCCAAGATATTGATAAAGAATTAATTCACTTGACCGAAGAGCTAGGAGAGCTCATGCATGCTTATCGTCGCGAAGGTAAAGCCGCCCTTGCCGAAGAAGCCACTGATATTGTCATCCTCCTTCTTGGTTTTTTCTCATTTTTGGACATGGACGCTGAAAAAGAAATTTTAAAAAAAATTACCAAAAATGAAAAAAGAAAATATATCAAAAGCCAAAACGGTCCCGGCCACATCGACCTATCCAAAAGCCACTAATCTTGGTAAAATCTAAAAGCAAAGCGGGGTATGGCGCAACTGGCTAGCGCGCACGCATGGGGTGCGTGAGGTTACGAGTTCAAATCTCGTTACCCCGACCAAAAAAGCTATGAAAGATATTTCTATTCTTAAGATCGGTCGCTTTCGCCTTTCTTTTGCCTGGTATGACTTTTGGGTGGGAGCATTTATCGATAAGACTAAACACAAAATTTACCTTTGCCCTTTCCCCACCGTCCTTATTACAATTAACTTATCTCCTAAATAAAATTACCAATTAAAATTTGGAGGGGTGTAAACTGATTTTATGAAAAACAAATCAGAAATTCTTCAATACTTACAGACCCACAGTCTCTCTGTTCTCTCTACTGTCGGAAACAACAGCAAACCAGAATCAGCCGTCATGGCCTTTATTGCCCAAAGTGATTTTACCTTTCTCATGTTTACTGAAAAACAAAGTCGTAAATGGCAAAACTTCACTGTTAATAGCCAAGCTTCAATGGTGGTTGGAGGTTTAAATGACGATCCTAGTGTTCAGCTTGATGGAAAAATACAAGTTCTGGACAAAGAAAGAGGGGAGACGGCTAAAAAGCAAGCTCTCTCTCTTCACCCTGAATGGAGTGAATACTTTAGCTCTCCCACCGGTGCCTGGTTTGCTTTCACTCCCACCTGGCTTCGCTATCTTGATTTTTCGAAAAGTCCCCCGGAGACAGTGGAAATAGAAAACCTATAAGGAATTTAAAACTGCCCCCCATTCTAGTCAAAATTATTTAAGAGCCATTCTATTGCTCAAAAAACTATATTCGGGTTTTATTTGGGTTTGCCCCTTGACAGCTCCTTCTCGCTCCGTCAATATTGTTTTATTGTTAATGTGTTAAAAGGAAGAGGAAAATGGTAAAAAAAGCAAAAGTTCCAAGCCCCAAGAAGAATCTTAAAATTCAAAAACAGGAAGCTGTTCGTCTGGCTATCGAACAGATAGAAAAGCAATACGGCAAAGGTGCCATCATGCGTCTGGGCGATCAATCGGGTCGCACTCCCATTGATGTTATTTCCACCGGCTGTCTGCCCCTGGACCTGGCCTTAGGTGTTGGTGGCTTACCAAGAAGCCGCGTTGTCGAAATCTATGGTCCTGAGGCCTCTGGTAAGACCTCTCTCTGTCTTCATGTCATTGCCCAAGCCCAGAAAAATGGCGGTACTGCCGCCTTTGTTGATGTCGAACACGCCCTTGATCCCAAGTGGGCCGAGACTATCGGTGTCAAAACCGCCGAGCTTCTCATTTCCCAGCCTGATACTGGTGAACAGGCTTTAGAAATCGTCGAAACTTTAGTCCGCTCCAACGCCGTTGATGTTATTGTCATCGACTCTGTTGCCGCCCTTGTTCCCCGAGCTGAAATTGAGGGAGAGATGGGGGACTCGATGATGGGTGTTCAGGCCCGTCTCATGTCCCAGGCCCTCCGGAAACTAACCGGAGCCATTAATCGCTCTAAAACTCTAGTGATCTTCACCAATCAAATCCGTCACAAAATCGGCATTCTTTTTGGTAACCCCGAAACCACGCCTGGTGGTCTTGCTCTAAAGTTTTATTCCTCTGTCCGGATTGATATTAGAAAAATTGCCGCCATTAAAACTACCAGTGGTGAAATCTTGGGTACCCGCCACCGCGCCAGAGTCAAGAAAAATAAAGTTGCCCCCCCCTTGAAAGAAGCTGAATTTGATGTCTTGGCTGATGAGGGCATTTCCTGGGAAGCCGGCGTTCTTGATATCGCCACCGACAGAAAACTTATCGACAAATCCGGCGCCTTCTATAAACTTGGCGACAAAGTCATTGGACAAGGTCGGGAAGCTGCCAAAGAATACCTCAAGGCTCATCCCGAACTTACCCAGAAACTGGTGGAGAAAATAGCCCAAGGAAAGCAGCTTTAAAATCTCATGTCTATTGTTTTAAGGCAGGTCAAGCCACACCCAGCTGGTCGCGGTTTTACCTTACTCTTTTCCAACCAAGCTAAACTTTCCTGCTCTCCTGATTTCTTCTTAAGCCAAAAGCTTCACAAAAACCAGGAATTTTCCGCTCTTCAGTACCAAAAATTTTTGGAAAAACTAGCTTTGGAAAACGCCTATCACTATTGTCTACGTCGCCTGGGTACCCGTGCCTATGCTACCCAGGAACTAAACCAAAAAATTCTTTTTTTCTGGCGCCGTCATCTAGAGTTTCACGCTCTTCCTGATCTTTCCTCTAATTCCACCCTAGTTCTCGATCGTTTAAGAAAACAAAATCTTTTAAACGACGAAATTTTCTTGGAAACTTTTGTAAGCTCTTGTCTTCAAAAAGGCTACAGCCGTCACCAAACCACTCAAAAACTTTTAAAGTTAGGTTTTTCTCTCTCAGACACTAGCTCCATTTTAGATGAAATCTATTCTTCCTCTGAGCAAAAAAAGCTCTTAAAAAAGCATCTTGAGCGCCAGTTAGTTCGCGGTCTTGACCCCCAAAATGCCAAGGACCGAATCAAGCTTATCCGCCATCTTGGCTCGCGTGGTTTCCCTCTGGATCAAATCTTAGAAATCATTCGTCAAAGCACCAAGATCAATTGACGAACCCCCTTTTTTAGACTAAAATCAACTACACAATTACAAGTTCATAAATTATTTTTTCCCGTTTTGCCAATTAACTTATAATTTCTCCAATGGTTAGGTACTTCAACAAGACAAACTAGAAGAAATTTACCCACAGTTGCCTTGGGCTTCTATGGTTTTTTGCGCAAATCGGTCAAGGAGTTTTAAGAAATGGTCAGTATATTTAAGAAGTTAACCAGTGTATTAACGTCTAGAAAATCTCGCTCTCCCTCTTCATCTGTTACCTCGCCCGATGCCCCTCTTCACAGTACCGTCAAGTCTCAGACCAAGCCTCCGGTTGCTTTCCCTGCCGCTCCTTCTCAAGCCAAACACCACACTGCCAAGAAAAAATCTGTCCCTTTATCTACGTCTCCTTCCCTGGCTGAAGATCGTCTCCTAAAACTTTTAGAAGATTTGAAAAAGCGAGAAGAAGATCTTAAAAGACGTCTTGACTCTCTTCAGAAACAAGAAGATTATTTGCGCCGCAAAGAAAGCAGTGTTGACGAACGTGACCAGAAAACTCGTTTTATTCAGCAGGAAATAGAAACACTCAAAGAAAAAACCATTAAACAATTAGAACAAATAGCTGGTCTTGACCAGAAAAAAGCCCAAGATCTACTGATGAAAAAAGCAGAAAAAGATTTGAGCAGTTGGTTAGCCCGTCACATCGAAGAGGCCAGAGAATCCCTGAAGTCACAAGAGGATATTCTCGCTCAAGAGATTATCAGCTCTGCCATCCGTCACGGGGTTACCGACTATGTTGGTGAATACACCGTCTCCACCCTAAGTCTTAAAAACCCGGAACTAAAAGGTAAGATAATTGGTCGTGAGGGTAGAAACATTCGTGCTTTTGAGAAAATCACCGGAGTCGAGCTAGAGCTGGATGAATCCGACGACATCCGTCTTTCTTCTTTTGATCCCGTTCGCCGCGAAATTGCCAAAATTTCTCTGGAAAAGCTTATCAAAGATGGCCGTATCCAACCGGTGCGCATTGAAGAAGTAGTTAAGCAAACCAAAGACCAAATGGAAAAGATTCTCTTAGAAGAAGGTCAGAGGATCTGTCAGGAAGTAGGTGTTTTTCACCTTCCCGTTGATCTCGTCAAGCTTATCGGAAAGTTTAAGTTTCGTTTTTCTCACGGTCAGAACCTGGCCATCCACACCATCGAAGAAACTAAAATTGCCCTCGCTTTAGCCCGCGACTTAAAAGCCGACGTTAAAGTTGTCCGTCTGGCCTGCCTCCTTCATGACATTGGTAAAGTTATCACTGATGAGGAGGGGACTCATATCCAACTTGGCGCTGATCTTCTTCGCCGCTATCGCTTCCCTGAAAAAGTTATCAACGCCGTTGCCGAACATCATGAAGACAAGCCTTTCTCTTCCATTGAGTCGGTCATTGTCTGGATTGCCGACGCTGCTTCCGGTTCCCGCCCTGGAGCTCGCTACGAGGCCCACGAGGAATACGTCAAGCGTCTAACTAGTATCGAAGAAACAGCTAAAAGTTTTGATGGTGTCAAAGACGTTGCCGCCTATCAAGCAGGGCGCGAAGTTAGGGTTATTGTCGATCCTGACAAGATCTCCGACGACCAGCTTATTGTCCTTACTCAAAAAATCGCTCAACAATTAGACGAAGAAGCCCGCTGGGCCGGACAGATCAAAGTTGTCGGTATTCGCGAAACCCGCAGCCAGTCAACCATTGTTCCCAAGAGAAAGTAGGTTTCATGGATCTTCCCTTGTAATTGGAAATTTTTTCCTTTATCATGAGGTATCTTTAAAGATTAAAGGAAAAAATGACCAAGAAAGATCTAATCGAAATAGTGGCGAAGAAAGCTAAGCTTACTAAAAGAACTTCCAAACAGGCAGTAGAAACCTTCCTGGAAGAAATTATGAAAGCCCTGGCTGGGGGAGAGACAGTCAAGCTTTCCGGTTTTGGTACTTTTAAAACCAAGGTTTTCAAAGCTAAAACAATAAGAGCTATCGGCACCAAGCAAGCCAAAAAGATTGCCAGCCGCCGTATGCCCCGCTACATCCCCGGCGTCAAAATCAAAAAGATGGTTAAGTAATCACCCTCTTTTTTAAAAGATGGATTCAGTTTATCCGGTCCATTTGAGCCAGCCTATTCGTCGTCAGGTAGCCATAAGCTATCTTAAGCACGAATTCAGAAAACTATTCCCCAGTGTTCCGGAAACTTGTTGGCCCAAAATAGATAAAGATATTACCGCCTGGCCCTGCTCTCCAGAGCTCGTCTACCCCCGCGACTTCTGGAACGGTTTTCATGGAGTTTCTATGGGCTTTAAACTTAAAATTGGCCTCCTCTCTTACCTTACTGCTGAAAATATTTCTTGGCATAAAAAATCTTTCCCTATCGCCCACCTTTGTTTTGGCGTCGATCTTCACCAGACCAAGCTTGTTGCCCCCGGAAAACTGCCAGCCATTCAAGTGATCAAATTTTACCAAGATCCAAAAAATAAAAAAGCCAGAGAAAAACAACTCCGTTTAACTCTTAAAAAAACAAAAAACAGTATTCCCCGAGATCAGCACCCCATTATTGTTGTTCAAAAAAAAGAAAGCTCAAAAACCATCCATTCGGTTTACGACGGCAATCGCCGTCTCATCAAGGCCATTTTAGAAAACAAAGCCAAAATCAACATTTTTCTGGGTACTTTCAGCCAAGGTTGCGCCCCCAGCAACTATTGGATCCCCACTACTCTTTTGATGGAAAACCTCTTTTTTGCCAGACGGGCACACGAGAGAGGCGACCAAAAAACCTTTAACCAATACATCAATATTCTCAACGATATTACCCGCCACTCGCCATCTGGCCGTTATGAACTTAAAGAAAGAGCCATAGTTGGTCCTGACGCTTTCCAAAAAGAAGTTCTTCAAAGCTTAGGTTTTTAAGGTCTTAAATAGTAAAATATCCCTATGAGTCAATTATCTGTCGGCATTGTTGGCTTGCCCAATGTTGGTAAATCCACGCTTTTTAATGCTCTTTTAGGTCGCCAGGTAGCCGATGCTTCCAACTATCCCTTCTGCACTATTGAGCCCAATACCGGTGTTGTTGCCGTGCCGGACAAAAATCTGGCTCCTTTGGCTACCCTTGTCAAAACCGAAAAAATTACCCCCGCCGCTGTTAAATTTGTTGACATTGCTGGCCTGGTTAAAGGGGCCGCCGAAGGTGAAGGCCTGGGCAATCAGTTTTTAACCCATATTCGCGATGTCAATGCCATCTGCCACGTCGTTCGCGCCTTTACCGATCCCAATGTGATCCGAGCTGGCTCGACCGATCCCAAGAGCGATTTTGAGCTTATCTGCGCCGAGCTTATTCTCAAAGACTTGGAAACGCTCGCCCGCTTTTTAGATTCCAAGCGCCGCCCTGAAGAGAAAGATCGCTTCCTCTTAGCGCACAAATTAAAGGAACATCTTCAAAAAGGCCTCCTGGCTTCCCGTGTTGATCTTGATCCCAAGGAAACTCTTCTAGCTCACGATTTTTTTCTGCTTACTGCCAAGCCCTTTATCATTGTGGTCAACACTGACGAAGATACTTACCAAAATCTTGAAAATTGGTCCCAAAAAGTAGGGGATTGGGAAACGATTCCTGTTTGTGCCCGTCTGGAAGAGGAGCTAAATACTCTCGGTCCAGAAGAAAAAGTCCAATATTTAAAAGAACTTGGCATTGCCCAGTCAGGCTTGGAGCGCCTCATTAAGCGCGCTTACCAAACACTTGGTCTCCAAAGCTTCTATACTGCCGGACCCAAGGAGGCCCGAGCCTGGACTATTCCCCAAAAAGCGAGCGCTCCTCAGGCCGCCGGCGTTATCCACAGCGACTTTGAACGCGGCTTTATTAAAGCCGACTGTGTTAGTTTGGCCGACTTTCTTGCTTTGGGCGGCTGGCAAAAAGCCCGAGAAGCCGGCCGAGTTCGCCAAGAAGGTCGGGAATACCTCATGCGCCCTGATGATGTGGTTGAATTTAAATTTAATCTCTAAGACTAACTTTCCCCAGCTCCCCAAATCTTCAAGTTTATGAATAATTTTCAAAAATACTTAGCTGAAAACAATATTCAAATAGAGCCAGTCACTTTTCCTGCTTTCACCAAAACCGCCCTTCAAGCGGCCCAGGCTCTAAACTGTTCTGTTGCCCAAATTGCCAAAACAATCGCCTTTTGGGCTGCTGATCGCCCCCTTCTGGTTATTGCTTCCGGTACTAATCGGATTAGTCTCCCCAAACTCAAGCTCCTTACCGGCCAGAAAATAAAAATCATGAATGCCAAAGAAGTCCAAAAAACTCTCCTCTACGTTATCGGTGGCGTTCCCCCTTTCGGTTATCTTTCCCAGCCTTTAACCTACCTCGATCAAGATCTGTCTGTCTTTGATCAAGTCTATGCTGCTGCTGGCACCCCAAACTCAGTTTTCCCCATTGCCCCCTCTACCCTTATTAAGCTTTCTCAAGCGCACCCAGCTGATGTCAAAGAGTAAAAAAATCCTCATCATTTGTGGGCCCACTGCTACTGGTAAAACTTCCTTGGCTGTTAAGTTAGCGAAAAAATTAAACGGAGAACTGATCTCGGCTGATTCACGCCAGGTTTATCAGGGTCTGGATATTGGTACTGGTAAAGATCATCCTCCGGGCACCAAAATTCATGCCCTCGATCTAATTCCACCATCAGAATCTTTTTCTGTTTTCCAGTATTTACAAACAGTTCACCCCCTTATTCAAAAAATCCAAAGCCAGGGAAAACTTCCCATCATTGTCGGAGGTACTGGTCTCTACCTTAAGGCTCTAACTCAAGGTATTGTCACTGCCTTTATTCCTCCCCATCCAGCTCTTCGCCAAGTTTTAAACCTTTTCCCCCTCTCTTTCCTAAAATTTATCCTGAAACTGATAAATCCTAAAAAATACAAACAAATGAACTGCTCCGATCAAAATAACCCCCGCCGCCTTATTCGCGCTCTAGAAATTTCTCTTTCCTCAAAATCAAAACACTTAGCTTCCCCCTCTTCTCTTCCCCCGGCTTCGCCCTTTCCTCGTCTTTTTGCCAACATCATCTATCTTTCTGCCCCCCTGTCCTACCTTTACCAGCAGATTGACCAAAGAGTAAAGAAACGCCTGGATCAAGGTCTCCTTCAAGAAATAGAAAAACTTCTTGAAAAATATCCCTGGTCCGCTCCCAGTTTTAAAACCCTAGGCTACGCTGATTTTCAACCCTTTTTTCAAAAAAGGGACAGTTTAGAAAACTGCATTTCCCGTTGGCGCTTCCACGAACACGCCTATGCCCGTCGCCAACTTACCTGGTTTAAAAAGCAACCTGCCACTTTAAAAATAGACATCAGTAAACCCCAGTGGTACTCCCTTGTTTTACGCCAACTGGGCAAATGGTATACTTAAAAAAGATGAATAAAGACCCTCAGAAAATAGAAATTTCCCACCGCACCATTATCTTTGCCACACTTTTTATTCTTGGCCTTTGGCTTCTTTGGCAAATTCGCGATATCCTCCTTCTTCTTTTTGTTTCCGTCACTTTTATGTCCGCCCTGAATCCTCTCGTTTCCCGCCTGGAGCGCTTTCGTTTTCCTCGCTGGCTTTCCATCCTTTTCATCTACATTCTCTTAATCCTTGGCCTAAGCTTCCTTGTCTCTGGTATTATCCCCCCCCTCGTTTCCCAGTCCAAAAATCTGGTCAATGATTTACCCACCCACTTAAGCAAGCTCAATACTTTAGGTATCACTCCTCAGATTATCTCTTCCCAATTCAAGGTTTTGGAAAATCTTCCCGGAGAAATTCTCCGTCTGGCCGTTTCCTTTTTCTCCAACATTCTTGTTATCACTATCATTTTCGTCATCACCTTCTATCTCCTGCTTGAACACAAAAATGCCGCTCGCTATAGCTTTTTCCTCTTTGGTGAAAAAAGTAACCAAAAAGCTCTTCAGGTACTTGAACTTTTGGAAAATCGCCTCGGTAGCTGGGTTGGAGCCCAATTTCTGCTTATGTTTATTGTTGGACTTCTTTCCTACTTTGGCTATCTAGCTTTGGGTCTTGAATACGCTCTTCCTCTCGCCTTAGCTGCCGGTCTTTTGGAAGTTATTCCCAACATTGGTCCTACCATCACTGCCCTTCTTGCTACTTTGGCCGGTCTGACCGTTTCCCCTCTAATTGCTTTGGCTGCTCTTGCCTGGGGCTTAGTGGTGCAACAGTTAGAAAACAACCTCATTGTTCCCAAGATAATGAAAGAAGCTGTTGGCATTAATCCTCTGGTTACTATCCTAAGCCTAGCTATTGGCTTTAAGCTAGCTGGTATCCCTGGCGCTCTCCTGGCTATTCCTTTCTATCTTACTCTTGAGGTTATTCTCACCGCCCTCTTTACCGAGACCATCCCTTCTCCTAAAAAATCCAAAAAAGCTTTGGGAAAAGTATAAGCCGGATTCTGTTTTAGGCACTTATCAATCTTTGCTTCCTACCTGAGACTTTTGGCAAAAGCTTTTAAGCCAGTCTCGATTTGGAATTACTGCGAAAAGGTTGCTCGTTTCACTTCCCTCCGTATTACCGGAGTTACTCGTCTCTACAGCAGAGCCTTCACCTTACGGCGACTCCCGTTAAGGGATTTTCAAAGCTTTTGGCAGTCCGGACTTTCCTCTCTTAATTGCTTAAGAGCAAGTACCCCTTTTCCCAAAGCACTCTAATTTTATCCTATAACCAGCCCCGTGACAAGAAAAACAACCTTAAAATCAAAACCAAGCCCAAAAGTAAAACACTAAAAACCAATCCCTTTAAAAGATCGTTCTTAATAGCTTGAAGTTCCTTTTGATTTTCTTTTTCCATCTTTCTAAAGTATATCACCTCTTGGTCAAAGCAGCTCCCATGCCGTAAAATAAAAACATATCCTATGTCTCTTTCTTCACTTCTTCCCGTTCTTACTCTTTTTCTCTTCATCTTTGTTGCCTACCTCTTTTTTCTGCTTTCCCGCCTTAAAAAAGATTTCAACCGTCTTGCCAGTCTCGACTCTGGTAATCTAGATGATATTCTCAAAAAACTTCTTGAGAAAACAGAAAAATTCCAAAACCTTCAGGAAGAAAATCAAAAAGAAATTGCCGCTCTTTCTCAAAGTCAAAAAATTTCTCTTTCCCGTTGCTCTCTTATTCGTTTCAATCCTTTTCCTAATATGGGGGGCAACCAAAGCTTTATCGCCGCCCTTTTAAATGAAGAAGGTGATGGTCTCCTTTTTACCTCACTTCATGGCCACCAAGGCACCCGTCTTTATGCTAAGCTAGTAGAAGCTGCTCAAGTTACCGGGGTCAATCTTTCCCCCGAAGAAAAAAAGGCTATTCTCCAAGCCAAAAAGGGAGTAAAATAATTATACATTTATTCAAACATTCAAAGCCCTAAAATGAATTCCAAACAGAAAAAAATCATTACCCTTATTGCTCTATTCTTTGTTGTTACCGGTTTTTCCTCTTTGGCTTTTGCCAAACTTATTCCTTCTGGGGGTTCAGGCCTTATCTCTCCTCGTTCCTCTGGAGACAAGGATGAAGCTTCTTCAGACCAGAACTCAACTACTTCCACCAGTCGCTTTACCGGTCCCAAAACTGAGGAGTGCCCCTTAAACGGTGCCTATTTCACCAAAGAGGAGAAAGATCTCTGGTCAGCTCGCCGCCCTCTTTTGGCGATGATTGAAAATCACGAAGATTCCCGCCCCCTTTCCGGAATTCAATCGGCCGATATTGTTTACGAGGCTGTTGCCGAAGGCGGAATTACCCGTCTTATGGGTGCTTTCTATTGTGCTGCTGCCGGTGGGTCCGTGGACAAAAAATACGATATTGGTCCCGTTCGTTCGGCTCGCACCTACTTTTTAGACTGGGCCTCTGAGTATTCCGACTTCCCTCTTTATAACCACGTCGGTGGGGCCAACTGCTCTGCTGTCAGCCCTGGTGGTCCCTGTACCACCGACCGTCGTGTCCAGGCCTTGGAGCAGATCGGCAAATATGGCTGGCTTGACTCCGAAACCCGCTCTGATATGAACCAGTTTGCCCTTTCCTATAAAGACTGCCGCCGAGAACCAGAACGCACCGGTCAAGTTAGGGCCACCGAACACACCATGTACTGTTCTACTCAAGCCCTTTGGGAAACTGCCGCCAAACGCGGCCTCACTCAAAAAACCACTGAAACCGGAGATAATTGGGATGAAGATTATCGCTCCTGGCTTTTTAAGGATGAGGCCAAATCGGCTGAAGGTCTAAGCACCAGTATCAGTTTTGACTTTTGGCCTGGCTATAAGGCCTATGCCGTTACCTGGACCTGGGACAAAGAGAAAAATATTTACCTTCGCCAAAACGGGGGAGAACCCTTCCTTGATTTTAATACCGGCAACCCCATTTCTGTTAAAAATGTCGTCATCCAGTTTGCCAAAGAAACCGGCCCTGTTGACGAGCATAAGCACATGCTTTACCAAACCATCGGCAGCGGCAAAGCTCTAATTTTTCAGGACGGTACTGCCCAAAAAGGTACCTGGTCCAAAACCAGCCGCACTTCTCGGACCATCTTCAAAGATTCTTCTGGTAAAGAGATTAAATTCAATCGCGGCCAAATCTGGATAGAAATATTACCTGCCAATAATGAAGTTAGCTATGAATCTTGAAAAATCATTTCGGCAAATTATTGTCTCTAAAACTAGGCTTAAAATTTTACGAGAACTTTTCCGCCGCCCCGCTGATGCCTTTTATGTGCGCGAGTTGGTTCGTGCCACCCAGGAGGAAATAAACTCTGTCCGTCGGGAATTGGCCAATCTTGCCTCTGTCAGTATTATTCAGTCTGAATGGCGAGGCAACCGCCGCTTCTACTGGGCTAACCTTCGTCACCCCCTTTTCGACGAGATTTTGAACCTGGTTAAAAAAAGCAGTGGTTTTGGAAAATCTCTTATCAAATCTCGCCAGAAAATAGGGGATATTAAGTTTCTCATTTTTACCAGCCGCCTTCTCTATCCCTCCTCTCTACCCTCCTCTCCTGAAGTAGACTTTTTAGCCGTTGGTGATCTGGTCCTTCCTGAAATTGGCGCCCTTGTCCGTCAGGAGGAAAAAGCTTTGGGTCGGGAAATAAACTATGCTGTTCTCTCTTTAAAAGACTTTACCTTTCGCAAGAAAAACCGCGATCCCTTTATCTTGCAAATTCTTTTTGACCGTTACCTCTTAATTATTGGCCAAGCCGCCGATTTAGCCGCCATCTAATGCAAAAAAGAAAAGTCATCAAAACCGGAAATAGCCTTGCTCTCACCATTCCCTCTTCCCTCATTACCACCTTTGATATCAAGAAAGGTGACTTAGTCCTTGTCAATATTGACAAGGAAAATGCTATCATCACCTATCAATTTCCCAGTCGCCCTCGCCAGCTTTCGCTGGTTTCAGAGGATAAAGAGGAGTAAATATGCGCTTTAAACCTAAAAACCTATTCTGGCTTATTTTCTTCGTCACTATTCTGTCCCTGCTTATTGATATGCCCCGTCAACTCCCCTTAAACTTTCACCTGGGCTCCTTTTCCTTCTCTCAAACTCTTTATCGTCCTCGCTTTGCCTTGGGACCCCTTGCCCTTCCCCGTGATCTGGATTTAAAATACGGCCTTGATTTAGCCGGCGGTGCCCACCTCATGTTTGTTGCCGATACTGCCGGTCTCTCTGATCAAGACAAGGAATCCGCCCTTCAATCTCTTAAAGAAAATATTGAGCGCCGAGTCAACCTTTTTGGTGTCACTGAGTCCACCGTTCAATCAAGCCACCAAGCTGACCAGGACCGCCTTATTGTCGAGCTCCCTGGAGTCGTCAATGTTTCCGAAGCGGTCAACCTTATCGGCCAAACTGCCAGTCTCGAATTTCGCCAGGAAGCCGATCTTCCTCCTGAGGCCACTGCCACCGCTACCCTTGATGATCTTTTTGCCATCCCCACTGGTTTAACTGGCGCTCATCTCTTGCGCTCTCAGGTAGAATTTAGCCCCAATACTGGTGAACCCCAGGTAGGCTTGGAATTTAACCGTGAAGGCGCTGAAATTTTCCAAAAAATAACCGAAGCCAGTATTGGCAAGAGAGTTGCCATCTTTCTCGATAACCAGCTTCTTACTGCTCCCACCGTCAATGAGGTTATCGGCGACGGCCACGCCATAATAAGTGGTCAATTTGATACCAAAATTGCCAGGGCCATGGTTGCCCAGCTTAATGCTGGCGCCCTTCCCCTGTCTCTAGAGCTTATTCAACAACGCCAAATTGGCCCCACCCTGGGCCAAGACACCGTCCAAAAAGGTATGAGAGCCGGCCTGGTTGGATTAGGCCTGGTCTCGCTTTTTATGATTTTAAATTACGGATTTTTCGGCTTTATTGCCTCTCTTTCCCTCTTTATTTATGGCGCTATCACTCTTGCCCTCTACAAACTCATTCCCGTCACTTTAACTTTCCCCGGCATTGTCGGCTTCCTTCTTTCTGTCGGCATGGCTGTTGACTCCAATATTCTCATTTTTGAGCGCTTTAAAGAAGAAATCCGCGCCGCTCAACCTTGGGCCGTTGCCCTAGAACAGGCTTTTGGCCGTGCCTGGGATTCCATCCGCGACGCCAATCTCGCCACTCTCATCACCGGTTTTATCCTTTTTAACCCCCTAAACTGGTCCTTCCTCTCTACTTCCGGTCTTGTCCGTGGTTTTGCCGTCACCCTCATTCTTGGTATTTTTATCAGTCTTTTTACCGGCATTGTCGTCACTCGCACTCTCCTGCGCCTTTTTGCTGCTAAACCTTTTAAAATAAAAGTTTTTTCCAAAGAAAAGACAAAAAATATATAAATATACAAAAAAATATGTCTATTAAATTTATGCGCTTCCGTATTTTTTACTTTCTTCTTTCCGCCTTAGCTTTGGCCATTTCTCTCTTTTCTATCCTTCGCTTTGGTTTTCGCTATTCCATTGACTTTACCGGTGGTACCATCTGGGAATTTTCCCTTTCCACCTCCGATGCCCCCCAAAAAATTGAAGAAATCTTAAACAATGAATCTCTTCCCCTCTCTTCTCTTGACCAAGGCTTAAACCAATCCTTTCTTCTTAAAACCAATCCCCTTACTACCACTCAAAGAGAAAAAACAGTCAAAGCTTTTAAAGAACTGGATCCCGCCTGGAAAGAGCTTCGTTTTGAAACTTTGGGACCAAGCTTAGGTGCTGAGCTTTTGAAAAAAGCCATCGTTGCTGTTTTTCTCTCCATTACCGCCATTCTCTTTTTTGTCGCTTCCCGTTTCGGCGGCTCCATCTATGGCATTTCCGCCATTTTGGCCATGCTTCACGACTCCCTCATTCTCTTTGGCGCTTTCTCCCTCTTTGGCCATTTTTTCAAGGCTGAGCTAGACACTCTTTTTCTCACTGCTGTTCTTACCACTCTTTCTTTTTCTGTTCACGACACTATTGTTGTCTATGATCGCATTCGCGAACTTGGCCAAAAATCACGCTCCCTAGAAGCTCTTTGTGACAAGGCTGTTACTGAAACCCTTACTCGCTCCCTTAACAATTCCATGACTATTATTTTCATGCTTTTAGCCCTGGTCCTCTTGGGTGCCCCTGCCACTCGCTGGTTTGCTTTGGCGCTTTTAGTTGGTACTGTCTCCGGCACTTACTCTTCCACTTTCACCGCCGTCCCCCTGGTTCTTGCCCTAAACTCTCTTAAGAAATCCCCCAAAAATTAGCGCTTTTTATTTTTCCCAATCTCTTTAAACAACTCTTTTGCTCGCGTCTTAAGCCAGCTCTTCTGATTTTTCCCCTTTCCTTCCTCTATTTCTTTGAAAAGACTGTTTAAAATCTTGCCCAAGACCGGCCCTGGCCGAACTTTTAAAAGGCTCATCAACTCGTGCCCGTTAATTTTCAAATCTCGCACCGTAAATGGCTGTTTTTGTACTTCCACAATCCTTTTTTTAAAAAGATCAAAGCGCCAGGAACTCTCCCGACTTCCACTTCCCACCCGGTCGCTTCTTCTAAGCTCAATCATCTCATCCACATATTCCGGGCTTACATGCCGTACGAAGCGGCGTATTGCCTTGTCCGTCTGTTCCTCGTCACAAGTAAACTGATGCCAGCGCACTAGTCGGTAAAGTTTATCTGCTTCTTTGCGACTCAATCTAAAATCCCGCCCCAATCTTCGTGCCACGCCCGCACTGGCCATCTCATGATTGTGAAAAGTTCTCTCTTTGCCTTCACCTTTAGCTGTCATTGGCTTACCAATATCGTGAATCAAAGTCGCCAGAAGCACAATCGGATCCATACTTTGGCAGACAGCCAGAGCATTCATTGAGTGGGTCCAAACGTCATAAATATGGTGTTTGGCCTGAGTTACTCCAAAAGTTCGAGCCAGCTCCGGCAAAAATCGTTCCAGCAACCCACTGCTGTAAAGCATGCTCATTCCGTCTTTTCGCCACTTAGACTGTAAAATTTTTAAAAATTCATCTCTTATCCGTTCCTGGGCAATCTCATCCAGCAATCCCGCATTTCTTAGTATCGAGGCATAGGTTTTATCCTCAATGAAAAAACCAATTTGACTGGCAATTCTTACCGCTCTCATCATTCTCAGTGCATCTTCCCCAAAGCGCTTATCAGCTTCACCTACTGCCCGAATAAGCCGAGCTTTCAGATCAGCCTCACCCTGGAAAGGATCAATTAACTGGGTTTTCCAAGCCCCCCCTTCTATCTTCAAAGACAAAGCCATCGCGTTTATCGTAAAGTCCCGTCGACTCAAGTCATCCTCTATGCTTTTCCCCCAGCTTACTTCATCCGGATGCCGCCGGTCACTATAAGCGCCCTCCTTCCGGAAAGTAGTTACCTCCAAAAGTTCTTTTTTCCGGCTGACTATTGTTACCGTTCCAAATTTATTATTATAAAAAGAATTTTTAGGAAAAAGCTCTTGAATCTTTTCTGGTGTTAAATTAGTTGTAAAATCCCAATCTTTTACTTTCCGTCCCAATTTTAAATCACGCACCGCCCCTCCCACCACGTAAATTTGGGCCCCTGCCTTCCAAAAGATATGGGCCAAATGTTTCACTTTTTCCGGTAAAACTATTTTCCAGGTCACAAACACATTTTAGCATCTATCGGTTACAATACTTTTTAGTAAATGACCAATCCCCGTCTTTTCACCACCACCATTTTTGATAAAACTACTACTTCTGAAACTTTAACCAAGCTTTACTTTAAGTCTCTTTCTCTTCCCCCCTCTTCCCAAGAGGCTTTTCTCACCCCCCCCTCGCCTTTTTCCTTTACTGCCAAAGATCTAAAAATTAGCTCTCAAGAGCTTAAAAAAGCTCTCTCTCTCATCAAAAAAACCATCAAATCTCAAGGTAAAATCGTCATTTACGGTGATTATGACGTTGACGGTATTTGTGCTACCGCCATTCTTCAGGAAGCCTTGCATTCTCTGGGGGCCAAGGTAATTTCTTTTCTTCCCCATCGCGAAATAGATGGTTATGGCATTAATCCTCAGGCCCTGGCCCGTATCTACCAGAAACACCCCGACCTCGCCCTTCTTATCTCTGTTGACAACGGTATTGTTGCCCTTCCGGCTGCCGCTTGGGCCGCTAAAAACAAAATCAATCTCATTATTACCGATCATCATTTGCCCGGCCCCAAGCTTCCTCAGGCCTCAGCTATTGTTCACTCTACCTCTGTTGCCGGTGCTGCTGTCTCTTGGTTTCTTGCCAAAAGCCTGGGCTATCAAGGCCTAGACCTGCTTTCCCTGGGCACTGTTGCCGACTGTCTCCCTCTTTTGGGTGTCAACCGCTCTTTTCTGGTTCATGGCTTAGCTTCCCTTTCCCGGGCACCCCGTCCCGGTCTCCAGGCCCTCCTGGAGAAGGCTGGCCTCTCTGCCGCCTCTTTGACCACCTTCGACCTAAGCTTTGGCTTAGCTCCCCGCTTAAACGCCTCAGGCCGCCTTGATACGGCCTTTGACTCCCTTCGTCTCTTGCTTGCTCCTGATTTGGCTACCGCCCGCCCCTTAGCCAGTATCTTAGAAAAACACAACCGCCTTCGCCAGGATCTCCAGGAAAAAGCTTTTCAAAAAGCTGAAAAAATCTGGCTTTCCCATCCCGATCCTCCTCCTCTTATCTTTGTGGCCGACACTTCCTTTCACCCTGGTATCATCGGCCTTATTGCCGGAAAACTCACCGAAAAATATTCCCTTCCCTCTATTGCCATTTCCCTTCCCAGCCAAAAAAACGAAATCGCCAAAGCCTCCTGTCGTGCTCCTGACGGCATTAACATTCTGGAATTTTTGCAAAGCGCCTCTGTCGATTTTTCTGCCATTGGTGGCCACGCCGCCGCCGCTGGTTTTAGTTTTCCCGCCTCCACTCTTCTCCGTCTTCAAGAATCCCTGGAAACCAAGGCCCGAAAAAACCTCCTTCACCCCCAAGACCAGGAAGCAGTTCCCTGCTTTGCCAAAGCTCGCCTCTCCTTTTTATCTCTTAAAAATTACCGGCTTCTTCAAAGCTTTGCCCCCTTTGGCATCGGCAATCCCCAGCCTCTCTTCTACTTTGAAAACCTTAAAATTCTGCAAAAGAGAATTGTTGGCCGAACTGGTCTTCACCTTCAGCTAAAGCTCGACGACCCTCTCACTGCCGAGAAAGAATCTATCCCTGCCTCCGCTGTTGCTTTTCGCCAGGCTCATCTTGACCAAGATCTAAAAACAGCTGGCACTCTTTCCTTAGCTGCTTACATTGAACTAAATGACTTTCAAGGTCAGCAGACAATCCAGCTTCGTGTCAAAAAGATATTTTTAGAAGATGGAAAAATTAAAAAAAATAAAAAAGTTGTAAATAAAAACGATAAAAATGATTAAAACGATTAAAAAAATTAAAAAAAATAAAAAACCCAAAAAAAATAAAGAAAACAACTCCCCAAATATGCCTTTCAAAAAAATTAGCAACTCCCTTTTTCTTCTTTTACCTTTCCTTTTCCTTTTTCTTCTGACCCTTTTCTCCCCCCCTCCCTTTTCCTATTGGACTTGGTACTCTCCCTCTTCTTCCTCCGCCTCCATCCCTCCCTCTCTTTTAAAATACCAATTTCCCCCCGAACCGGAAACAAGTTCTGTTTTACCTCCCCTGGTCTCTCCTGACACTCTTTCCTTCTTAGTTCTTGATCCCTCTACCAACAGCATTCTTTTGGGCAAAAACATTCACCGCCGTCTTTATCCGGCCTCAACTACCAAAATAGTCACCGCCGCCACTGCCTTAAATCTCTATTCTCTGGGAGAAACTATTACCAGCACTCAATCCTGGGATGAAGGCAAAGTCTTAGGCATTGAGCCCAACCAGTCTTTTACCACTGCCTCTCTTGTCCAGGCCATGCTGGTTTACTCTGCCAATGATGCTGCCCTTCTCCTGGCCGCCCACCACCCTCAAGGCCCCGCTGTTTTTGTCTCCCAAATGAATAAGCTTGCTCGTTATTACTCTCTAAATGACTCTCACTTTGTCAACGTTAATGGTCTTCATGCCGGAAACCATTTTAGTTCCGCCTACGACCTGGCTCAATTTGCCCGTCTCTCTCTTCGCTCTCCGGTTATTCGCGCCTCTATCTCTCAATCAACTGTTAGCATTGAAGATTTAGCTCACCAACCCTACGAGCTGGAAAACACCAATGAGCTCTTAGAAGTCTTACCCGAAGTCAAAGGCGTCAAAACTGGCTGGACTCCCGAAGCAGGGGAGTGCTTTGTTGGCCTTTTAGACCTTAACGGCCACGAGCTAATCACTGTTGTTTTGGGCAGTAAAGACCGCTTTTCCGATACCAAGGAGCTTATCGCTTGGGCTAAAAAAGCCATTTCCTGGCAAACCTACACGCCCTACTAAAATCAATCAACTAGCCACTCTTCTGCTACCGCTGACACATAAATTACCACTCCGCCGTCACCCTCAAAAACCCAGATTGGCATAATAAAATTACCCGTCGTGTTTGGCTCAAAATAGGCAAGATAGGCTCGCCTCACTGCAGCCCTTGTTCCTTCCCTTGGTTTCTGTGCCAAATAATACTGCCCTGCCTTTACTTCCTGCCAAGCCTGAGCCGCCGTTTTCAACGGGTAAGTTGAATTTTCTTCCAAGTCAATGGGGGCATAAGCAAAATTAACCTCTACTATCTGCTTACTTTCCATTCCTCCTCCTGATAAAAGCACTGAAACTGAAGCTTTTTGAGGACTTGTACCCATGATCTTTTTTACTCCTTCCTCATCCTCTATAGGCTGACGGAAAAAATCCACTCGTACCAAATCCGCCTCTGATAATGCCATTGCCTCCACTAGGGTGCTTGGCTTTATCTTCCAAAAACTTACCAGCTTTTCTCCCCCTTTCAAATCATCATAAGCTACCCCTGCCCCCGACAAGAAACTCAATGCCCTTTCCTTTGCTTGTTCCTCGGCCAGGAGACTACTTGGATTGATAAGAGTCTGATCTTCCAAATATGGATAAGAAAGCTGAAAAGCTCCCGTTAAAACATTCATAATAAGTGTTCTGTTATCTGTTCCATTATAGAAGCGAAACTGGTCTTCTCTTATCTTTTCTGGCTCTGCGGAAAACCCCATCTTGACCGCTTTTTTCTTAGCGCTTTCTAAAGCCAAAAAAGCGGTTGATATCTGTGGTGAAAAATATACCTTTACCCGATCTGAAATCTCTGGCAACTCTCCATCAGCTGTTTCCAGGTAAAACTCAAACCCAACCAGATTTTGTTTTGGGAAAATAATCTTTGGCAATCTCCCGTAGCGCACTGTTGGCGGTGCTGCTGGTTCCGGATGAGCCGCAATCCAGTAAGCCACTCCCGCCTTCACCCCCCAACGGAGAAGAATAAAAACAAGCAAAACCATCCCGCCATACTTAATTATCATTCGGCTCATATAGGCAGTTCGGGTCAGGGAGGCCATACTCTTTAATCATCATAGCAAATACCCGTGTTAAAATTAAGCCTAAGATGAACAAACTACCAAAAGTCCGTACCCGTTTTGCCCCCAGCCCCACCGGCTTCCTAACCGTTGGTAATTTTCGCACTGCCCTTTTTGCCTGGGCCTGGGCTGCCCATAATCAGGGCCAGTTTATTCTTCGCATTGAAGACACTGATAAAAAGAGAGAAGTTGAAGGCTCAGTCGACCACATTTTAAAAAACTTTGAAGCTTTAGACATAAAAATTGACGAAGGACCAGTCCAAGGCGGCCCCCATGCTCCCTATCAGCAGTCAAAGCGCCTTGATCTTTACCAAAAATATGCCAAGGAACTAATTCAAAAGGGAGTCGCCTACCACTGCTTCTGCACTCCCGACCGCCTAACAAAGATGCGAGCTGAGCAGGCAAAAAAGGGGATTCACCCCCCCCGTTATGACCGCCTTTGTCTAAAGCTCACTCCCGAAGAGGTAGAAAAACGCCTGAAAAACAAAGAACAATCAGTCATCCGCCTTAAAATGCCCCATGATCAAACCCTCTCTTGGGATGACGCCGTTTTAGGTAAGATCTCTTTTAAAGGTTCTGACATTGATGACACCGTTCTTTTAAAGTCCGACGGCTTTCCGACCTACCACTTAGCTGTCGTTGTCGACGACCACGAAATGGAAATTTCTCATACTATCCGTGGTCTGGAATGGGTCTCTTCCACTCCCAAGCACCTGCTTATCTATGAAGCCTTAGGTTGGACTCCTCCAATTTTCTGCCACGTTCCTCCGATCATGGCTCCGGGCGGCAGGAAAAAACTCTCCAAGCGCGATGGCGCCAAGGCCTTTACTGACTATCTAGAAGAAGGCTATCTGCCTGAGGCCCTTCTAAACTTTGTTATCCTTATTGGTTGGCACCCATCAGATGACCAGGAAATTCTCTCTCGAGAAGAAATTATCAAAAAATTTAATCTTTCCGGTATCAATAGATCCGGCGGTATCTTTGATCAAAAAAAGCTAGATTTCTTAAATGGCTATTACCTGCGCCAAAAAACAAATGAGGAACTGGCTAAACTCCTAAAGCCTCATCTTCCCAAGCTCCCCCCCGAAGCCTTAAACGCTCTCATTCCTCTTTTAAAAAACCGTCTCACTCTTCTTACTGAAGCTCCCAATCTTTGCCGCTTCCTTTGGGAAAAGCCAGACTTTAAGCGCCAACTTCTCTTTCAACGCCAGGCCAACCCACAAGAGGTAAAAGAAATGCTAAGCCAGGCAAGAGAAACCTTAAATGAAGCAGACTATTCAAAACCAGAAACTCTTCAAAGATCCCTTCTTGATCTAGTCGACAAAAACTCCTGGAATACCGGCCAATTCTTCATGATTTTCCGGGTTGCCCTAACCGGTCAAACCGCCACTCTCCCCATTGTTGAATCACTACCAATCTTGGGAAAAGAAAAAACCCTAAATTACCTTACTCAAGCCCTAGAGAAAATCAGCCTCATTTAGGAGGCTTAGGAGGAGCCGGGGGTGGAGGACTTACCCTGTCGGGAATGGGGTGCTCATCAGACCTCCGGTCTGGTGGATCTAATTTCCCATCTTCAGGCTGGCCACCAGGTTCTGGGCCAGTACGACCAGTCTCTGGAAATAACGTTTCACTCATAAAACATTATACATATAAAACTAATTATCTGTCCAGGTTCCCATATTCAAAACTTTCCCCTGGGAAAAGAAACTTCATTTCTATTCCCACCAGCTGATCTTGGTTTAAAGAGTATTTATCAGACACTGCCTTAAAGCCACTTTCATCTAGTGACTCACGGTTTTGCATAAATTTAAAAAGATGAAGAGGGACGGCAATTTTCGGCCCAATCTCCGCTATATTCTCAGTCGACAAAGCATTGTTGGCTAAAAATATATCAATATCATTTCTGCTTTTCAAAGAAACCACTTCGTTGACTTTCTTAAATTGCAAACCATCACCGCTATGGAGGATTTTAAATCCCCCTGTCTCCACCAAATACCAAGCATTAGGTTTATTAAAATCTCCTTCACCCCGATGATCTGTCTGATAAGCCGTAATTTTTACCCCATCCAAGTCAAGGCTCTCCCCCGACTCAATTTCCACTATTTGTCCTGCCTCTGCCTCCTCAAAATAGAAACCAAAATTAGCTGGGAAAACAACTGTCTTCCCTTCCCTTAAAGCCTTTTTTATAAGCTCGGTATCAAAATGATCACGGTCTCCATGGGTTACCAAAAGGACATCAATCAAATCAGTCAAACCTTTTTGAACACTGGAAAAATAGGTATCGGCTAAATCAAAACCAATTGTCTTTTGAGAAGTTTTTACTACCGTCCCCATGTTTAACATACTCCAAACTTTAATTTTCCCCTCTCCAATCTCCTCCTCTCTGATCTCCTTTTGGGCTCGTCCCAGACTAAGGTCAAGTACCTTTCTCTGTCTCCCGATAAAAAAATGAAGCAAGCTTGGCGTTGCCCCCCGATCTTTTTTGGGCAATCCCCAGGCAAAATAGCGAGTCAAGTCTTGAGACAAATCAAGCCTTTCTTCGCTTGAAACCACTAAATCAGTTATTGCTATTTGCCGGTCAAGCTCTCTTGCTTGTGGGGGAGTATAAAACCAAAAATATACTACCGTCAACACCATTGCCAGAATAATCAGCAAATCAAAGTAATATCTTTTCACTTACCAAATCTATCACATTTCTTTTCTACGTCGCACAACTAATACACTTCTTCTTTTGTTTGGGGCCATACCAAAAAGTTTGAATCTATTCCAAATTCGACGGAGTACAGTCATTGGGACATGAATCTTTATTCTCTTGCAAATCCGGTTCGCAAAGGCCATTTCCACAACCTCCAGGAGTCATTTTTTGTTCACTTTTCTCTTTCTGGGAAAGGCTTGAATTAAAAAGATTCATAATCCAGGTTTTAATCTTTGCGAAAAAACCTTCCTTGTTTTCTTTTGAAACTGTTGAAACCGTCTCAGGGTTTCTTTTAATAAGCTCTATCTTTTGCTCCCCAACTTCCCTTCCATCTGCGCCCGATGTGTTTTCTCCCTCAGCGCTTATAATAAAGAACCGGTTAAGTCCTGTTCCAACCGCCACAAATCGACCTGAAGATGAAATATCAGCCGCTTCAGCTTTTCCGGTTGTCTTCCAATCATTTATAATCTCTTCCTCAGCAATAGATACTAAAAGAACATGGTTTGTCCCAGTCCCGGTAGCCATGTATTGCCCATCATCTGAAAAGGAGAGATGTCCAATATACCCGGTGTTTTTAATCTGCCATACCGGATTTTTATCTGCACATTTATTAAAAAAGATTCCTTCTATAATGCTGCCAATAACACAATTTTTTCCATCTGCGGAAATTGCCACCTCATTAACCGGATTAAGACTGGTATCAAAGGTCCAAAACGCTTTATTTTGTTTTAACTTATACAAAACTGCCGTGTATGGTTCTTCGCCCGAACCACCACCACCTGCCAGAATGCTTTGCCCATCATCTGCGATGCTGACAGACTCAACTGGAAAATTAATACCAACCTTTGCCACAAAGATTGGCTCTGAGCTTTTGGGTGAAAATACATGAATGCTACGGTCAGGGCAGCTAGTTCCAACAACAAAATATTCTCCATCTGGCGTCATGCTCAAAGTTTTAATTACGCTTCCGCCCATCATTCCCCCCTCAGCCTCAATTTTATGTTTCCAAATTGGCGTGGAGCTATCTTTATTCCAAAGATAAACATTGGTGTCCCTGCCACCTGCCGCTATATATTTTGCATCTTCAGATATCGCCAAACCATTAAGCACCATTCCGGTCGGAGATGACCAGATTGGCTCACCTTGGTCTGTTTTAAAAAGAAAAACTTGCCCTCTCAAACTTACAGACAAATACCCATTTTTTGAAAAAGAAACCAAGCCTTTATCCATCCCCAAGTTTCCCGTATCAGTTACTGCTTCAGCTTCGTATTGCCACAGCAACTTCTTTTGAGAAATATCAAACAGATAAACATTCCTTTCATTGTCAGCCGCAGCAAAGTACTTTTCATCTGCTGAAATATCCACCGCGCTTACCCAATTTTTCCCAACATCATAAGTTAACAGGGGACTATTTTTTTTCTTTTCAAAAAGATAAATTTTATTTTCTTCAATTAGCTTAGTGGACAATATTTTTGGACCGCCCCATACTCCGCAACACTCACCGCATCCCCCCGGAGTACAATCATCGCTTCCATAAGCGGGGCCGTGGACCAGTTTGTTTCCCACCTTTGCCTCAAAATAAAATTGGTAAATACCCTCTTTATTAGAAAGAGTTTTTTTGAAAAAATAAGCGGTACCTTTTTCTGTCAAGTTACCCCTTTGCATCAGGTGGCTTTCAAAGTTTTCTCCATCCCCACCTCTCTGTAAATAAATTTTCACAAACTTCGGCTCTCTGGCCTGTGGATCAATGAAATATGTTTGAAAAGTATATTCTCCGCCACTTCCATACATGGGATTTACTGAACCTGTTTCAAATCTGACTCCCCCGGTAACTTGATTTGTTTGCCCCCCTACCACCACTTGACTGGCCGCCATAACTTTAAGGCTGAATGGGGAGAGAAAAGTTAAGCTTAAAAATAAAAAGCCTAAAAAAAAGATACTTTTCCGTTGTCCAAAAAACTTCGCTACTTTCTCGGCTACAAACTTACTTACGCTTTCTCTTTCTCTTTCTTGTCTCATATTTATGAAAAACTGTTACCCCGCATGGATTCGAACCACGATTGGCTGGTTCAGAGCCAGCAGTCCTACCATTAGACGACGGGGTATCCTTGATATTTTACCGTTTTTTTGCCATTATTTCCTTATGAAGAAAACACTTTTACCCATGTTTGGCCTTTTAGCATTACTTATTGCCATAATCTTTCTAGTTGACTACCTTGGTTCGCCCTTTGAACTTGTTCCCGCTACTCCCACTCCCACTCTTGTCCCCAGCGCCTCTCCTTCTGCCATCCCCTCTAGCGTCTTGAACTAACTTCTGGTTTTCTTCGGGTATTTATTGTAATATCTTTTCTGTGCCAGCTTTTAAACTCGTCTCCAGTTTTAGCCCTCAAGGTGACCAGGCCCAGGCCATTGATCATCTAACTTCAGGGATTAAATCCCACAAAAAACACCAAGTCCTCTTGGGAGTTACCGGTAGCGGCAAAACCTACACTATTGCCAATCTCATTCAAAACACCGGTCTTCCTACCCTTGTCATCTCCCACAATAAAACCTTAGCTGCTCAGCTCTATCAGGAGTTTCGTGACTTTTTCCCCCAAAATGCTGTCTCTTTCTTTGTCTCCTATTACGACTACTACCAGCCTGAAGCCTATCTGCCCCGCTCTGACACCTATATTGAAAAAGAGGCTGATATTAATGAGGAAATAGACAAGCTTCGCCTCGCTGCCACCACCAATCTTCTCACTCGTCCCGACTCCATTGTCATTGCCTCTGTCTCCTGTATCTACAATATTGGCTCTCCCAAGGAATATGGCGACTTTATTGTTAAGCTGGAAACCGGTCATCACTATCCCCAGCGCGAGCTATTATTACGCCTCTCTGAACTCCAATATCAGCGGGCCGACCTTGACTTTCGCCGCGGCACTTTTCGCCTGCGCGGCGAAAACCTCGATATCCATCCCTCTTATCAAGACGAAGGCTATCGCCTGGTCTTTGCCGAAGATAAGCTTCAGTCCATCTTTCGCCTTGACCCTTTAACTGGTCACCTCTTAAGTGAAGAACTTCCCGCTACCGTTATTTACCCGGCCAAGCACTATCTAGTCAACCAGGAAATGCAAAAAAAAGCTTTCCCTCAAATAAAGCGTGACCTCGAAGAAGAGGTCGCCGCTTTAAAAGCCCGGGGTAGGCAAGTCGAGGCCCAGCGCCTCTCCCAGCGGGTCAACTACGATCTGGAAATGATTACTGAATTTGGTTATGTCAACGGCATTGAAAACTACTCCCGCTATTTTGATGGCCGAGCTATTGGTGCTCCTCCCTACACACTGCTTGACTATTTCCCTCGCCCCTTTTTAACTGTCATTGATGAGTCCCACTTAACTGTTTCCCAGGTCGGCGGTATGTACCGCGGTGACCGCTCCAGAAAGCAAACTCTGGTTGATTATGGTTTTCGTTTAGCCGCCTCCTTTGACAATCGCCCCCTAAAGTTTCCTGAGTTTTTAGGCCGCTTAGATCAAGTCATTTATACCTCCGCCACTCCCGGTCCCTGGGAGCTTGAAAAAGCTAAAGATCAAGTCGTTGAACAACTTGTCCGCCCCACCGGCCTCGTCGATCCTGAAGTTGTCATCCGCAAAAGCCAAGGTCAAATTGACGATCTTTTACAGGAAATCAAAAAAAGAGCCAAGAAAAAGCAACGAGTTCTGGTTACTACTCTTACCAAAAGAATGTCCGAAGACCTCTCTCAGTTTTTAGATGAAAAGGGGATTAAGGTTCGCTATCTTCACAGCGATATCCCCACCCTTGAACGCTCTGATATCTTAGCTAGCCTGCGAAAGGGAGATATTGACGTTTTAATCGGAGTCAATCTCTTGCGCGAAGGTCTTGACCTCCCCGAAGTCTCCCTCGTTGTTATCCTTGACGCCGATAAAGAGGGTTTCCTGCGTTCTCGCACCTCCCTTGTCCAGACCATGGGCCGTGCCGCCCGCCACCTTAAAGGAAAAATCATCCTCTACGCCGATACCGTTACCGGCTCTATGCAATCAGCCCTTGATGAAGTCAACCGCCGTCGTCTCCATCAACTAGATTACAATCGCCGCCACCACATTACTCCCTCCTCTATCACCAAACCCATTCGCGACCGTCTTTCCCCGGAAAGCAATGCTGTCACCGCCAAGGAACAGGCCCAGATTCAGCTTCGGGAATATCTAGTTGGTCTAAACCCCGCCGAGCTTCTTCCTCAAGAAAGAAAAAAGCTGGTCTTTAGTTTAAGGAAAGAAATGAGACAGGCCGCCTCTGACTTAAATTTTGAATTAGCTATTGAGCTTCGTGATAAAGTAGCCGAAGTTAAGAAAATATGAACCAAAATAACCGGTCTGATCTAAACCAGTACATTAGCCTAAAAGGTGCCCGGGTCCACAACCTAAAAAATCTTTCCCTGGATATTCCCAAAAATCGCCTCGTTGTCTTTACCGGCGTTTCTGGCTCCGGCAAGACCAGTCTTGCCTTTGACACTATTTACGCTGAGGGTCAGCGTCGTTACGTCCAGTCTCTCTCCTCCTACGCCCGTCAGTTCCTGGGTGTTATGGGCAAGCCCGACCTAGACAGTATTACCGGTCTTTCTCCTGCTATCTCTATTGACCAAAAAACAGTCTCCCACAATCCTCGCTCTACTGTTGGTACCGTCACGGAAATCTACGATTTCCTTCGCCTTCTTTTTGCCCGTATCGGCCACCCCCACTGCCCCTCCTGCGGCCAGGAGATAAAAAGCCAATCCGCCCGGGAAATAAGCACCCAGCTTTTGGAAAAGATAAAAGAAATGGCCCAAACCCAAACCATTGCCGACCTTTATCTTCTCTCTCCCGTTGTCCGCGACCGCAAAGGCGAATTTAAGGTCTTATTAGAAAAGCTTCTTTCCCAAGGCTTTGCCAAGGCCCGTATTGATGGCCAATTTTATGATTTAGCTACCTCTTCCTCGCTGGGTCTTATCAAAACCAACCGCCATTCGATCGACGCTGTCGTTGATCATCTTTTGGCCGACAGAAAACAACTTAAAAATCCAAGCTTTTTAAAAATTTTAGAGAAACGCCTGCTTCTAGCCGTCGAAACCGGTCTCAAGCTCTCCAGTGGCTTTCTCTCTGTCCTTGATTCCTCAAAAACAGAAAAACTCTACTCGGAACACTTTGCCTGTCCCGACTGCAACATCTCACTTCCTGAGATCGAACCCCGTCTCTTTTCCTTTAACTCTCCCCACGGTGCCTGTCCTGCCTGCACTGGCCTGGGTACTCTTTTAAAAATTGACCCCGACCTAATCCTCGATCGAAAACTTTCTATCTCCGAAGGCGGTATCCGCCCCATTGCCCGCATGATGGAGCATGACTCCTGGACCGCCACCAAAATTCGAGCTTTAGCCCGCGAAGAAGGTTTTTCCCTTGCCGTTCCCTTAAAGCGTCTCAACAAAAACGATCTTAAAATTCTTCTTTACGGATCCAATGGCAAAAAATATACCTTTACTTACACCGATCAGGAGGGTCAGCGCCATCAGCAGCGCTCCCGCTTTGAAGGCATTATCAGCAACCTAGAGCGTCGCTTTTTTGAAACCAACTCTGAGTATATGAGGCAGGAAATTGGCCGCTATATGCGAAAAGAAACCTGTCCTAGCTGTCATGGATCTCGTCTTACCGAACAGGCTCTTTCTGTTACCATTTTTGACCAAAATATAAATCAGATAAGCGACCTGCCCTTAAAAGACCTTTTTCTCTGGCTTAAAAAAGTCTCCGCTGATTTAAGCTCCCCTCGGGAAAAAGAAATTGCCTCTCCCATTATCAAAGAATTATCTCAACGCCTGGACTTTCTCCTCTCTGTTGGCCTCTCTTACCTTACCACTTCCCGCCCTGCCCAAACTTTGGCAGGCGGTGAGTCCCAGCGCATTCGTCTGGCCAGCCAGGTTGGAGCTGGTCTCTCTGGTGTCCTTTATGTTTTAGACGAGCCCACTATTGGCCTTCACCAGCGGGACAACCAACGTCTCATTGAGACTTTAAAAAATCTACGTGATATGGGCAACTCTGTTATTGTCGTCGAACACGATCGGGAAATGATGGAAGAGGCCGACCTTATCTTTGACTTTGGCCCTGGTGCCGGTCAGGAAGGAGGCCGTCTGGTTGCTCAAGGAAACGCCAAGGAACTTTCTCAAAACAATGCTTCTCTAACTGGGGCCTATCTCTCTGGTAAGAAAAAGATAGATTTTCTTTCAAATAAAAACCAAATCTCTGAAAAAAAACTCATTCTTAAAAACTGTCGTCAACATAACCTAAAAGATATTACTGCCTCTTTTCCTTTGGGTTGCTTGGTCTGTATTACTGGCGTTTCTGGTTCCGGCAAGTCTACTCTTGTCAACGAGACCCTCTACCACGCCCTCTCCCAAAAACTTAATCCCCGTTACCAAGAGAAAGCCGGTGATCACTCTGATCTTTTAGGCTGGGAAGAGATTGACCGGGTTCTTTTTATTGACCAAAGCCCCATTGGCCGCACTCCCCGCAGTAATCCCGCTACTTACTCCGGTGCCTTTACTTACATCCGCGACCTTTTTGCCCAAACTCCCGAAGCCCGTATTCAAGGCTTTCATCCCGGTCGCTTCTCCTTTAATGTCAAAGGTGGCCGCTGTGAAGTTTGCCAAGGTGGCGGTGAAGTAAAAATTGAAATGCAATTTCTCCCCGATCTTTACGTTACCTGTGATGTCTGCCAAGGTTCCCGCTACAATCCGGAAACTTTGGAAGTCTTCTACAAGGGTAAAAATATCCAGGAAATCTTGGATCTCTCTATTGATCAGGCCTTAAACTTCTTTCGTCACTTTCCTCCTCTTGCCTCTCGTCTGCAAACTTTAATTGATGTTGGCCTGGGCTACATGAAACTAGGCCAGGGTGCTCCCACTCTCTCTGGTGGTGAGGCTCAACGCCTAAAACTTTCTCGAGAGCTAACTAAAACTACTACTGGTCGCGCCCTCTATATTCTTGACGAACCCACTACCGGCCTTCACTTTGAGGACCTTAAAAAACTTCTCAAAGTCCTAAGACGCTTAACTGAAAAAGGCAACACAGTCCTAGTTATCGAGCACAACCTTGATGTTATTAAAAATGCCGACTGGATTATTGACCTTGGCCCCGAAGGAGGCGATGCCGGCGGGGAAATTATTGCCACTGGTACTCCCCAGCAAGTTTCTAAGGCCCCCCGCTCCCTAACCGGTCAGTACTTGAAGCCCTTACTTTAATAGGAAGGGCTTGGCTTAAAGGGCAAGCTATAATAAGGTTTAATTTATGCTTTCCCAAAAAGCCAAAAAGCTTCCCCAAAAACCCGGTGTCTACCTTTTCAAAAAAGGCCAAGAGGTCCTCTACGTTGGCAAAGCCGTTAATCTCCGCTCCCGTGTTTCCTCATATTTTTCCGCCCAAAACCTTCCCAAGACCAAAAAAATGCTTTCCCAGGCCAACCACCTCTCTCAC
>CAZGPK010000001.1:178098-180037 GCA_964527115.1 uncultured Gammaproteobacteria bacterium | reverse complement strand
ACATTCTCGTCAACTCTGAGCTGGAAGCACTTCTTTTGGAGGCCCGCCTTATCCGTCGCTACCAGCCCCCCTATAATTGGCGCTCCAAAGACGACAAGAGCCCCATTTATTTAAAAATCAGCTCTGAGCAACTCCCCAAGGTTTCTCTGGAGAGAAAAACCAATCTTCACCCCCAAGACCTCTATTTTGGTCCTTTCCCTTCAGCCAAACTCACCCGCCGTGTTCTCCGTACCGTCCGCCGGGCCATCCCTTTCTCCACCCACTCTGACGAAAAAGGCTCTCCCTGTCTCCACTCTCACTTAGGCCTTTGCTCTCCCTGTCCCCGCGCTATAAGGAAGCTCTCTCCAAAAGACCAGAAACCCCAAATCATAAAATACCGCCACCAGATAAGCCAGCTTAAACGCCTTTTAAAAGGCAATTCCTCCGCTCTTCTGGACGACCTTAAGGCCTCTATGCAGAGCTTTTCAGCCCAGGAAAACTTTGAACAAGCCGCCAATTTTCGCGATCGTGTTCTCGAGCTAGAACATATTCTTACCCCCAGCCAAAATATTGCCGAATACCTAAGCAATCCCCAACTGGTCCAAGACCTCCGCCTCCAAGAGGAGCAGGAGCTTCTCCATCTCTTAAAAGAAATTGCCCTTGTTCCCCAATCGCAAAAAATCCTAAAAAGGATTGAGGGCTATGATATCTCCCGCTCTGGTACCGACTTTATTGTTGGTTCCCTAGTCTCTTTTTTAAAAGCTGAGCCCGACAAAAGCCATTATCGTCGTTTTCGCCTACGCCGTCCTGATGCCCGAGACGACAGTGCCTGGCTTACTGAAGTTTTAACCCGGCGCCTAAACCGCTCTGACTGGCCCCTTCCCGACCTCTTTCTTCTTGATGGTGGTCGCCCTCAAGTTTCAGCTATCCTTCGCCTCTTTCTGGAGAAGGGGATTGAGATCCCCTTCTTGGGCCTTGCTAAAAAAAAGGAAACTCTCATCTGGTACCGCCATGGTTTTCATCAAAAACGCCTTCCCCGTCATCACCCCGCTCTCCATCTTTTGCAAAGAGTTCGTGACGAATCCCATCGCTTTGCCCATCGCTACCAAGATCAGCTCAAAAGAAAACTCCTTCTTTCCTCCTAAGCTCCAAATAACCATCTCTCTTCGCTATAATACTTTTAATATGATCTCTCCCCAAAAATATAAAGCCAAAATTGAAAAAATTGAAAAACTGACTCCCAAATTTCTTCTTTTTACCCTTAAGTTTCCCCACTCCTTCCACTTTGAGGCCGGCCAATTTGTAAATATTGCCGTCAATGATCAAGACTTACGCCGCGCTTACTCTCTTGCCAATTTGCCCAATAACCCCAAAGTAAAGCTCTTAGTAGATCACTCTCCCTTGGGAATTGGCTCCCGCTTCTTTCTTTCCAGGAAAAAAGGAGACTCCCTTGACTGCTTTGGCCCGCTGGGAGTTTTCACTCTTTTATCGGCCAAAGACTATCCAAAAGACACTCTTCTTTTTATTGCCACCGGTTCCGGCATTGCTCCACTTCGAAGCCAAATCCAAAAGCTCTTGAGAGAAAAAGACCCAAGAGAACTCCATCTCTTTATGGGTTTTCGCTACTCCCAAGACATTGTTTTCCAAAAAGAATTTGAAGAATTATCCACTCAACATCCCAACTTCCATTTTCACCTCACCCTCTCTCGTCCGGAAAAAACTTGGAAAGGAAATAGGGGATACGTCACCAAACTTCTCGAAAAAACCAGGCTTCCCTGGCCCACTTCTCAAGCCTATCTTTGCGGCAACCCCGACATGATAAAAGAGACAAGCACTTTTCTTCAAGAAAAAGGCCTCTCTTTTGAAAAAATCCGCCTTGAACGTTTCCACTAAATCCCGATCTCCTCCCCATGTCCCGGCAATACTCTTGTTCCCCCAGGCAACTTCATTATCCTTTTCA
>CAZGPK010000001.1:156265-178088 GCA_964527115.1 uncultured Gammaproteobacteria bacterium | reverse complement strand
TCTGTAATTCAGCTGGTCTAGAATACGAAAAATCAGCTCTTCCCACTCCGTCTCTAAAAAGCGTATCTCCCGAAAAAAGAAGCTCTTCTTTCTTTTCCCAAAAACACAAACTTCCCGGCGTATGCCCAGGCGTCTCCATTACTAAAAACTCAAAGCTCCTCCCCAGTTTAAGTTTCTCTCCTTCTTTAATTTCTCTAATCTCTCCCAACTTCTCTACCAAAACTTTGCACTTTAGCCAATACTCTGCTCTTTTTCCAAGCTCCCGGGCCAAAAATAGATCCTTAGGGTGTAAGAATAGCGGCACCTGGTAAATCAGCTGTAGTTGTGGTGCCGCCAACAAATGGTCAAAATGCCCATGTGTCGCCCAAATCTCTAGAAGCTTTAAGTTTCTCTCCGATAGCACTTGGGCCAGATAATCTGGATCTCCTCCGGGGTCAATCAACACCGCCCCTCCCTCTCCGTCTTTCAAAAGATAACAATTTGTTTGCAGTTCTCCTACCTCTAACTTCTCCCAAAATAATTCCATTCCCCATTTTACAAGTCAAAAGAGATAAATTGAAGTAAAATACTTAAATTAACCCTAATTCATGAAAAAAACAATCCCTTTTGGTAAAACTTGGCTTGATCAAGCACCAACCCCAGTCGTTGGCCTTGCTCCGATGGATGGAGTCAGCGACCCTGTTTATCGCCGCCTTCTAGTCAAAGTTGCCCGCCCCGACCTTCTTTTTACCGAATTTATCAGCGCCGAAGGCCTTTCTCGTGGCGCCTTAAAGCTTTTTGAAAAGTTGTTTTACTTTCCCTCTCACCAGCCGATAATTGCCCAGCTTTTCGGCAAAACTCCAGAAGATTTTTACAAAGCCACCTTTGTTTTAGCTGATCTCGGTTTTGCTGGTATTGACCTTAACATGGGCTGCCCAGCTAAAAAAGTAGTCTCCCATGGCGGCGGTGCCTCTCTTATCGAAAAGCCTGCTTTAGCCACCCAAATAGTCAAGTCCTGTCGTCAGGCTCTAGACGACTGGAAAAAAGATCCTTCTCTTGAAAGCCTCAATTTTCCAAGTAAAACTCTAAAAACTATTGCTCTTTTTAAAAAAGAAAACAAAACTAAAATTAGCTATTCCCGCCCCACCCTCTCTGTTAAAACTCGTCTTGGCATTGACAAGCCTATTCTTTCCTCATGGCTTCCTGTCCTTCTTGACCTTCCCCTAGACTTTATTACCCTTCACGCTCGCACTCTCTCTCAAGGTTATTCAGGCCAAGCCGATTGGGATCAAATTACTCTTGCCTGCCGCCTGGCTAAAAAATCCCAAATTCCCATTTTTGGAAATGGTGACGTTAAAAGCCGTGAAAACGCCCTCCTCCTTTCCCGAAGATATCCTGTCCGCGGCTTTCTCATTGGCCGGGCTGCCTGGGCTGCCCCTTGGGTTTTTGCTAAAACCTCACCCACTACTCCAGAAAGAGTAAAAATTATCCTTGACCACCTTCATCTTTATCAAAACTTCTACCCTCATCCCCGTCAGTTTCCCGGTTTTAAAAAACACCTTGCTAAATATCTCTCCGGTTTTCCTGCTGCCGCTCGTCTTAGAACTTCTCTTCTGCTTTTAGAAACTCCAGATAAACTCGAGAAAGCTCTCTGTGAGATAATAAGTAAATGTTAATCGACGAAGTTACCATTCAAATTAGCGCCGGCAAAGGCGGAGACGGTCTGGTTCACTTTCTCCGCACCCGTACCCAACCCAAGGGCGGCCCTGATGGGGGTAATGGTGGTCGGGGAGGTAATGTTCTGATGACTGCCGTCTCTGATATTGGTGCCCTCCATCAGTTTCGTTTTCAAAAATCCTTCAAAGCTAACCCTGGTAGTCCCGGTCGTCACCGAAAAATGAGTGGACCCAATAGCCAAGACCTAATTTTAAAAATACCGCTTGGCACTGTCGTTACTTTTCCTGATGGCAAAAAACTTGATTTTCTTACTGTCGGCCAAACCGAAACAATTGCCAAAGGAGGCAAGGGAGGTTGGGGCAACCACCACTTTCGGGGCCCTCAAAATCGCCAACCCCGTCAATTCTTACCCGGTCTTCCCGGAGAATCATATTATCTTCACCTTGAATTGAAACTTATTGCCCAAATTGGTCTGGTTGGTTTGCCCAATGCCGGCAAAAGTAGTCTCCTTAATGCCCTTACCAACGCCTCTGCTCAGGTTGCCAATTACCCCTTTACTACTTTAGAGCCTAATTTGGGTGTTTTGCCCAACAACGCCATTATTGCCGATATTCCAGGACTAATTGAGGGTGCATCCTCGGGGCGGGGTCTCGGTAACCGCTTCTTGCGTCACGCTGAGCGTACCCGCATTCTGGTCCATTGTTTAGCGCTTGACGCTGAAGACCTTCTTCAAAGCTATTCCCAAATCCGCTCTGAGCTTTTAAAATTTAGTTCCTCCTTTGCCAAGAGGAAAGAAATTATCGTCCTTACTAAGGCTGATCTTTCCACTCCAGCAAAAATAGCAAAAACTAAAAAAATCTTAACCCAAAAGACCAACCTCAAATCCCAAGATATCTACGTTACCAGCATCCACCAAAAAGCATCTCTTAAAGCCCTTTCTCAGCTTCTCTGTCGTCTTTCCGACTGACCAAGTGCTTTCTTTACCTTTTCCCAGTCGGTCTTTAACATCTTTTTAAGTTTCTCTACTGCTTCGCGGCTATCAACCATTTCCGATCGAAAACCATCAACTACCTGTTCCACCGTCTTTTCATAAGCTTTCTTGTCCACTGTTTTTCCAGTCTTTTCTAAAGCTGCTATTTTCTCCATTACCTCACCTTTGATTTTTCTGTACTTTGCTTTAGTTTTTCTGTCTACTTGGCCAAAAATCTCTTTTACTTTTGCTTGAAAAACTCCCACTTCGTCACTTACACCTTTTTTCAAAAGACCGGCCTTTCCCTTCAGCTCTTCCCGGGTTTCCTTACCGCTTTTTGGAGCAAAGAGCAAAGCTGCCACTGCCCCCAAAGCTGCTCCCAGTAAAAACTTACCCCCTCTATTTTTTTTAGCCATTTTTGTTTATCCTATGAAACATCTAAATCTAAACCTAAACCAATCTTAATCTTTAAAGAATTCTAACAATAAATGTCTCTTCCTGTCAAAAAACCCACAATTATCAGCGTTAAGGTTAAAGTTAAACCCTCCGCCCGCCTAAACTTATTGGAAACTCTCTTGGATGGCACCTTGAAAATCTCCCTTACCGCCCCTGCCCGTCAAAACCAGGCCAACCAGGCAGCTATCAAACTTTTAGCAGAGTCTTTTCAAGTTTCTCCTTCCGCTGTTATTCTCCAATCTGGTCAACACTCCCGGGAAAAAACATTTCTTATCAAAAAATAGCCTTTAATTTTTGCCAATCCTCCCGGTTTAGCTCCCAAAGATACCGATCATCATCAGAAATCCAAAATCTTCCCTCTTTTTGTCCGGCCAACAGCCTTTCTTCTTCACCGTTTACTGTCAAAACAAGCTCATACTCTGTTTTTTCTTCTCCTCTTTCTCCCAAAAACTCACCTGCTTTTAAATTAGCAAAACTTTCCACAATTTTTTCTGCCTCTTTTCCCTCCTCACCCCACTCTTCCTCCTGTTTTTTTTCCCAAATCCTGCTTTCTTCTCCTTTTTTAATCTCCACTTTCTCAATCTGGTATTGGGACAAATTACTTATCCATTCCAACTGCCAAACTTCTGCCTGAGTTTCTATTTCCCAAATTTGGGGCCAAAGCCACACTTCGTCTTTCCCAGGCCAAGCTAGAAAAACACTCTGCCAATCCGGTCCAAATTTCCCAATCCAAACCTGCTCCTTTCCCTGACTATCTACTATCACTCCTCTCTCTCCCTCTCTTAAGCCAAACTCTTCTCCCTCCACATTTTCTGATACAACTTCAGCTGTCTTGGGAGTATCCAAACTCTCCAGAAAACTTTCCACTCTTTCTTCGTCTGCCGGTATCCTTTGCCCATCTTCCCCAATTACTCCCCATCTTCCCTCTTCCTTGCTAAACCTTAACACCCCCCCTCCTCTCTTTAGGGAAAACTCTTCGACCTCTCCGGCTCCCGGCCAAAGCGCCCCTTTCCCAAATGATTCATTTTCCCAAAGATTTCTTTCTCTTGTTCTAAGCCCTAAATACCCAGCTCCCAGTGTCAAAAAAACCAACAAAATAATCAGAAAATCTTTCTTCAAAAAAAACAACTCTTTTCTCATTCTCTACTTTCAGAAAAACTAAAAACCATGTTTTTCGTGCCACTTTGATCTTTTAAACCAAACTAATCCCCATATCCCGGCGATTAAAAACAAAGGAACTAAAAGGTTAGCTATTCGAATAAGCCGCCGTTCTGGGGTACTGGTAGGGGAGAGCGGCCGAGCTAAAATCTCTTTACTGCGAATCTGTAAAAGATCCTCTTCCGAAGCTAAATAATCCACCAAATTTAAAACTAAGCCTAGGTTTTGCGGGCTATTGGCCACCTGCCCGTCAACTACCAGGTTTTCTGCGCCTGTCAAAAGAGCGATTTTTGCCCCTTGGGTTTTGTTGGGAACTGTATCTTCAAAAAATGCCCCCACTTCTCCCATTTTTAAAGCCGCCACTATTTCTTGCCCTGTCTCTTGTGGTGCTGAAATATTGTCTGGTGCAAAGCTTAGGCCTTCTTCAATCCAAGAAGCCTGACTGCTTTTAATTATCCACTCCACTCCCTCAGCAATCTCCAAAGGACTGGCCCAGGCCAAAATCTGCCCGCCGCTTCGCCCCAAAGAGGGGATTGCCCAGTTTACATTTTCCGGTAAAATTTGAATCCAGTAAGGATAGGGCATAAAGAAACTGCCCTGCTCTGTTTGAAAATTGGCCATAGTCGCTGCTTCATCGGCCACCGCCCCCGTTTTCACTTTCATTCCCACGTGTTCCCACCAGCTCTCCAATCCGCTTTCTTGCCTTCGTCCGCTTAAACTATTGTCCACCTTTATCTGGCTGTTTAAAAAAATCATCCCCTTTCCGGCCATGCCTATCCTATCAATCTTTTTTAAATCTTCCTCTTTAAACCCCTCTCCTCCCAAAAAAACCAAAACCTCAAAGTCACTTTTTTCCGGATTCTCTGCCTGGCTTAAATCAAGCCTTTGTAAATTGTAATTTTGACGTAAAAATCTATCCAAATATTGTGTTTGTGTACTGTCAAGCTCGCCATGTCCCGTCGCAAGCGCTACTGTCGGTACTTTCTCCCTGTTTATTTTTTTAAGTGCAGCTGCCAAAAGATACTCCAGGTTTTCCACTTCTGTTGCTACCGGAATGATTTCCTGCCGGTCCCTATGAGTAATCACCAACCCAAAATATGCACTTGTTAGCTTAACCTCATCCTGTTCTATATCAGAAAATTGCAAAGGGGATATTTGGTAGCGCTCTGCCTCTTTTTTTGCCTCCTCACTGCTACCGGGATCAAGTCTTACTAGTCTCATCTTTCCCCCAGACCCCTCTACAAACTGCTCTAGCAAAAGCCCTAGTTTATCCTTAAGGGGCAAAAGCTTAGGCGGTAGATTTTCCGACAAGAAAAACTTTACGCTAACCACGTCATCCAATTCTTTTAGTATTTTTTCTGTCCCCGGGCTAAGCTCATGAATTTTCTCCTGAGTTAAGTCAATTTTTACAAAAGACAATTTTCCAGCTACCAAATTCAAAAAAACTAGAATCCCCAAGAACAAAAAAACCGTCCCCATCTTTCCCGCCCTGTTTATTTTTTTCATTTTTTTAGCTATTCCTTGACTTTACCTGCCACCAGGCCAGGTACAGAAAAAAACTAATCCAGGTTATAAAGAAAATCAAAGAAGACAAACTAATTAATCCCGCCGCCATCTCTGCCTGCCAATGTCCCAGGGAAAGCTTGGCTGCTGCCCCTCTTGCCCAAACTGGCAGTCTCAATAGGAAAAGATCCTGGGTCAGGAAGCTATTTACTAGAATAAAAATGAAAGATACGAGAAAGGCTGCCGCTTGACTTAAAAGACTGGAGAAAAAAATCACCACCGAAAGGTAGGCCAGTCCTGCCATAAACAAACTTAAATACCCCCCCAACATCACCCCCAGGTCCGGCTTACCCAGCCACCATAAAGTTACCGCTACTCCCAGGCTTAAAACCAAAGCCAATCCCAAAAAAAGCGCCCGAGCCAGAAACTTACCCGCCACCAATCCTTTCTCATCAAAAGGCAAGCTTAACAGAAGCTCCCATGTCTTCCCCTTCTTCTCCTCACTTATCGCCCCCATGCCAATTGCCGGCACAAAAAGAAGCATTAAAAAGGACAAGCTACTCCACCATTTACCAAGATCTGCCTGTCCAATTAAAAAGAAATCTTGAAAATAGAGCCAGGTTCCCACCAACAGGAAAAGAGCCAGGAAAATAAAACCGCTCACCGTTCCCACCAGCTCTTTTAAATCTTTTTCGGAAACTGCCCAAATTTTTCTCATTATTTTCCTCCGGTAAAACTAACAAACATTTTTTCCAGTGCCTTAACTCCACCAGGGCCGATCTTTCCTGTTTTAACTATCTTTCCCTTATCAATTAATGCTAAATCCTGACAGAGAGCCTGTACTTCCGACAGAATATGGGAAGAAAATATTACCCACTTATCTTTAGCCATTTTTTTAATCACCGATCTGATCTCCAGCACTTGGTTGGGGTCAAGGCCGCTTGTGGGCTCGTCCAAAAGAAGAATCGGAGGGTCCCCCAAAAAAGCTCCTGCCAGCCCCAGCCTTTGCCGGTATCCCTTAGACAGTGTCTCAATTTTTTGCCCCTCTACCTCTTTTAGGCCACAAGCTTTAATTACCCGCCCAACTTCTCTTTCCCGCTTTTGAAGATCATTAATTTTAACTTTTGCTAAAAAATGCAACTGCTCCAGAACACTTAAATTCTCATAAACCGGATTTGATTCCGGTAAATATCCCAAAGATTCTCGAAACCGAAAGTCTTTAGGCTCCACTCTTTTTCCTTTCCAGATGATTTCCCCGGAAGACAAGGTTAAAAAGCCGGCAATCATTCGAAGCGTTGTTGTTTTCCCCGCCCCATTAGGTCCTAGAAGACCACAGATTCTTCCCTTAACTACCTCAAAATCCGCATTTCTAACCACCCACTTGTCAGCATATTTTTTCCCAATTTTTGAAAGTTTTAATGTTTGCATTTCTATTTTTTAGTCTTTTTAGCAGGTCCAATATTTTCAATTTTCAACATCTTTTTTACCACCAGGAAAACTATTCCCGCAATAATCAAAAAGTCTACTAGTCTTCCCAAGAAATTACCAACCCCAAACTGAGCTCGCCCCAAAGTCCAAACAATTTCCCTCCAGCTTCCACCTGGAGTTAAAAGCTCTACCAAAGGCATTACCAGGTCATCAACCATTGAGCTAACCAGCTTACTTACCGCTCCCCCAATCACAATCCCGATACTCAAAGCCAAAACATTATAATCCCGTAAAAATTCCATAAACTCTCTCTTTGAACCCCTCACTGCCCCCATCCTTTCCCTTACCCGCTTTATTTTTTCCATGCTCCCATTATATCTCATCCCCAACCAATCATTTCAACCCTTCTTGCCCCCTCTCCAAAGTACGACGTGAACAAAAGGTATCAAAAAATCCATCTCCTGATTCTTTTTCCACCAACAAAATCATGCTTCATAATCTTTAATTTCCGGAGTGCTTGTATCTTGGGCAAAAAAACACTAGGCGAACTTAGAAGATCCCATTAACATCTGTGGCCAATGCCGATTCGTTTCTACCCTAAGCTCTAAAAATACCTTTCTGTTCCAAGCCAATTCCAGCTCCTTTCTTGTCTCCGATCCAATCTTTTTAATCATTGCTCCACCCTTACCTACAATCATTGCCTTATAGCGATCTGAAGTGGTAAACAATTTCGCTTTTACCACAATTAACTTCTTCTTGTCCTCTACCTCTTCTACTAACACTCCTACTGTATAGGGAAGTTCCTGCCTTAGGGCCAAATAAGCCTTCTCCCGGACAAGCTCTGCTATCCACTCCTTTTTATTAAGTCCCTCCCAGACAACAGAATCTTGTTTTTCTCTTTCTTCACCATCTTTTTCCACTCCCTTCCCTTCTTCTCTCATCTTGCCTCCCTCTTTGTTTTCCCCTCCCCCTTTTTCTGGTAAAAGCTCAAAGATCAAATCCAAAAGCCCCTTAAGATGGGTGCTCTTCAAAGCTGAAATGGCAATTACCCGGTCAACTTCCTCTTCCAAAAAAGCATAATCAGGTCTAAACCCCCGCTTTCTTCCTTCAAACTTGTCTATCTTGTTATACACCAAGATTTTTTTAGCCGGACTCTTGCGCACCAAGCCAATTGCTTTATTCTCCTCTTCTGTTTTTGGTCGGCTTAAGTCAACCAAATAGACCAGGATATCAGCGCCAATTACTCCTTTTCCTGGCATCTTGTTGACCATCCTTCCCACTTCATCACTTATCTTTTGAAACATTCCCGGAGTATCCACAAAAAATATCTCCCCTCTTGCCTCAGAGTAGGGGACGGTTAAATTTCGCCTCGTTGTCTGGGGTTTGGGTGAAGTAATTGCTACCTTTTGTCCAAAGATATTGTTCAAAAGAGTTGACTTTCCCGCGTTAGGCCGTCCCACAATCACCACTCTTCCTGTCTTTTTTACTATTTTCTCTTTTGTTTTTCTCATTAAAGCTCCACCTCTTCTTTTTGGTCTAAAGCTTTTTTTAACATTTCTTCCCTATTGTACTTGTTTTCTTCCTGTTCTACTTGAGCCAGTTTAGCCTGTGTTTTAGGTTGCCTGGGAACAAACAGACTACAGCAATCCTCATGTGGCAAGATGGAAATCTCATAAGTTCCAATTTCTTTGGCTTTTTGGATAATTTCCTCTTTATTCATTGCAATTAAAGGTCGATAAACCGGCATCTCCACTGCCGCCTCCTGTACGCCCAGATTTTCCAAGGTCTGGCTAGCCACCTGCCCTAGACTATCTCCGGTTATTATTCCCAAAGCCCCCTCTTTTTTACCAATTTCTTGAGCCACTTTTAACATTAGTCTCCGGTAGAGAAGAATAAGATAGCGTTGATCTACCAGAGCGTACATTTCCTTTTGTGCTGCTGCAATTGGGACCAGATAAAGCTTTATCTTTCCCTGATACCTACCTAAAACTTTTGCCAGTTTTTTTACCTTGTTTATGGACTCTTTTTTAGTGATTGGGTAGCTGTGGCAGTGCACCAGGATAAGCTCCACCCCCCGTCTTTGCACAAGGTTTGCTGCCACCGGCGAATCAATCCCGCCAGATAAAAGACAAACAATTTTTCCTCCCGTCCCCATCGGTAGTCCCCGCACTCCTGCCTTTTTTTGGATAAAAAGAAAAGCTCGTTTTTCGTCCACCACCTCCACCCACAAAGTTCGCTCAGGCACTGTCAAGTTAACCTTCTTTTTAAGCTTTCTTGCAATAAGCTCTCCTAAAAAAACTTCCATTTCTCGGCTCCCTCCTTCTAAAAATTTACCTCCCTGCCGGGCCCGTACTGCAAAACTTCCGTACTCCCCCTCCATAAGCTTTAAGGCTTTTTCCTCAAGCTCTTTTTTCTCTCGCCAGCTAACCTCTTCTGCCCTGGCAAACCAAGCCAGACCAGGTATCTCCTCCATTGCCTTTTCCGTCTCTTCTTCTTTACCCTCCAAACAAGAAGCCTCAAAATACCCCCTGCCTTTTCTAACCCTACTACCCTCGGGCAAAGCCCCTCTCAGGCTCTCCGCCAGCTTTTTTTCAAAAAAAATTCGATTCTTGCCCTTTAAGGCAATCTCGCTGTACCTTAACAAGAAGTTCACTGTTTGCATTTTAGCAGACAAGAATATATACTGCTAATTAGTCTTTCAAAAAAATTAATTTCCATTTAAAATAAATTAACTCTATGACTATTTTACTTGGCCCCTCCAGTAAAACCAACCCTCCCAGTACTGAAAAATCTCTACCCCTGGTTCCCTTGCGAAATCTCATCCCTTTCCCGTCCGTTGAAATGCAGCTTATCTTTGGCCGTCAGCGCTCTACCTCCGCCCTTGTTCAGGCTTTCAAAAAAGATCGCTTAATTCTCGTTGTTGGTCAAAAAGACTCCCAAACTGAAAACCCCGACCTTGATGATATTTACCCCGTAGGAGTTATTGCCCGCATTGAACACGTTCTCCAAACGGAAAATACCTTTCATGCAATCATTCGCGGTCTTTCTCGGGCCCGGATAAGAGAGCTTGTTGAAGCTCCTGATTACACTACTGCCAAAGTTCAAGAAGTGGAAACTGACCAGACGGATAAAAAAGAGATTTCCATTCGCTCTGAAAACCTCGTCAAGACTCTAAAAAAAGCTTTTTCTTTGGGTAAATCGTTTGATCTTCCTGTCATGATGAAATTAAGCGGGGGTGTGGGAGCCGCCGAGCTTTCCGATCAGGTAGCTTTTTCACTGGACTTAAAGCCCATCCAAAAACAGGAAATCTTAAAAACTATCAAACTCACCCGCCGTCTGCGCCTGGTCAGCGAATATCTCCATCAGGAGATAAAGGTTATGGAACTGGAAAGAAGGATAGAATCAAAAACCCAAGCTAAATTTGATAAGGGCATGAAAAGAGCAGTTCTCCAGGAGCGCAAAAAAGTCATTGAAAAAGAGCTCACTAGCCTTGGTGTTAAAAACAAAGATGACGGGGAACTGGAACGTCTTGCTAAAAAAATTAAAAATTCCCCAATGCCCCTTTCTGCCAAGAAAAAGGCTAAATCAGAGCTTAAGCGCTTAGCTAGTATGCCCCCCATGGCCCCCGAGGCCAGCTATATTCGCACCTGGCTTGACCTTATTATTGACATGCCCTGGGGAAAGAAAAGCCCCAATAATGTCTCTCTTTCCCGAGCCGCCCGTATTTTAAACGACGACCATTACGGCATTAAAGATGCCAAAGAGCGCATTCTTGAATATTTGGCTGTCATGAAACTCAAATCCCAAAAAACTAAAAAAAATAAAAAAACCAAAGAGGACCAGACCGGGGCCAACATCCTCTGTTTTATTGGTCCCCCTGGTGTCGGTAAAACTTCCATTGGTCGCTCTGTTGCCAAGGCCCTGGGCCGTGAATTTGCCCGTGTTTCCTTAGGTGGCATTCGCGACGAGGCAGAAATTCGCGGCCACCGTCGCACCTATGTTGGTGCCATGCCCGGCCGCATTATCCAAGGGATTAAAGATGCCGGCACCATCAATCCCGTCTTCATGCTCGACGAGATCGACAAAGTCGGCAATGATTTTCGCGGTGACCCCTCCTCTGCTCTCCTTGAGGCTCTCGATCCCGAGCAAAACAGTGAATTCTCCGATCATTATCTCGAGCTCCCCTTTGATCTCTCCCAAGTTTTCTTTATCGTTACCGGTAACGTCATCTCCTCCATTCCTCCTGCTCTGCGTGATCGTTTGGAAATCATTCGCTTCCCCGGCTACACCCAGCAGGAAAAATATGAAATTGCCCGCCGCCACCTAATCCAGAAACAACTTTCAGCTAACGGTCTCACTCCTAAAAATTTAGAAATAGACAATACCGCTCTTAAAAAAATTGTCGAAAGCTACACCCGTGAAGCCGGCGTACGTGAGCTTGAAAGAACCATTGCCACCCTCTGCCGTAAAACGGCCAAAAAAATGGTTTCTAAAAAAATAAAAGGCGTCAAAATTGTCTCCAAAAACCTCTCTTCCCTCTTGGGTCCTGCCAAGTTTAGCTCCCAGATAAAAGGCAAAAAAGACGAAGTTGCTGTCTCTACTGGTCTGGCCTGGACTCAGGCTGGCGGCGATATCCTTTTCATTGAAGTCACTCTCATGGATGGCAAGGGTCAGCTTTACCTAACCGGGAAGCTGGGCTCAGTCATGAAAGAATCCTGTCGAGCCGCCATCTCCTATGTCAGAAGCCAAGCCAAAGCCTTCGGTATCAAGGCCAACTTTCACAAAACCGATATTCATATCCATGTTCCCGAAGGAGCTGTCCCCAAAGACGGTCCCTCAGCCGGCGTTGCCATCACTACCGCCCTTGTTTCCGCCTTTACCGGTAAAAGTGTCAAAAAAGATGTTGGTATGACCGGAGAAATCACTCTTCGCGGCCACGTCTTAGAAATTGGCGGTGTCAAAGAAAAAGTTATTGCCGCCCACCGAGCGGGTCTAAAGACCATTATTCTTCCCCGTGATAACAAAAAGAATCTGGGTGACGTCCCCGCCTACGTCAAAAAAGATCTTAAGTTTATCTTTGCCGACAAGGTTGACAGCGTTATCAAAACTGCTCTCAATTAATGTTATTATTTAAGCAGGCAAATTAATTTTTAATCCTTTTCAAACATGATTGCTTCCCTCTTTTTTATCATTCCCGTTCTCATTATTCTTTTTTTAGTCTCTTTCTATAATCGCCTAAAGCGCCTTAAGGTAAGAATCGGCGCCTCTATTCAGGAAATAGGGAACCAGCTTAAGCGCCAAGCCGATCTTATTCCCAACCTGGTCGAGTCAACTAAAGGCTATCTTAGCCACGAAAAAGAAGCGATTAAACTTATCACCGACGCCCGCCAGTCAATTCTTAAGGCTGCCGAATCCGGCCAAATGGAAGGAATAGACAAGGCCCAGGAAAAACTGCAACAGGCCCTCTCCTCCATTAGGGTTGTTTTAGAGTCAACTCCCGAGCTAAAGGCTGCCGGCGTTGTCCAGAAACTCATGGATGAGCTCCGTGATACCTCCGACAAACTCATGTATTCCCGCCGCACCCTAATCGATCTTTCTGCCGACTACAATACTAGCTTGGAAACTATCCCTGGCGTCTGGATTGCCCCTCTCTTGGGTTTTAAACCGGAAAAGGGTTTCAGCACCCCCAGCACAGGTGCCCACCTGGAGGTCTCCATGGCCGACACCAAAGCTCCCGAAGTAAAACTATAAAATGTTAAACGTCTACGAACAGCTGGACCAGAATAAAAGGCGCTCTTCCCTTCTCATTTTTCTTTTTATCGCCTTTGTTCTGGGCATCGCCTACTTCATTTCCTACTTCTACGAGCTAGATTCCAGCTTTATTATTTTCTCTACTCTCTTTGCCGTCTCTTACTCTCTTCTTTCCTTTTTTACCGGTGACAAAATGGTCCTTTTCTTAAACCGGGCCCGTCCCGCCAAAAGAGAAGAATACTTTGATTTTTACACCGCTGTCGAAAATATAAGCTTGGCCGCTCAAATCCCCATGCCCAAAATCTATATCATTCCTTCTTCTGCTCCCAACGCCTTTGCTACCGGTCGTGACCCTAAACATGCCTCCCTTGCCGCCACTACCGGCCTTTTGGAAAAACTTTCCCGCTCTGAGCTGGAAGCAGTCGTGGCTCACGAAATAGGACACATTGGAAACTTTGACATTCGTTTGATGATGCTCATTTCCACCCTAATTGGTGCCCTCTCTATCCTAACCGACATTTTTCTTCGCTCTGGCTTTCTTCACCAAGGAAGAAAAAGCGACGATGACAATCGTTCTTCTGGGCCACTGGCCATCATTGGTTTTCTCTTGATTATCCTCTCTCCTCTTATCGCTCGCCTGATGCAACTGGCCGTCTCTCGTTCACGCGAATTCTTGGCCGACGCAAGCTCTGCCAAACTTACTCGCCAACCAGCTGCTCTAATAAGCGCCTTAGAGAAAATAAGTGCCGACCCCACTCCTCTTCAAACCGCTTCCCCCACGACCGCCAATATCTACCTTACCAATCCCTTTAAAGGTAAAAAAGTAACTAACCTTTTTTCCACTCACCCGCCAATAGAAGAGCGTATCCGTCGCCTAAAGGAAATGCTCTAAGAAAAATCCCAAAACAACTTCCTAAAATTCAAAACCCTGCCATTTAAAAAAACCACCCCCTCCTTTTCTAGAAGCCTAATCTTTTCCTCAACCTTAGCCCCTTTCCTTTCACCTCCAAATCCCCCAATCATTCCATCACTTTTTACTACTCGATGGCAGGGGACTAAGGGAGCATAGGGATTTTTACGTAACACTTGCCCAACCGCCCGATAAGCTCTTCCCCCCAAAGCTCGAGCCAATGCTCCGTATGTAGTCACCCGACCAGCAGGAACCTGCCTCAACAACTCATACACCCTTTCAGAAAAACTATCACCCAAACTTTTCATAACTAACCAAAACCAGTAGAATACATTTAGATCACCAAATAAACTAACAAGATTTCGTATAAGATGCAAGAAACCAGTATTATCACTAAAACACTTCGTATAATAACTAGTTAGACAAAATAAAAATTTACTTTTAAATAATGAATTACGAAATTGGCAAAATCAATGGTCCGGAAACTATAAGTGGTTGGCTTTGTGGTCAGTTTTTTCCAGAGGAAAGTGGACTTAAAACAGGTCAGCTGGAAGTCAAGTACGCCAAGATGATGCCGGGAGAAACTGAACCCGAGCATTATCACCCCACCGGTCAAGAAATATTGATTATTGTTGAAGGGAGGATGAGGGTGGTTCTTGACGGAGACGAACACGTACTACAGGGGGGTGATTTTGTTTTTCAAAGGTCGGGTACTCACGAAATCCTCGCTGAAGTTATCGAGCCAACCACTTACATTGCCATTCGAAATCCCAGTATTCCGGACAACAAAGTTATTGTAGATTAAAAGTAAATTTTTACTTCTCCGTTCCTCATTTCATTCCGGTACTCGCCCCCACTGCGTTTTCATCAAAATGTTTTGACAAGCATAACATTTTGATTCAGGTCGTCTAACACAGTATATGGGGTTCGGGGCTCGGCTCGCCCCTCAACCCAAATTATCCTATCTTGTTGTAAAATAGCATAACAAGCCAGTATAACTTCCCATATACTGAAACGTTATCTACCATATTACTCGGCAAAAAATTTAACACTATGGAAAAAAAATCTAAATTGGTCGTTTTAGGACTTATAGAGAATCAAAATAACGAATATCTATTAAGCCAGCGTTATGATCCCGATGTGCCTGAGGCGCATTTAAAGTGGGATTTTCCTGGTGGCACAAATGAATTTGGAGAAAGTTTGGAGGAAACATTGGAACGAGAGGTATTAGAAGAAACCGGTCTGAAAATTGAGATAATTGAAATGTTTCCAAAAAGTATTTCTCGCCTCTGGGATCATAAAGATTTTAAGCAACATACTATTGTTGTTTGTTATTATTGTAAGATACTGGATGGCGCTCTTCACTTAAACGATCACAAGATTCAAGATTTAAAGTGGGTTCAATTTTCAGACCTCGGTACATATGATTTTCTTCCAACAACCAAATGCTTTATTGATATGCTAGTAAATAAAAATTTTTTACCTGCGTCATACGGCAGATAACAGCGTGTATGAGGCTCAAAAAAAGTACGTTAATAAATTTTCAAAGGGTGCACTTTTTCTTTCACCCAAATTTCGCCTTCTCTATAATAAGGATAAGGAAGTCGGCGCAACTTCTCATACACGCAAACATTGTGCATTTTCCTGAATCCCAAGTGGTACACTATATTTAATTTAATAAATTTTACTTTTTAAACTCCCCTCTATGAATAAACCAGACAAACAACTGACCCAAACCATCTTCTTTTTTCTCTTAATCAATATTTTAGTTATCTATCTGGCCTATCTTTTCTACCCCATCTTTGTCGTTTTAGGAAATCAAACTTTCTCTACCCTCATTGCCCTTTTCATAAGTGCCCTTACCCTCTCTCTTGTCCAAATGGGGGCCGCCTCGGCTCTAGAATCTCTGGCTCGTCAGCAAAAACTAAAGCTCAAAATGAGCCACTGGATTCTCATCCGCCTTTTTGCCAACACTGCCGCTCTTTGGCTGATTGCCCGTCTGGCTGGTCTCTTGGGTCTGGGCCTGGCCTCCTGGGTCGTTGCCTTAAGTTTGAGCTTTCCCATGACTATTATTCAGCATCTTATTGCTCAAAGAAAAAGATAAACCTTCCATGTTTCGTCTTTTCCACAAGAAAAAAATCGCCACCGGTTTTACTTTCTTTGAGATTCTCATTTTCTTAGTTATCTTTTCTCTTCTTATCTTTACCTCTTTTATTGTTGCTCCTGCTATTTTAGCCAAAGCTCGGGATAGCAAGAGAAAGGCAGATCTGGAAAGGATAAAAATTGCCCTTTACGATTACTTTTTTACCGTCGGATATTTCCCCTCCAGTCTTCCTGCCTGTCACGCCACTCTTGAGGCCGAAGGAGAAACATTTCTTGGCAACTTTCCCTGCGCCCCTAGAAACACTCCTTATGTCTACCAGAGGGAAGAAATTGACCAACCTCAATGGTTTAAAGTTCTAACCAATTTAGAGAACGAAAAAGACCAAAGTATTGATAAAGTCGGTTGTCGTTTTGGCTGTGGACCAGAATGTCAGTATAATTACGCCGTCGCCAGCAGTAACATCTTGCCAAGTGATGGTTGTATCCACTATTTTGCCTGCACCCCCAGTGGTCAATGTGTAGAATACCAGGATCCCGACCTAAGCCGCTGTCCCTGGAGTTTTGCCAACGATAATACTTGCCAAAATTCCTGTCTCGACAAAAAATATCGCTGTCATGACGAAAGAGGCAAAAACACCCCCGATTAATTTTTCAGTCCTTGTCGGCCAAGCCATTATTACTATAAAATAGTCTTATGAAAATAAAAAAACTTATCTCCCTCTCTGTTCTTATCTTTTCCCTTCTCTTCCTTTCCGGTTGCGGATCTTCCCAGCCAACCAATCTCCTTGATCAAAAAGTCCAAGAGGGGACAGTGGGGAAAGAAAAAATAACCAGTAGTCTTCAAGACCTTTTAACCGCCGGCAAAACCAGCAAGTGTACCTGGGAAACTAAAACTGAAGCCTCAGAGGCCAAAGGAGTAACCTACGTTGACAAGGATAAATTCAGAACAGAAATGACAGTTAAGGCGGCTGACATTGAAGAGATGGACAGTTTTATGATAGGTGATGGCACTTGGTACTACATGTGGGGCTCGGCTACTCCTCAGGGAACCAAAATGAAAATATCAGATTTACCCGCCCCAGAAGAACAAGCTGATGAACAGGGCAACGAATCTTCCTCCTTTACCAAGGATATTAACACTCAGTTTGATTACGACTGTGAGGCCTGGTCAGCTGATTCTTCATTCTTTGTTCCCCCGGAAAACATTGAATTTATCGACTTTGGGGAGCAAATGAAAGTTATGACTGAGCAAGCAGAAAAAATGACGGAAAGTGCTTGTGAAATCTGTGCCAAATTGCCGGAATCACTCCAGTCAGACTGTCTGGCCAACTGCGAGTAAACTTACCTTTCTGCTCTGACCCGTCTCGCTTGCCTCACTCGCTCGAGCTTCCCTAAAAGCCTCTTTCTTAGTCTTATCTCCCTTGGGGTCACGTCCAAAAGCTCATCAGACTCAATGAAATCCAATGATTCTTCTAAGGAGTATTTCACTGCCGGTGACAAAACTACCGCTTCATCGCTCCCTGATGCCCGCATATTGGTTAATTGTTTCCCCTTACAAACATTTATCTCTAAATCTCCCTCTGTTGGCCTTAAACCCACCACTTGTCCTTCGTAAACCTCTTCCCCCGGCTCAATAAATGTTACCCCTCTTTTTTGGGCCATTGAAAGCCCATATGCCAAAGCTTTTCCCGTCTCCGTTGCCACCATTACTCCATTTCGTTTAATTTTAGCCACCTCTTTCCTTGGCCTAAACCCTAAAAATAAGAAACTTAAAGAAACCCTACCTCGGGTTTCTGACATCAATGTGGTTCTCAATCCCAAAGCATTTTCTTCACTTATCTCGTAGATCATCCTTACATTTCCCTGTCCGTCTGTTCCCATGTCAGTCATCTCTCCTTTTCTTCGCCCCACCTCAGAACTCACTACTCCCACCTGGTCTTGAGTCACCAAAACAGTCAACTCTTCCCAGGGCTCACAAGTAACTCCTTCAATTTTCTTTAAAACCACTTCTGGTTTCCCCACCTCCAGGGCGTACCCTTCTCGCCTTATCTTTTCAATAAGCATTGCCAAATGTAGCTCTCCCCGCCCCACCACTACCACTTTTGCCGGATCATTTTCATTTTCTTCAAGCCTTAACCCCAAATCAATCTCCACCTCTTCTCTGAGTCTTTCGATAAGCTCTCGGCTAGTCAGAAATCGGGCCTCACTGGCCACAAAAATACTACTGTTGGCCGCAAAGCTCGCTCTTATTGTTGGCTCTCCCACTGTAATTGCCGGTAATGCCTCTTTTACCGACCCCTCCGCTACTGTTTGTCCAATCTTAATTTTTCCCCCCCCCGCCAGATAAACAATCTCCCCACTTTTTACCAAATTTGCCTCTGCTTTTTCTAGGCCTTCGTTTACATATAGCTTTTCTATAGTAAATCTTCCTTGATCCTCTCCTTCTCGACCAATAAGTTTCACCCGATCTCCTCTTTTTACCGTTCCGCTTTTCACCCGCCCCATAGCCAATCTCCCCAAGTATTCATTTCTTTCAAAAGAGGAAACCATCATCATAAAAGGCCCATCGACTTTTGATACCGCATTAGGAATATTTTTCAAAATACATTCAAATAGGGGAGCAGTGTCACCCTTCAAAGAAAGATCCTCGGGCATTTCCTCAAAAGTTTTCCCCTCCCTACCTAAAGCATAAACAACCGGAAAATCCAAAGAATCTTCAGTTTCTGCCACTGACAAAAAGAGATTTTCCACCTCTGTTAGGGCCCATTTTGCCCTGACATCTTTTCGGTCTATTTTGTTTATTACCACAATTACCTTTAATCCGGCCTCGAAAGCCTTTTTTAAGACAAACTTTGTCTGCGGCATTGGTCCCTCGGCCGCATCTACGATTAAAAGTGCTCCGTCGGCCATATTCATTACCCGCTCTACTTCTCCACCAAAATCCGCATGCCCCGGGGTGTCAATGATATTTATCTTTACTCCTTTGTAAAAAACAGACGTATTTTTTGACAAAATAGTAATCCCTTTTTCCCGCTCTAAATCATTGCTATCCATGATCCGCTCCTGCCCCATCTCCTCCTGGTTTTCCCGGAAGGTATTGGTTTGTTTGAGCATGGCATCCACCAAAGTTGTCTTGCCATGGTCCACATGGGCAATTACTGCCACGTTTCTAATGTCACTTACTTCACGCATCCGAGAGATTATACTCTTAAACTACCCTAAAAACCTCTTTTGTGACCCAAAAAACTCCCTTCTCTTACTTGCCTTATTGATTAAGCATCAAGCTCCGGCCATCCCCACCCAATCTCTATCCCCCTTTGCCCCAAAAGATTTTCAAGACTAGCTATTCTTTCTCTAAGACCAGCAGCATCGCCCACCATCCTTAGCTCATCAATAGAATTTAATGAGTGTGTCCTTTCCTTCTCACCAAAGTTGTAAACAAATGTTTGCCATTTTAATCCATCGCTCTCGCAAACTTTCCCGAGTTCCAAGCCAACGTCTTCCCAGGAAAAACCACCATTAGCTTCCACCATCTGTTTTACCGATTCAGCCCCACAAGATTCTAACTCCCCCTTTAATTTTTCCCCGTACCCGCTCGGGAAACAGGCAACTGGATCCTCTACCACATTTAAACAAACTCTTCTTCCGTTGTACCCCCGCCTTAACTCCAGCAAACCCAACAAAACCTGCCCCTCTATTACCAGGCTTACCTGATGACAATCTCCTAAATCTCTAAATTTAGTTCCTTCAAAATAATTTACAATATCTTTTTCACCCATTTCCATGGATCTTACCACAAACCTTCCAAATTTACTTCTTAAACTTTTTTATCCCGCAAAAAGACAGACACCTAGAGCTACCAAGCCAAGTCCCCAGCCTTTGTCCTCTTCCCTAAATTTTTAATTAAATAGTCTAAACAACCAGCCAAAAAGACCTTTTGTCTTTTCCTCTGCTCTAATTTGGTCACCCAGAGCATTGTTTTGCTCTACCATAGCTAAAATCGCTTCTTGAATCTGCTCTGCCTCTGCCTGGTTAGCAACCTCTGTTTTAAGCTCTTGTAAAAGCATAATCCTTTCCTCATTCTGCTCCATCTGCTTTCTAAGCTCTCCCAAGGCCTTACTGTCTGCTCCTAAAAGCCGTTTAACCCACATTGAGCGGGTTTCCAGCTTATTCAATCCTTGCTCAATTTCTCCCTGTGCCTGTTTTTGTAGCTTGACCACTTCTCCCACTTGTACTCCCAAGCCCTCATTGTCGCCCAACTCTTCCAATTTTTCTCCGACTAGATCCATTCTTTCAACAACCGCCTTAAAGCCTAAGCTTTCTTGGGTATTTACGTTCAACTGACTATCTTCGCTGGCATTTTTAGTTTGCACCTGATTTTGTACTAAATTACCCTGAGGAGACTCTTCCATTTCCCCTTCATTTAAATCCGAAACTATCTCTTGACGCCCCTCTTGATTTTTTTGATTCTGGGCCAAGGCTATTCCCGGCCAAGTCAAAAGAGAAACTGTAAACACCAAACCAACTGTCTTTTTTATTGTCATTTTTTTATCTTTAAGAAACCAAAATTTATAATTCAAATAGCAAACAACTTAAATTATACACAACCCCCCTTCGATTTTCCAGTTTAAGGGAAAGTTAAGGGTCAATTTTAGCCAGTACCCGATCTGGATTAAACGGATCATAAATTTCTAGTCTTTCTATCTCTGGGTTATATTGGCAAACACCTTCCTCCTCAGCATCGGTAAAATAGCTAATCTCTGAAAAACTACCATCTTTTAACCCATAACATCTAATTTTTCCATCAGGCAAAGCCAAATTTACCAAAGGGCCATATGCAGTTTTAGGGAAAAATTGAAAAACTGACTCATTGTGACCCTCTTCATTGGCAATTTGCCTAAGCAACCTTCCACAGGGATCCACGTAGATGTCCAACGGCTCTGATATACCCAAACCAAAAACCTCCATTCCCAGACTGGAATCATATATATACTTTTCCAAAACCAAGTTTCCCCGCCCAGCTACATCAGAATCAATCAGCTCTGGTAGGGCAATAATTAAAAGAAGAGTAAAAAATTTCCTTCTCGAAAGTTTTACCCTTCCCCAATCTTGTTCCGAGGACATTTATAACCCATAGTATACTGCAAGAATTATTTATACACAACAATAAAGATCATCAGCACCAGGAAGCTATCAAAGGATCAACCACGTCAAAACAAAAATATACTTAAATAAATATTAACAATATTTTCACCAATGACACTTGAATTTTACAAAAAATCCTATAATCATAATCTCTGTAGTAATCACGTAGCAATGACATATCTATGTCAAATAGTAGGAAGCTAAAACAATATTATTGCCTTTTTAAGACTAAAGTGACCCCACAGGGAATCGAACCCTGGTTTTCAGGATGAGAACCTGATGTCCTAACCGCTAGACGATGGGGCCTCTAAACCCCTAATATTTTATCAGAATTTGATCTAGATATAGAGCAGACAAGCTAAATTAGCATTCTCAAGCTTTATTACCAAATAAAGACCTAACTATTATAGATACGCATAAATCCAAAAAACATTGACAGGGGTTTCGGTCTTGGTATAATTTATCCTGTCATGCAGAAAACAAGCCCTAATTCTTGTTTTTTTCTACTTAAAACCATTAACTCCCAGAGACAATAAAGGGGCGCCCTAAATAAGTTTTTCAAGCCCCCTTAAGAAAAAGGGGGTTTTTTAGATCAAATTAATTTAAAAAAATGAAGCAAATAAACGAATCTATTCTCCTGACCAAAGAAGGCCACGAAAAATTAAAAGCCGAACTGTGCCAGCTTAAGGAAAAAGAAGAAAGATTGGTTAACAAAATAGAAGAGGTGAGTCAGCCTGGCGAGT
>CAZGPK010000001.1:155261-156255 GCA_964527115.1 uncultured Gammaproteobacteria bacterium | reverse complement strand
TTGGTGAAGATGTTCTCGTTAGCCAACTCAAGCAAGAGCTAGACCTAGTTACCGATCGCATTGACGCTCTAAAAGAGGCCCTTTCCTCAGTTAAACTTATTTCCGGCAACCAAAGCAACGGTTCTGCTGCTCTTGGCCACGAGATTACCCTTCGTTCTGATAGCGCCGTCCGCAAATTTAAACTAGTCTGCCACCTGGAAGCTGACCCTGTCAAAAATAAAATCTCTGACCAGTCTCCCCTGGGGCAGGCCTTAGTTGGTAAAAAAGTAGGGGATTCAATTGAATTTGATGCTCCTGCCGGGAAAATTACCTACAAAGTAGTGGAGATAGCCTAAATTTGTGTTAAAATTTCTTTTAAATGGCCAAGCGACTCACCGAGCTAAAAACCGAGCGAATTAAAAAACTAAACCGCCTAAAAGAATTGGGAATCAACCCCTATCCCACCTCTTTTGCTAAAAAACAAGATATTCTCACCTGTCGTCAGTCTTTAGGCAAAAAAGTCCAAACAGCCGGTCGTCTTCTTTCCCTGCGTGGTCACGGCCGTATTCTTTTTGCCGATCTCCAGGACCAGTCAGGTAAAATACAGCTTTTCTTTCAGGAAAAAGTTTTAAACAAAGATCAATTCAAGCTTCTAAAGTTTGTTGATATTGCTGATTTCCTAGGCGTTTCTGGCCAGGTCATCAAAACCAAAGCCGGAGAAATTACGATTGATGTTAGCAACTTTAAATTTTTATCTAAAGCAATTCGCCCCCTGCCGGGTGCCTGGCACGGCCTTAAAGACAAAGAAGAGCGTTTTCGTAAACGCTACCTAGATCTTCTCTTGGACCCCGAAGTTCGCCGTCGTTTTCAGGTTCGCTCTGATCTTGTTCGCTATCTTCGCGACTTTCTTCATCAGAAAGGATATACCGAAGTGGAAACACCCACCCTTCAAGCTCTCTATGGAGGTACCAATGCTAAGCCTTTCAGCACTCATCTTAACGCCCTAGCACCCAAA
>CAZGPK010000001.1:150340-155251 GCA_964527115.1 uncultured Gammaproteobacteria bacterium | reverse complement strand
TTGCCGACGAGCTTTATCTTAAACGTTGCGTTGTTGGTGGTTTTGAACGAGTCTTTGAAATTTGCAAAGACTTTAGAAATGAGGGAATGGACCAAAATCACAGCCCCGAGTTTAGCATGCTTGAATTCTACGAAGCCTACGCCGATTACCAAAAGATAATTGAGCGCACTGAAGCCTTGATTAAATATTGTGCTCAAAAAATATTTGGAAAAGAAGAACTTACCGTTAAGGGTAAAAAAATTACTCTTTCTGGTTCTTGGCCTCAGATAACGATGACTGAGGCCGTCAAAAAGTATCTCCATCTTGATTACGAAAAAACAAGCCAAAAAGAACTTTACCGTTTTGGCCGTTCCCACAAAGTAGAGCTTGAAGCGAGCGATCCCAAAGGTGCCCTCCTCTATAAGATCTTTGACCGTCTGGTAACTGAAAAGTTAATTCAACCCACTTGGGTTCTTGACTATCCCCAGGAAGCCAGCCCCTTAGCCAAGGCTCATCCTCAAAAGCCTGGATTTGCCGAGCGTTTCGAGGGCTATATTGGTGGCATGGAGCTTTGTGACGGCTGGTCCGAGATAAATGATCCCGCTGACCAACTGGCCCGCTTTGAGGCTGACCAGGCAACTGGCAAGGAAGACGCTCACCCCGTTGACCAGGAATTCATCACTGCTCTAGAGCATGGCATGCCTCCTTTGGGTGGCATTGGTATCGGCATTGACCGTCTCAGCATGTTTTTCACCGACTGCTGGTCCATCCGCGAAGTTATTCTTTTTCCGCTTATGCGCCCCCGAAAAAAAACCAAAAAATGACCAACAACAATAATAGAGAAAAATTTGCTCAAGCCGCCCAAAAAGAGTTAGAGCCCAACATCTACAAACACAGCCTTGCCCTGGAAGCCTGTCTCGAAGGGCTTTATGACTACCTTCAAACCCAGGCCAAAACCAATCTTGGCGACAAAAATGATTGGCTCTTGGCCGGCCTGGTCCACGACATCGACTACTCGCCCCGCTTTAAAGACCAGCATCCCAACAAAACCCGCGAAGTCCTCGCTCAACATGGCTTAGAAATTTCCGATTTTGTCCACCAAGTTATTAAAGATCATGACGGACGCTCTGGTACCCCTCCCCACAGCCTAGCCGGCTGGGCCATTCGCAGTGCTGACTCTCTCACCGGCCTTATTGTTGCCGTTGCCCTTGTTTATCCCACCAAAACCCTAGCTGAAGTCAAGCTCTCCTCTGTTATGAAACGTTTCCTGAAAGAGCCTAAATTTGCCGCCGGCACTCGCCGAGAAGAAGTCCAAAAATGTGAAGATCCCCAAGGCCTTGCTATTCCTTTGGAGAAATTTGTAGAAATCTGTTTAAATTCAATGAAAGCCATTGCTCCCACCCTGGGGCTTTAAAAAATGATTGACTCTCGCCTTTTAACTCAAAACCCCGATCTTCTTCGTGATACCTGCCGCCGCCGCCAAATCGACCCCAGCCTTATTGATCGCCTCCTTAAAGTAGACTCCCAGCGCCGCCAACTTATCCAGGATAGCGAGAATATAAAAACTCAACAGAATAAGCTGGCCCGATCCTTTTCCGGAAAACCTGATCCTCACCAAATAAAACAAGGGAAAAATCTGAAACTTGCCCTTTCTCGCCTTGAGCCAGACTCCAAGGCCGTCCAGCAGGAATTCAACCATCTGCTTTTACAAATCCCCAATCTCCCGGCTCGCGATGTTCCTGAAGGCAAAAACGACAGCCAAAATGTCAAGATAAAAACCTGGGGTGAAATTCCCAAGTTTAAATTTAAACCCCAAGATCACGTTGCTTTAGGAGAAGCTTTAGACATCATCGACATTCGCCGGGCTGCTAAAGTTTCCGGGACCCGTATGGGCTATTTCAAGGCTGAAGCCGCAGTTTTAGAAATGGCTCTTCTCTTTTGGGTTTTTCAATCTTTAACCAAAAAGGGTTTTCGGGGTAATATTCCCCCGGTTATTTTCAAAAAAGAAATGGAGTGGAAGATGGGCTACCAAGCCGACCCCGACTCCTGGCCGGAAATGTATCAATTTCCCGAAGATGGCTTAGTTTTAGCTAGCTCCTCAGAACACACCGTTATCCCTATGCATGCCGACGAAGTCCTAACTGCCAAAGAACTGCCCTTACGCTATGTTAACTTTTCTTCCTGCTTCCGTCGTGAAGCCGGTAGTTACGGCAAAGACAACACTGGTCTTTTCCGTGTTCACCAATTTAATAAAGTAGAAATGAATGTTTTTACCACCCCTGATCTAAAAATCTCCGACCAAGAAACTCTTTCTCTTCTCCGAGAAGAAGAGGAAATTGTTCAAGCTTTAGGTCTTCCTTACCAGGTAATGAACTGTTGTACCGGTGACCTTCCCCAGCCCAACCGCCGCATGTATGACCTTGAAGTCTGGTTTCCAGGTCAGGGTCGCTTTCGTGAAACTCATTCCTGCAGCAACTGTACCGATTACCAAACTCGTCGTCTAAACATAAAAACCCGTCTTTCCGGAAAACTAGAATTTGTCCACGCCTTAAACGCGACAGCCGCCACTGACCGCCTCGTCTTGGCTATTTTAGAAAACAACCAAAAGAAAGACGGCTCTATTGAAATCCCCAAAGTTTTACGTCCCTTAACTGGTTTTTCAGAGATTAAACCCAAACATCCTGTTTAAACCCCCGCTTCTCTTTTGTATAATGCCATTAATCTATGGCACGTCTTAAATGGCTCATCCCCCTCCTCTTTGCCTTCCTTTTTGGTCTTTATCTTTCTCGTTTTTCCAATGAATCAAAAACTTTTGAAAACTCCACCCTTGAGAAAATTTCCCCGTCACAAACTACCCCTCTCTTTGACGCCGCCGTCGACCAATCACTTTCCTCTTCCCGCCAAAAAGCCTCAGTCCCAGAACCGGATCAGCCACTTTCAGAAGGTACTCTGATTGCCCGCACTTCCTCTCTTTCTTTTCTCGTTTCCGATGTTCGTCTTTCTCTCTCTGGTTTAGAAAATTTAACTAAAACCAGCCAGGGAGAAATTATCAACAGTCAAATTTCTGAAGAGGGCCAAACCGGTCGCCTCCTGGCTTCTTTAACACTTCGCCTTCCTTCCGACAAACATCAAAATTTTCTTGATGAGTCCCGCAAACTTGCCCAAAAAATAGTCTGGGAAGAAACCCAAGCAGAAGACCTTACCCGTCAGGTTGTTGATCTGGAAGCCCGTCTAAGAAACGCCAAAAGCTCTGAAACTCAACTTTTGCGTCTCATGGAACGCTCTGCCTCCGTTTCTGATATCTTAGGTGTCCAAAGAGAGCTAAACCAAACCAGGGAAACTATTGAAATCCTCCAAGCCCAACTTGATAATCTAGGTAAAAGAACCAGCTTTGCCACCATTACTATCTATTTGGCTACAGAAGAGGGGAGTCTCCCTCTTTCCGAGGAAAAATGGCGTCCCTTAAATACTGCCAAAAACGCTCTTCGCGCTTTTATTAAACTCATTAAACTCTCCTTAAATATCGTCATTTGGCTAGCCATTTTCACTATCCCCGTTTTTATCCTTCTTCTTATCCCCCTTCTTCTTTTGCGAAAAATACTTTCCCGTTCCTCCCTTCGGAGGAAATAACTAAATTGTCTTTCGAGGAGCCACCAACCCTGTACAAAAAAAGTACGGGGTTTTGGTTTTTTAAGGTCCCACTCTGTATAATTTTAAATTACCATGCTAGCCAAATTAAAATCCCTTTTTGACCACAATCGCCAGGAAGTAAAGCGCCTGGAGCCACTGGTGGCCCAAATAAATGATCTCGAGCCGGAAATTAAATCTCTTTCCTCTTCCAAGCTAAAAAATAAAACAGACGAGTTTAAAGATCGCCTCAAATCTTGTTCAGAAACCGATATTCTGCCCGAAGCCTTGGCAGTCGCCAGAGAAGCAGTTTCCCGGACTATTGGCGAACGGGCCTACGACGTCCAACTTATGGCCGCTATCACCCTTTTCCAAGGAAAAATTGCCGAACAGCGTACCGGTGAGGGAAAAAGCCACTCTGCTGTTTTGGCCGCTTATCTGGCTGCCCTTTCTGGTCAATCGGTTCATATTGTTACCGTCAATGATTACCTGGCTCGGGTTGGTGCCGGTTGGTATCCCCAGGCCCTTCATCTTTTAGGTCTTTCTACCGGTTGTATCATTCCTGACCAGTCATTTCTTCTTGATCCCGACTACCTGGATCCCTCTCAAAAATATGATAACCGCCTTCTTCATCTAAAACCTGTCACTCGCCAAGAAGCCTATCGGGCTGATGTTCTTTACGGTACCAACAACGAATTTGGCTTTGACTATCTCCGGGACAACATGACTCAAAGCACTGAGCAATTGCGTCAACGAGGCCATCATTTCGCCATTGTCGATGAGGTGGATTTTGCCCTCATTGACGAAGCCCGCACCCCTCTTATCATTTCCATCCCCTCCCAAGAACCGGCCGAAAAATACCAACGCTTTGCCGCCCTTTCTGCTTCTCTTCAGCCGGAAGACTACGTTATTGACGAAAAAGCCCGCTCTGCCACTCTCTCTGAGTACGGTATTCGCAAAGTCGAACGAGCCCTAGGGGTAAAAAATCTCTATGAAGAAGATTTTGCCACTATCCACTATATAGAAAATGCTATCAAGGCTACAGCTCTCTACCAACGGGATCGGGACTATGTTATCAAAGATAACCAAGTTATCATTGTCGACGAATTTACCGGCCGCCTTATGCATGGCCGCCGCTGGTCAGATGGTCTTCATCAAGCAATTGAAGCCAAAGAGAAAGTTCCCATTCAGCAAGAGTCAAAAACCGCCGCCACCATTACTTTTCAAAACTATTTCCGTCTCTATAAGCGCCTGGCAGGAATGACCGGTACCGCCGCCACCGAAGCAGAAGAGTTTCGCCAGATT
>CAZGPK010000001.1:135814-150330 GCA_964527115.1 uncultured Gammaproteobacteria bacterium | reverse complement strand
TTGATACTGTTGTTATCCCCACCCATCGCTCAATTATTCGCAACGACGAGCCGGACCTAGTCTTCAAAAACCAGGCAACTAAATACGCTGCCATTGTGGCCGATATTGAAAAATCTCATCAACGCGGCCAACCCGTCTTGGTCGGCACTACCTCTATCCAAAAAAACCAAACACTCTCCTCTTACCTTAAAAAGAAAAAAATTACCCACGAAATTTTAAATGCTAAAAATCATATTTTGGAGGCTCAAATCATTGCCAACGCTGGCCGCCTTAAAGCCGTTACTATTGCCACTAATATGGCCGGCCGGGGAGTAGATATTATTTTAGGTGGTGCCAAACCCGAGTCCAAAGAAGGCAAGGATCCCACTCCAAAGACACTTGAAGCTTGGAAAAAAGAACACCAGAAGGTTTTAGATCTTGGTGGTTTAAGAGTAATTGGTACCGAGCGCCATGAGTCTCGCCGCATTGACAATCAGCTCAGGGGTCGCGCCGGTCGCCAAGGAGACCCTGGCTCCTCTCAGTTTTACACCGCTCTTGACGATGATCTCATGCGTATTTTTGGTGGCGAACAAATTTCTTCCCTCATGAGCCGCTTTAAAATGCCGGAAAATACCCCCCTTACTCACTCTCTGATCTCCCGTGCTATCGAGCAAATCCAGACCAAAGTCGAAGGCTTTCACTTTGACACCCGGAAAAACACCGTCGAATACGACGACGTTATTAACCGCCAGCGCCAAATTGTCTACGATTTAAGAAACCGCCTCATCCGCTCTAGCGAAAAGTCCACCAAAAAACTAAACGAAGAACTTTTCTTGCGCCTCGATTCTCAGTTAAATCAAATCTTTACCTTAAACTCTAATCCTTCTACCGGTAAAGTTGACTGGCAAAAACTGGTTTTAGAATTAAACGAGATTATTCCTCTTCCCAACAGTCTTGAACGAGACCGTTTGCTTCAAAAGCTAGAAAAAGAACCAGAAGCTCTTTCTTTTTTACAAAAAATGCTCCGCTCTCTTTGGCAGCAGCGCCAAGAACAACTTGGTGAAGCCCTTTCCATGCAAATGTTAAAGCTTGTTTTTTTGAGCACTCTTGATGATCTCTGGATTGACCATCTTTCTGCTCTCGACAATCTTCGCGATGGCGTTCGTCTGCGAAGCTACGGGCAAAAAGATCCTCTAGTTGAATATCGCAAAGAAGGTTTTGAGATGTTTCAAGTTCTTATGGACAAGCTAGACTACAATCTTGCCCGCCGTATCTTTAGAGTCTCTATTGAATCAACTCCCCCTCGTCCGGCACTTAACCTGGACCAAGCCCAAGAAAAAAGAGGTAACGAGCAGGATTTTACCAGCCCCTCCTCTTCGCCTCTGCCAGCCCCTACCGCTACCACTCCAACACCCCAACCTCGATCTCAATCTCCCTCAAAAACTTCTGCTCCCAGTCGAAACGATCCCTGCCCTTGTGGTTCCGGCAAGAAGTATAAGAAATGCCACTATCCCGAATTTGGCTAAACTTCACCTTTTCCAGCTTGCCCCTTGGGCTTAAATAGGCTAAAATCTACCTACATTTTTCCCAAAGTTTGGGAACCAGGGAGTTTTTTCGTGCTCAAAACATTTAAGTACTTCTACCGGTTTTTACTGGCCTACCCTCAGGCCCTTACTATTTTCGCCCTATCCTTATTAGGCTTAGGCTTTTTTGGCAGTATCCAGCCCTACTTCTACAAGCTTTTTATTGATGCTGTTCCCAGCTTAAACTACCAACATCTCTTAAAGATCCTCTTTTCCTATACTGCTATTCGCCTTTTGACTCTTGCCCTTGATCTTCTTACTTACTATTTTGGCGATCTAATCGTTATCAAATCTGCCAGAGACTTGCGTCTCCGGGTAGTTAAACGGATTCAAGACTTGGATTTTGCCTACCATACCGAAAAAAGTACTGGTTCCTTAATAAGTGCAGTCAAAAGAGGCGACTCCGCCTTTTTCAGTCTCTTCCACTCTCAGATCAGGGTTATTCGTGTTCTCATCAACTTTATCACTGTCCTCGCCCTCTTTTCCCTTATTCGCCCTGAGATTGCCATTCTGCTCGGGCTTTCCTTTTTTGTCAATCTTGCCACCACCTATCTCCTTATCAAAAACAGCATTAACAAAAGAGCGAGCTTCAATATCCAAGAAGATGAAATTTCTTCCATCATCGTCGACAATTTAATAAATTACGAAACAGTTAAACTTTTTGCCCGGGAAAAATGGGAGCTCTCCCGCCTCAAGAGAAATTTTGTCCCCTGGTACAAAAAACTCTGGGGCTATGGAAACTCTTTTCGCCTAATTGATATTGGTATTGGCATTCCCGCCAATCTCTCACTTTTCCTCATTCTTCTTTTTAGTATTTCCCAAACTACCAAGGGCAACTTTTCTGCCGGTGACTTAGCTTTAATTATCGGCTTTCTTAGCAGCTTCTACGGCCAGATGTTTGAACTTCTTTATGGCCTAAGGGAAATTGCCAAAAATTTTACCGATCTGCAGACATACTTTTCCATTTTAGGTGAAAAGATCCTTATTAAAGATTCTTCCCGCCCGGTTAAAAAAACCTCCGTTTCTGGGGAAATTATCTTTGACAAAGTGAGCTTTTCCTATCCCAGCGGTAAAGAAAATGCTCTCAAAAATTTCACTCTAGAAATAAGACAGGGAGAATCAGTTGCCCTTGTTGGCCGCTCCGGCTCTGGCAAGACCACTCTCGTCAAGCTCCTCATGCGCTTTTACGATCTTGCCAAAGGAAAAATTACTGTTGACGGCATCAACATCAATAAATACCGAAAAAGCCAGCTCCGCTCCTTTATGGGAGTAGTTCCTCAAGAGCCCATTCTTTTCAACAATACTATTGCCTACAATATTGCCTACGGTATAAGTCAAGTCAGCAAAAAGCAGATAATAGCTGCCAGTAAAATGGCCTATCTTCACGATTTCATCAATACCCTACCCCAAAAATACGAAACTAATGTTGGGGAAAGAGGGATTAAGCTTTCTGGTGGTCAAAAACAGCGCCTGGCCATTGCCCGCATGATCCTCTCCGACCCCGACATCATCATCTTTGACGAGGCTACCTCCAGCCTTGATTCCGAATCAGAACAAAAAATCCAGGAAGCTTTTTGGCGGGTATCACACAACAAAACCACCATCATTATTGCTCACCGTCTCTCTACTATTATGAAAGCTGATAAGATTGTAGTTATGGAAGATGGTCAAATTAAAGAAATGGGCTCTCATCGGGCCTTAATGCAGCAAAAAAAGAGTCTTTACCGCCATTTCTGGAAGCTTCAGGTTACTCCCATCTAGGTCTACATTCATAAAAATGAAAAGAAAAAAGAAAAAAACCTCATTCAAACAGATCTTAAAACGCCTTAAAATCTATATCTATTATTCCACCCGCATGGCCGCCATGGCCTACCGGGCTAATTCCCCCATCTTTCTCCTTTTGTCTTTCTCCATTATTCTTGTTTCCCTTATTCCCATTGCTGAGGCTTATCTTTTTAAGATTATTATCGACCTTTTGGTTGAACAAATAAAAAGCACCCAGGTCCAAATTAGCTCCTTTGCCGATATCATCGCCATCTATTTACTTTTAAGTTTTTCCAACCGCCTTTTTTGGCGCCTTATTGACTATGGTGATCGCATTATCTATCTTGATCTGGGTCGTCTCCTTACTCTGGCCGTCAACCGCCGTCTGGCTAACCTTGACTTTGCTTACTGGGAAAACCCTAAATTTAACAACCTCTTAAACAAGGTAAAAGAAACTTACACCTGGCGCCCAGTTAATTTTGCCAACCGCCAAATCTGGTTTTTTAACAACTTAGTCCAGGTTGTCTCCAACATCATTGTTCTTATTACCCTAAGTCCCTTTATTGTTTTGTTAACTTTTTTCTCCACCATTCCCGAATTTATTATTGGTATCAAGTTCTCTCGCAACGTTTGGAACATCCACGGAGCCAAGGGTGATCTCCGCCGGGACTTTTGGAACACCTCCCACTACCTGGGCGACGACAACTATCTTAAAGAAATAAGGATCTTCTCTATCCAAAAATATCTCCTCGGGCGAATTAACAACCTTTATACTCGCTTCTTTAACTACCAAAAAATAGAAATTAAAAAAGCCTTTTTTGCTAACCTCGGCTCCGGCCTAATTGCCTTTTTAGCGACCGCCGCCGCTTCTATTTTCGTCGTCTCTCGTGCTTTTTTAGGCCAAATCAGTATCGGCTCTCTAAATTTCTATCTGGGAAGAATCAGTGCCACCTACGAAAGCCTTAAAGGCCTTTTCCACAATCTCTCCCAAAACTTTGAAGACCTTCTTTACGTCGAAGATACTTTCAAAGTTTTAAATCTGCCCGTTCTTGTTAACCCCAATCCCAAGGGTAAAAAAGTTCATTCTCCCTTTACTATTGAATTTAAAAACATTACCTTTTCCTACCCCAACTCCCCCAAACAGGTTCTCAAAAATTTCAACTTGACCATAAAAGATGGAGAAAAAATCGCCCTTATCGGTGAAAATGGTGCCGGTAAAACTACGCTAGTTAAACTTCTTTGTCGCTTTTATGACCTTGATTTGGGGCAAATTCTCATAAATGGCGTTGATCTTCGTGAGCTAAATCTCCCTCACTGGTATCAACAAATGGGCGCTCTTTTCCAGGACTTCAATCGTTACGCCTACACCGTCAAGGAAAACATTAACCTTGGTGCCATTGATCGGCCTTTTGAGAAAAAGCTTTTCTTTTCCTCACTTAGAAAGTCCGGCTCCCACTCCTTTGTCGGTGATCTCCCTCAGGCCGAAGAAACTATTCTTTCCAAACAGTTTAAAAAAGGAACCGATCTTTCCACTGGCCAATGGCAGAAAATTGCCCTTTCCCGTGCTTTCTTTCGTGATGCCCCCATTCTCATCCTTGACGAGCCCACCAGTGCTATCGACGCCAAGGCCGAACATGAAATCTTCAAAAAGATCCATGATTTTGAAAAAGGGAAGACTGTTATTATGATTTCCCACCGTTTTTCCACTGTCCGCAATGCCGACAAAATATATATCATTAAAAACGGCCAAATAACAGAATCTGGCACCCACCTCAAACTGATTAAGAAAAACGGCGACTACGCTAAGCTTTTCAATCTCCAGGCTGCCGGTTACCAGGTTTAAACCCCATCTTTCTCCCCCCTGCTTCATGATAAAATGATAAAATAAGAAATGAAAAAAAAATTATTCCTTCTTATCCTCCCTATTCTCTTAACCTCTCTTATGCTTACCGGTTGTAAAAAAAACCAAGAAGAAACACCTGATGTTTCCTCCTCTTCTTTAAGCGACGAAGGGTCTCCCGTTACCCCACTTGCTCCCGACGCTAGCCTTGTTGCCCTAAATACCGACAAGGGCCAGATTCTTATCGAACTTTTTCCCTCTCTTGCTCCCAATACCGTTAAAAATTTCCTGGAAAAAGCTAACTCCGGTTTCTATTCCGGCCTCACTTTTCACCGGGTTGAGTCTTGGGTTGTCCAAGGTGGAGACCCTGAAGGAACTGGTGCCGGTGGTGCTACTCAATCGACCGAGCTTTCCCAGGAGCCTTTTCGTCTGGGCTCTGTCGGTATCGCCCGAGGCCAAGACATTAACATTTCCAACGACAGCCAATTTTTCATCTGCACCGAGGATTGCTCCTGGTTAACTGGCCAATATACCCTTTTGGGCGAAGTTGTCTCCGGTCTTGATATTGCCCAAAAAATTCAAATAGGGGATAAGATTCTCAGCATCTCTGCCTCTACCAAGTAATTTTTTACTAAGATTTTTCTTGAAAAAAACTACTATGAAAAAAACCTGGCCAATTATTGTCATTTCCCTCTCCCTTCTTCTCTTTTTCTTAACCCGGACACCCGCTACCCCCTCCTCTTCTGCCTCTTCCTCCGACAGCCCCTATACCTTTTATTGGAACGAAGATTGTCCTCACTGCCACCTTGTTTTAGATTTCTTTGATCAAACTGATCTAGACGAAAATCTCCAGGTTGTCAAAAGAGAAACAACCGAAAACAGCGTCAGAAATGAATTTATTAAAGATTTCCTGGCCTGCTTCCCCGAGGAAACTCAAGCCGCCATTCCTTTTCTTAAGGGTCCCGACAACCTCTGCCTTTTGGGCGACACTCCCATTATTGACTTTTTTAAATCCCAAGAGCCAAGTCCTAAACCAAGCCCTAATGAGTAAAAAAACTGCCAAGGAATCCTGGGCACCTTCTTTTCAGTTTTTCTTTCGCCTTTTCCTTTTCTCTCTTTTTTCTTTTTTTCTTTTGCGTTTTCTCTCTCAATCGCCTTCCCGAACTATCTCTTTTTCACTTTCAGATTCACCTTCTGCCAGCGCTACCTCCTCCCTTAGTTTTGACCCCACCATCCTGCCAAACGAAGAACTGCTTACCCAAAAACTAGATAGCTCCCCCCTCTTTCAACAAGTAAAAAATAGCAGTGAAGGATACTGGAAGATTCTGCAAGTCAAAACCAAAGAGCTACAAAGTTTTCTTTTAGGCCAGATCAATCAAAAATATAAAGACTTTAAAAAATCCATTATTACCTCAGTCTACCAGGATCTCATTAACTCGGTCGACCGGTCGCCATAGCCTCATGCTATCATTTGCCTGCTATGACTAATAATTTTGACCACTCCTCTTTTGAGGAAAAACTTAAAAGTCTTGAAAAAAAGCTTAGAGTTTCCGACCTTCAAGAAACTATTACTAAACTTAAAAAAGACTCCGAAGACCCCGCCCTCTGGTCTGACCCTGAAAACGCCCAAAATCTTCTCCAGGAGCTCACAAAAATTACCAAAATTTTAGAAAATTTCCAAAGCCTCCGGCAAGAACTCACTAGCCTAAAAGACTTTTCTAAGCTTTTAGAAGAAAACCCCGACCCCTCTATGGAAAAACAATTAGCTGAGGATTTCCGTCGTTTTTCTTCCCGCATCGAAGTTCTCGAAAAAGAAACTTTTTTTCAGGGACCCCATGATGCCTGCCCTGTCATTTTTTCCATCCACGCCGGCCAGGGCGGTACAGAAGCGATGGATTGGGCTTCAATGCTTGAGCGTATGTACACCCGTCTTTTTGACAGAAAAAAATGGTCTTGGAAAATGATCTCTTGCCAGGTCGGGGAAGAGGCTGGGATTAAATCAGTCACTTTTAAAGTTTCCGGTGACTGGGTTTATGGCTGGCTTAAAAAAGAAGCCGGTGTTCACCGCCTGGTCAGACTTTCCCCATTTAATGCCGACAATCTTCGCCAAACCTCTTTTGCCAAAGTGGAAATTATGCCTATTTTCAAAGAAATGGCCCAAATTGTTCTCAATCCTGCTGATTTGGAATTTTCCGCTTTTCGAGCCGGAGGTCACGGTGGTCAAAATGTTAACAAAGTTTCCAGCGCCGTCCGTCTTCTTCACCGCCCTTCCGGTCTTACTGCCTCTTCCCAATCCGAGCGCAGTCAAGAACAAAACCGCAAAGTAGTCGAAGAAATTTTACGTGTCAAGCTTTGGGAAAAAGAAGAGCAGGAAAGATCCCAAAAGGAGGCTAAAATAAAAGGAGAGAATACTCTTGCCTCCTGGGGGCATCAAATCCGCTCCTATGTTCTCCACCCTTACCGCCTTGTCAAAGACTTGCGCAGCGGCTTTGAGTCCAACAACCCCCAGTCTGTTTTAGACGGCAATCTTGACGAATTCCTGGAAGCGGAGATAAAACTTACCTAAATCCTGGACTCCGACCTTTAGACAGTTGTATACTTTTTCAAAGGAGTCTTGTTTTTTCAATTTATTAAATTTAAGAAAAATCCTTTTAAAAAGGAAACCTTTTATGACCGAAATAAATAATTTAGCCCAAAACACTGTTGATCTTCCCGTCAAACCTAAAAAACTTCCCCCCATTTTTCCCTACCTGGCTGTTGTTGCCCTCGCCCTTCTTTCAGGCCTTGCTCTTTCTCGTTTTCTCCCCGCCTCCACCGGTTCTTCTTCGACCTCTGAAAACTCTTCTAAGCCAATCTCTACCGAAGATCTTGGCAATGAAGACGTTAAAGTTGGCGTCTCCTATGGCTCCACTACCCAGGAATTTAAAGATGAAGCCGAGGGTACTTTGGAAGCAGGCGGCTTAGACGGCGAGGGTACCCACCACCTTATCCGTCCCGGCGGTGACTCTCAAACTATTTATCTTACTTCCTCAGTTGTTGATTTAAGCCTTTTTGTGGGGCGAAAAGTTAAAGTTAAGGGTGAAACTTTTACTCCCCAAAACGCCGGTTGGTTTATGGATGTTGGCGTCATTACTGCCCTTGAATAAAATTTTAAAAAGATGAAAATTGTTTTTGACAAAGTTACTAAATCCTGGGGAGAAATTGCCGCCCTCAAAGACCTAAGCTTTAAAATAAAACCGGGGGAGTTTCTTTTTATCGTTGGTCCCTCCGGAAGTGGTAAAACCACTATTCTTCGCCTTATTCTTTCTGAACTCAAGCCAAGCGAAGGGGAAATAGAAGTGGGGGATCATTCTCTCACTAAAGCCAAAAAAAAGCAGATAGACTTAAACAGAAGGCAAATTGGTGTCATCTTCCAGGACTATCGCCTAATCAAAGACAAAACCGTCCGAGAAAATATTGAAATTGCTCTTGACATTACCGGTCACCCCAAAAAATCCTGGCCCGAACTTATTGAAAAAGCCGCTACCAGGACTGAAATCAGCAATCGCCTGAACTTTTTCCCCTCCCAGCTCTCCGGAGGAGAAAAACAAAGAGCCTCCCTGGCCCGCTCCCTCGCCATTGCCCCCCGCCTGATCTTGGCTGACGAGCCAACTGGTAATCTTGACCCCAAGTCAGCCTGGCAACTCATGGCCCTTCTTCGCAAAATAAACACTCAGGACAAGACTACCATCATCATGACCACTCACAACAGTGATATCGTTAACAGTATGCATCTTCGAGTTATTCGTTTGTCCGAAGGGAAAATTCTCTCCGATAAAGGCAGGGGATCCTACCCTAAAGAATAATGTCCACTCTCTGGCGCAACACCTGGCACCATCTAAGACGCTCTCCCTTTCAGTCTCTGGCTGTTATCATCATCCTTTTTGTCAATTTCCTGGCCGCCTCCGCTTTTGCCTATCTCTCCTTCTCCTTTTCCTCTCTTCTCAAATACATTGAATCTGTCCCGGAAATCACCGTCTTTTTTAAAGAAGGAATTACCGCTCAAACCGTTCAGTCCCTAAGGGCCAATCTCGAGACTCTCCCCGGTGTCCGGGAAATCCGCTATATCTCTCCCGAAGAAGCCTTCCAGCGTTATCAGGAAGAAAATAAGGACAATCCTCTTCTTTTGGAACTAGTTACCGCCGAAAGCCTTCCTGCCTCTTTGGAAATAGCCGCCATCAATCCCCAAGAGCTTGAAAAAATTGCCCAAACCATCTCCTCCCAAAAAGAAGAAATTGACCAGCTCATCTACCAAAAGGACGCCATTGATGCTCTCACCCGCTGGACTAAAATTATCCGCCTTGGCGGGATTGCCACCCTCTCCATTCTCTCCCTTATTTCTTTTATTGCCGTCTTTATCATTATTGGTTTAAAAATAGTCAACCGCAAAGAAGAAATCGGTACCCTGCGCCTTCTGGGTGCCAGTTCTTGGTATGTTAAACAACCCTATCTTCTGGAGGGCACCTTTTACGGTTTTTTTGGCTCCCTTGGTGGTTGGGCTACTACCAGCTCCCTGCTTATCCATTACCGAGACTTCATTAACAAACAATTAAGCTCCGTTTCTCCCCTGCCCCCCAACCCAAGCTTTTACCTTCAAATTTTGGCAGGTTGTCTTTTAGCCGGCGTTTTGCTCGGAGTCCTTGCTAGTTTCGTCTCCGCTCGCCGTCAGCTAAAATACTAAACCGACATATGCTAAAAAAAGCTTTTTTCTTCCTTCTCCTTACTTCTCTCCTCTATCTTCCCTTTTCCATCTTCGCTGCCTCTCTTGACGAACAATCGGACAAAGTCCAAGAACTTCAAGAGGAATTAAATAAAATCACCAAGACCAAAAACACTCTCGCCAACCAGATAAAGCTGGTCGACTCTCAAGTCGCCCTCACCACTTTAAAAATCTCTCAAACTACCGAGTCAATCACTCTTCTTGAAAAACAAGTAGCCGCCCTTGCCGCTCGGGTTGAAGAGCTTGATAAATTCCTCAATCGCCTCTCCCTCCTCTTTCTGGCCCAAGTCGAAGAAAACTACAAATTTTCCCGCCAAAACGCTCTCCTTTCTCTCCTTTCCAGTAAAAATTTCAACTCTTTCCTCCAGCGCTATCAGTACCAGCGTGTCCTTCAACTGGAAAGCCGCCAATTACTTCTAGACATTGAAGAAGCCAGGCTTAACTATGACCTGCAAAAACAAGAAAAGGAGAAAAAACAAAAAGAACTGGAGCAACTTAAAGCCACCCTTTCTGCTCAAAATATCGAACTGGCTCAGCAAAAACAAAGCAAGGAAACTCTTCTTGCTGTCACTAAAAACGACGAAAAAACCTACCAACAGCTTCTAGCCTCAGCCATGGCCGAATACCAGGCCATGCAGGCAATTATCAGCAATCGCGGCGACGAAACAGAGGTAGGATCAGTTGCCAAGGGAGAAAAAATTGCCAACATTATCTCCGGTGCCTCTACTTGCTCCACCGGCACCCATCTTCATTTTGAGGTTTTAAATGGCGGCTCTCGCCTCGATCCGGCCCAGGTTCTCTCCTCTCAGTCAGTTGAGTGGGACAACCAACCTGACCCACCCTTTTCCTTCAATGGCTCCTGGGACTGGCCAATAAGAGGCCATCTTCGTGTCACCCAAGGCTACGGCATGACCTATTTTGCCCGGGTCTATAAATACTATGGTGGTAATCCTCACTCTGGTATCGATATTGTCTCCAATGATGACAGCTCTGCCTACTCTGTTTCTGATGGCACCCTCTACAACGGCTCCATTCCCTGTGGCGGTGGTCGTCTACGCTACGTCAAAGTTGACCACAAAGATAGCGATTACGTCACCTATTACCTTCATATAAACTACACTCGCGGCTGATCTTTGTTAAAATAAAATTGTGCTTCGTCTGCCCATCGGAGTTGTTATTGCCTTTGTCTTTCTAGTTTTCCCTTTCTCTTCTTTTGCCCAAATTAAAATTTGTAAATTCTCCTCCCTTTCCGGCACTGATTGGGTTGAGCTTTGCAATGATTCAGCCGAAACAGAAGACCTCTCCTCTTGGCAGGTTTTTGATCTTGATGATACCAATAGCAAGGGAGGATGGGATTGTTTTTTAGCAGCCGGTACCTCTTTTTCTTTTTCTTTTGGTCAATCACTCAACAAGGACGGTGACATAATTAATCTTAAAAAAAATGGCCAATCAGTTGACTGTGTCAGCTATGGCAATAAAAATTGTCCCAGCCATGATCTTCACTTGGAAATTACAGCCGACCAATGCGCCAGTCTAGACAATAATTCCTGGGGAACCTACCTATTAACAGATAGCAGTTTTTGCAAAGCAGCAGGGGAGTCTTCCTGTATTTCCACCCCCACCCCAAGTCCCAGTCCTACCGGTACTCCTTCTCCCACTTCCATGCCGACCAATACTTCCTCTCCCCAAGATTATGATTATATTTATCTTTGGGAATTTATGCCTGCTCCCGAAGAAGGGGATGATTGGGGCGAATGGGTTGAGCTAAGAAATGAAAACGATTTTTCTGTTACCTTAGAGGCTTGGCAAATAGATGATCAGGAGGGCGCCTCACTTCCCCAAACTTTTTCCACCACCATTGCCTCTCAGGGCTTTTTTGTTCTCAAACTAGGAGCCAGTAAATTAAATAATAACGGCGATACTGTCCGTCTCATAAACCAGCAGGGGACTGTCAAAGACACTTACAGCTACAAATCTTCCACCAAGGGTAAATCCTGGTCAAAAAACTCCTCTTCCTGGTGTGAAACCGATCCTTCTCGTGCGGCCGCCAACAACTCTTGTCTCTTTTCTCCCACTGCCACCCCCACGCCCACTCCCAGTCTCAGTCCCACTCCTAGCATTTCCCCAATTCCTTCCCAAACTTCCTCCTCTGAAACTGCCAGCCCCCGGTCCTCCGGGCAAGTTTTGGGTGAAACTCAAGAAAAATCTTCTCCTGATCAGACTAACTCTTCCGCCAAAAAAACTAATCCCCTTCCTTTTATCTTTCTTTCTCTGGGGACCATTCTTCTAACTCTTGTTTCCCTTTTTCCTAAAATCTTTCCTCAGGGTACAATGAGAGAGAATGAAAAAGATAACTAAGCTAGCTTTTATCTGGCTCCCCACTCTTTTCTGGATGGCCTTCATTTTCTTTCTCTCTTCCCAGCAAACTACCGGTATTAGCGGTACTCGCACGCAGCGCTTTTTTATCCTTAAGTTTTTTCACTTAATCGAATACTCTGTCCTCTTTCTTCTTTCCTACCGTTCCCTAAAACAAACAAAATCTAAAAAACCACTAATTATTGCCATCCTCTTTAGTCTTTTTTACGCCGCCACCGACGAGCTTCACCAAGCCTTTGTCCCTGGCCGTGAAGGCCGTCCCCGAGACATTTTTATTGACCTCTTTGGTATTCTTCTAGGGCTTGTCCCTTTGAAATTTATCAAAAATCCTCATTGATCTTTCCTCTTCTTAAAGGCTATACTGAGCCTGTGAAAAAGCTTCTTTCTCTTCTTCTTGTTCCCCAATACAAAAACAACCATCGCGCCCTCCTCCTTCGTCCCGCTTTTATTGCCATTCTCATCCTCTTCTATTTAGCCAACCAATCACTTATTGGTATTTTTGCCGGAGCCCGACCGGGAGTTTTGGGCTACGCCTCCAATATTACTCCAGAAAAAATTGTGGAGCTCACCAATGCTGAGAGGGGCAAGCAAGGCCTTCCTCCCCTTTCTCTCTCTGACAAACTAAACCAAACCGCTCTCTTAAAGGCTGGGGATATGTTTGCCTTCAATTATTGGGCCCATGAGTCTCCTTCAGGGCGCACCCCTTGGGATTTTTTCCGTGAAGCCAACTACTCCTACTCCGTCGCTGGTGAAAATCTTGCCCGTGATTTTTCCGTCTCTGATCAGGTAGTTAGCGCCTGGATGAAGTCGCCCAGCCATAAGGACAACATTATCAACCCTAAATACCAGGAAATTGGTGTCGCCGTTGTTGACGGGACCATAAATGGCATTGCCACTACTTTAGTAGTGCAAATGTTTGGTGCTCCTGCCGGCAACCAAATTGCCTCACTTCCGGAGAAGGCCGCTAAGATTTTCTCTGAACCAGTTCAGGCAACCAATGAAGACCTGTTCCCCCTTGCCCCCCAGGAGGTCCAGGAAGCCCCATCTACTCCTTTGTCGTCCGAGCTTTCTCAAACTGCCTATGAAGGGCAGGGGATTAGCGCTCCACTCTCCGAGCCTTCTCTAAACCCTCTTTCTCTTACCAAGCTTATTGGTGCCTTCCTTTTAGGTCTTATCGTCGCTGTTCTTATCCTTGACTCTTACCTTGTTTTTAAAAAGAAAATTTACCGTCTTTCCGGCTCTCTTGCTTCGCAAATTGCCTTCCTTGCCGTTCTCTTCCTCTTAATGATTCTGGGCCAACAAGGCACTATTTTCTAAAAAACATGAAAGCAGCAAAAAAACACCACTCTCTTGATATTTCCCACCTTATTCTCTATCTAGTTTTTACCGTTGTCCTCATCTCTTACCTTTTTTTCTTGCGTCGCCCAGACATACAAAAAGATCTTATCTTTTTTACTGCCCTTTTCTATTTTATCTGGAGCCTTTTTTACCACTTTCAAAAAAAAGATCTCTCTCTTCCCCTGCTTTTGGAATATCTTCTTTTCATCCTCTTGGCCCTCGTCCTTGTTATCAGCACTCTTATCCGCTCCTAAACGCTCCTAAAAATCCCCCCTACCCCTTTTTTGCCTTCAAAGCCTTTTTTAATCGCCACTCCTTTATTCTTTTGTGATTTCCCGACAAAAGAATTTCTGGCACTTTCTCCCCCCTAAACTCTCGAGGCTGGGTGTATTGAGGGTATTCCAGCAAACGTGCCTTCTTTTCGCCTCCTACCGAAAAAAGAGAAAAAGACTCTTCTCTGCTGGACTCGTCTTTCCCCAAAACTCCCGGCACCAAGCGTACTACCGCCTCTACTACTGCCATTGCCGCCACCTCCCCACCTGTCAACACATAATCTCCAATTGATATTTCCTCGTCAAAAAGCTTCCGCACTCGCTCGTCCACTCCCTCGTAGTGGCCACAAACTAAAATCAAATGCTCCTCCCGGCAAAGCTCCTCAGCCCGTCTCTGTTTAAATCTCACGCCCCTGGCTGTCAATAGAATTTTCCTGGCCTTTTTTTCACCTTTAATGCTTTTTAAAGCGTTAAAAATTGGCTCAGGCCTAATCAGCATTCCCGGTCCGCCTCCAAATGGCCGCTCGTCCACCGTTCCCCGCTCGTCAATTGCAAAATCGCGTAATTGAATCGTATTTATCCCAACTTCCCCTTTCGCCTGAGCT
>CAZGPK010000001.1:103213-135804 GCA_964527115.1 uncultured Gammaproteobacteria bacterium | reverse complement strand
TCTTTTAACCATACTCTGAGACAACCATCTCGCAAAGCTCTCCGGAAAAAGAGTAATAATATCAATTAACATCAAACTTTCCCTTTCACCCTATTCCAACTCTGACTCTACTTCACTCCATTCCTCGTCAGTCCAAACCTCATCCATTTCCTCCAGTGTTTGCTGAAACTCCTCATCTGTCATCCCTTCTATTTCCTCATCGCTTAAAGTAACCTCCTCATCTGCTCCCACCCCGCCCCCGCCCACCTCTTCCATCATTCCCTCCTCTGTTATTGCCGCCTCTCTCTTAGCAGGCCAAGCATTGCATCCTACCAAGAAAAACAAAGAAAAAACTAAACTTAAAAATACCCCTAATTTTTTTGTGTTTTTCATAAATCTCTTTTTAAAATTATTAAAATTTAATACTAAAATTTAAAAAGTCTTAAATTACAAACTATAATGAATTTTTGACAAGCCGGACAGATCTCGTTAATCCCTGGCGAATTTCTCCCAAACTATCCTTCACATTCTTACCTGCTCCTCGGTACTGGGCCAAAAGATCAGAGTCTGCCAACGAGCCAAGAGCTGCCTCAAATGCCTCATCAAAGGCTTCTAATTGCTCTCCATATTGAGCCTCAAGCGCCGGAAGATTAGCTAGCTCAGCTCGGGCCGCCTCCATATTCACACCCTTCTCTTCCCTCACCCTTACTCTTTCCTCAAGCTGAAGTCTAAAGCGCTCTAGAATCCGACGTCGATTTTCTAGGCGATTACGGACTCGATTGTGAAAATTAGTTAATCTTGTCTGCCCTGCCTCCATCCGTCGCGCCTCTCTTGCCTCTCCTTGGGCCGCTTGATCGACTACTTCATTCTGTCTTGCCCCCAAGCCGACTGCTCCTACTGTCCCGCCCGTTAAAAATAAAGCAAACCCAAAAAGCACCAAAACCTGGGAAAATTTCTTAACTTTTTTCATATAACAACATTTTAATACAAATTTTTCCACTCGGCAACTTAATTTAGTCTCTGCACTTATAGTTCCTTAATTTATGTTAATATTCTTTCATGGAAAAACAACTTCAATCCACCGCTGTTGTTATCATTCCCACCTATAACGAAGCCAAGGTTATTGGGGAAATGATCACCTATATTTTCACCAAAATTTTCCCCACTATTAAAAACTGGGACTGCCACCTCTTGGTAGTCGACGATTCCTCTCCTGACGGCACCGCCAAAATAGTCGAAGATTACCAAAAGAAATACCCCAACCTCCACCTTTACCTAAACCCTGAAAAAATAGGTATTGGCATGGCTTACGTCAAAGGCTTTAAGTACGCTATGGACAAGCTAAAAGCAGACGTCCTCATCGAATTTGACGCCGATTTTCAGCACCCCCCGGAAACTATTCCCGTTCTCTTGTCCAAAATTGACCAAGGCTACGACTATGTCGTCGGTTCCCGCAAGATAAAGGGCGGCTCCAACCCCAAGGGCTGGGGTTTCAAAAGAGTCTTCTTTTCCGAAGTCGGTGGTTTCACCGCTCGCTTTATTCTTTTCTTTCCCTTCAAAAATTTCTTTAAAGTTACCGACCCTACTACTGGTCTTAAGGCCTCTCGGGTTAAGGGTTTTGTTGACCGCCTCCCCATGGACAACCTCTACTCCTACAAATTTGGCTACAAGCTGGAGTTCTTTTTCCGCATGATCCAGATGAAGGCTCGCTTTATCGAAATCCCTCTCAAATTTGGCCTGCGCACTCAAGGGGAAAGTAAAATTTCCAGCAACACTGCCAAAGACATTTTTAAAACTGTTTTTTTCCTGCGTTGGCACGATCCTTTCATTCAAAAATTCTTAAAATTTGGTCTTGTTGGCGGCTTTGGCTTTGTTGTTAATGTCATAGGTGCCAAGCTCTTTAAACTTCCCCTTCTCTCTATCCCTGTCTTGAGCATTAGTCTTGTCAATAGTTTGGCCAACGCTTTGGCGGCCGAGCTCTCTATCATCTCCAACTTTATTTGGAACAATATCTGGACATTCTCTCAAGAGAAAATTACCAAAGACGCTCATCTTTTTTCCAAATTCTTAACCTTTAATCTCTCCTCTTTTGTTACCGGTATCGTCATCCCTTCCACAGTTATTGGTCTTCTCACTGCCCTCTTTGGTGACAGGCTCTTTCTTTACCAGATTATCGCTATCTTTGGCCTTACCGTCCCCTTAAACTGGTTTGTTTACAACAAATTCATCTGGAAGAAAAAAGGGGAATAAAGCTATAGCCAGTACTTTTGACAAAACAATTGAGGACAAGCAGGCAAGATATAAAGCAAATTTCGACAAAGCTCTCAAACTTGCCAAAGACGCAAGACGCACTGGTAATTAAAGCCTCTGATTTACCAGATAATAGTTTCTATTATTCTCTGGCTACTGATCAAAATGCACATAAGCATCTGCTTTAAAGATAAGGAGTCCAGTCTGCCACCGGGGCTGTATTACCAGCTACAAAATTAAAGGCGTAAATGAATATTGCCGGGAGAATAAGCCAGAATACTGGCCGCCAACTTTTGCGTGTTAAAGTTTTGCCAAAGGCCAAAATGGCAAAGGGATAAACCGGTGCCACGTATCGGGCAATATCTCGGTGTCCCACGAAAAGCGTTATCGCCAAGAAAAGAGCCGGAAAAATAAATAAAATATCGTCTTTAAATTTCTTTCTCAAAACCGAAACTGCCGTTCCCATCACAAGATAAATCCAGACAATATCTTCAAGCCAAATTCCATTAATCCAACTCTTGGTGCTAATAAAAGTCAAAAAAGGTAGGGGATAGAGGTGAAAATTATCACCCGAGCTAAAATAGGCCCAGAAATTCCCTGTCTGCCAGGCGTAAAGCCCAAAAACCAAAACAATTGTTAAAGGGGCCAAAAGCAAAGGCCACATTTTTAAAATAAGCTTTTTCCCTGCCCTTACCTTTTCTTCCCCTCCCTCTTTCCAGATCTGTACCAAAGCCCAAATTCCGTATGAAGCAAACAATAAAATTCCAGGACTTTTTAAAGCCTGAGCCCAGATTGCCCAGAGAGCGGCTAAACCAAACTTTTCCCGTCTAAAGTAGTAAACGGAAGCGACAACTGACGCCAAAAACCAGGTTTCTGGCGCCCCCACCATTCGCAGTACAAAAAATCTGCCCGGCAGAAAAAGCGCCACTAAACAAAGCCAGAAAGCTCGTTTTTTGCCCCAAATATCTCCTGCCAATCTCCCAAAAAACCACAGGAAAAATAAACTTCCAAGAAAAGTGACTACCAGCATTGCCAGCGGTCCTGGCAAAAAAAGGTCAACCACTCGAACAAGCAAAGGATAGCCCGGCCAGTGAGCGGGATAATATTCAAGCGGCAACGGCAGTGAAAAAGAGGAGCGGATACATTCCGGCTGATACCCGCATTTGGCAATCACCATGTAGTTGGGACCATCATAGTTGGCTGCCACTGTCAAAAGGTTTGTCTCCGGCAATCCCAAGACTTGCCCTGCTCCCACTGCCATTAATCCCCAAAAAAGAAGACTTGAAAAGGCCGCCAGCAAAGCCAGAATCACAAAGTCCATATTTTCTTTTAAAAATTTCTGCATTCTATCTCTCTTAAAGATCATTTATTCTGTCTAAATTATAGCAAATCTTGGTATACTCTTCCCATGAAAGCCCAATATTTGCTTCCCGAACTCTCCGTCTTTTTCCCCTGCTATAACGAGGAAAAAAACATTGAAAACACCCTCAACAAAGCCCTGCCAATCATCAAGAAAATCACCCCTTCCTGGGAGGTAATTATTGTTAACGATGGCTCCAAAGACAATACTCTAAAAGTTGCCCAGTCCTTAGCCAAAAAACATGGACCCCATGTCAAAGTAGTTAATCACCCTAAAAACAGGGGCTATGGCGCTGCCTTCAAAAGCGGTCTCTACTCCGCCCGTTACCGCTTTATCAGCTTCACTGATGCCGACGGCCAGTTTAATTTCCAAGACATCTATAAACTAATTGACACCCAGAAAAAAACTAAAGCTGACCTGGTTATTGGCTATTACTTGGGCCGTAAAGTTCCTTTCTACCGAAAGTGGGGTTCCTCCGTCTGGCAGTTGGCAGTCTTTCTCCTTTTTGGTCTTAAGGTAAAAGACATCGATTGCGGTTTTAAACTTATCAAAAAAGAAGTTGTTGCTAAAATTCCTCCCCTCGAGGCTGAACGCGGTCCCTTTATCTCCTCTGAGTTTTTGATTAAAGCCAAAGCCCAAGGCTTCAAAATTGTTGAAGTCGGGGTCCGCCACTACGCCCGCCAGGAAGGTGAAGCTACCGGCGCCAATCTCAACGTTATCCTTTCCGGGCTTACTGATCTTTTAAGACTATGGAAAAAATTAAAGTTTTCCTAAAATCACCCCTTTTTCCCTCTCTTCTTGTCGTCTTTACGGCCGCCTTTTTCCGCCTCTATAAAATTCCCTCTATGATGGAATTTTTAGGCGACCAAGGTCGTGACGTCTTGATTGTTCGCGACCTTCTTCACGGCAATCTTGTTTTTATTGGTCCCCAAACTTCCATTGGCAATATGTATCTTGGCCCCTTTTACTACTATCTTTTAGCTCCCGCTCTCCTCTTCTCTTTCTTTTCCCCACTTGGACCAGCTCTTTTAATCGCTATTTTAGGAATCTTTACTACCTCCTTTCTTTTTAAAATATCCAAACAGTTTTTCAAAGTTCCCATTGCCCTTCTCGTCTCCCTTCTCTACGCTGTCTCTCCGGTAGTCGTCAAATACAGCAATTTCTCCTGGAACCCCAACATTATGCCCCTCTTAGCCCTTCTTGTTTTCTGGTCCACTTGGCAAATCTGGCAGAAAAAATCCTGGCGCCACCTGCCGCTTCTCTCCTTTTCCCTTTCCGCCGCCCTTCAATCTCACTATCTTGCCCTCCTCCTCTTTCCTTTTTCAGGCCTCTTTGTTCTCGTTTCCCTCTATAACTCCCGCCGCCAGAAAAACTTTACTAAAAAACTCTATCCTCAAATAGGCTTAGCTCTCCTTGTCTTCTTTCTCTTTCTCCTCCCCCTTATCCTCTTTGACCTGCGCCATCAAGGCCAAAATATTGGTGCCATCAAAACTTTTTTCACCGTTCGCCAGACCACTGTCAACCTTAAAGCCTACAAAGCTCTTCCCCTCATCTGGCCCCTCTTTGTCCAAATCAATACTCGACTTTTGGCCGCCAGAGCCGAAACCCCCGGACTTTTCCTTTCTTTCTTTTTAGCTTTCGGATCGGCTGCTTTTTTTCTCAAAGGTCTTTTCCTCTCGCCTAAAAAACGCCTTTTCACCTTTTTGAAAAAAAACCCCGAATTTACGATTATCATCACTTGGATTGCCACCGCCATTGTTGGCCTTGGCCTTTACAAGCAACACATCTACGATCATTACTTTGGTTTCCTTTTCCCTGCCCCCTTTCTTCTTTTGGGCCTTCTCTTAGACCGCCTTTTCCGTCTTCAGCTGATGAAGCATCTTTTTCTCCTTTCTCTCATTATCTTCTCCGCCTTCATTAGCAGCCGCTCCTTTCTTTTTCCTGTAAACCAACTCCAAGAAACAGAAACTGTTGCTACCTTTATCCAGGAAAAAGCAGCCGGGGAACCCTTTAACTTGGCCCTTTTAGCCAAAACTAATTACGACGATGCTTATCAATATTTTTTAGCCAAAAACCAAGCCCCTTTCTATAATCACCACGATCTTTTAGCCAACCAGCTTTTTGTCATTTGCGAACCTCATCCTGATATAAATTGCGACCCTTACAACAATCCCGCCTGGGAAATTGCTGCCTTTGGTTGGGCAAAACCAGTTGGAGAGTGGGAGATCCTGGGCCGAAAAATTTACCAGTTAGTAAGCTATAATGAGAAAAACAATGAGAAAAACTAGGGAATAATCTAGGAAATTCAAGATAAGCAAATTAAAACCAAAAAAAATGCCCCCCCAATCTCCATATTTATCCGTTATTATCCCCTGTTACAACGAACAGAAAAATCTAGAAGCAGGCGTCCTTGATGAAGTTTATCAATACTTAAAAAAACAAAAATATACCTGGGAAGTAGTTATTGTAAACGACGAATCAACCGACCAAAGCGCCAGTCTCATAGAATCCTATGTTACAGACAAAAAAAACTTTCGCTTCTTTTCTATCTCTCATGGGGGCAAACCGGCCGCTGTCTGGGAAGGAATCCAAAAGGCTAAAGGAGAAGTTGTCATTTTTACCGATATGGACCAGTCCACTCCCTTAAAGGAAAGCAGCAAGCTCTTGCCTTGGTACCAAAAGAACTTTGACGTTGTCATCGGCTCCCGTAAAAGTCGTGAAGGCTTTTCTCCTCTTCGCCAGCTAGGCAGCTTTGTCTTTTCTCATCTGCGCGGTCTTTTCCTTTTGCCCGCCATCAAAGACACCCAATGTGGTTTTAAGTCCTGCTATCGAAAGGCCGCTTTAAAAGCCTTCCCTTACTTACAGTTTTTCCAGGTAAAAAAACAGATCAAGGGTTGGCGGGTTTCTGCCTATGATGTTGAACTTCTCCATATTTTCCAAAAACTTGGCTTTAAAATTAAAGAAGTCCCCGTTGATTGGCAAAACCGCGACCTTTCCGATACTAAAACGCAGGAAAGCGAGCTTTCCCGTTATATAAACGAATCACGCAACATGTTTAAAGAAGTTTTCCGAGTCATCAGCAACGAGAAACAGGGTTTCTATGATAAAAAAACAAACTAAACTTTTTCTGGTCATTTTTCTTCTTCTTTCCTTTCTTTACTTTTTCACTCGCCTTTTTGGTCTAACCAAATTACCGGTTTTTGCCGATGAAGCCATTTACCTGCGCTGGTCTCAAGTAATAAGGGCAGTCGAAAGCCTACGCTTTTTACCCTTAACTGACGGTAAACAACCACTCTTCATGTGGGCCGTCATTCCTTTTCAGAAAATTTTCTCCGATCCCCTTTGGGCTGGTCGCTTTCTCTCGGTTCTGGCTGGGTGGGGGACTCTTCTTGGCATTTTTCTTTCTGCCTCAGTTCTTCTCTCTTGGGAAAAAATAAAAAAACTCCCTCAAGATTTTGCCCAACTTTTAAACCCTCGTCTCTTTCTCTTTACCAGTCTTGTCTACATCTTTTCTCCTTTTTCTTTTTTCTTTGATCGCCTTGCCTTAGCAGACAATCTCCTCTCTATGTTTGGCTCTCTTGCTCTTTTTCTCTCTCTTCTTCAGGCTCGCCTTTTGCGACTTGACCTAAGTCTTCTCCTGGGCCTTGTCCTGGGTGCCGCCTGGCTTACCAAGTCTCCCGCTATTTTTTTTATCCTTCTTTCCGTTTCCACTATTATTTTCCCAAATATAAAGCTTTTCAAAAAACCAAACCCCCAGACTCTCCGTCTCCTCTTCTTTGTTTTTCTAAGCTCTGCCCTAGCTTTTCTAGTCTACAATATTTTGCGTTTGGGTCCCCAGTTCCACATGATTGCCCTAAGAAACAAAGACTATCTCTGGACCCTGACTGAGGTTTTGCGCCACCCCCTTGATCCCTTAAAACCCCATCTTTCTGATATTCTCACTTGGTACCAAACACTCTTACCTCTTCCCTTGCTCCTCCTCTCCCTTTTTGCCCTTTTCTTTGCCTCTTCTTCTCTGCCACTTCTCCCCCTTCTGCTAATTTTTGCCTGGTGGCTTGCTCCGCTCTTTTCTGCTGCTTCCCTGGCTCGAGTTTTTACCGCTCGCTATATTCTCTACACCCTCCCTCCTCTCTTAACTCTTGCTACCCTTGGCCTTTACCAATCTTTTAAAAATACTTCCCAGAAAAAACTTCGCCTTCTTTTTCTCCCTCTCATTCTTCTTGCCCTCTTTCAGAGCTCCCGCTTTTTCTGGCGCTTTACTACCAACCCCTTTATTGCTCACCTTCCCGACACCGAATCTGGCTACCTTGAAACCTGGACTTCTGGTTGGGGGATAAAAGAAAGCGCCGATTATCTTCTGATTAGAGCTCAAGAAAACCCCGTTGTTGTTGGCACTGAAGGCAGCTTTGGCACCCTCCCTGACGGGCTTCAGATTTATGTTGAAAAAGTTCCCCATTTGACTGTCGTTGGCCTAGGTCTTGATCTGGGCCCGGATTTGCCCCAAAGTCTTCTTCAGGCAGAAAGCGCTGGTGACGAAGCCTATCTCCTGTTTAACAAATCTCGCTTTCGCTTTTCCTCCGCCTCCTCCGACAATCTTCAAGAGATTTTTGTTTTCCCCAAGCCGGATGGCGACGCCCTTATTCTCTATCGTCTCCACTCAAATTAAAAATTACCGATATAATATTCTAAGTGAAACTCAAAAAACTTCTTTCCACGCCCCGTTTTTGGCTTGTTCTCACCCTAATCTTTATTATTCCCTCCTTTTGGGCCCTTTTAAAGCCTGGCTATTTCAACATGCACGACGACCTACAAATGATGAGACAGCTTCAATTGGAGAAATGCTTCCAGGATGCCCAGTTTCCTTGCCGCTGGGTCCCAGACATGGGCTATGGTTACGGCTATCCACTTTTTAACTTTTATCCACCCCTACCTTACTATTTAGGACAAATTTTTAGAGTTTTGGGTTTCTCTTTTGTTGTCACCGCCAAGCTTACTTTTGTCCTACAGTTCCTTTTGGCCGCTCTTTTTATGTATCTTTTAGCTGCCGCTGTTTTTGGCCCCCTGGCCGGCTTTATTTCTGCCCTTTTCTATACCTTTGCCCCTTACCACGCTCTGGATGTTTACGTTAGGGGAGCGATGAATGAAGCCTGGGCTCTGGCCTTCTTTCCTTTAATCTTTTATGCCGCCTACCGCCTAATAAAAGAAGAAAAAAGCCAATTTCTTGTTCTTCTTTCTCTCTCCTTCTCTGCCCTTCTATTGTCGCACAATGTCATGGCCTTAATTTTCACCCCCCTACTTCTATCTTGGGTTATTTTCTGGCTTATCGTCAATAAAAAAATCACTATTCATCTCCCAAAGCGCCCCTCTCTTTTAACATTTTTCCAAAACCTAAACTGGCCACTTTTCCTAAAGTTTTTAATATCTGGAGGACTGGCTCTTGGTCTGGCTGCCTTTTTCACACTCCCTCTTCTTTTGGAAGTCAAACAAGTGCAATTAGAGTCAATGTTTGCCGGCTATTACAACTATATCGTCCATTTTACTTCTCTGCGCCAGCTTTTTATCTCTCGCTTCTGGGGCTTTGGGGCCAGCACCTGGGGGCAGGAAGACCAAATGTCATTTCAAATCGGCTGGCTCCACTGGGCCCTTCCCCTGCTTATCTCTTCCCTCATCCTTTTCCCTGCCCTTATTAAAAAAAAGATAAGGAAACTAAATCATCTAAAAGTCCTTACTCTGATCCTCACTGCCGCTGGTCTCTGGGCTGCCTTTTTAACTCATGAACGCTCTGCTTTAGTCTGGCGCCTTCTTCCTTTTTTACAAAAAGCCCAATTTCCTTGGCGCTTTTTAAGTCTTGCTATTTTTGCTTTCTCCTTTGCCCTTTCAGGCTTAGTTGAGCTTTTCCCCGTCTCCAGCATCAAAAAAACCACCCATCAAATCTCCCCCCGCCTTTTATTTCTTCTCCCTCTTCTTCTCTTTGGCCTTTTTTCTCTAAACCTTAACTATTTTCAACCTGAGCATCAGGGTCCCCTAACTGACGAGGAAAAATTTTCCGGCCGTGCCTGGGTTTTGCAGCAAACTGGCGGAATCTATGACTATCTTCCCATCTGGGCTCGCCTGGCCCCTCGTGACCGAGCTAATCCAGTAGTTGACGCTGTTTGGGAAGGGGAGGCAGAAATAACCAATAAACAGCAAGGTAGCAATTGGCTCTCCTTTGAGGCAGAAGTTAGCTCGCCTTCAGCTAAAATTGTCCTTTCTCAGTTTTACTTTCCCAACTTTAAAATCTTTGATGCCGGCCAAGAAATAGACTTTGACATTGAGCCCGAACTGGGGCGAATGCTGGTAAATCTCCCCGCTGGCTCTCACCAAATTGAAGCTCGCCTCTACAACACTCCCATTAGAACTGCTGCCAATCTCATTTCCCTTTTTTCTTGGCTTGGTCTCTCCTTCTACTTTTTCAAGAAGATGAAAAATGGATTTAGATCAAGTTAAAAAGCGCTCCATTAGCAGTTTTATTTTCCTTTCCGGCCGTAACGCTCTCATTCAAGTTATTGTTTTCTTAGGCTTTTTCCTTCTTTCCCGCTTTTTAGACCCAGTTGAATTTGGCATCTACATTGTTGTCTCCGAACTGGTGGGCATTTTAGGATATTTTTCTGATATTGGTCTGGCGGCCGCTCTTATTCAAAAGAAAAAACCCCCCACTATCACCGAAACCCGGGCCACTTTTACCCTTCAACAATGCCTTGTTTTCTCAAGCGTCTCTGCATTTCTTGTCTTAGGCCCTCTTCTCTCTACTAAAATTGCCTCCCTTTCCCCTTTAGAAAAAGAACTCCTTTTTGCCTTCATTGCTTCTTTCGTCTTGGCCTCCTTAAAAACTGTCCCTTCTGTCCTCTTGGAACGCCGCCTAAAGTTTGAAACAATTGCCCTAGTTGACCTGGTTGAAAACATCCTCTTTTACTCTGTTGCCGTCTTTTTTGCCGCCCGGGGCGCCGGTACTCGAAGTTATGTTTGGGCCATTCTGGTAAGAAGCTTCGTCGGTGTCCTTTTGATCTATTACCTTTCCGACTGGAAGCCTGGATTCTCTTTTAAGTTTAAGAAAGTCAAAAACCTTTTCCATTTTGGCATTCCCTACCAGCTAAATTCTCTGATTGCTCTCTTAAAAGATCGTCTTTCTACCATCTTTGTCTGGGGGATTGTCGGCAATTACGGCATTAGCATGGTTGGCTGGGCTCTGCGCTGGTCACAGGCCCCTTTACGCTTTGTTATGGATGTGGTTATGAAAATTACCTTTCCCAGCTTTTCCCGCCTTCAGGAAGATCCAGACATTCTTTCCCGTGCCATCCAAAAAAGCATCTTTTTTATCTCCTCCTTTGTCTTTCCCTCCCTCGTTGGTCTTTGTCTTACCGTACCCGACCTAATTAGTATTGTCCCTGCCTACGGAAAATGGCTTCCTGCCCTTCTCCCTCTTTATTTCATGTCTATCAATTCCCTTATCGCCTCTATCACTACCCCCCTTACTAATGCTTTTAATGCCACCGGCCACATTAAAATTACTTTCCGTCTCATGCTTTTCTGGACTATTCTCACCTGGATCTTTTTCCCCATCCTTGCCAAACTTTTTGGCTACCAGGGCCTAGCCGCCGCTCATGCTCTGGTTGCCCTAAGCTCTCTTCTTGTTTGGCCCTTAGCCGGCCGCCTTTTTAAAGTTCAGATCCTAAAAACTGTCAAATGGCCCATTTTGGGTAGCCTTTCAATGGCCGCGCTCCTTTTTCTAATAAACCGCTTCTTCCCTCTATCTCTCCTTCAATCTCTTTTTCCGAGTAACTCTTTCGTCTTTTACCTCTATCTGATTTTAAAAATCAGCCTCTCTGTCATTTTCTACTCAATAATTATTTACCTTACTAAAAAACAAGAACTCCTCTGGTTTAAAAATACCCTCTTTGCTACCCTCAAAAAACAATCCTGAAAATGTTTAAAAAAACTACCAGGCTTTTTTTTACCACTCTCTTTTTCTTTTTATCCTTTTCCTTTCTTCTTGTCCAGAAACTCCCCGCCCTTGCTCAAGAGCCCAATTCTTCCCCAGCTCTTACTCCGTCTTACGTTACTATTATCAATCCTATTCGCGGACCTGATTTTTGGACTTTATCAAACCAGACTCCCCTTGACTTTCCTGCCTTTCAAAAAACTCTTCACCAAAAAGAGGAGCTTTCCTCTACCTGGCTTTTAAGGCCCGACTTTCTTTTTCAAGAAGAATTAGTTTCCTTTTTTAAAGATGAATCTTTCGCCAGCGACGAGATAGGGCTTTTCCTGGAAGTTACCCCCTCCTGGGCAAAAAAGGCCCAGGTTGAATACAGAGAAGAACCAGGCTGGTGGTTTGCCAAAAATGTTTTTCTCTCTGGCTACAACTCCAGAGACAGGATTACTCTGGTAGACCAAGCTTTTGAGAAGTATTACTCGGTTTTTAATAAATACCCGAAAAGCGTAGGAGCCTGGCATCTTGACGCAGAAACAATCTCCTACCTTAAGGAAAAATACCAAATCAACTCTCTCCTCATTTGTGCCGATCAATTTGCCACCGATACCTATCAAATCTGGGGGGGTTGGTGGGGCGTCCCCTATTATCCTCAAAAAAATAACCTTCTTTTCCCGGCCAATAAAATCCAAAACAAACTCGATCTCGTTGTCCTCTGGTGGGCTGCCCGAGACCCATTAAACGCTTACGGAGACTCGGTCTTTCAAAGCACTTACAGTGTTCAGCCTAACGACTATCTCTCCCGTGGTCTTGATATTTCATATTTTTCCACTCTGGCTGACTTTTACCTCAATCCACAAAAAGGCCAGTTTGGCCAGCTTACTGTAGGGCTTGAAAATGACAATTCTTTAGAAAAATACTCTACCGAATACCAAAACCAAATTGAAACCCTTCTTTCCTTTGCCCCTCAATTTTTAACCGCTAGTCAATTCTCCACCTGGTACCGAGAATCCTTTCCCCATTTTTCTCCGCCCCACGAGATTGGAGGAGAGGATTCTTTAGGAACAGAAACTAAAGCCTGGTGGCAGATGGATACCGGTAAAAGGATTTTCTTTCTTTCCTCCCCCGACCAAGCCCCAAGCATCATTGATCAAAGGTCTTATCTTCAAATCTATCCCGATCCTTACCTTAAAAACAGAAATAATTCCGAAAATCTTTACTGGAATATCCCGGCCGAACTTGACTCTATTAACCCCCTAAATCCCCAAGGCTCATCAAGTTCCTTTCCTGCCTCATTCCCATATTTTCCCGCTCTTATCCTTATCCTTTTCTTTTTCCTGCTTTTTAGAAGACTAAAAATAAAACCCACCTCCTTTCTTTTTATCCTCTTTTTTTCCCTAGTTTTTACCATTCCCATGATCAGGTCTGGCATTCTAATAGATTATGGGCTTCCTCTTTGGGGCCCCAACGGTCATGACGGTATTTGGCATCTCTCTTTAATAGAACAACTCAAGAAAACCCCGCTTTCCCCCTTAAACCCCATTTTTGCTCCTGAAAGCTTGAAAAACTACCATTATGGATTTAACCTTCTCTCTGCCCTTTTCCTAAAAATCATTCCCTTAAACAGCCTTCAGTTCTACTTTCAATTTTTCCCACTTCTTTCTGCCCTTTCTTTGGGAACCCTCTCTTACCATTTTGCCAAAAAGAATAGCAACCATAAAACTGCCCTCTTTTTTGTTTTCTTAAACTTCTTTGCCGGCTCCTTTGGTTGGGTTATTACCTGGCTTCGTGACCGAACCTTTGGAGGGGAATCTCTCTTTTGGTCTATGCAGTCTATCTCTACCCTTATCAATCCGCCTTTTGCTCTCTCCCTAATCCTAACTCTTCTTGGCCTTATCCTTTGGCAAAAGCTAAGACCTCAGGGAAAAACTATGTCTGCCATTTTTCTAGGGGTATTTTTTTCAAGTCTTGCCGCCGTCAAAATTTACGCTGCCATCCTCTTGGGTCTTGCCTTTTTCTTCTTCTGGGCCTTAAAGCTTTTAAAGAAAAAAGCCCAAAAATTTGACCTTTATCTCTGGATCAGCATGGCTACATCCTCTCTCTTAATCCTTACCTACTTTTCCGTTTTTTCCGGAAAAACTGCCTTAGTTTTTAAACCGTTTTGGTTTGTCCACTCCCTGGTTGAATCTCTCGACAAGCTTTATCTTCCCCGCTTGGCAGTTTTAAGGCAAAATCTTGCTCTCCAGATCTTTTCCTGGAAACTACCATTTTTGGTTGCCCTTGAAGGCCTGCTCCTTGCCATTTTTTTTGTTGGCAATTTGGGCACCAGAATTATTGCTCTCCCTTTCTTTCTCTTCAAAAAGAAAAAAAATGATTTAGATAAAATATTTCTCTTAATTGCCCTTTTTGCTTTTTTCTTCCCTCTCTTCTTTATCCAAAGCGGGACTACCTGGAATACTATCCAGTTTTTTTACTACCTCCTCTTTGTCTTTAACTTTTACTTTGCCCAAACTCTTGCCCGTCTTTCCTCCCATAAAAAACATCTCCCCCTGCTTTTCTTCATTCTTCTTCTTACTATCCCCAGCTCCCTCTCCACCTTGAAGGGATATCTGGGCAACCCCGCTCCTGCCGCCATCTCTCACCAGGAGTTGGCCGCTCTCTCCTTTCTCAAAAACCAAGAAGAGGGGATAGTCTTAACCTATCCTTGGGATAATGCCAGAAAACAAAACCAACAAACCCCCATTCCCCTTCGTTTCTATGAAACCAGTGCCTATGTTTCTGCTCTTTCTAGCCATCCAGTTTTTCTAGAAGACGAAATGAATTTGGAAATAACCGGTTATCCCTGGGAACAAAGGAAAAAAGAAATGATTAAGTTTTTTCAAAGCCAGGATCCCATCTGGGCCCGCGGCTTTCTCCTTAACAACTCACTGGAATATGTTTATCTTGTTGAAGATCAAAAACTTTCTCTTCCCGAAACAGATTTGGGAGTCAAGATGATTTTCAACTCTGGGCAGGTTAGAATATACCAAGTGTTAAACTAAAACCTATGGCTCCCGTAAGAATATCGCTTCTTGTCAATCTCCATCCCCGCGACGATCTGGGCAATCTTAAAAAGTGCCTTCTTTCTGCCCGAAACTTTGCCGATGAAGTCATCATCATCAACATGCTTGGTTCCCGAGATCTACCCTCTTTTCCTGCCAATTTAAACATTAAAGTTTATGCCCATCGCCCCCTGAACTATGTTGAACCGGCCCGAAACTTTGCCATCTCCAAGGCAACTGGTAAATGGATCTTTTTTCTCGATCCCGACGAATATATCACCCACACCCTAAAAAAAGAATTTTTAAAAATTACCCGCCGCTCAGACGTTGATTACGTCCGGGTTCCCCGTAAAAACTTCATTTTCGGTCGCTGGATCCGTCATTCCCGTTGGTGGCCCGACTATATCATCCGCTTTTTTAAAAAAGGCCAGCTCAAGTGGCAAAAAGACATTCATTCTCAGCCCCAAGTTTCCGACCGCGGCTTAACTCTTATGGATGCCGAACAGTTTGCAATCCGCCACCGCCACTATGAAAACATCTCTCAATACCTGGAACGAAGCTTACGCTACGCCAAAATCCAAGCCAATGAACTTTTGAGAACTGGTTATCACTTAAAGGTTTCCGACCTCATCCGTAAACCTGCCGATGAATTTTTAAGCCGCTTTTTTGCTGCCGAAGGCTATAAAGATGGTATTCATGGTTTAGTTTTGGCCATTCTCCAAGCTTTTAGCACCGCCCTGGTTTACCTTTTTGTCTGGGAAAAAGAAGGCCAGAAAGAAAAACCTCTCCCTAAAGACACCTTTGTTACTGCTTTCCAAAAAGCTCTCTGGGATTTTCGCTTTTGGTTTTTTACTTATCTTAAAAAAGAATTTAGTCGTAATCCTCTAAAAAAACAATTAATTCGTTTTAGACTATTTATTCTTCGCTTTTTTAAACTGTGACCAAACCACGCCTTGGACTGGTTATTGTCAACTGGAAACAATCAAAGCTAACTCTTGAAACCCTTTTCTCCCTTTCCTCCTGCCACCTTCCTCCTTCCACCTTGCTTGTTTTAGTAGACAATGGTTCTGCTGACGGCTCTGTTGAAATCTTTGAAGAATATCAAAAAACAAAAATCTCAAAAAATTTCAAACTTATTCTTATCAAGAGCTCTCACAATACCGGCTTTGCCGGCGGCAATAACCTTGGTATCAAATACCTACTCCAAAAAAACTGCCAGCAAATTCTTATTCTTAACAACGATATTGATCTTCACCCCGACTCCATTGCCCTTCTCCTTAAGGCTCAGGAAAAGCTAGGCCCGGCTCTTTTGAGCCCCCTTATCTACTTTGCCCCCGGCTTCGAGTTTCATGCCGATCGCTACCAAAAAAAGGATCTGGGGAAAGTCATCTGGTATGCTGGTGGCCAAATCGACTGGAAAAACTGCTTAACCTCCCATCAAGGAGTCAATGAAATAGACAGTCAAAAGTATAAGTCTCCTCAAAAAACCGACTTTGCCTCCGGTTGCTGTCTTCTCCTTCCCGCCAAAGTCTTTAAAAAAATCGGCCTTTTTGATGAACGCTATTTCCTTTATTGGGAAGACGTCGACTTAAGTATCCGTGCCGCCCGTGCTGGTTTCCCTGCCTACCTTGTACCGACTGCCAAAATTTGGCACAAAAATTCCGGATCCAGTCAGGTGGGCGGTCTCCTGCACGACTATTTTCTAACCCGTAATCGCCTCCTTTTTGGTTTTAAATACGCCCCCTTCCGTACCCGTCTTTCCCTGCTTAAAGAATCCTTTAAACATCTTTTTAAGGGCCGGCCCTGGCAAAAAATAGCTGTTAAAGATTACTACTTAAAAAACCTCTTTCAGGGCTCATGGAAAAAATGATTTCTCAAAAATTAACTATTCTCGTCATTGCCAAAAATGAAGAATCCCAAATTGGCCCCTGCCTTGATTCGGTCGGGGACTTTGCCCCCGTTCTTCTTCTAGACGATCACTCTACTGATAAAACAGTAACTATTGCCCGCCAAAAAAAAGCTAAAATCTTCCACTATCAGGAGAAAAAAACCAATTTTTCCGCCCTTAGAAATTTCCTAAAAAGCAAGGCCAGCACTCCCTGGATCTTTTATCTTGATGCCGACGAACGCCTTACCCCCGACCTTAAAAAAGAAATCGCTGAACTTATCAAAAACCCGACTCCCAACCTCGCTGCCGCCGCTATTCCCCGCCAAAACTATTATCTGGGCCAACCCGTTCGCTTCGGGGGATCCTCTCCCGATTATGTTGTTAGACTTTTTTACAAACCCCGCCTTATCGCCTGGCAAGGAGAACTTCACGAACAGCCAAAATTAAATGGCAATCTTCTTCATTTTAAAGCTCACCTCCTTCATTTTACCCACCGCGACCTCTCTTCCATGATGACCAAAACCATCTCCTGGACCCAAAAAGAAGCCGAACTTCTTTACTTTGATCATTCTCGCCTCACTGGTCGCCCTCACCCCCCCGTTGTTCCCTGGCGTATTTTTAAAATGATGTTTGCCAAAGCCTGGGAACGCCTGGTCCGCCAATCTGCCTGGCGTGACGGTACTGTCGGTTGGATCAATAGCCTCTTTGAAGTCTTTAATACTTTTATTATCTACGCCCGCCTATGGGAAATGCAGCAAAACCCTCCTTCCGCCAAAAAATAATCTTTTCGAGTCTCTTCTTCATTCTTCTCCTCTCCTTCTTTTTAAGGTTTTACCGCTTTCCTTCTCGCTGGATATTAAACCAAGACCAGGCCAGAGATACGGTCATGATTATGTATGCTCTAAAGGAACACTCTCTTCCTCTTCTCGGCTCGCCTGCCTCAGCCGGTCCTTTTAATTTTGGTCCCTACTATCACTGGCTTATCGGTTTTTTTAAAACCATTATCCCCACGGTCGCCGGTCCCTGGATTGGTTTTGCTGTTGTTTCTTCCCTCATTCCCCTCTTTTTTTGGTTTTTAGCCAAAAACATTGCTGATAAATATCTAGCCTTTTTTCTTGGCCTTACAGCTGCTTTGGCCACCGCTCAAGTAATAAATGCTCCTGATATGCTAAACACTGTTCTTACTTCCTACCTAGTTAGTTTTTGTTTTTGTGGCTTAGCTTTTTATCTTAAAAAACAAAGCTTCTCTCGACTCTTTCTCTTCTCTTTTCTTGCCGGTTTAGCAACCGTCCCTCATTTTCAATCTTTAGGAGTTTTAAGCCTTCCTGCCCTTGTTTTTCTCTTTGAGCTTTTTAAAAAGAACCGCTTTGGAGATAAAATTAAAAAATCACTAACTATTATTACCGCTCTTCTTTTAAGTTACTCACCCCTCTTGCTTTTCGACCTTTTTCACCAAGGAGCTTGGCTAAAAAGTGTTTTTCTCTACTTTAGCTCCGGTCAAAACAAGTTCTATTACCCCGTCCGTTGGCTAACTGACCTGACTGTTTTCTGGCCCAGCCTCTGGGGTCAGGTCATCTCCGGCTATCCTCGCCTGGGCTATCTTCTTTCTCTCATCTTTGGCCTTATCTTTTTAAGTATTTTCTTAAAACCCCGACAAAATTTTAAAAAGAACAAATTCATTTTCTTTCTTGTCGCCTCTTTCCTCATGCAAGTTGTTTTTATCCGCTACTACAAAGGTGTTCGCTCTTCTGAATATTTCTTCACCTTCCACCCCTATTTCATTTTTTTTACTGCCTGGTCCCTCTGGCAACTATTTAAAAAACAAAAAATTCTAGCTGTGATCCTCTCCTTCTCCCTTTTCCTCTTCATTTTTAAAAATGATTTAAGCTCTATTAAAACTGACCAGTCTCAAGCCACCCTGATCCAGGAAATAAGACAAGAAGTGGAGGCAAAAACCGGCCAAACATCTTTTAGTTTCTATACTTACCGTGGGGACAATATGCTTAATCTCCCCCTCTTTTATCTTTTTTATGAAAATGGTCAAATCCAAGACCAAGCCTATAAAATCGGCACCTGCCGAGCTGATGAAACTGTCTCTTGTCCTCCCGCCGACTCTATTATTTCCCAACGAGGCCGTTACCTGGTTTACGATCTAAACCAGGTAGGCTTAGAGAGCTTTACTCCCCTTACTGCCCAAAAAATAAACAGTTGGCTGTATATTAATTATTAGTATTAGCCAAACAAAATATTAATTAAAAAAAATTAACAAAGAAAACAAAATAATGCCCAAAGCTCTCATTTTCGATCCCTATTTGGACACTCTTGGAGGAGGGGAGCGCTATGCCCTAACTGTTGCTGAGATTCTCCTTACTGAAGGCTGGCAAGTTGACCTTGTTTGGTCCGGATCTCCCGCTCTTTTAGAAACCGCCGCCCATCGTTTTGGTTTAAACTTAAAAGGTCTGGGGACCTCTCCTGATCCCTTTATCCTAAACGGCAATCCCTTAAATTATTTTAAAAAAATTATTCAAAAACCAGTTTGTGACCTGGTCTTCTACTTAAGTGACGGTTCTCTTCCCTGGCTTTTCTGCCGCCAAAGTCTTCTCCATCTCCAGGTTCCCTTTACCAATTCCTTTGACCCACTCAGAAAAACCATAAATTTCTTAAAACTTCTTCACGTCAAAAAAATTATCTGCAACTCTCACTTTACTGAAAACTTCATTAAAAAAACCTACCTTACTAACAAAACTACTGTTTGGTATCCTCCAGTTGACGTCTCCCAGATCGCCTCCCCAAAAATAAAAGCAACACCCAAAAAAAATTATATTCTTGCTGTTGGCCGCTTTGACGAACACACCATTAACAATAAAAGGCAGGACATTTTAGTAAAATCTTTTATTGGGATGCTTGACGGGGGACTTAAAAACTGGACCTTGGTTTTGGCCGGCAATAGTCTCGATAAACCCGAAAAAAACAAATTTCTCCTCCGTCTTAAAAGAGTTGCCGAAGGCTACCCCATCCATTTTAAAGTAAATTGCCCATTTGATAACTTAGTTAAACTTTACCGTCAGTCTAAAATATTTTGGCATGCTGCCGGCTACGGCATTGACGATAAAAAACACCCCGAGTTAGTTGAACACTTTGGTATGACCTGTGTTGAAGCCATGTCTGCCGCTGCAGTCCCTATTGTTATTAACAAAGGTGGCCTTAAAGAAATTGTTAGCCACGGGAAAGACGGCTGGCTTTGGGAAACCCCCCAAGATCTTATCAACTTTACCAATCAACTTATCAATAACCCGCCCCTTTTTAAAAAAACCTCCCATTTAGCCTCTCAAAAAGCCAAACTTTTTTCCAAAGCCCACTTTGCTAAAAAACTAAAGAGAATCATTGCTTCATAGCTTCATAAGGAACATTCCTTAACTCTCAAAAAGACCAAAGATTTCCCTATCAGTTCTTACTTCCCCTTTCCTCTTTTCTGGCCTAAATTGAAAATATCTTTTTATTGAAGCAAAAACTACTTTTATATATCCGGGTCCCCCAACTACTCTTCCGATAACTGCCAACAGATGATAAAACCTCATTTGCCAATCGCTAATATTTTTCCAGATAAACAATAGCTGATTTCTCTCGGCAATAAAGTCTATATATTTTTTTGAAAAATTCTTTCTTATTACCCCTTTCTTATTAAGGTGTTTCACCTGGCTTTCAGGACACCACAAAACTTTGTATCCTCTTTTCCAGGCCCGATAACATAAATCTAGCTCCTCCCAGTAAAACGGATTGTATACTGGATCTAGTCCTCCAAGCTCTGTCCACTTCTTTCTATCAAAAGCCGATTGTCCGCCAGAAACCCAGGCACTTGGCTGCAAAGACTCATTTCCTTGAATTGTGTCCGGTAAAGGAATGTTTACATATCCTCTTGTAAAACTCACTCTACTCCATCTGTATTTATATGCCGACCCGACAGCAAACAACGCATCATCTTTTTTAAAACACTCAATAATTGGTTTTAAAAAGCCAGTCTTCGGGAAAGTATCAGTATTTAGAAGGTACACATACTTGCCCTGCGCTAAAGCAACTGCCCTGTTAACGTTTGAAGCAAAGCCCAAGTTCTTTTTATTGACAATAAGAATAAGCTTTTTACTTTTTGCCTTCAGATCCTTCAAAAGTGCCACGCTATCGTCCGTTGAGGCGTCATCCGATATAATAATTTCCAAAACTACCTTATCCTTTTCGAAAACGGGGATTAATTTGCCAATATTTTTCCGTATTAGATCCGAACCATTCCAGTTGGGGATAACAATAGAAACAGTATTGATCATTTAAGAGTGATTAATAAAACCTTCCTATAGGGAAAAATATTTATTTTGGCCAAAATATTTCTAATAAAATAACTATACCCATACAAACGGGTTAATAACTTATTTTGACTAAATCCAAGCATCAGCAAAGACAGATAAACCAAACAACTGCTATTGTTTAAAACTTTAATGTTTTTAATCTCTTTAAACTTCCCTTCATCCGCCCTGTTCTGGTAAATATATTGTTTTACCACTTTAAGGTCCGGAAGAGGCTGCTTAAAGTGCTCTTTTAAATAATTTAGTTTTTCTTTGTGGGTAAATAAATAATACTTATCAAGTATTTTATCTGTTATTCTTGCCAGTTTCCCGGCCGGGAAAAGGATAAACACATACTTTCTACTAAGCCTTATCATCTCAGAGATCGCCCTTTCTCTATCCTTTTCAGCTAAATGCTCCAGCATGTCGACGCTAATAACATAATCAAATTTACCGTTCCAATCCTTAGGTAATTGAGTTGCCGACCCCTTAACTCCTTTTAAGTATTTTGATTTTTCTTTTGAAAAGCTCAAATCAATTCCGTAAAAATCCTTTTTCAAATAGGGTCCAATACCCCAACTACCACTTCCCACCTCACAAATCTTGAAATTTTTGCCTCTACCCCTTTGCATTATCTCTTCAATTACCGGCTTGTACCTCAAAAATATCGTTATATCAAAACGCTCAGGGATTTTTTTTTGTACCGCTCTCACAAGCTGTCTCATATTCTTAATTTCCAACAACTAAAGGCTATCACACCTATTCCATTTATTACAGCCATCGGGGTAAAATACCTCATGGATATTTCTGTCATCATTACTTCCTGGAATGGTGAAAAAATTCTTAAAAAAAATCTACTTAAAGTTATTGCCAGCAGCCCCGAGGCCAAAGAGATTATTGTTACCGACGATGCCTCCACTGACGCTACTCTCTCCTATCTCAAGACCCTTACTCCTCGCTTTAAAAAATTAAAAATAATTTCCCAAAAGAAAAACCGAGGCTTTGGCTACAACTCAAATTCCGCCGTTAAAAAAGCCAAAGGTGATTTAGTTGCCCTCTTAAACAACGACGTCATTCCCGAAAAAGGCTATCTTAAGGCCTGTCTCCCATATTTTCAAAAAAAAGATACCTTTGCTATCTCCTTTGCTGAAAATCAACACCCCCATCCGGCTCGCATCATGTGGCAGGGAGGTTTTTTCCTTCATGAGCCTTGGCAAAACCCACCATCACCTGCCATTTCTGCCTGGGCCAGTGGCGGTTCTGCTATCTTCAATCGCCGCCTTTTTCTCAATCTTGGCGGTTTTGACGAGCTTTTTTCCCCTTTTTACTGGGAAGATGTTGATTTAGGGTACCGCGCTTGGAAAAGCGGTTACCACATTTTTTGGGATCCGGCCGCCAAAGTCAATCACCGTCACGAATCTACTCTCTCTCGCTTCCCTCGCTCATTTTTAAACCGGGTTAAAGAAAGAAACCAGCTTCTTCTTATCCAAAAAAACATCTCCGATCCAGCTATGCGCCGCCACCATTCTTTGGGTCTTATTGGCCGCTGTCTTTTAGGCCCCAATTACTGCAAAGTCATCCTTTCTGCCAAACGCCGCGCCCGTTTTTTCAAAAAAGAAATCCGACAAACCCAAGCCCAAAACTATCCCCTCACTGATCGCGATGTTTTCCAGCTTTTTAAAAAACCAAAGACCCCTTTTCTATGAAACCGTCTCCAAACCCAAAGATTGATATTAGCATTATTATTGTCTCCTACAATACAGTAAAACTTACTTTAAATTGCCTAAAGTCTCTTGAAAAATCTCTTCAAAACTCCTCTCTTAAAGCTGAAATTCTAGTTGTAGACAATGCCAGCACTGACTCTTCTCCCCAAAAAATCAAAAAAAACTTCCCCCAAGTAAAATTAATTGAAAACAAAAAAAACCAAGGCTTTGCCTATGCCAATAATCAGGCAGCCAAAAAGGCTCAAGGTCAATACCTATTTCTATTAAACTCCGATACTCTTGTCCCCCAAGGCTCCCTGGAAAAAATGATAAAGTTTGCCGCCACCCAAACCCAGCTTGGTATTCTTGCTCCTCGTCTATTAAACTCCGATGGTAGCGTCCAGTACTCTTGTTTTCCACCCCAGACCCCCGCTGCCGCCTTTGGGAAATTTTTTCTTGGTCAAAAAAATTCTCTTTCCCAATATGCCCCTCCGGGAGAAATTCCTACTATTGTTTTTAGCGCCGTTGGCGCTGCCCTCCTTATTCCTCGTCCGGTTTGGCAAAAACTTGGCGGCTTTGAAGAAAAGTATTTCATGTATTTTGAAGACCTTGACCTATGCCGTCGGGCCCAGAAAGCTGGTCTTAAGGTCTATTATTTTCCATCCGCCACCATCACTCATCTTCATGGGCAAAGTGCCAAGAAGGAAAAGCAAAAACCAAACCTTTGGCTTAACAACTCCAGTAAAATCTATCACGGGCTTTTTAAACACTATTTAATAAACCTGATCCTCTTCTGGGGACAAAAGTGGGGGAGACTATGGAAAAAAAATACTCTTAAAAAGCTTCTCTTCTTCTCTTTTCTTCTTCGACTTTTTCTCCTTCTTATCTCCAGTTGTCACCCCGACATTTTAAATCATCTTGACTGGGGAGAGCGCTTTTGGTTTTATGGCGCCAAAAACTTCTATGAGGGAAACTTCTGGGGCGTTTCCTGGCCCAACCAACCGATTGCCAGTATTTTCCTCTTTGCCCTCATCAACAAACTTTACCACCTTATCTTTGCCGCTCTTTGGTGGCTTAACCTTAACCTTTCTTTTTTCCCCTCCTTCATTTTCCCTTTCCTTGAACAAAAATTACCCATCATCCTTTTTAAGCTACCCTTTGTCCTCTCCGATTTGGGCTTGGGTCTTCTTATCTACCGGATAAGCCTCCATCTAACTAAGCAAAAAACAAAAGCTCTTTTAGCCGCTTCCCTTTTCCTTCTTAATCCCGTTCTCATCTATAACTCCAGCATTTGGGGCCAAACTGACTCTCTCATTAACTTCCTTACTCTTTTTGGTCTCTGGCAGGCTTATCGGGGTAGATATTTTAAAGGTCTCTTTGCCTTTGCTCTTTCTCTTTTCTTTAAGCTCTCTCTTTTCATTTGGTCTCCAATCCTTTTTCTCATTCTTCTCTCTCAAAAAAAATCCAAAGTCAAAATACTCTTTAATATTTTTTTGGTTTTTCTAGTATTGCTTATCTTTGCCCTTCCCTTTGTTCACCATGGCAATGTCCTGACTTGGCTCTGGTATCTTTTTACCAACCGCATCCTTGCCCGCCAAGGAAATATGCTCTCAGGCAATGCCTTCAATCTCTGGACTTTAATCTATGGCATTAATTTAAGCCTTAAAGAAAATACCACCCTTTTTCTCTTTTCCGCCAAAACAGTTGGCCTTACTCTCTCCTCCCTTCTCTTAATTCCCATTTTTGCCAAAACTCTAAAGAAAATCAAAAGTCTTGACTTTACCGATTACCTTTTCCTTTGCTTTTTTACAAGCTTCACCGTCTTTCTCTTCTTTACCAACATGCACGAGCGCTATCTTTACCCGGTCTTTGCCCCCCTGGCTATTTTAACCGCCCTTAAAAAATCCCCCCTTAAACTCTTTTTTGCCCTCTCTTTTGTCCACCTTCTCAATCTCTATAATCTCTGGTATTACCCCCTCTTTTCACCACTTAAAAATCTCCTAGAATTTCAAAACTTTCTTCTTCCTCGCCTCCTTTCTGCCCTTTTGCTCGGTATTTTTGCCTACACTTATGTAAAATACTTTAAGAAAGGTCGCCTCCTATGAAATTTAAAGACCAAGTACTCAATTTCCTCTCTCAAAATTACGTTCTAATCCTCATTCTACTTTTAGCCTCATTTCTTCGTCTTTACCGTCTTGACCTTCTCCCTCTTTTTGGCGATGAGCTGGACGTTGGCTACCATGCCCTCTCTCTGGCCACTACTGCTCGTGACTACTACGGCCAACTTCTCCCCACATATATTCATTCTTTGGCCGAGTGGCGGGCTCCCTTGCTCATGTACTTTACTGCCCCCTTTTCTTATCTTTTTGGTCTAAGCCAGTTCTCGGTCCGCCTTTTCCCTGCCCTCATGGGTATTGCCAATGTCTTCCTTCTCTATTCCCTAGTTTTAAAAACTAGCTCTAAAAAATCCCTCGCCCTTCTTTCTGCCCTTGTTCTTGCTATCTCTCCCTGGCATCTTCACTACTCCCGTGCCGCTTTTGAAGTCACCCTCCTTTTGACTCTTCTTCTCTCCGGTACTCTAAGCTTTCTCTCCCGTCGCTTTTCTCTCTCTGCCCTTCTTTTTGCCCTTTCCCTCTATACCTATAACACCGCCAACATTTTTCTCCCCCTTTGGCTTGTTTTTCTCTTTCTTTCTCAGTTTAAAGCCCTAAAGAAAGATTTCCGACAACTTCTTCTCCCCGCTCTAGTTTTTCTTGCCCTCTCCCTCCCCATCCTTTTATCCACCTTTAAAGGAGAAGCTGCTACCCGTTTTCAATCTATTAGCATTTTTTCTAACCCCCAAGCCCACGATGAGCTAATTTCCAAGCGTACTACCGGTCTTGCCCCCGCCAAAGAGAGGATCTTTCACAATAAAGCCACTGTCTGGGGTCGCCAATTTGTTGAAAACTATTTAACTGCTCTTTCTCCTGAATTTCTTTTTCTAAAAGGTGGCCCCAACCCTCGCCACTCAGTTCCTGGCTTTGGCGTTCTTTATCTAATTTTTGCCCCCTTTTTCCTTTGGGGGGTTTTTCGTCTCCTTCTTTTTAAAGACAAAAATTTCTCTCGCCTTGTCATGGCCTGGCTCCTTTTGGCCCCCATTCCCTCCTCCCTAACAGTTGGAGGTGGCACCCATTCTACTCGTCTTTTCCTCCTTCTTCCCGCCCTTTCCATTATTATTGCTCTTGGCTTACAGGCCTTCATTCAAAAATTTAAAACCATCGCTCTTCCCCTTCTTTTCATTCTCGTCCCCCCTTTTACCATTTCCTGGTTTCACGAATACCTAGTCCACTACCCCAAAGAACAATCAGAATATTGGCAGCAAGGCTACCAAGAAGCTTTTCAGTTTATCAAAGATAGCCAAAATAACTATCAACGCATCTTTATCAACAATAGTCATGAACCTGCCCTCCTTCACTATCTTTTTTGGACCAGCCAAAAACCAACCTGGTTTCAGCAAACTTTTTCCGGTGATGGACCGGATCAGCCCCTCTACCAAGACTATTCTGGCTTTCGCCTTGGTGAAAAAATATATTTTGGCAAAATTGAAACCATCTATACCCAAACATGGCTTGAACAAAACTTAAGCTCCCAAGACCTTTACTTGGCTGTTCAAGGAGATGAAATTCCCGGCGATTGGGACTGGTCTAAGTCAGCACCCAATGGGGTTAAAGTTTTAAAAACAGTAAGTGACGCTTGGGGTCATCCCTATCTGGTCTGGCTTACTGGTACCAAAGATCAATAAAATGAAACCCAAGAAAAAAAAGACGAAAGTTAATATTTTCCTCTTTATTCTTTTCCTTTTTTCCCTTTCTCTTCGCTTAAGCTTCTTAAGCACCCGCCCTATTGGCCTTACTCCTGACGAAGCCGCCCAGGGCTACTCCGCCTATTCCATCCTGAAAACAGCCAAAGACGAATGGGGCCAAACTCTTCCCCTAAACCTTCGCTCTTTTGGTGACTTTAAGCCTCCTCTTCAGACCTATCTCATGATTCCTTCTGTGGCTGTTTTTGGCCTCAACACCTTTTCTATTCGTCTCCCCAATGCTCTTCTTGGCTCTTTGGCCTCCCTCGCCCTCTTTTTTTTAGCCCAAACTCTTTTCAGCTTTCCTGTTGCCATCATCTCCTCTCTCCTTCTGGCCACCTCTCCCTGGCATATCCCCCTCTCTCGCGGCGCTTTTGAAGCAAATTTAACAGTCTTTTTCTTCTCTGTAGGCTTTCTTTTCCTTCTCAAATCTTTTAAAAAAAATCACTCTCGTCTCAGCCCTCTTCTTGCCGCCCTTTTCCTAGGCCTAAACCTTTTTTCCTACCACAGCGCCAAACTTATTACCCCAGTTTTTGTCTTTCTCTTTTTTCTCTTCTTTTCCCCTCCTAAAAAAAGCCTATCCAATCTCTTTCCCTATCTTAAAAAACATTTTCTCTTTATCTTCCCCTTTCTATTTTTTCTGATCTTTGCCTATTCCAGCTTCTTTGCTGGAGGCCAAAAGAGGGGATTGGATATTGCTGTTTTTAACCCCACTGATTCTTGGCAAGCCCTAAAAGACCAGCGCTGGCAAGCCTTGCAAACTGGTCTTCCTGATGGGTTAGCCCGTCTCTTTCACAACAAAGCTACTTACACCATTTCCCAATTTAGTAAAAACTACCTTTCCTACCTTTCTCCAGAATTTTTCTTTACCCAGGGACCTTCAGAGGCCACCTACGGCATGATTCCAGGTCGAGGAGTCCTCTGGTATTGGCAGCTTCCACTTCTACTCTTTGGGGCTTTCATTGCTTTCAAGAAAAAAAACCACCGTTCTCTTTTTCTCTTACTTCTCCTTCTTCTTGCCCCCCTTCCTGCCTCACTTAGCAAAGGCTTTCGGGCTGCCAACCGAGTAGCGATAATGATGCCCTGGCTTAGCCTTTTCACGGCCTGGTCTCTTTTCACTCTTTACCAAACTATCCCCATCCGGCTTAAAAAGGGAGCCCTCATCCTCTTCTTTCTAGTTTTTTCCCTCTTCTTTGTATTTTTCCTTGAAGACTATTTTATTCTTGGTCCGTCCCACCAGGCCCAAGCCATGCTTTACGGTCGCTGCCAGGCAATTCAACAAGCGCTAGAAAAAAGCCCTACTAATGGAAAAATTATTGTTTCTCGCCGCCTATCTGAGCCCCAGGCCTATGTCCTTTTCTGTCTAAGTTACCCACCCCAAAAAGCTCAAGCCTCCACCCCCGCCTGGCTTTCTTACCAAGACCAAAATCTTTCCTTTTTAGATCAGCTTGGGCAATACCAACTTGACCGCTTCCATTTCCAGGGAATTAATTTACCAGAAGATCTCTGGGACCAGGCTACTCTTATCGGTACTCCCGAAGATTTTGCCGCCCACCCCGAAATAGCCCTAGAAACTATTTACTATCCCAATGGAAAACCTGCTGTCCAAATTTACTTCCCCGACCTAGTTTCCGTAAATAAAAATGAATAAGTATCAAATAAATATCAAATAAACATGAATAAAAAAGAAAAAATATTATTCTTTTTAATCTTTACCTTTGCCGCCTTTTTACGCCTCTGGCATCTGGGCCAGGCTCCACCTGGTCTCTATTCTGACGAAGTCGACGTTGCCTACCAAGCCAGGCTTTTTCTGGACCAAAAAACTGACTATTTTGGCAATTCCTGGCCTATTCACTTTCACTCCTTTGCTGATTGGCGCACTCCAGGCTACATTTACTCAGCTCTTCCCTTTATTGCCCTTGCCGACCCCTCAGCCACAGCTGTCCGCCTTCCTGCCGCTCTTTGGGGCCTCTTAAGTCTTCTTGCCTTTTTTCATCTTTGTAAAAAAATATTTAAACAAACTGGACCCGCTCTTCTTGCCCTGGCCCTGCTTTCTTTTTCACCTTGGCATATTCATTACTCCCGCATCGCCTTTGAAGTGACCGGTATGCTTTTCTTTATTCTCCTGGGACTTTCATTTTTACTTTCCTTCCTTAAAAAACCAAAACCCCACCTTTTCTTGATTTCCTTTTCCTCCTTTATTCTCTCCACCTACTTCTATTCCACTGCCAAGCTTTTTGTTCCCATAATTGTCATTAGCGCCCTTTTCTTCTGGTGGCCGGTTTTCAAAAAAACTCTTCTTTCTCGCCGTTTCCTTCCCTCCTTTCTCCTTCTTTTTTTACTTGCCCTCCCCATGATCCGCTCTCTTGCCGCAGGTGAAGCTGGTTTCCGCTTTTCCTACATCAACATTTTCACCGACCCCACCACTCCCCAGGAGATAGATCGGCTCCGGGAAACTGACGCCGTTATCTTAAACCAAGGTCAAAAAGAAGTTGGCATGAGCACTCCTCTTTCCTCCAAAATATTTCACAACAAACTTCTTTTCTGGGGACAGACCGGTCTCAAAAACTATCTACAAGCCTTTTCCACCCAATTTCTTTTCATCTCCGGAGATCAAAATCCGCGCCACGGCTTCTTAAAAACAGGCATGCTTTACCCACTCGAGTTTTTTATTATTATTCTCTCCCTCATCTTTTTTGTCCCCAGCAAAGAAAAAACTTTTTTCCTCACCCTTCTTTTCCTCACCCCCCTCCCCTTTGCCCTAACCCGAGATGAACCAGGGGCTCACGCCACCCGTCTTTTTCTCCTTCTTCCCTTTCTCTACCTCCTGGAAGCCAATGGCTTGGCTCTTATCTACCAAAAACTAAAAAGGCTTCCTCGGATTATTATCTTCTCTTCCCTGGCCACAGCCTACCTTCTCTCTTTTATTCTTTTCTGGCATCACTATCTCTATCACTACCCCGGCCTCTCCGAGCGCTACTGGAATGCTGCTACCCAAGAAGTCGTCCAGAAAGCTTTTGCCAGCCAAGAAAAATTCGACCATATCTATTTTTCCCAATCCAGCCATCAGTCTCTTCTTCCCTTCTTTCTCTTTTGGAACAATTATCATGAGACTCTCTCACAAATTAACCTTCAACCAGCCTCTGATTCTTTTATTGACGGTGAGTATTTTGATAAGTTTTACTTTGGCCAACTAAACCTTGGCTCAGCCTACAATAACCCAACTAACTTTTTCAAAAAAGAAAATCTCTACCTTCTTGAATCAGCTGATTTACCCCCCAAGCTCTTGGAGGACCACAGCCTGTCCTTTACTATCATTGACCAAATAAATTATCCCGCCAGCGCTCTTCCTGCCTATTATTTAGTTACCGGTCTATAAAGCAAAATGAAACTTGGTAAACACCTACCTCTTCTTTTAATCCTCACCCTAGCTGCCCTTCTTCGTCTCTGGCACCTAGACCAACTTCCTCCCTCCCTAAACTGGGATGAGGTCTCCCATGGTTTTAACGCCTATTCCATTTTAAAAACTGGCCGGGACGAATGGGGGACAACTCTTCCCCTTATCTTTCGAGCTTACGGCGACTTCAAGCTCCCTCTCTACATTTACTTAAGCACCATCCCCGTTTTTCTTTTCGGGCTTAACCCTTTCTCTGTCCGTCTCCTCTCCGTTCTTTCTGGTTTGGGTCTAGTCTTGGTCGCCTACCTTCTTGGTAAAAATCTTGGTAAAAATCGCCAAACTGGCTATCTGTCCGCCCTTTTAACAGCCATTTCTCCCTGGCCCCTTTTTCTCTCCCGTGTTGCTGTCGAAGCAAATCTGGCCGCCTTCCTTTTTAGCCTTGGCGCCTACTTCACCATTATTGCCCTAAAGAAAGACCAAAAAAAGCCACTCTTCCTGGCCTTTTTCCTCTGGGGCTTAAGTCTTCATACCTATAACTCGGCCCGAATCTTAGTACCCATTTCCCTCCTTTTTCTTTTTCTACTCTTTTTAAAACAAAAAAAACTAAAAAACTTTTTCACTGCCTCATCTCTCATTCTCATCTTTTCTCTCCCCATTTTCTTTCAATTATTTAACAAGTCTGCCTCAGCCCGCTTTTCCTGGGTTACTCTAGTTGACCAGGGTGCCATAAACGAAATAATTGAAGACAGGCAATCTTCTTCTCTTCCAGCACCCATTTCGCGCCTCATTTACAATCGTCCTTCCTACTTTCTCTCTCACAGCGCCAAAAACTACTTTCTTCATTTTTCTCCCTCTTTCCTTTTTAAAGGCGGCGGTAGCCACTACCAATTTTCTCTTCCCGGCTTTGGCCTGCTTTACTTGGTTTGCGCCCCCTTCATCCTCTGGGGGGCCTGTTTTCTCCTAAAACAAAAACAATTCCTCCCTCTGTTTTTTGTGGCCATTGCCTTTCTCCCCTCTGCCATAACCCGCGATTCACCCCATGTTCTAAGAAGCCTCTTTGTTCTTCCCTGGCCCCTGGTTTTGTCAGCTCTTGGAGTTTCTCGCTGCCAGCTCTTTCTCAAAAGAAACTCTCGTCTGGGCGGTCGTCTCTTCCTTTTTACCTTTCTTGCATCCCTTCTGATTTCTTTTTCACTCTGGTGGCGTGCATACCAAAAAGATTATTCTTTTAACTATTCCTGGGCCTGGCAATACGGCTACAAAGAAGCAGTAAACTACGTTAAAGAAAACTACGAGGACTACGACAAAATAGTTTTCACCAAAAAATACGGAGAACCGCACGAATTTATCCTCTTCAATTGGCCTTGGGACCCCAAAGCTTATCAGAGTGACCCCCATAAGATTTGGGATTATCATAGTCAGTGGTATTGGGTCGATGCCTTTGATAAATTTGAGTTCCTCAATGACTGGGAATTAAAAGAAAAGCTTTCTCCTCAATCCGGAGAAAAACTCCTTCTTGTCACCAGTCCTGGCAACTGGCCCCAGGGAGGAGAACTTTTGGAAACTGTTAATCTTCTCGACCACTCTCCCGTCTTTGAAATTTTAAAATACTAAACCAAAAGACAAACAAAAGACCATGGACAGAAAAAATAAGTTATTTTTAATAATCATTTTTCTTTCTTCCCTTGCCCTTCGGATCAGCCACAGTAACTCCTACCCCCCACTTCTTTGGGATGAGGCCGCTCTAGGCTACAATGCCTACTCCATTTCGGAAACTGGTCGTGATGAATACGGTCAACTTCTCCCCATTATTTTCAAGTCTTTCGGCGATTACAAACCCGGCCTCTATATTTATCTTGCCCTCCCCTTTGTTAAACTCCTGGGTCTTACACCTCTCAGTATCCGCCTCCCCTCAATTTTAGCCGGATCCTTTCTTCCCCTGCTTCTCTTCTTTCTGGTAAAGGAGCTTTTAGGCAAACAAAAGAAAGCAAAAACTATTGCTTTCTTGTCTGCTCTCGCTCTTGCCTTCTCCCCCTCTGCCATCCACTTTAGCCGTGGTGCCTGGGAAACCAATATTCTTGCCTTTGAACTAACTCTTGCTGCCCTTTTCTTTGTTCGCGCCTTCCGCTCTTTTACCTCTCGCTCTCTCTTCTTTTCTCTCTCTGCCCTTGTTTTTGGTCTCTCCTTTTACACCTATCAAGGGGCCAAACTTACCACCCCTCTTCTTGTCTTGGCGCTTCTCACTGCCTTTTTTAAAGATCTTAAAAAACCTAAAATACTAAAAGGCTTTTCGAAAGCTTTTCTTTTTCCTCTCTTGATTTTCTTTTTACCAATTATTATTTCTGCCCTTACTTCCTCAGCTGGCAATCGCCTAAAAGTAATGAGCCTTACCTCCTACCCTCGTCCCCCGGAAGAAATAGCCCAAATTAAATCAGAATCAAGCTCCCTTGATTACCTCCTCTTTCACTCTCAACCGGTTTTTTTCCTTCGTGGTTTTACCGGCCGCTATTTCAATCACTTTTCCCCCCGCTATCTGGCCTTTTCTGGAGACTGGCAAAATGCCAGACATGCCGCTCCCTACATCGGCCTTGTTCTTTACCCCTCTTTAATTTTTGCCACTCTCGGTTTTCTTTTCTCTCTTTCCCGCCCTACCCGCTCTCATCTCTTTTTTATCCTTTGGCTCATCTTTGCCCCCATTCCAGCTGCCCTTTCCCGCGACTCAGTCTCTGCTGTCAGGAGCATGAGCCAGATTGTCCCCTTGGCCTTTTTTACCGCCCTTGGTTTAAAAGTTTTCTTTGCTCTCTTTAAAAATAAATTATTCAAAACTATTCTCCTTCT
>CAZGPK010000001.1:97729-103203 GCA_964527115.1 uncultured Gammaproteobacteria bacterium | reverse complement strand
AAATACATATTCTTTCTGCTTATCTCCTTTCCTTTCTCTACTACCTTGATCTCTACCATCACCACCTGGTCAAACATGCCCCCAAGGAATGGCTTTATGGCCATCAGGAAGTCATGGAATTTCTCACTCAAAACCAAGATAAATATCAAGAAATCATCTTCAGCAACTTTTACGGCCAACCCTACATCTACTACCTCTTCTACAGCTCCTACCCACCAGCCAAGTACCAGGCCCAAGCCCGCCTTTTGGAAAACGAAGTAGGGGATACCGGGCAAGTGGAAAAAATTGACAACATCTCTTTTCGCTCTCTTGACTGGAAAAGCGACTCTCAGAAAGAAAATGCCCTTCTTGTTTTTTCCCATGACGAAATCTTGCGCCAGGGACTAGACAAAAACCCGGCCGTCTTTTCCCAACTTTTACCCATGGGCCAGCTTAACAACTGGGCCACTTTCTATCTTTACCAGACCAATAGTCAATTTACCCACCCTGGAAAATGATTAAAAAACATTACTCTAAAATTATCCTCTTTACCATTCTCTTGCTTGGCGCTTTTTTGCGCTTTTATCAGGCCGGCTCCCATCCCGCCCTTAACCCTGACGAGGCTGCACTGGGCTACAATGCCTATTCCCTTCTTCAAACCGGCCATGACGAACATGGTATCGCCTGGCCTTTGCATTTTAAGTCCTTTGGTGACTATAAACCTGGAGGCTATGTTTACTTAGCTATCCCATTTATTAAACTCTTTGGTCTCACCCCCCTGGCCGTTCGCCTTCCCAACCTTCTCCTCTCCGTCCTTTCCCTCTATTTTTTCTATTCTTTAGTCAAACTTCTAACCAGAAACAGAAACTTAAGTCTCCTCTCTCTCTTCTTTCTCTCAGTCTCTCCCTGGCATATCCACTTTAGCCGCGGTGCCTGGGAGTCATCTACTGCCCTCTCTTTTCTAATTATTGGTACCTATTTCTTTTACAAGAGCCTAAAATCATCCTCCCAACACTCCTTTCCCCGATCATTGCTTTCCTTTTTCGCCTTTATTGTCTTTTACGTTCTTTCTCTCTACACCTACCACTCAGCCCGCATTATTGCCCCCGCCCTTGCCCTTGTTCTTTTCCTAACCAATTTTAAAGCCCTTTGGAAGCGCCGCCAAACTCTCATTCTCCCTCTCATCCTTGGTATTCTCTTAACCCTCCCCGTTGCCTTCTCTTTTTTAAAAAGCGGTGGCTCTGCCCGTTTTGGCGGTGTGGGTATTACGGCCGACTCCGGTCCCATTTGGCGAACCAACGAGCTTATCAACCACCATCAAACTTATACTACCCCTGGTCTTCTCTTGGTTCGTCTCCATCACAATAAATATCTAGCCTACACTCTCTCTTGGGCCCAAAAATATTTTTCCCACTTTGAGGGAAACTTCCTCTTTGTGGGGGGTGATGAAGTGCCCCGCTCGGCCTCACCTGATATGGGCCAGCTTTACCCCCTTGACGCTATCTTTCTTCTCTTTGGCCTTTCTCTTCTGTTTTTAAAATCAAAAAACCAGAATAAAAACAATCAACCTCCTTCGATCTTCATTCTCTGGCTTTTGATTGCTCCCTTGGCCTCTTCTCTTACCTTCCAAGCCCCTTCTGCCCTTCGCGCCCTGCCCATGACTGTCCCTCTTTCTTTTTTCACTGCCCTTGGCCTCTCATACCTTCTCTCCTTCCTAAACAAAAATAAGAAAGTATTTTACTTTGCTATTCTCACCATCTCTCTCCTTTATCTTCTAAATCTTGCCTACTTTTTAGACTCATATTTTGTTCATGCTCCCAAGCGCTGGCCCTTTGCCCACTCTTACGGCTTCAAGAACCTTGTTTCCTACACCGAAGAAGCGAAAGGCCAATACGAAAAAATCTACGTTACCAACAAGTACGACCAACCTTACATTCTCTTTCTTTTCTTTTCCCGCTATCCTCCTCAAAAATTCCAACAAGAAGTAGAACTTACTCCCCCTGATCAGTTTGGCTTTTCCACTGTTACTCATTTTGATAAATATATTTTCACTGACACCGACTCGCTCATTACCCCAGCACCAAACTCACTAGTTATTCACTCTGATAACCAATTTTTCAAACCCCTCTAGTATAATTAAATGAAAATGACCTCCAAGCCTAAATCCAAACCCCAATCCCAACCCAAACTATCTTTGGCCATCGCCACTTACAATGAAGAAAAAAACATCAGCCGTTGTCTAAAATCAGTCCACGCCTGGGTTGACGAGATTATCCTTGTTGATGGCCAATCTGCTGATAAAACTGTTAACTTAGCCCAAAAATTTTCCAAAGTAAAAATTATCTCCACCACCAACAAACCAATCTTTCACCTAAATAAGCAAATAGCCATCGATGCCTGCACCAAAGATTGGATTCTTCAACTTGACGCCGATGAAGAAATACCTGCTGCCCTACAAAAAGAAATCTTAGAAACTATATCTTCACCGCAAGCTGCCTCTGGTTATTGGATCCCCCGCCGTAATCTTTTCTTGGGAACTTGGCTTAAAAAGTCCGGCCAGTATCCCGACCCTGTTATCCGTCTTTTCAAAAGAGGGCAGGGGAGTCTTCCCTGTCTTTCTGTCCACGAACAAATAGATATAAAAGGGGATATTGGCACTCTTAAAAATCCTATGCTCCACTATTCCAGTCCCAGTTTTACTCGTTATTTGGCCCGCTGGAATCGTTATAACACTCTTTTTGCCAAAGAACTCATGGACCAAAATTTCCCCTTAAATTTCCGAGGTTTTCTCATCTCTGTCTTTCGGGCCAAGCTGGCCTTTTTCGTCCGCTTTATCCGCTGCAAAGGTTTCCAAGATGGCTTTCCGGGCTTTGTTTTTGCCTTCTTTTCCGGTCTTGATCATGTTACAGCCTTCATTAAATACTGGGAATTAAACAAACAAAAAAGGAAAACTAACCTTGACCAAGACTGGGAATAAAAGCAAAATAAAAGTTGCTCTGGACATTAGTCCCACTAAAAACCAAAATGCCAAAAGGGGAGTGGGCTTTTACACTTCTCGCGTGGCCAAGGCTCTTCAAGAGCTAATCAAAAAAGACCCTCGCTACCATGCCTGGCAAATTGATCTTGTTGCCGATTCTAACCCCAGCCTCTCATTAAATTACGATCTTATTCACTACCCTTACTTTGACCCCTTTTTCTCCACTCTCCCCAAAATTGGCAAAACTCCCACTATTGTCACCGTCCACGACCTTATTCCCCTAAAATTCAAAAAACAATACCCTGTTGGCATAAAAGGCTCATTTCGCTGGCAAGGCCAAAAGAAGCGCCTTAAAAAGGCTAGTTTCATTATCACCGACTCCCACTCCAGCAAATATGACATCAGTAATCTGACTCACTATCCTCCTGAAAGAATTTACCCCATTTATTTAGCCGCCGACCCCATTTTCCGCCCCCTTCCTGTTTTAGCCTTGAAGAAAATAAAAGAAAAATATAATTTACCCTCCCAATTTGTCCTTTATGTAGGCGATATTAATTGGAATAAAAATATACCCAACCTAATAAAAGCCTGTGAACAACTAAATTATCCACTTTTTATTGCCGGCTCCTCTGCCACTCAAAAAGATGTCCCTCTTCACCCCTGGACTAAAGACCTTCTCTGGCTTCAGGAAAAATTTAAGTCATCTTCACCAAAAAATCTAAAAGCTTTGGGGTTTGTCCCCGACGAAGATTTAGCTGGTATTTATAGTCTAGCCACTCTCTATTGCCAACCTTCATACGCTGAAGGCTTCGGCCTTCCCTTGCTTGAGGCGATGGCCTCTGGCTGCCCGACTGTTTACAGCTCTCAAACTAGTCTTCCCGAAGTGGCCGATTACTGTGGGGAATTTTTTGACCCCTGGGAAAAGCATGATCTTCAAAAATCTTTAAAAAAAGTTTGGGAGAGTCCCAGTCTTCAAAAATCTCTCGTCCAAAAGGGTCTTAAAAGATCTACTATGTTTACCTGGGAAAAAACAGCTCTTCAAACCATTGGCGTCTACGAACTAGCCCTAAACTAATCTCTTTCATTCAGTTTTTTCTGTGCCAATTCCAAGCGCTTTGAATTATCTCCTCCAAGCTTCTCTTTGGCTCCCACCCCAACACTTTTTTTGCCTTACTTGAGTCAGCGACCAGTCTCGGTGGGTCCCCTGCTCTTCTCTCCCCTTTTTCTACTTTAAAATCCACCCCACTTACTTTTTTACAAAGATCGATGATCTCCTTCACACTTGACCCCCCCTTGGTCCCCAAATTCATGTAGTCAGTCCCCGTATTTTTAGAAAGCCAGTCAAGAGCTAAAAGATGGGCGTCGATTAAATCCTCAACGTGGATATAGTCTCGGATACAGGTTCCGTCTGGAGTCTCATAATCTTCCCCGAAAATAGTAACACTCTCTCTTTGCCCCAGCGCAGTCTTCAAAACCAAAGGAACCAAATGAGTTTCCGGGTCATGCTTCTCTCCAATTTCCCCGGTCTTGAGCGCCCCCGCCACATTAAAGTACCGAAGTCTAACTGATGAAAAGCCATGGGCAGTCCAAAAATCTTCTAAAATCCTCTCTACCATAAGCTTTGACGCCCCATAAGGGTTAATTGGCTTTGTTTCCGTTTCCTCAGTAATAAACTCCACGCTTGGCATCCCGTAAGTTGCCGCTGTTGATGAAAACACTAACCTTTTTATTCCTTTCTCCACTAAAGTCTCCAGAAGATTTAAAGTCCCCACCACATTATTCCGGTAATATTTCTCCGGTGCTTTTACCGACTCTCCCACCTGAGAGTAGGCGGCAAAATGGATTACCGCTTCTACATCTCTCCATTCTTCGCTTGCCGCCAGTACCGCCTCCCTATCTTTTAAATCAAGCTTTTGAAAACTAATTTTCCCCGGAAACCTTTCCTTAAATTTATCAATCGTCTCCAGGTGCCCCAACTCCAAGCTATCCACTACCAAAACTTCATCCCCCCGCTCTAAAAGCTTCCAAACAGCATGAGACCCAATATATCCTGCCCCTCCGCTTACTAAAACTTTCATAACTTAAACAAATGTTAAACTATGGTGCTCAAATGTCCATACCTAAAAAAGAAAAATTACTAAGCGTCATTGTTCCCGTTTTTCGCCAAGAAAAAACCATCTTTCAAGATCTTTCTCAGATAAAAGAAACTTTGGAAAAGACAAGATTTAAATGGGAAATAATCTGTGTCATCGACGGCTTGGTTGACCAAAGCTTTAAAGAAGCCAGCCGCCTCAAGAGCACTAAGGTAAAAGTAGTCTTTTACCCTCAAAACAAAGGCAAAGGGCACGCCGTCCGCTACGGTATGGCCCGAAGCCATGGTGATCTTATTGCTTTTATTGATGCCGGTATGGAAATCGATCCCAACGGAATTAGCATGGTTTTGGAACACATGGCCTGGTACCAGGCAGATGTTATTGTGGGCTCCAAACGCCATCCCGCCTCCCAGGTAAACTATCCC
>CAZGPK010000001.1:43728-97719 GCA_964527115.1 uncultured Gammaproteobacteria bacterium | reverse complement strand
CCCCTAAATCGCCGCTTTCTTTCCCTGCTTTATCAGCTTTTTGTAAGATTTTTTACTGGACTTAATGTCAGAGATCCCCAAGCCGGTCTGAAAGTTTTTCGCCGTCCCGTCCTGGAAAAAGTTCTTCCCCGTCTTTTGGTCAAGCACTATGCTTTTGACCTGGAGATCCTCTCTGTTGCCCGCCGCCTGGGCTTTACCAGAATTTTTGAGGCCCCCATTAAAATAAGCTACAATTTTACTGATCTTACCCATGCTCACGCCATAAACTCTATGAAAAAAATATTTCTGGACACTCTGGCCGTCATCTACCGGCTTAAAATCCTCCACTACTACGATGATCGAAATAGAAGAAAATGGCGTTTTGACCCCGATTTAAACTTTAGGGTAAATATCGGCTAATGTCTTTTAAAAAAGAGCCTTTCTTTTCCATTATTGTTCCAATCAGATCTTTAAATCGCTATTTCCTGCAAGAGCTTATCCCTGCTCTCTCCCAACAAACATACCCTCATTTTGAACTCATTATTATAAGCGATAAAAAAGAAAAACCTCCCAAAAATTTACCCGAATTTGTCAAATTTTATCTCACCGGACCTGATAAAGGCCCCGCTGCCAAAAGAGATCAGGGAGCGGCCCTGGCTCAAGGGAATTGGTTAGCCTTCATCGATGATGACGCCTATCCTGCCCCCACCTGGCTTAAAAACGCCGCCTGCTACCACCTGCAAAAAAATCTAGCTGCTCTTTGCGGCCCCGGCCTCACCCCACCCGGGGATAGCCTTGCTCGGAAGGCCTCCGGCTATTTCTGGTCCTGTCCTCTCTTTGTTAGCCCCTCCATCGCTCGCCGTGCCCGTTCCGCTCCTAAAACTACCCTTGATGACTATCCAAGCTTTAATCTTTTAGTACGCCAAAAAGATTTTCAAAAAATCGGCGGTTTTAATTCCCAGTTTTGGCCCGGAGAAGATACTAAACTCTGCCACGATCTGGCTTACCACCTTGGCAAAAAAATTATTTACGATCCCGAGATTCTAGTCTACCACCACCGCCGTGCCGTTTTTAAGGAACACCTGCTCCAAGCCCGCCGCTATGCTTTTCAACGAGGCCGCTTCGTCGCCCTTCTACCCAAAACCTCTCTTCGCCCCCTTTACTTTCTACCTACCTTCTTCTTTCTCTTTATCTTTCTTGCCCCACCCCTAATCCTCCTGCTTGAGCTTTTTTCTTTCTGTTTTCTCTCTCTTCCTCTTCTTGCTCTTTGGCTTTCTTTAAGCTTTCTCTATCTTTCTATTCTTATCCTCTCTTCTCTACCACCTGCATTTCAGGAAAAATCACCCCGCTTTTTCTTTCTTCTTTTTAGCACCGCCCTTGTCACCCACCTAAACCACGCTTTCTTTTTCACCAAGGGTCTTCTTGCCAAAAAAGCCCTTCGCAAGCTATAAAATCCCCTTTAAAAACTCCTAGATATTGGATAACACTTCAATTGCCTTCTGGTTTTGAGGATTAATTTCCAGGGCTTTCTGCAAATATTTTTTAGCTTCCTCTATCTTTCCTTGTTGGACAAGGACAATCCCTAAATTGCTATAGAGATTACTATCCTCGGGATTTATCTCTATTGCCTTCTTCAAATTTTCTTCAGCCAAAGCATATTTTTGTTGGCCAAAATAGAGTGCTGCTACATTTTGGTGTGATTGCCAAATATTGGGGTTAAATTCTAATGCCTTAAGATAAGTTTCTATTGCCTTATCAGTTTCCTTCATCATCACATAAACATTAGCTAAATTATGCCAAGCATCAGCATAATTTTCTTTCTGTTGAATTGCTATCTTAAATTCTTCTGCCGACTTTTCCAGGTTTCCCTGTCTGGCATACATATCTCCCAAATTATTATGATTTTGTGGACTGCTTGGCGAATACTTAGCCGCTGCCACCCACAAACTATCCTCATTCTTCCAGTCCTGATTTCTAAGCGCTGTTCGAAAGCCAAATACTACAACCAACAATATCGTTCCCCAGATCGCCAGCGTCTTCAAACCTTTTATCTTCATTGCCCAATCTAATCCCATAGCCAGAATTGTTAAAATCCCGATTGTTCCCAGATAAACATAGCGCTCCGCCACAATCCAAGAAATGCCGAAAGGAGTCAAAACCGGCAAAAGTGAAAGAATAAAAAAGGACCCCCAAAAGAAAACACTTCGGTTTTTCATCCAGGCCAAACCCAAAAACAAAAAAAATCCAAGAAACAGCAAAATCCTAAAAATAAACTGGAGCCGAGTAAAATGCATTTCCGTATGGTAAAGCGTCAGTCCCTTAGGCCAAGCCACGAGTTCAAGATAGGAACTAACGGCAACTGGCACCACCTTCAAGGGATTCATTTTTTGCACACTTTGGTAATGAACCGTCTCTAAAGTCTCTATCCTTTGTCCCACCCGGCCAAAATAAATTCCCACCCATAAAAGCCCCAAAAAGAAGGGAGCAATCAACCATTTCCAGTTTCTTTTGAGCCGTCCCTCTGCCAGCTCAAATCCAAATAAGATAAAAGGAAAGGCCATTGCCTTCTCTGAAGACATTAATCCCAAAAGCAAAGCAAAGAAGGAAAATCCATAAAACTTTTTATCCTTTTCTCCCAAAATCCAAAAAAGCAAACTTAAGATGCAGAAAAAAGCATACTGAGAATAAATCCCCCCAGAAATCCAGACCACTGCCTCTCCCAAAAGAGGATGAACTGCTACCAGGCAAGCAGCAATAAGCGCCACTCTTTTCTTTTTCAAAAGGTCCAAGATAAGGTAAAGAGTCAAACAGGTTCCCAGATGGGTAAAGATATTCAAAAGCCGAAAATAAACTGGGGTTTTACCAAAAACATTGGTAATCAAAGCTAAAGTACTAGACCAGAAAACCGCCGGCGGCGAATAAAGGGCATGTCTCCAATTTCCAACTAAAACATTATCTCGAATTCCAGCAATATCATCAGATACAAAAGCATTTCCCAGGCTATTTGCATAAAACCCCAAGACTAAAAGACAAATAAGCAAAAGCTGAAATTGATTTTTTAAAAGCCAAGTTTTAAAGCTAAAGCTTCTTACCCTACCCTGCCAACTTAAATCCTGACTTTTACCCCGAAAGGCTAACCATTTTTCCTCTCCCCACTTGTTTTTCAGGTATTCCTCTACCTCTTCTATTCCGACCTTTAAATTTTTGGCAATCTCTTCCAAAGACTCTTGGCGAATCTTTTTCTTAATATATTTTTTCTCTTTCCCGCTTAAAGCCATCAAGCAAATTCTACACTGTATAATTATCACACGCCAGACCACCCACCACCCGGGTCTCTTTCTAGCACAATTTTCTCCAAATATGGCCACTTACAATCAAAGTTACTTTCAAAAACAATCTGATTCCTATAGTTTTAACCAAGAACGTCAAAAAATTTTTAACTACCATCTAAAAAAAATTTTAACAATCTGCCCCCAAACCAAATTCATTTAAGATTTTGGCTGTGCTTATGGATATTTTCTTTCCCTTTCTGACCAAAAAAAACTAAAAACTTTTGGACTAGAAATATCTAGCCATGCTATTGAAAAGGCCAGGGAATATACCAGAGCCAATTTAGCTATTTACAAAAAAAATTGGCCTTTTAAAGAAAAATTTCAAACAATTACCGCTTTCGATTTACTCGAACACCTGGCCTCAAATAAAATAGATAAAGTTCTTCAGCAAATCTATCAAAATCTTTCCAACAACGGGCTTTTTTATGCTACTACACCTAACCTTTCCTTCATCCTTCGAAAATTTTCAGATGATCCTGACAAAACCCACTGTAATGTCCAAGAACAAAAATACTGGATAAAAAAACTAAAAAAGGCCGGATTTCAAAAGATAAAAATAAAAAAAATATTATCTTTTGGTTTCCCTCCCACCCCTTCCCTTAGAAAAAAAACAGGCAAAGTTTTCATCTTTCCGATATTTACTCCTTTCTCATTTCTATCTCAGGAACTACTGATAATTGCCAGAAAGTCAAAGTAAAAAGCCATCTACACAAAGTAAAGAATAAGCCTATTTTTTTTATTACCTTTCCTTTGTTTTTAACATTTTAAGGCCTGTCTTTACTAGCCTGTCTTTACTGGCCTTTCTTTGCTGTCACCAAAAAATAATTGCACCAAAAATCCCAAGGGGAAGCAATGAGTTTTGCTAAAGCTTTACGGTTACTTAGCCCAAAACCATAACCTTGTACTTTAATTTTTTTCCAATCTTTTTTGTCAAAAAGAGTCCGCAACTCCTTTTTATCATATTCTCGTAAATGCTGATCAACCCCAAAAATAGGATCAATTCTTTTTTCATTGGGGAATTTCGGTTTTCTAAGCACTAAATTTTTAAGCCAAAAAGATAAACGGTATCTATTTGGAGTCATCGTAATCATCTTTCCATTTTTCTTTAATACTCTTCCACACTCAGTCAAAAAAGCATTATCATCTTCCACGTGCTCTATCACATCAGTTGAAATTAAGCAGTCAAAAAACTTATTTTCAAATGGTAATTTTCCCACCTTCATTTTTTTAAAAACTACTCCACCTGCTAATGGTTTTTCTGCTATCCCTCGAACAATATCGGTTGCCCAAACTTTATCTGTTCTGGAAAGCAAAAGCTGTGCAAGAAAACCATAACCACAGCCTATTTCTAAGACCCTGGCATCTCGGGGAACAGATTTTACTAAAATCTTTAATTTTCTCCTATCAAATTTATTCACCTTGTATAGCTTTTCTCGATAAATAAAATTTTCGTTAATCAGTTTCTTAGTATCAATCATCAGCAAATACTACACCCTTCCATTGCTCAACAACATACCTTTCGCCATCCTTTACTGCTTTTTGAGTCTGTATACTATAAATAGTCAAAAAAAATTGATTTATGAAAATTATCATCGCTTATCCTCCTCTTAAGAGCCCAACAAAGGGCTTTCCTCTTTTGGGTCAAAATCGTCAATTTCAATGGGCCCACCAGTATTGGGCTGCCTATCCCATGGTTCCCGCCTCAGCCGCCACTCTTCTTAAATCTCTGGGACACCAAGTTCTTTGGCTAGATGGTATCGCCCAAAACTACTCTTACCAGGTCTGGCTAAAAAAACTAGAAGAGTTCCAGCCAAATCTGCTTTTCTTAGAAACCAAAACTCCAGTTGTCAAGCAACATTGGCAGATGATAAAAGACCTAAAAAAAACCTATCCCCATCTTATTATCGTCTTGGCTGGAGACCATATTAGCGCCCTCCCCGAAGAGTCATTTAAATACTCTCCCGTTGACTACTGCCTGACTGGCGGTGACTGGGACTTTCTTTTGCAAAACCTAGTTGAACATCTTGAACACCCCCAAAAAAACAAAAAACTCACTCCCGGTATCTACTATCGATCAGGAAAAGAAATAAAAAATACTGGCCACTTCAAGCTAAGCCAGAATCTTGAAAAACTACCTCCCATCGATCGCGACCTAACCTGCTGGCACCTCTATTCCCGCAAGAACTCCAACTACCGTCGTTATCCCGGCACCTACACCATGTTTGCCCGTGACTGCTGGTGGGGTCGCTGTACCTTTTGCTCCTGGACCACTCTTTTCCCCGGTAAAAACTGCCGTACCATTTCCGTCACCAAAGCCCTTGACGAGGTAGGCTCTCTAATAAAGAAATACCACATTCGCGAAATCATGGACGACTCCGGCACTTTTCCAGTAGGGGATTGGCTTAAAAAGTTCTGTCTGGGCATGATCAAGCGGGGTTACCACCAAAAGCTAAAGATAAGCTGTAATATGCGCTTTAACAACAATCTCACGAGCTCTGACTATCGTCTTATGAAAAAAGCCGGTTTCCGCTTTCTCCTCTTTGGCTTGGAGTCTGCCAATCAAGAAACCCTCGATCGCCTTCACAAAAATCTAAAAATTACCAAAGTTATCCCTGCCCTAGAAAAAGCTAAAAAAGCCGGTCTTAACCCTCACTTAACTGTCATGGTGGGCTACCCCTGGGAAAGCCAAAAAGAGCTGGAAAACACCTACCGTTTTGTCCACCATTTAACAGAAAAGGGTCTCGTCGATAGCCTCCAAGCCACCATTGTCATTCCCTATCCCGGAACTCCACTTTTTAAAGAAGCCAAAGAAAAAAACCTCCTAGAAACTAGCAACTGGGACGACTTTGACATGAGCCGCCCTGTCTTAAAAACCAAAATTTCACCCCCAACTCTTTCGGCCCATGTCCGCCGCTTTTACACTCTTTCCCTCACTCCTACCTTTCTTTTAAGAAAGCTTTTTGAAGGCTTAAGCTCCCCTGAAAACTTTCTCTACTACACCCGTCTAGCTCTAAAAATCCCCGCTCGCCTTCTAGATTTTTCCAGCAAAAAATGAAGTATCCCCTCGTCTCCATTATCATCCCCACCAAAAACGAAGAAAAAAATATTAAGGCCTGCCTCCAAAGCCTAAAAAGCCAAACCTATCCCTCGAAAAACTTGGAAATTATTCTCGTTGACAATTTTTCCACCGACAAAACGACAGAAATTGCCAAACCATTCATTTTCCGGCTTTATCAAATCGGCCCTGAACGCTCCACCCAAAGAAACTTTGCCGCCCAAAAAGCCCGAGGCCAATACCTTCTCTTTTTAGACGCTGATATGACTGCCTCTCCGGATTTAATTAAAACCACCATTTCTGTCTTCCAAAAAAACCCCAAACTTATTGCCGCCTACCTTCCCGAAAAAATTATTGGCCAAGGCTATTGGGGCCAGGTTCGCGCCTTTGAAAGAAGCTTTTACAGCGGCACCCCCATTGACGGCCTTCGCTTCTTTACCAAAAAAGCATTTCTAAAAAGTGCTGGATTCGATGAAAAACTCCACGCCTTCGAAGATTGGGATTTAGATAAAAGAGTTAAAGTCTTGGGCCAAAGCACCCTTATTGACTCTCCCAGAGCTTACATTTGTCACCACGAAAAAGACTTTCGTCTCCAAGACTATCTTGCCAAAAAATCCTACTATCTTAAAGCTCAGAAAAAATATTTTCAAAAATGGGGTAGGGGAGACCCTGACTTAAAAAAGCAGTTTGGCCCCTACTACCGAGCTTTCGGCGTCTTTGTCGAGCATGGCAAATGGCAGCGTCTCCTTACTCGTCCCCAGCTTTTTCTGGGAATAACTTTCCTTCGTGGCCTAGTCGGCTTCCTTTATCTTTACCAACGCTTTTTAAAAAGTCCTTTTAAAAAATGAAAACTATTGCCTTTATGAACGCCTATTCTACTGGCAAAAGTGGAGGCGACCTAGTTCTCTTAAAAATTATAAATTATCTCCCCAACCCCAAACTCCTTGTCACTTCAGTCCTAGGGAAAAACCTTGCCCAAGAAGAGGGCTACCAAGGAGACTTTCTTCTAAGCTCAGAAGAGAAATCTTTTCACTATATTTTCCCCACCTATTTCAAAAGAACTCTCAAAGTTTTAGACAAAGCCATTAAAAATAAAATCACTATCTCTCCCGGAGATGTTCTTCTCTCAAGCTCCGACTTTTTCCCCGATGTCATCCCCGCTTACTTTCTTAAGAAGCGCTATCCCCAAGCTCTTTGGGTCCAACATATCTTTCATCTTGTCCCCCGCCATCGCTTTTTGGCAAGCCTTCTCCAACGCCTAAGCTTCCTTTTTATCCGCTCCCTAGCCGACGCCATTGTTGTCGACAACTTCCTTCTTAAAAAAGACCTCATCAAACTTAAGTTCCCTGCCGCCAAACTCCATCTTAATTACCCCGGCCTAGATTTAAAACTATCTCCGCTTCCCCCCTCCTCCCCTCAATACGACGCCCTTTTCTTGGGCCAAATCCGCCAAAGCAAAGGAGTCTTTGATCTTCTTCGGATCTGGAGTCTTGTCTGCCAAGATTTTCCCCAAGCCCGCTTAGCGCTTGTTGGCCAGGGGCACCCCCGCACACTAAAACTCCTTAAAAAACAAATCAAATCCCTGAGTCTTGACCAAAATATTACGCTTTTAGGCTATCTTTCTCCGTCAAAGCTGGAAACTGTCTTTTCTCAAACAAAAATATTTGTTCTAGCTAGCCGCGAGGAAGGTTTTGGCCTGGCCCCCCTAGAGGCCCAAGCTCGCGGTTTACCTGTCGTTGCCTGGGATTTACCTGTCTTTGCCGAAATCTTCCCTATCGGCATGCTAAAAGCCAACTCTTTCTCCTTCCCCGATTTTTCCCAAAAAGTGCTTAAATTACTAGAAGACCCCCAGCTTTTCCAAAAACTATCTCAAGAGGCCAAAACTAACCCTTTGCGCTTTTCCTGGGATGCCAGTTCTAAAAAAGAAAAAGAAATTATTAAAAGCCTTTCCCACTCCCCACAGCAAACCTCATGAACCTCCCACTCTCTTTGACCATTGCCATTCCCAGCTACAACGGCAGCGCCTGGATCAAAGACACCTTAGAAAGCATTTTTTCTCAAAATTTTAAAGCTTGGAAAATCATTATTGCCGACGACTGCTCCACTGACCAAACAGTAAAAACAATCAAAAACACTTTTAAGAAATTCAAAATTCCCGCCTCCCGCTTTGCCATCCACCAATTTAAAAAAAACGTCGGTTATGGCAAAAACCTCCAAAGAATTAAAAAACTAGTTGACACTGACCTTCTTTTTCTCATGGGCCAAGACGACCTTCTTTTGCCTGGCGCCCTAGCCAAAACTTACGAGGCCTTTCAAAACCCAAAAGTTGGCGCTGTCACCCGCCCCTTTTTCTGGTTTTGGGATAATCCCCAAAAGCCAGTCAGAGCCGTCCTGCCCTACAATCCCCAAAAAGACAGCCTCATCTCTATCCAAAACAGCCCCCGGGAAACTGAAAAAATTTTTGAATCAGTTGGCCAACTCTCTGGTCTGGCTTACCGCATGAAATATTTTACCGGTGATTTTCACCCCCACACCTTTCCCGCTCATATCTATCCCTTTGCTAGAATTACCAAACATCACCCCGTTGTCTTCCTTAAAGACTTTACTGTTGCTGTCCGCATCCGCTCCAGCCAAACCCGCTTTAAAAAAAGCATTTATCGCCCCTCTCCTACTAAAACCTGGGTCAACATGTTTCAAAAAGTCTATCCTGAATCCCAATATAAAATGGCCAGAGAAGCCGCTATCCGCCAAATCTGCACCCACTTTGTCGGGTTAGTACAAATAAAAAACTACGGTAGCTTCTCCGACCTTATCTCGGAAATCTACCAGCTAGCTACTCTCTACCCCAAAAATCTCCTTAACCTCCGCTTCTATTTCTTTTCCCTGGGTACCATCCTTGTCCCCAGCTTTCTTCTTCGTTCGTTAACCGATACCTACAAGGATAAAATACTCTCCCGTTTTTTAAAGAAACTAAATTCATGAACCTATCAAAATCTAGCTTCAAGTACCAGTGTTTTATCCTCATTTTCACCACTATCCTACTCCGTATAATTCCCGCCTTTAAGGCTCCGCCAGTAGGGGATATGGCCAATTCTCAAGAAGTTGCCCAAATCGTCCTTTCTGGAAAGAACGCTTACCAAGAAACCCGCCTAGCTCCCAATCCGCCCCCCTGGCTTTACCACCAAGCCACTGCTCTTTATTTCTCACAAAAAACCTCCCTCCCCCACCCATTTTTAGTAAAAATCCCCATAATTTTCACCGACTGCGCCATTGCTCTTCTTCTTTTTCTTCTTCTTGGCAAAACTAAACTAGCTTTTAGAGCCGCCCTTCTTTGGGCCCTTTGCCCGCTTAGTATTTTCATCACTGCCTTTCAAGGCCAGTTTGACAGTATGCCTTTACTTACTGTCTTACTTGCCCTATATTTTTTCCCTCGCCGCCTTACCCTCTCTGCCCTCATGTTAGGCATGGGAATAGCCCTAAAAGAGTTTCCCGTCCTCCTCCTTCCCTTTTTCTGTCTTAAATTAAAAAACCATCAGCAAAAAGCTATTTTTATCTTTTTCTCTCTGGCTCCAGTGGTCGCTCTCATGGCTCCTTTTGTTTACCTTAGTCCCTCCGCTGTCACCGCCAATATTTTAAATTATAGTGGCTTCCCCGATCAGGGATTCATGGGCCTGCTTAGAGGCATTTTCTGGCTAGGTCAAGGCCGCGCTTTTGCCCCCCTTAGCATTCTTCCCCACCTTATCTCCCTTACTAAATTTATTTATCTTGCCCTGCTTGCTCTCCTTGTCTTTCATGCCGCCAAACACCCCTCTTTTTCGCTTAAGAAATACTCCCTCCTCTGCTTTCTGCTTTTTCCTCTTGTCTTTGCTGGAGTCTCTACCCAATACCTTCTCTGGGCTCTGCCTCTCCTCCTTCTTTTTTCTTTCAAAAAAGCCCTTGCCTACACCTTCTTCTCCTCTTTAGCTGCCCTCTCCTATTATGCCTTTTTCCTTCCTCAACTTTTTCTCTGGATTCTACCTAAAAAATTTACCACTCTTGCCCAAACATATTCTACTAACCCCACCCTCCTCAAAGTCTCTGATCAAGGCCTAAGCCTCACTGGTCTTCCCCTCTATATTTTTCTCTTTTACCTATTTTCCATTTCTCTTTTTTGGATTTTTTCTCTAAAACTAACCTTTTCTCTTCTTAAAAACTAACCTTTTCTCTTCTTTAAAATAAAAAACCTAAAAGTGAAAAAACCTAAAATTGCCCTCATTATTTTAAATTACAATAGCCGCTCCCACCTCCCTGATCTTTTCTCCTCTTTAAAGTCACAAACCTTTAAAAATTTTGACACCTATCTTTTCGACAACGCCTCTCAAGATCAAAGTCTGACTTTTGTCCGCCAAAACTATTCTTGGGTGAAAATTGTCGAAAACAAAAAAAACTTAGGCTACGGCGGCGGTCTTTACCAAGCAGTTGAGTACCTTCTTCAAAAAAAATATGATTATTTCGCCTTTCTAAACCCTGATATCAGACTTGCTCCCGATTGGTTAAACCAGCTCTTTAAAACTTTAAGAAAAGATCCAAAAACTGCCATTGTCGCCCCTCTTTCTCTCTCCTGGGACGGCAAAACTGTTGATTGCGCCGGAGGCAGTATTTTAAATTTAGCTGCCGGTATTTTCACCGGCTTTCTGGGCGGTGAAAAATACCAGGATATTCCCTCTCCTTTTCGCCTGCATCCCTTCCCTGTTTTTTTTGGATTAACTATTGCCACCCTCTTTAAAAAAGAAGTTTTCTTAAAATACGGCTCTTTTGACAAAGACTACTTTATGTATATGGTTGATAACGATTTATCCTGGAGACTGCTTTTAGCTGGCCAAAAAATCATCTGTCAACCCCAGGCTCTCTGTTATCATCGCGGCCACGGCAGCCAAAAAACCCGTTCTCTGGAGCTTAAAATTACCGGTGAGGCAGAAACAAACCTTCTGGCCACCTATTACAAAAACTTATCTCTTTTAAACTTCCTTCTCCTCTTGCCTATTCTTACTCTCTTTCGCCTTTTTTTCTCTTTAATATACCTTCCCCTCTCTCCTGCCTTAGGCCTTGTGAAAATCAAAGGTATTCTCCATTTTTATATCAATCTTTTAACCCTAAAATACCAAAAGAAAAGGCGTTTTGCTCAAAACCTGCGCCAAATATCAGACAAAAAAGTCTTTCTCCAAAATCCCACTCCCATCTTCGCTTTTTCTCCCATTCTTAAACTTCTTTTCCCCCACCTAAACCAGCTTACCAAGCTAACTCAAAAATAACTTAATAAAAAGGAAATCATAGAAAAACAAAAAGCCTATCAAAAAGCCAAGGCCAAATTCATTATCAGTATGCCTCGCCTTCAAATTATATGAAAATTGCCCTTATCCAACCACAATTTCCCACCCATATTGTCACCCCCCCCTTGGGTTTAGGGTACTTAGCCGCTTCCCTTTTTTCCCAAAACCACGAAGTTAGCATTTTCGATTGTCTGCTTCAAAAAACCAACAACGACCAAATGCTCCAAATCCTCAAAGAAAACCCCCCTGATTTAGTGGGAGTTAGCATCATGACTATCTATTTTCCCCAAGCCCGTGATCTCATTGAGAAAATCAAAAAACAACTCAAGCTTCCCCTTGTTATCGGTGGACCTCACGTCTCCGCCCTGCCCCGCTTTAGCCTCGAAGAAACCAAGGCCGACTTTGCCACCATTGGTGAAGCAGAAACTACTTTAAAAAAACTAGCCTACCAACTAAGCCGTTCTTCCTCAAATTTTTCCACCATTAAAGGTTTGGCTTACAAAAGCAAAAACGGGCATATTTCCCAAAACCCCCGTCAAGCACTTATCAAAGATTTAAATCAAATTCCTCTACCTGCCTGGAATCTTCTCCAACCTCAAAAATATCCCCCCGCCCCCCATGGTGCTTTTTTTCGTCGCTTTCCCACTGCCCCCATTATCACCACCCGTGGTTGTCCTTTCAACTGCTCCTTTTGCTCTTCAAGAGTAACCTGGTGCGGCCAAATCCGTTTTCGTGAGGCCAAATCTGTCGTTGACGAAATGGAGCTCTTGCACAAAAAGCACGGTATTCAAGAATTTCACTTTGAAGATGACAACTTCACCGCCAATAAACCTCATGCCCTCTCCATCTGCCGGGAAATTCGCCGTCGGAAATTGAATATTGTCTGGGCCTGTCCCAATGGAGTTCGCATTAACTGCCTCGACCAGGAGCTCTTGGAGGAGATGAAAGCCTCTGGTTGCTATCTCTTAGCCTTTGGCATTGAATCCGGCTCCCAACGGATCCTAAACCGGGCTAACAAGAACCTAAAACTTTCCCTTGTCCCCAAAATCATTAAAATGGCCAAAAAAATCGGTATTCAAACCTGGGGCTTCTTTATCATTGGTCTCCCCGGCGAAACAGCTAATTCAGCAGAAAAAACCATTAAATTTGCCCGTGAACTACCTCTTGACCGGGCTCAATTTTGCAAATTTGTCCCCCTTCCTGGTACTAAAGTTTTTGAAGATTGGCTTTCAAACAGAAAGCTTAAGGATCTCCCCTGGGAAAATTTTAGCTTCTTTGGCGACTCAATTTACAGCACTAAAAGTCTAAGCAACATCCAATTAAGCTATTTTCAAAAAAAAGCCTTTAGAGCCTTCTACTTTAGGCCCAAAACACTAATTAAAACAATTTTTCTAGTTAAACCCAAACAGGCCAAATGGCTTTTACTGCGCCTAACTGATTACTTCAACTTCTTTGTAAAACCAACTTCTTTACCAGCATCCCCTCAAGCTTTTAACGAACCTCAGAAAAATTGCTAGAATCACCTTCTTCTTAATGTATCAAAATTCGTTTTAATTGATAAATACTTAGTTATTCATATTGAGACGATCTATCAAATATTAAATTTTCAACTAAAAAAACATTATCAACTCTCTTAAGCTAACCAGTAATTTCTTCAAGCCTAAACCTTTGCTCTCCTTCTACCAATACTCTAAAATAGACTTGTGCTTCTTAAAGAAGAAATAAAACAGCTTGTTTTTCACCGAGAACTCCTTTGGCAAATGGTGGCCCGTGAGATTAAAGCCCGCTACAAACAGTCAATTTTGGGCTATTTCTGGGTTATTCTTAATCCCTTCTTTCAAATTCTTGTCATGACCTTTGTCTTCTCCACTATTATGCGCATTCCCACTGGAGCCAATCCTCGTATTCCCTACATCATCTTTCTCTACGTCGGCCTTCTCCCTTGGTCTCTCTTTGCCAACGCTGTCTCCTCCTCCGCCAACTCTCTGGTTGGCAATGCCTCCCTTATCACCAAGGTCTATTTCCCTCGCTCAATCTTTCCCATTGCCACTCTTTTATCTAAAATAGTCGATTTTCTCTTTGCCTCCCTCATTCTTGTTGTTTTCATGCTTGTCTTTAAAATTCCAGTAAACTTTAATCTGCTCTGGTTCTTCCCCATTTTCCTTATCCAGCAATTCTTTACTCTGGGCCTCTCCTTCTTTATGGCCGCCGCCAACCTCTTCTACCGCGATATCCAATACCTCTTAGGTCTTGTTCTCATGCTCTGGATGTACCTTACTCCCATCATCTACCCAATTGACATCATTCCCGCCCGTTTCCGCTTTGTCTTTCAGCTAAACCCCATGGCTGTTTTAGTTAATGCCTACCGGGCCGCTATCCTGGGAGGCGAAGCACCCAATCTCTTAAACCTCCTCATTGCCCTGATTGTCTCCCTAATCACCCTCTTTTCAGGCTTTTACCTCTTTAAAAAATGGGAAGGTCGCTTTGCCGATGCTGTCTAACATGAAAAGTCTCCAAAACAATTCAAAAATCTACGCCTTCATTGATAGCCAAAACCTAAATCTTGGCGTTCAATCCCTTGGCTGGAAATTAAACTATGGCAAATTCAGAAATTATTTAAGGAACAAATACCATGTAAAAAAGGCCTATCTTTTTATTGGCTATATCGAAGGCAATAGCAATCTCTACAAACATCTTCAGGAAGTTGGCTATATCCTAATTTTCAAACATGTCTTGCAAATCTCCAAAAAAGGGAAATCTGTCATTAAAGGAAATGTTGATGCCGAATTGGTTCTCCATTCTATGATTCAATACCCTTATTATTCCCAGGCAATCATTGTCTCTGGCGATGGTGATTTCCATTGCCTTATTGAATATCTTGAAAAGAAAAACAAACTCTGCAAAATTATCGCCCCCAATCAAAAATACTCTTCCCTTTTAAGAAACTATGCCAAATACATTGCCACACTCACTGCTACCAAGAACAAACTAGAAGTTAAAAAAGAAAAAGAGAGGCATTCCCGCGGGAAATAAGATTGCCCTTTGGTAGTCCTCTCATCGTGATAAACAAATTATACAACACAAAAAACCAATACTCAATAAAAATTAAACTTCCCATATAACAAAAAAGCCGCCCGCAACGCAAAGCGTACACAGCGACTTCTTATAAAAATATTACAGCTTACTGAACTCAATCAAATCAAACAGATAAAATATAAACAAAAATGAACAAAAACCAACCAGTCATTGAATTTAAGAAAGTCTCAAAGAAATTTACTCTCCTAAACCAGAAGACTTTCAAAGAGCTTCTCCCTGCTTTCTTACAAAAAAAAGAAACCCGTCAAGAATTCTGGGCCCTAAAAGACATTTCCTTCAAAGTAAATAAAGGAGAGACCCTGGGAATCATCGGTCCCAATGGCTCCGGTAAAAGCACCATCTTAAAGCTAATTGCTGGCGTCATGAGCCCCACAGAGGGCCAGGTAACTGTCAAGGGTAAAGTATCACCACTTATCGAATTAGGTGCTGGCTTTCATCCAGAATTAACCGGAAGAGAAAACGTCTATCTAAATGGGGCAATTCTAGGACTGAGAAGAAGCCAAATAGATAAATACTTTAAGGAAATAGTTGATTTTGCCGAGCTCTGGGACTTTATTGACCAACCCGTCAAACACTACTCGTCAGGCATGTACATGCGCCTAGGCTTCTCTGTTGCCATCCACGTCAAACCAGAGATCCTCCTAATTGATGAAATCCTAGCAGTAGGGGACACTGCCTTCCAACAAAAGTGCTTTGCAAAAATGGAAGAATTCAAAAAACAAGGAGTAACCATCATTTATGTTTCCCACAACCTCGATTCAATCAAAAATTTTTGCGCCAAAGCACTATATATAAACCGCTCCACACTAGTTTCATACGACCAAGCAAGCAAGGTTGTTGGGAAATACAGACAAGGTAACTAAACCAATTATCTACCAACCCTTATTCCAGTGATGTATGGCAACAGTATTGGCTTTTACACAAGACTTAGTGAATTTTTCTCTCCAGCTATATGGATAAAAAACTTCAACTGGGTATATGAAAACATCCTTAATTAATACCCCAGAAGTAGAATATTTTATCAAACCCATTTCCTTCAAAACATGAGTCACAACAACTGGCCCCGACAAATCAGAGGATTCAAAACCATTGTATTTTTCCAGTAAAAATTTAATACAATCATCAATAAACCAATGATTGGGAACAGAACCAATTACTGCGCCATTAACCCAATGTGTTCGATGTTTTTTCAATTGAAAACCAAGGAAGCACTGCTTTGACATCATTTCGTTAAAGTTATCAATTACTTCAATATCAGTATCCATATATATACCCCCATATTCCTTCAGCGATAAAAGTCTGACAAGATTAGAAACATTCGACCATTTTTTATTATCAAAGGCATTATTTAAATATTCATTATCCCATTTGTTTCTAATCGCCTTCTCGTTCCAAAACATAAATTTATAACCCTTCAAGTTCTTTTTCCAACCCTTAAAAAAATCTTTAAAACTGGTGTCATTAATATTTTTGTCCCCAACCCAAACATAGTGAACAATTTTAGGGATATTTTTTCTTTTATGAAAAAGACTGTTTTTAACTGAGAAAAACATAAAGGTTAATCTCCATTCCCGAAACTATTAAATAGGTTTTCAAAAACAAATATTTTTTTTGCTAGAGCAATACGTTTTGGAATTTGACACCATCTAACAATTCCATCACGAATAAAGCCATCAGACTCATTTTTCAAACAAATACTTTCATACTCTAACTCTAATTTGTTATCTAAATACAACTTGTGCCACTTCTTCCAATGCCACCCCAAACTTGGATTCTGATCAGGATTTTTTGCGTATGCACTACCCCCATTTACTACCTTTCTTTTAAAGTGATTAAAACCCCTTATGGAAAAATGGTGAATGATTATCTTATCATCTAGCTCTATTTTTGCTACTTTACCATCAGTTACCACATCATGATTTCCCATTGCCACCTGATCAAAGCGACTAGGAGTCAGCACTTTTCTGGGATATTTATATAACAAAAGTTTAGAACTCTCTGGGTTTTTACTTGGATAATTGCCAGGTTTAACAACAACTAGTCTGGGAGCTATAGAGGAAAACAAATGAATTTTAGGAGGCAAATAATTTAACAAAGAAACATAAAAAATTTCATTTTTAGTCGGTAAATAGTCTTTCAGATTTCCACTCTTAGGATACCAAAATTCATCAGCATCACAATGAAAAATATGAGTCGCGCCCATACTCCTAGCCTTTACCGCCATGGAAGATACCCATTTGCTTTGTTCATAAGTATGCTCTTTAACAATCTCATACGAGAGAAGGCCCTTCCTTTGGTATTTTTCTAAAATATTTGGAGTTTTGTCGATCGACCAATTGTCTATCGCCACAATAAAATCGACACCGCTATTTAAATGAAAACAAATATTACTTTCTAAAATATCTTCCTCATCTCTCACCAAAAGAGTCATTATCAACTTTTTTTTCTTCATATTTCTATTACAATACTATCATTTAACAATGAAAAATATCTGGAAATACTACCAACCCACATATAGTTATGAAAAAGAATATGGTGATCTTGAATCAGCTTGGATTGGTCACCGATACTTTTCCTATGACCTTGTCAGAAACCTAAAACCACAAACAATAGTTGAACTTGGCACTCACAAGGGCGGTTCCTTTTTTTCTTTTTGCCAAGCAGTAAAAGACGCAAAATTAAAAACAAAACTTTTTGCAATCGACACTTGGAAAGGGGACAAACACACTGGAGCTTATGATTCCCAAATGTACAAGCATGTAAAAGAAATTAAAAATAAACTTTACCCAAATCAAAACATCAAGTTACTTAGAAAAACATTTGACGAAACAAAAAAAAATTTCAAAGATAATTCCATCGACATTCTTCACATTGACGGTTTTCATACGTATAAAGCTGTCAAACATGACTTTGACAATTGGTCCAAAAAAGTCAAATCAGATGGTCTAATTTTCCTACATGACACCCACGAAAAAAAAAGTAACTTTGGAGTCCATCTTCTTTGGGCAGAACTCAAAAAAACCTACCAAACAATAGAATTTTCCCATTCCCATGGTCTGGGAATAATAATCAAAAACAATTCACCTCTTTTAAAAAAAAATAATTTTAAACAAATATGGCAAAACTATTACCCACTCTTACACGAAAACAAACAACTAAAAAAACAAACTTTTGATCAACAAAATCACATTACCAACATCACTAAGATTCACCAAGAAAAATTAACTTCTCTTAACTACAACCTAAAAACCAAGAAGGAAATCCTATCAACCAAAAGAGAACAATTAACCGAAACAAGGAAAGAGTTAAAGTCTGCCAAGCAAAAACTGGGGCAAACCGGAGAAGAAATTTGTGCCCAAATTAACAAACAGACAAAAAAAATAGATAGTTTAAAATTAATAGTTAAAGAACAAAGAAAAATGAACAGAGAAAATAGTAAAAGAATAGATACCATAGATCTGCATGCGCAAAACCTCCAAAAAATATTAGACAATGTTACCTCTGCTAAAACATTTAAGGTTTGGCAACTATACACAAAGATTAGACGAAAACCCTCATTAATATTGAAAGGAACCAAAATTCTCATAACAAAGGGTCCACGAGGATTAAGGGGAAAATTAATCGGTAGCCAAACGACAGAACAAAAAATAACAAATATAAATGAGCAATATCAAATCTGGTTAAAACAAAATATTCCTACCAAACAAAAATTAGTCCACCAAAGAAAAAAACAAAAAAAATTCAAATACCGTCCGAAAATCAGCATTATTACTCCTGTCTACAACACCGATCAAAAATGGTTAGAAGCCTGTATAAAATCAGTTTTAAACCAAACCTATGACAACTGGGAGCTCTGTCTTGCTGATGACGCCTCTACTAAACCCCACGTCAAACAAGTACTGGAGAAATATAAAAACAAAGACCAGAGAATAAAAGTAGTTTATCGAACACAAAATGGTCATATATCCCGAGCTTCTAACTCAGCCTTAAAGTTAGCCACAGGAGAATATGTTGCTCTTATGGATCACGACGATGAATTAACACCACACGCCCTTTATGAAATAGCCAAACTTTTAAATGAAGATAAAAACATTGATTTTATCTATTCCGATGAAGACAAACTAGAACTAGACGGAAGAAGGGTAGACCCATTTTTTAAGCCCGATTGGTCACCAGAGATGTTTATGTCCGTAAATTATCTTTGTCACCTTTCAGTAATTAAAAAAACCCTAATAACCAAAGTTGGAGGATTTAGAGTAGGCTTTGAAGGCTCACAAGACTATGACCTTTTCTTAAGAACCACCCAAATCGCTCAAAAAATAGTCCATGTTCCCGATATCCTCTACTCTTGGAGAAAAGTACCAAAATCTACCGCCTCAGTTTACGAAGTTAAAAATTACGCTAACACCGCCGCTCAAAAAGCACTAAAAAGTATTCTCAAAACAAAAGGGCAAAAGGGCAGTATTTCCAATGGAATTATTCCTGGAACCTTTAGAGTCAAATATAAAATTAAAGGCAATCCTACTATCGACATTATTATTCCCACTAAAGATAAACTTTTCTATCTTAAAAGGACAATTTCTTCAATTCTTAAAAAAACCAGTTATAAAAACTACAACATCACCATAGTTGACACCCAAAGCACTGAAAAAGAAACCCTTAAGTACTATAAAAAAATTAAAGGAGATCCGCGTATTAGATTTTTACACTGGAAAAAAATCTTTAACTTTGCTGCAGTTAACAATTTTGCCGTTAAAAAATCAAAAAGTGATTATGTTTTGCTTCTCAACAACGATACAGAAATTATCAATTCCGACTGGATCCAGGCTATGTTGGAATACGCTCAAAACAAAGAAATTGCCTGTGTCGGCGCTAAACTTCTTTATCCCAACGAACTAATACAACACGCCGGTGTCGTCCTGGGCATCAGAGGAGGAGACATTAAAAGAGGAATTGCCGGCCACACACAAAAGATGTCTCCTGATCTTTCAGCAGGATTACCTGTTCTCAATTCAAAGGATACCATCAGAAATTACTCAGCCGTAACTGCCGCCTGTCTCCTAATCTCAAGAAAAAAATATTTAGAAGTTGGGGGCATGGACGAAAAATTTAGAATTGCCTTTAATGATGTTGATTTTTGTTTACGTCTCCTCAAAAAAGGATATCGAAACGTTTACACCCCTTTTGCCAACCTTTATCACCACGAATCAATCTCAGTCGGGGACCCCTCTAAAGGTTCTCGAAACCTTGAGGAGTTTGCCAGAGAGATTCAAACCATGCACCAAAGATGGGGAGAAACACTTCAAAACGATCCCTTTTTTAACCCCAATTTATCTTTAAAAAATGAACAAATTAACCTCAATATTTAAAGATGGATACAAATCTACCCTACTATCAGGCACTCAGAGACTTTGAGAGAAAAAAACTAATTCCCCATAGAAACAACATATACGGTAGCGGTCCACCAAGCCCTGTTGTCTCTGAAGAAACGCTCGGCTATATTACTACCAACAGTGGACATAAAATATTAGATATTGGCTGTGGTATTGGTACTTATCTAAAAAGATTAAATAGCATGGGACATAACTGTACTGGTATAGAAAACAACGAGGAAAATGTAAAAAAATGTCAAAAGAATAAACTGAAGGTTAAACTCATGGATGCTCAAAATCTCAAGTTTAAAAGTAAATCATTTGATACCGTGCTCATGATAGAGGTTCTTGAACATTTACCTAATCCACACGAGGCATTAAAAGAAGCCTTTAGGGTTGCCAAAAAAAACATTTTAATTTCTGTTCCTAATATTGATGTAATTCCAATCATGTCAAAATACCAAGTTGTCCCGTGGCACATGTTGGAAAAATCACACCTAAACTTTTTTACCCCAAAAATATTGGAAAATACACTAGAAAAATTCACCATCAAGCTTAAGATTTTTACTTATGCTGAATTTGCCCCCTGGATCAAGCCTGGCCCTTTACATATGCATATTTTTGCAATAGGACAAATTTAATTATAAAAATGTTTTTTAAAAAACGCCTTTTATTAGCGTTATCTATCATCATTAATTTTTCTTTTTTATTCTGGTATTTTACTGATTTTAAAATTACTCAGTGGGGAAATATAGATCTCACAACTTCAAATTTTATCGAATCATATTATTGGACTAAAAAAAATATATTTTGGAGCGAATTACTAAACCGCATAAATAAAATTAAAGATTCAGATCTAAAAATTTTTTTCATCCAAAAATATACTGAAATTATTCCTGTTAATCAATGGTGGTCACCAATACGAACTCAAAAAAACCAGGCTTTGGATATGGCTCAAAACATATACACCAAAAATCAAGAGTGGGGAAAACTTGAAAAAATTTCAAAAGAATACATAAATATCAATCCAAGCCAAACTCTTGGTTGGTTTAAATTGGGTCTGGCCCAAGAAAAACAAGGGAAGGAAAACGAAGCGATTGAAAGTTATTATCAAGTACTTTCGCAAGAGGCTGACAATATTGAAACCATTATTCAACTGGGAAACTTACTCATTCAAAAAGGAGACTTCTATTCCGTTAAAAACATAATTCAACCGTATCTAAAAAGAATAATAGAAGTGGAACCATTTTGTTTTTATTGGGGAACAGATTTCTTTACTTCAGAACAACAAAGCTGCAAAGACAAAACAGACAAAAATCAATATCTAATACCCATAAAAAATTCAAAAACGGCAAACATGATTAGGCTTGATCCTCCCCAAGGAATGCTAATTCTTACTTCTATCAACTTCGTTAATTCCCAAGAAAAAAGGGGACAGGCTGAAAATGAAAAAATATACGACTTTAGTAAGTGGACAACCTCAAAAGACATGGTGGCAGAAAAAGAAAATATTTTTCACAGCATCGGCCCTGATCCTTATCTTTACATCAAACTTAGTACCCCCCTAGATTTAACAAAATATCACTACGTTTTAATTGAAGCCAAGCATGATTCTCCCAAAATCGACCCTCAAATAGAACTACTCCTTCTTTCTCTTCAGGAAAAAATTGATTTTGAATTATGAAAAAAATAAAAGAAATATCTATTGTTGCCAGCATTGCCATCTCCTTCTTTTTATTATCTTTATCAGCACTTTCTTTCCAGGAAGTTATTTCTAACGAAAAACATTTCGCTTTAGATACCAGTTGGCATGACTTCCAGATAAACAATACAAAAACCTACATAAAAAGAAATCTTGTCAAAACAACAAAAAAAGTAAAATCTTTTTTTACTAGTAAAAAAAGCATAATTAAATCTCTAGAAAACAGCGGATTTAATTACCTCGAGTTATTAGTCAAGCCCTACGATCTTAATATTATGAATTCGGATCTACCAAAAAGCGGCAAGGATTATTTCAATGCCGAAATTTTGGTTAATAACCAAAAAACACCCGTTGAGGTTAAATATCGAGGAGATAATTTCTACCATTGGGGTTATGATAAAAAATCCATCACCATCAAAAAGCAAGATGGAAGCAAAATCAATCTCATAAATCCTAAACCAGCCAATTTGCTAGCAACAAAAATTGCCTTTGATCTTGCTAACCAACTCAAACTATACGCCCCCAAAACGAAATACACCGGCTTATTTATAAATAACGAATATCAAGGAATATTTGAAGAAAGTGAAGAGATTGATAGCCAATACATCACCCAAAACAATTTTGACTTTTGGGCTATCTTTCAGGGAGAAAATATTGGAGAATCTCGCAAATCCGGTCCAGAACTTTTTATTGACCCCTATAAGTGGAATATTTCCGGAGGTTACGCTTCCAAATCAACCCTAACCCCCTTTCTTGAAAGCATAAACAACAAAAGCGCTGAACAAATAACTTCTTTTTTTGACTACCAATATTTGTTAGATTTTTACACTTATGTCGCTCTCATACAAAATGCTCACTTTGATAGTGTTCATAACTGGTTTCTTGGCTTAAAAGAAAACGGTAAATTTTACCCTATTGTTTGGGATCCGGTTGGATGGGTAATGAACTATGACTCCGGTGATGGTGTAGAAGAAATGAAGTTTATTCTTACTGAGAAATTAAGGAAAAATATTTATTTCAATCGTGATTTTACTCAAAAACTCTGGGGAACAATAAATGATAATTCTTTAAAAAAATCTTTGTTTACAGCCATTGAAAAAGATAAATTACTACTTGAAAATAATTTGAAATATGATCTCTATCTCGGTGGTGTTTTTGGGAATCCTAATGGAAATCGAGCCTACCAATCTACTGCAGATGTCCTATCAAAAATAGAAGAACTAAAGGAAACAATAAACAGCAGATACACTTTTCTCAAAAACAAACTCTCTGAAGGAAACATTGAATATTACATCCAAGATAATTTCCTGTATCTGACTTACACCGGCACTGCCAACGCAACGATTGAAAGTATTTACAAAAACTCCCAAGATATCCCTAAAATTGAAGTTTACAACGATTTTGTTTATCACCCCAATCCCTATAATTCCTCGGAGATTTTTTCAGATAGGGAAAAGGCGGAGGGTGGATATCCATATGCAAAAAACTGCCCAACAACCTTTAGAATTCCTATCAACCTTGCACTTCCGCTCGATATCAAAATAAAAAACATACTCACGGGTAAAGACATACCGATTAAAAAAACAAATAGCCTGGTCTTAAAAGACTGTTTTATGGATTTTTCTCGCCCACAAGATTCCAATTCAAACAATGAGTTAAATCTAGCACAATCCAATAACAAGCTCGATACATTCTCAATCAACCTTCCTATCATAAATCCATACCATTATCTTGAAAACAAAGACAGGAAAGATGAGGGGAGCGTAACATTTGCTGGTGTGAAAATCAAAAATGTCAAATTTAAAAAAGAAGACCCATTCCAAAATATCTTCAAACTATCCTTCACAGATAAAAATCTTTTAAACAGGAACAAATTCCTATTAATTCCAGACAGTTTATTCAACAAATATCTAGGGTCAATCGATATTTCACAAAAATACAATTTACCAACACCCTCAGTAAGTCTTGATATCAATCTATATATAAATGATTTCTACATCGATCACTATCATCTTGTCGAAAGCCAGGAAGACAAAGCTTTTTATGAAACCCAAAAGCTAACCTTTGACACCGATATTTATAAAACTAATAACTATGACACCTCCTCCTTTGATAGTTGGGAAAAAATATCCTCTGACCCACACTTGAACTCCAATGATCACGAAACTTTAAAAAAACTTTTTGATTCTCTTGAAAATGAAAATTTTTCAAAAGAAATGTTTGATGACAATAATTTAAATTCATATCTTTCCTATCTTGCCGAATCCGGAGAAGAATATCCTCATTATTTAATATATTTTGACAATACACAAGGTAAATATCTTTTCTTCCCCGCAATGTATACCAAATACAAAACAAATCCTAACTATCAACTCAAAGACCCTTTACTTGTAAAAATCACAGACCAACTTGCTCAAGAAACCCCTTGGCAAGAAGTATTTGAAAACGATATTTTCATTAAAGACACTTCAAACCAAGAGCTCGTTCTCCTGGAAGGGGAATATCACATATCCGAGAACCTGATCATACCGGCTGGATACACGGTTAACATTAAGCCTGGAGTAAAAATATCCCTTGCCAAAAACACCTCATTAATATCCTATTCTCCCGTTAAAGCACTGGGGACCAAAGACAAACCAATTACAATCCAATCAGCAGACAAAGCCCCTTTTGCTGTCTTTGCCATAATAGGAAAAGAAGCCAGCGGTTCTGTTTTAGATTTTGTTAAAGTTAGTGGAGGATCAGAAACTTTTGTTAACAATCTATATTTGTCTGGCCAATTTTCTGCCTATCATGCTGATATCGTTATCAAAAATTCCACCTTTAATGATTCACAATCAGATGACGGAATAAATTTAAAATATTCAACCAGTGAAATCAGCAATTGCTACTTTGAAAACAATAGCGCTGATGCTATCGATCTTGATTTTGTTGATGGAATTGTCAAAAATAACACTTTTAAAGGCAATGGCAATGACTCCATTGATATTTCCGGCTCCAGCGTCCAAATTGAGGCAAACGACATTCAAAACTCAGGAGATAAATGTATCAGTATCGGTGAAAACAGTTACCCAAAAGTTGTCAATAACATTCTAGATAGTTGTAATATTGGCATTGAAGTTAAAGACTCTTCTAAGGCAACTATCCTAGATAATGTTATCAAAAACAACAACATTGGCATTAACGCCTATCAAAAAAAGGAATTTTTCACTGGTGGTTACGCAGATGTTTTTAAAACAATATTCACAAACAATAAAAAAGATATTGATTATCAAAACACCTTCACCGGAGAAAAAATGGAAACGGATGATTCAAAAATTATGGTAAATTAACTCTTTATGAAAATTAACAAGGAAAAGCCAAAACTAAGTTTTAGACGTTTTGAATTAAAATATGTTATGCCAGCCAACCTAGCAGACAGTATTTTGGCCTCCATCTCAAATTTTGTAAAACCTGACCCCTACACAGGCGACAAAGACCACTATTTTGTCAACAGTATCTACCTTGACAGTCCCAATTTTATTTCCTATCAAGAAAAACTAGACGGTCTCAAAAATCGCAAAAAATTCCGCATTCGCTACTATCAAGAACACTGCGAAAATCCAAATTCCCCTATTTTTTTTGAGATAAAAAGAAAATCAGATTCAATAATTATCAAAGATCGCTTATTGGTAAACCAAAACCATTTAGCAAATTTTTCCCTTTCGACCTGGAACAAACTTCGGTACACAAACCCTCCGCTTTTTTCTGAAATTTTCCACTCATATCAAACCCTTAGGCTTAAGCCTCGTATTCTGGTTCACTACAAAAGAAAACCCTATTTTTCTAAATTCAACAAAAACTTTCGCATAACCTTTGACTATGACATCAAAGCCGCCAAAGTCGATAGTTTCCAGCCTAATAAAATATATTCAAAAAATGTTCTTCACAATTTTGCAGTAATGGAGGTAAAATTTAATGGTGTTATTCCCCCCTGGTTTTCCTATATAATTAAAATGAACAATTTAAAAAGAGGCTCATTTTCCAAATACTGCCAATCTGTGAGCAAACTTTATAATTTAGAATAAACAAAAAATGAACACTAAAGACCTCATTAAAACATTCTCAGACCCCCTATCAACTTTTTACTATCTTAGTATCGGTACGATTCTTGCCTTTGTTATTGCCTACACTTATAAAAAAACTCACCGCTCTGTTTCTTATTCTCAAAGTTTTGTTACCAGCCTCGTCATGCTTCTTCCTCTTGTCGCTCTTATCATTAACGTCGTCAATAATAATGTTGCTCGAGCCATTGGTGTCTTTGGTGCTTTTTCGGTTACTCGTTTCAGAACGCCTATCAAAGACACCAGGGACATGGTTTACATTTTCTGGATTCTAGCGGTAGGTCTTGCTGTTGGAGCAGGAGAAACCAGCATTGCCATCACCTCTACTATCATTGTCTGCATTCTTGCCTACATATTAAAATTCACTAATTTTGGGAACACTAACAATTTTGACTATCTGCTAATCTATAATCTTCAAACAAAAAAACTCGTTCCCAAGACATCGAAAAAACTCTTCAACCATATCTAAAAACGAAAGAGACAATCAATATCCAATCTGACAAAAAAGGCGAAAGCCTTGAAATCAGTGCCAATGTGTCTTTAAAAAAAGGGACCGATATTGATTCCCTGGTCAAAACACTCCAAAAAATAAATGGAGTCGAGGAAATTTCCATAACGCCAATCCAAAACGGAGCCGAGTTTTAAGTCATGATATATATGACAATATAACTTTGAAAAAAAATCCTTTCGCCGCAACCAAACTTGCTTTCCCCAAACTAACTAGTTCAAAAAGACTTTCTGCTCAAAAAAAGAAAGATCCTCTTCGAAAATACAAATTCCATTTTGACACCTTCAGTAATCAAAAAATTACAGGTTGGATTTTCAACAAAGATAATCCTAACACAACAGTAGACCTTCAAATTTATGATTCAAAGAAACTATTATTTAGAACCAAGGCAAACACATTCAGGAATGATCTTTTAAAAGCAGGTATTGGCAACGGATATCACGTATTTGATATCAAAGTCCCCAAGAGTATTAAATTCCTAGCAGACGACAACTCAGCATTTTTAAACCAAAAAGACGTTCATCATTTTTCAAGTAGCCTTTACATAAACGGTGAAGGTATTAAAATTGGAGCTCTCCATAACCCACTCTGGGTGAAATCCAATGTAAAAGTAAAATATGTGGACATTAAAGAAACTACTATTCTTAAAAAAACATATCCTGAATTAAAAGGTAAAAAACTCACTAAAGTTGACATTGTTGATGATGGTGAAAAATTAAATACTATCAAAAACAATTCTCTTGATTTTATTATCTGTAACCACATGCTCGAACATTGTCAAAACCCTTTAGGAACTATCAGAAATCATCTAAAAAAAATTAAAAAAGGAGGCTATCTCTATTACACCGTCCCAAATAAAAACCATACCTTCAATATAAAAAGAAAACTTACCACTTTTGACCATCTTAAAAAAGATGACCTAGAAGAGTCCAAACACTCACAAAAAGAACATTTAACAGATTGGATAAAATTCGTTGAAAAATTAAAAAACAAAAAGAAAATTATTGAAATACTAAAGTATTTAGTCAAAATTAATTACAATATTCATTACCATGTTTGGGATGAACACACATTTCTAAAATTCACCACTTCCCTACAAAGTTATCTAAACCAAGCTATCAAAATAGTTCACTTTATAGAAAACGACAAGGAGCTTGTTGCTATTCTAAAAAAATAAAAAGGTCTAATTAAACAACACATCCAATCATGCAGCCGTATTCTCAGAATTATCGAAACGCAATTTATCATATTTCCATATAAATGGTTTACTTGACATCGTTTTTAAAATACTCAAGAAACAAAACCTTAAAACTCATAAACTGGGCTAACGAGAAAAAAATAACAAATCCCCTTTTAGCTCTCACATTTTTTTTACTTTTAACTTCAAGGCGATGGTCACAGCTCGTATGTCCACAGGTATGGAATGAAGACGGTACGGTTATTTTTGGTCTTGCAACCAAGGGACTTACCTCAATTTTCGAACCAATAAATGGATATTTAATAGTTATTTCTAGAATAATATCAGCAGTTTCACTTTCAATTTCTTTCACACAATACCACATAATTAGCACTATTATTTGCTGGTTATTTATAATATTTGTTGTAATGTGCGTTGCTTTATGTCCAACATATTTAAAACGAAAAACACTATGTGCTTTCTTGATATTTTTTATACCTACTAATCCCGAGGTTTTTGGAATTCCACTTTATTCATTTTGGTGGTCATCAATCCTTCTTTTTTTACTTGTACTATGGGATGAGAAATATAGCTTCCCCTTACTACGAATATTATTTTTATTAATTGGAGGCTTATCCTCTCCGATTATAATTCTGATTTCCCCGCTACTTATTTACAGGATAGTACACTTTAAAAATATTCTTATCGAAAAAATTATAGCCTTAATCAGTCTATCAATAACAACAATCCAGCTTTATTTTGTTTCACAAACACTGCCAGGAAAAATACCAGAGATTAATTCCATAGTCAAAAACGTAACCCCCGTATTTTTGGGAAATTTCGTCATCGGGAATTTTGTTATCGGGAATCCATATGTTCTGTGGTTTCTGGGTATGATAGTTTTAATAATGATTATTTTATTTTTTTTAAAAACAAAACCCAACTTTTTAAGGTTAAGTATAATCTACCTATTATTGGGAACTATTGCTTCATCGGTTATTAGAATTGATCCAATACGAATACACCCACAGTTCGCAGGACCCCGTTATTTTTTCTTTACATATATAATTTTATATTGGCTTTTAATCCAGTTATCTACCAATACTAAGACCAAATTAATAAAAATATTCCCGAACATATTAATACTAGCCGCCATAATAAATGCTTTTCCTGTGTGGAACAGAAAACATAGTGATTTAAACTGGATATATCACGCAAAAAAATGTGCTAACTATGAAAACTATGTTATTCCGATACAGATTAACGGAAAAAGTAATCCAACATGGTCATTAAAACTCCCCAAAGAAACTTGCACAAAACTTCTCAAAAAAGATCTTTTATTAAAAAACAAAAAAAACGAATAAAATTCAGTGTAAAAAATTATTTCCCGTTAAACAAATTTAGATTTTTTTCTTCCAGTATTTTCATTTTAGATTGCACTAAACCATCTCCAAAGATAGGATAAATAAAGTACTTAGTATTCTCGTTGCAGTCCGAAACTATTCCATTTTCTAAAAAACAATCTTTCCACTCAACTAACTTTTTTCGTCTTGCCTCAGCATGATTGTAGTTCAAATGATTATTAGCAGCAGAAAAACAAGCAAACAAAAAGATAAGGATAAACAATAAATTTTTCCTTTTTTTTCTCCACAGAATCCTAAGCACTAAATAGGAGCCAAAAAATAAAGGAGTCATGTGTGTAACATATCTTGAAGCCATAGCCTGGTGAACACCCGAATGTAGCCTCCCCGTCACTGTAAATAACATAAATAAAAATGAATACAAAAACACCGACAAAATAATAAAATATTTAGTTTCACCTTTTACTTTTATTGTTTTATAAAGTACAACTAAAAAGAGAAAAAGAAACAACACTGGCAAAAAATAAAATAATGTACCATAAGATTGATTCCCAACATAATTATTTATTTGAAAACACAAGTATTGCAAAACAGACAACAAATGAACCTCCTCAATTCCAGTCATTAGATTTTTCGTTCTAAATTCATAACCTATAAAATAGGTGGATAAAACAAATAAAGCCGGCAAAACAAGAGATAAAAGATGTTTCTTACCTTTCTTACCTTCCCAAGCCAAAGCTTTTAATCCACAAAGTAAGACAATACCACCCAAAAACAAACCATGGAAAGACGAATATGCAGAAAATAAAACAATGATGCTTACCAATATGTTTCTTAAAAAAGAAGCCCTAAAGGTAAACAGGTACAAACTTATAAACAAAAAGAACAAAGGTAAAACAAAGGCTATCTGAAACCCCCAAAGTAAATTTTCCCACTGATAAAGATTCAAAAAAATATAAGGGATAAAAATATCAAAAATATCTAACTTCTTAAAAAGTTTTTTCTTTAACAATAAAGCAAAAACAGAACTAGCTAATATTAAAATACCTGTAAAATAAGTTTCATATCTGATATTCCAACTTGACAGTGACGCCAAAAACTTCATAACGAAAAGCCCAGTACCAATCCTGTGTTCATTGTGCTGATAAAGCAAGTCGCTTAGATTAAAAGAATTAGTGACTAAATCCACAACATTCCACTGATCTCCCTTTAATATATTTACTGCATGGTCTGAAATAAAATCAAAAAAAGTTCTCCCGAACACTAAATAAAATATTGTGAATATAACAAATAATTCATGGTTTCTAAGCCATTGGCTCAAACTTATAAATATCTTTCTAAATTTCATATTTTCTCAAAAATCATAAAACTTTGTTTACCAAAAACTTTCCAAAAAAAAGATAATTTTAAGTACAGCCTTATTAAAATTTGATTTACTGGAAACTTACTTTTAGTAGTATATGGCAAAAACCTTAATATCTTCTCCTTTAACTTAAAGCCATTAGCACTAAAAACCTCATCCAAAGCCCTGTCATCAATTGGTGTAATATGGTCAAAAAACATCCAATAGTCTTTCTGGCAAAACCTAATATTAGGTTGCAAAACCAACACCTGGCCACCTTCTGCTAAAACCCTTTTAAATTCACTAATCGTCTTTTGTATATCATCTCTGTTTAAATGTTCAAAAAAATTACTGACAAATATTTTATCAATAGACCTATCTCTCAATGGAAGTTTTACTGAACTAGATTTATAAAACTCCACCCCAACTCCAGTATATTTTTTACCATCTCCATTTAAATCTATGGCAATTTTCTTTTTACATTTAACATTATTAATAAATTCACAATAACCACAAGGGATATCAAGAACTACATCACCTTTACCCATATACTTCTGAAAAAAATCTTCAACTAAAATCTTCCACATTTTGACTCTTTCCTCTTTATTCACAAACCTATTTCTATATATATCTTTTAAATCCATATTTTTTGTCTTTTTTTAATTCTGCTTCTTCTTGTAATCCCCTCTAGATAAAAGTTTTTCTAAGTAGCAATAGAGAATAATAAAAAAGTATCTTGACCCCATCTCTTTTATCTTTAGCTTTGACACCCCGCTCTTTCTGTTTGTCCACTTGTTGGGAATAACTGTATACGAATAGCCTCTGACTATTGCCTTAAGGGGCAATTCTACCGTTAGATTAAAATGATTGCTCAAGAAGGGTCTCAATCCTTTAATTGTCTCTTTTGAATAAAGCTTAAAAGCATTGGTCACATCATTGTACTTTATTAAAAACAAAGCCCTAATAATATTATTGATAAACCGGTTTAATAAAAGCTTGTGAATCGGATAGTCAATCACGCTTCCCCCTTTCACAAATCTACTCCCAAACACACAGTCAGACCCTTTTAAAGCTCTCCCATACATTCTCACCAGGTCTTTGGGATCATCTGACAGATCAGCCATCACTACCGCCACCAAATCACCACTAAACTCATCAAGACCCCGCCTAACCGCAAAACCAAAACCATTAGGTGGGCTATTGTTTACATATCGAAACTCTTTTATCTCTTTCTCAAGTTTTTTTAAAATACCCTCTGTCCCGTCCCTACTATTATCATTTACCACTAATATCTCGTGAACTATTTTTTCCTTTTTTAGCTTTTCCGAAAAAGCCCTCACTGTTTTTTCGATTTCTCCCTCCTCATTATAAGCGGGGATAACTACTGATAATTTCTTTTTCATAAAAAAATTTTAAATATTCAAAAAAAACATCTATAAAATACTCTTACTATAAAATATTTCCTAAAATATCAACATTACGCTCCATCCACTCTTTAGTATCCCGCACAATGTCCTCCAGGCTTCTTTTAACTTTCCATCCCAACCTTTCCTCAATCTTTCTATTATCAGACACATAAATCTTCAGGTCTCCGGGCCTAGTTTGCACCTCAGCCCCAATCTCTATTTTCTTCTCCGTCACCTTCTCGCACAAATCTGTTAACTCTCTCAAAGAAATACTGTTTTGCCTCCCCCCTCCGACATTAAAGACTTCTCCATTTAAATCTTCAAGATTCTCAATCTGTTTCATAATTACCTCTACTGCATCATCAACATGAATAAAGTCTCGTACCTGTTTTCCCTCAGCACCAAAGCCAATATACTTTAGCTTCTTTCCAAAAACATGAGCCGCCACCCAAAGAGCCATTACCCCCTGATCAATTTTGCCCATCTGCCAGGGCCCAGCAATACACCCAAACCGATTAACAATGTACCCAATCCCGTAATTGGCCGCGTATTCTGCCAAAAAGAACTCAGCTGAAAGCTTGGTAGCCCCATAAAGTGACCTCACTCCTTGCAAAGGAAACTCTTCACTAACCCCTTTATCTGATAAGCCTACCATCGCCTGTCTCTCTTCAAAAGCGAAGCGACGAACTTCCTCTTTTACTTTTGCCTTTTCCAGCAAATCATAGGGGTAAACCCGACTGGTGGAAATAAAGAAAAAATCAGCCCCATTTTTTCTGGCCAACTCCAGGCAGTTTAACGCTCCTACTAAATTCGTATTCAAAACATAAAGCGGAGAGCCATTGATCCCCGCCAAAACCGAAGGTTCTGCCGAACACTCAACAATAAGGTCAACCCCCCCAAAAGATTCAAGGTCTTCTGGGCTTCTGACATCCCCATGAACAAAGACCACTCCCGCACCTTTAAGCCTGGTTAAATTAAGCTCCGACCCCCGCCTCTTAAGATTGTCAAAGGCTAGTACTTCTATCTCCGGCCAGTTTTTTTTGAGAGCAATTGACAAGCTTGACCCCAAAAAACCCGCCCCTCCCGTCACTAAAACTTTTCTATACTTCATAAAAAAACTTAAAAATGACCATTTTTACAAATATCTTCCAAGATATCATCTATATTATATTTAAAATCCCATTTCGGATAATGCTTTTTAAATTTTGACACATCACTTATATACCAAATATGGTCCCCAATCCTATTCTCTTTTGAATATTCAAAAACTGCCTTTTTACCCAATATTTTCTCAATTTTTTCAATTGCCTCCAAAATTGAAATATTAGACTGTCTGGCCCCGCCCATATTATAGACCTCCCCCTGCCTTGGTTTTTTATAAACATGATAAAAAGCATTAACCAGATCATATGAATGAATATTGTCCCGCACCTGCTTTCCCTTGTACCCAAAAATCGTGTACTTTGTTCCCGTGGCAATGCATTTCACCAAATATGCCAAAAATCCGTGAAGTTTTGTTCCGCTATGTGCCGGACCCGTCAAACAACCTCCTCTAAAAATAGCCGTATTTAAACCAAAATATTTCCCATACTCCTGCACCATCACGTCTGCCGCCACTTTTGAGGCCCCAAAAACACTGTGCTTGGTATTGTCAATGCTCATACTCTCATCAATTCCCCGATAATACTTGTGGTCTTTTCTGATCTCATACCTCTTTTCAAGCTCAACCAAGGGCAAGTCATTGGGCCGATCACCATAAACCTTATTAGTTGAAGTAAAAATAAAAGTTGCCTCCGACGCCCACTTGCGGAAAGCCTCCAGCATCACCAAAGTTCCATTAGCATTTACCGTAAAATCGGTTATCGGCTCTTTTGCTGCCCAGTCGTGTGAAGGCTGAGCCGCCGTGTGAATTATTAAATCAAACTCATAACTCTTAAAAATCTTTTCCACCGCCTTTTTATCTCTTACATCCGCCTCATAAAGCTCAAATTTATTAGCATATTTTTCTCTTAAAACATCGCCCTGCCACTTAGTGCTTGCCTCTTTCCCAAAAAAATACTTTCTCATATCATTATCAACTCCCACGACTTTAAAACCCTTATCAGCAAAAAACCGCACCGACTCAGAGCCAATCAGCCCCGACGACCCGGTTATTAGCACCGTTTTAGTCTTCACTTGTTTATGACCCATACTCCCAAAAATATTAACAGCACTCCTGCAATTTTTGCCACACTAAAAGATTCTTTAAAAAACAACACCGAAAAAATAAGCACAAAGATATACGTTAAAGCCAAAGAGGGGTAAGCCACAGATAGGGGAAACTTCTGCAAAACAAAAAGCCAGATAATTGAAGAAAAACCATACAGACAAAAACCAAAAAAAACCATCGGAGAAAAAAGAGTTTTAACTATCGACTCAAGATTAAAAGATAAAACAGAAGAAGAAATACCCTTTTTTAAAGCAAATTGGCCGACCACAGCCAAAAACATGGCGGAAAGTAAAAGCAGATATTTCATCTAAAAGATAATTTAACACGAAACCACAAACTTTTCTTCCATCTCTTACCAAATTTTTACCCATAAAAATAAAGAAAGCTTTTTGTATAATAAACTGTGTCCAAGCTATCAAAAGCTATTTTACCCTTTCTTCTTGCTCTCTCCCTTATCCTAAACTTCATTCTTGGCAATCTGCTAAATCAACAAAAAGATAGCTTTAAAGTCCAAGAAGTAACTGACGGCGACACTTTCATAATCAGCTCTGGCCAAAACATCAAGCTTGCTGATCTTGATGCCCCCGAGCTTATCTTCTGTAACGGCCAAGAAGCCAAAGAGCACCTAGAAAAACTTATCTTGGGAAAATATGTAAAAGTAGAACGCATTGCCCAAGACAAATTCAAAAGAACCCTTGCTCTTGTCTGGCAGGGAAAAACTCTCGTCAATCTCCAAATGGCCGAAGAAGGCCTCGCCCGCTATGACAGCACTAAAAGCAGACTAGGGGATACTATCAAAGAAGCAGTAAACCAGGCCCAGGAACAAGAACTTGGCCTTTGGAGCTCCAAATGCCAGCAAATAGAAAACCCCGACAATCCAGATTGCCAAATAAAAGGGAACATTGGCCGAAACGATCTTGTAAAAGTCTACCATCTCCCCACCTGCCAAGAATATAATCGCACCACAATTGAACTGGATCTTGGTGAAAAATGGTTCTGTACTGAAAAAGAAGCCCAACAAGAAGGCTACCAAAAATCAACCCATTGCCCTTAAAAAATACTCAAAAACTGCTTAATTATTTACTTACACAGATCCGGGTCTAATCTTTCTCAATCTAAACCCTCTCTTTCTTTCTTTTTTCTGCCATAAAATTAGAAACCCGCAATAAGCTCTCAAAACTACCCGCATCCTCCCACACCCCGTCAATCAAATTCACTTTTAACTCACCGCTCTTCAAATAGTTATTATTAAGATCAGTTATCTCAATTTCACCCCTCTCTGAAGGCTTTAGGCCCTTAGCAATCTCGATCACCCGATTGTCATATGTATAAAGCCCCACCACCGCATAATCACTCTTTGGCTTTTCTGGCTTTTCCTCAATTGACAGCGCCCTCATCTTCTCGTCAAACTCTACTACTCCAAAGCGTTCCGGATCCGGCACTTTCTTGGCAAAAACCATTGCCCCTTTTTCAAACCCTTTAATATCCTCTGAAAAATCATCCTCAAAAATATTATCTCCCAAAATCATGGTCACCTTATCTCTTCCAATAAAATTCTCTCCAACGATGAAAGCATCTGCCAAGCCCCGTGGCTCCTCTTGTATCTCATAGCTAAAATCTACCCCAAACTCTCGCCCCGATCCCAAAAGATTTAAAAAATGCCCTGCATAGTCAGGGGCAATAATAATCAAAATATCCTTTATTCCTGCCCGAATTAAAGTCTCAATTGGGTAATAAATCATCGGCTTATCATAAACTGGCAATAACTGCTTTGATGTAATCTTGGTAAGCGGCCTAAGTCTTGTTGCCTTTCCCCCTGCAAGTATAATTCCTTTCATTTTTAAGGCTCCCCATTATAAAGAGTAACTTCTCATCCTATCGCTAAATCTATGTTCTTTGCAAGCCCCCCATCTCTCTGTTATCCTCCAACTAGGTATGCACATTCTTGTTACCGGAGGATCAGGATTTATCGGCACCAACTTCATCCGCTACTACCTAGAAAAACACCCTCAAGACCAGATCACCAACCTTGACAAGCTAACCTACGCCGCCAACCCCAAAGGCCTAAAGGAATATGAAAATAACCCTCGCTACCACTTTATAAAAGGCGATATCTGCGACCAAGCCCTAGTCCAAAAGATTTTCAAAGATTCTAAAGAAAAAAACAAAAAAATAGACGTCATTGTCCACTTTGCTGCTGAGTCTCACGTTGATCGCTCTCTGGCTGATCCCACTCTTTTCCTTCGCACCAATATCCTTGGCACCTACAACCTCCTCCAGACTGCTCTAGACCACTCCATCAATCGTTTCCACCATGTCTCTACCGACGAAGTCTTTGGCTCCGTCGACCGCGCCGATCCCAGCGATACCTTTACTGAAGACCGGGCCTATCAGCCAAGCTCCCCCTATTCAGCCAGCAAAGCCGCCTCCGACCATCTGGTCCGCTCCTTTCAGCACAGCTTTGGCTTACCCACCACCATCAGCAACTGCTCCAACAACTACGGTCCCTACCAAAACCCTGAAAAATTCATTCCCCGGATTATCACCAACCTAATTTTAGGCAAAAATATCCCCATCTACGGCCAAGGCCTAAACATCCGCGACTGGCTCCATGTTAGCGATCACTGCCAAGCAATCGATCTCATTCTAAACAAAGGCCGAATAGGGGAGACCTACTGCATTGGTGGTCTAACCAAAGATGTCTCCAATCTTGACCTAGTCAAGAAAATCCTAAAAGCCATGAATCTCCCCGAATCCCGAATTGAGTTTGTTCCCGACCGCCCCGGCCACGACGACTACCGAGTTAGCTTTCAAAAAATCCACCAAGACCTAGGTTGGCAACCAACCTACTCTCTGGAAAAAGGCCTCACTCAAACTATTGCCTGGTACCAGAAAAATCCCGCCTGGTGGCAAAAATCAAAAGAAGAAGCAGAAAGCTTCTACCAAAAATTAACCCTTAAACAAAAAACCAAAAAACTCAAAAAATGAACTTCCAACCACTCTCTCTTTCCGGCCTCTACCTTATTGAACCCCAAGTCTTTGGCGACGAACGTGGCTTCTTCATGGAAACATACCACCAAAAACTTTTCCAAGAAAACGGCCTAAACGCTATCTTTGCCCAAGACAACCACTCCCGCTCCACTAAAAACATTTTAAGAGGTCTTCACCTTCAACTCCCCCCTTTCTCCCAAACCAAGCTTGTTCGTGTCAGCAAAGGTAAAGTCTTAGACATTGTCATTGATGTTCGCCCTGCCTCTTCCACCTTTAAAAAATATGAGACAGTCGAACTTTCAGAAGAAAATAAAAAAATGCTCTACATTCCCCAGGGCTTCCTCCATGGATTTCTCACCCTCTCTGACCAGGCCGACTTCCAATACAAAGTCGACAACTACTACAACAAAGGTTCAGAACTGGGAGTTATCTGGAATGATCCCACTTTGGCCCTTCCCTGGCCTATCAAAAACCCCATTGTCTCCCAAAAAGACAGTCTCCTTTCAACTTTTCTTGAAGCCCAGGAACAATTTAAAAAATTTACCTCCCCATAAACTAAAAAAAATTACCCTATCAATATGAAAATTATCGGCACCGGTTTATCTGGCCTTGTTGGCTCCCGTTTAACCCAACTTTTTGGCACTGAGCACCAATTCATCGACTTTTCTCTGGAAGCCAACGTTGATATTCTTGACTACTCCACCCTCTCAGAAAACTTTGCCCGCCATGCCAAAGATACCGCTGCCGTCATCCACTTGGCCGCCTTCACCGATACCAATCAGGCCTGGGAGCAAAGAGGGGATAAACAAGGTCTCTGCTACCGCCTAAATGTCACTGGCACCAAACACCTGGTTGACCTCTGCCAAAAATACCAAAAATACCTGGTTTACATCTCTACCGATTCCGTCTTTGATGGGGAAAAAGAAACCGCCTACACCGAAACAGACCTTCCCTCTCCCCTTGACTGGTATGGGGCCACCAAGAAAATGGGCGAAGATCTAGTCTCTACCCTCCCCAGCCACGCCATTACCAGAATTTCTTTTCCTTATCGCGCCCACTTTGACCGCAAAAAAGACCTCATCAGAAAAATAATTGACGGCTTTAAAATCAAAAAACTAAACCCTTTCTTCACTGACCAAACAATCACCCCCACTTTTATTGACGACCTCGCCCCAGCCTTCTTGTATTTCTTAAAAGAAAAACCTCAAGGCATCTACCATTTAACCGGTTCCACCTCCCTCTCCCCCTATCATCTAGCCCAAGAAATAGCTAAAACCTTTGACCTTGACTCCTCCCTCATTAAACCCTCAAGCCTCAAAGACTATGTGGCCAGTCAACCCCCAGGCTCCCGCCCCTGGCAAAAAAGCATGATTATGTCCAATCACAAAGCTAAAACCCTTGGCCTAAACTTCTCCACCTTCCCTCAAGGCCTACAAAAACTTAAAAACCGACTCTACTCTTAACCATTCCTTTCTGTTTTTTCCCCCTTCCCACCATACTCGCCAACACCCCAAACATCAAAGCCTGAAGCCCTGCCAAAAACCCACTAAACCCAACCAAGGGCCAAATTCTGTTTGACAAATGATACTCAAAAAATACCCGCGCTATCGCCAAAACCAACAAGAGAAAACTTGACCCCCCCATAAGAAATAATCCTAAGCCTCCAAAGAAATGCATTGGCCTATCTTCAAAACGCCGCCAAAACCACACTCCAATCATATCCAAAAACCCTTTAAAAATCCGACTACTATGATACTTTGTCTTCCCTGCCTTTCTTGCCCGATGATTTACCGGCATCTCCGTCACCTTAAATCCCCGCCACTTAAGAAGGGCTGGGATCATCCGGTGCATCTCTCCCTGTAAACGAAGTCCTTTAAAACAGGCCCGCTCATAAACCCGCAAGGTACAACCAGCATCATGCACCCCATCATCTACCAACACACCTCGCAAAACCCGAGCCACATGGGAAACCAACCTCTTTCCGGCTGAATCTTCCCGCCTTTTACGCCACCCACAAACCACCTCCCATCCCTGGGAAAGCCTCTCTAAAAGCCCGAGGATATCTAAAGGATCATTTTGTCCATCTCCGTCAAGTGTTATCAATATTTCTCCCCGAGCCGCCTCTATTCCTGCACCAAGAGCAGCCGACTGACCACAGTTTTTACGAAACTCAATGATCTTCACTGGCGAAAGCGTCAAAAGTTTTTCTTGAGTCCCGTCCCCACTTCCGTCATTTACAAAAATAATCTCATACTCTTTCCCCAAACCCTTCATCACTTCCACAATCTCCCCGTGCAAAGAAACCACGTTTCCTTCCTCATTAAAAACTGGCAGCACTACTGAATACTTAACCTTCATTACCTATTTCGTTTAAACAAATAAAAACCATTCTCATCATACAATTTTTCATAGTCCTCACTTACCTCCAATTTTTCTATCAACACCTTTTCATAAGGCTTAATATTAACGTCTCCCACCAGGCGATTTTTGTCCAACATCGCCACATAATCCGCCTCCTCTCCAGCCGGTAAATTATAGGAAAACTCTCGGTGATTAATGTGTGGCCTAATCTCCGAAGAAGAGGCAATGGACGCATCCTTAGGCAAACTTTGCAAAAGCTTTTCAAATTCTCTCTCTGTTTCTCCCACCTGGTACATTGCCCGCCAATGCCCTGGCGTCACTGGAGTAGGGGAGTAAAAATAGGCTCTTTTGGCTCCCATTACCCCGGCCAACAAAAGCAGCCCCAGCAATACTATTGACCCCCACTTGATCTTTAAAAACTGCAAAAACCGCTTAAGATAGAAAAGAGCAAATACTGAAGCTATCGCCAAGGCCGGTACCAGCCCACTGTCATAATGCATCACCACACCTCTCATCTGCCCTTGATTAGAAAACATATTGATCACAAACTCTGGCAATCCCAAAAGAAGCCAAGGTAATCCCAAAAGTGGCAAATATCCAAAAGGCTCCAGTAACTCTCGATAATACAATTTTTCCTCTCTCAGTCTTGGCAACAAAAATCCAAACCCCGAAACCTCAAACTTACCCGTCTTACCTAGCCCCACTCCATCAAACCACTCCCAAGCCCAGTGCTGCCCTGCCACTGAAAATTTTGGCATTAACCAAAAAATAATTCCCCCAAACCATAAAACTCCTCCCAAGCCCACCAATAAATTAAGCTTCCTCTCCTTACCCTTCCTGCTCCACAAAAAGAAAAGCCCCGCCATTGCCGCCACCAAGAGTGATACTTCTTCTTTAGTCAAAACTGCCAAAAAAGAAAAAAGAATAAAAACCCGCCACTTTTTCGATATTCCTGCCCAAAAAGCCCCCAAAAGAAGAGGAATAGCCAAAGCCACTCCGTGAAAATCATACATATTCGTCCACTGCATTCCTGGATTAAGAAGATAAAGTCCCACTACTCCCAAAGCCAAAAGTTTATCCTTTAAAACCAATTTACCAATAAGATACAAAGGAATTGCCCCCAACCCCAAAGCCAAAGACTGAAAAACCAAAAGCGCTCGCACATTGTCCCACAATAAATAAAGCGGAGCCAAAAGCACTAAAATAAAATCAGCGTGAAACTGAAGCCGGGAAACTGTCCCCAGCTCCCCACTCGTCAGCGAAAACAAGCGACCATGCAAACTATTCCAAATCACCTGATCCATATTCGCCAAATCATACCCAGAAAAAAAAGCGTTGTGCCGTCTTATGGAAAGATAAGAGAACAAAACTACATATACCCCCACCATCAAAGCTAAAATAAGCTTATCCCAATTCCCCCAAAGCCATTTAAAGCTCTTCTTTTTCCCAGTTTTCATTTTGTTCTTTTTCATGCCTTTTACCAAACCAAATATTGCGAAGATAAATAATAGTTTGCAAAACCAAAGCCACTGCAAATACTAAATCTTTTCTCACAATCACATAAACCAAAAGCATCAACCCGCCCGCCAAACGCAAATACCAAAACTCAGCTGGTAACAAGCTCTTTTTAGCTTTTTCGCTTTTTAACCACTGCACTATAAAAGAAGATAAAAACAAGGCCTGAGCCGCAAATCCCCAACCGGTCCAAAAATCAATTCTAAAGTATGAAAGAATCGCTTGTATATTCATACATACCACCCATTCTAAACTATTTTCCTGTCCTTTCTCATTTCAAGCTCTAACAAAACATCTCTGATCAAATCTTTTTTAACCTTCTCTTTTGTTGAATTGTCCAAAAGATCGCCCAAACCAAATAAAATCTCATTTTTCTTTATTTTCCCAATCCTCGCTATCGCCATCTCTATTACTTCCTTAACCTTAAAACCACTAAGCTTTTTTAAAAGCTTTTCATCCATCTCCCAATTATTCTTTAAAAAATAGTAAATATCAAAAACATCCCGATTGGCCATTTTTTTTCTATTTACCAAAGCCCAGAGCTTACTTGCCACCATCGCCCCCTGGTTCATCGTCAACATTGAAATACCCAAATAATTCATCACTACAAAGTCCGTCTCAGTCTTGCACCGAGTTACTTCAATTTTAAGCTTCCTTTCTTCAAATCCGTAGTCTACCAAAAAAAACAAAGTATTTTTTTTCACTACGCTTTCTAGCAATTTTCCATATCTGCCGACAACTACTCCAAGTTCCTCAAAAACAGTTCCTTCCTTGTTTTTATCCAATAAGTCAAAATCCAAATCAACCGAAAATCTTGGTAAATCATAAAATAAATAAGCCATTGTTCCACCCTTAAAGCCCAAAAAACTCATCAGTTTATTGTCACTGTAAATATCTTTCAATATCCGGAGCATCACCATCTTATGCTTATCGACATCAAACATTTTCACCCTTAAATAATTTATAATAACTCTCCACTCTTTTAAGCATTCTCTTAGATTTATATATTTTTGCAAAATCAAAAACCAAATCCCAGTCCATCCCGCTTAAACTATCAAAATAATAATCTTTAGAGACATAAACCATGTCACAAAAAGCTCTTTCTTTAACTGCCGAAAAATATCCAATTTTTCTTTCAATTCCTGCCCGATTTAACAAAATCTCTCTCTTTAAACGCCGATAACAAATATTTAAATCTCCGATCACTCTTTCCCGACTCAAATAAGAGCTTACATAAACAGTCGTACTTTTCTGAAAAATAACTCCCTCTCTTACCAAAACCGTTTCGAAACTGATGTAGGAAGGGGAATAAAGCTTCCCTGCAAACTCAAGTGGGTTATAAACAGTTTTTGCATATATTCCCCGAACCGGATTTACTAATTTGCCACCGCTGACAAAACTATTAAAACGCCTCTTTAAATTTAAATATTTAATTTGCGGAAACATCAAAGACAGTTCCTTCAAACTAAACACCGTTTCCGGCCGCTGATATAGATCCAACAGCACCCTTACTTTTTTCATTTTTTAAACTCCAGGTAACATAATATGTTACCACCAGTTGAAATATTGTCAATTAGCAATAGTGTTAAAATTAAGCTCATGATCTCCTTCATTATTCCTCATTATAACGGCTGGCCCCTCTTAAAAAAATGCCTGGAATCAATTCTTGCCGCTAAAAAAGAAGCTAAAATCAAATCCCTGGAGCTTATCATCGTCGACAATGCCTCGACAGACCAATCTCTTAATAATCTAAAAGAAATAAAATTTGGGACATCTTGCCACTTAAAAATCTTAAAAAACAAAACCAACCAGGGCTTTGCCAAGGCCGTTAATCAAGGAGCAAAAGAAGCAAAAGGGGATTGGCTGGCTGTCTGCAACAACGACCTAAAACTAGACCCTCTCTGGCTAACCCAAACCATAAAAATAATCAAAGACCCTCTCCTGTCAAAAAAATACTCTACCATCTTTGGCCTTGTCTTAAACCACAATGGTACCCACATTGAATCTGAGGGTTTAGAGTTTTTTGTCCACGGTAAAGCCCAAAACATAAAAAACGGCCAACTAATCTCTCCTCAAACCCTAAACCACTACCGCTCTCAACCCCCCCATGAAATCTGGGGCGCTTCTGCCTCCCTTGTCCTCTACTACCGCTCGGACTTCCTCAAACTAGGCGGCTTTGACCAGGATTTCTTCGCCTACGAAGAAGATGTTGACCTTGCTCTTCGCTTAAATCTCTCTGGCTTAAAAACCCTCTTTATTCCCTCTGCCATCTCCTATCACTTAGGCGGAGCCACCAGCTCCCTCATGGGCAATTTCCGTACCCGTATGGATACCAAAAATTGGTTTTTCATTATCCTCAAAAACTATTCTTTAAAAACCATTCTCCAAAACCTAATCCCCATCAGCAAAGAGCGCCTAAGAAACCTCTCTGGCTTGGTCAAACAAACCATTAAAATCTATAAACTGTCCGCTCTCTGGCAGCTCCCCCTGTCTCTCCTTTCCGTCTATTTCCAAGTTCTCATCAAACTCCCTATCTTCTTAAAAAAACGAACTGGCCCCTTCCTTTAAAAACCAAAAAACCTTCATGAAAATAGCCTTTTTCACCCATGTTTTCCCACCCGCCATCGACGGTGGCTCCCAAATCATTGCCCATCTGGCCCGTCAAAACGCTTATCAAGGCGGCCAATCCCATGTTTTCACCAGTAACTGCCACCTAAGCGATGAATTTGTCACTGGCTCTCCCCAACCCCTAAGCTCCCACACCGAAAACTCAGGCGTCGCTGTCTCTCGCTTCCCCGTCACCTCTCAACTCCGCCCCTTTTTTAAGCCCCTAAACTTTCACTCCTTCCTTGACCCCTTACGCTTTGGACCAATCTTTTCCCTCTCCTCCCTCACAAAGATAAAAAAAGAAATCTCTCTCTTTAATCCCGACCTTATCCTGGCTGGTCCCTTTCCCACCGCCCAAAATCTCCTTGCCCTCTATTTTTCTAAAACTCTTCGACGCCCCCTTCTTCTTCTTCCCTGCTTTCACCCAACTGAAGCTAGTTTTTCCTCACCCCTTCTTCGCCTCTGCCTTAAAAAGGCTACTAAAATCATCGCCCTTACCCAAGCCGAGGCCAGCCTTTACCAAAAAATGGGACTTCCTCAATCCAAAGTCGCCATTATTCCGGCCGGCGTCCCAGCCGCCCTCCTCTCTCCCCACTCACCCAAATCCAAATCACCAACAAAATCCACTCGTCACCCCAATCACCCCAACCCTCACCCAAACTTCTCTCCTCCCTCTCTTCTCTTTTTGGGCTCTGAGTCAGCCCACAAAAATATCCCCACCTTAATTGAAGCCTTTAAAATCCTCCGTCACCGCTACAAATACAAAAATCTAAAACTTCTCTTGGGGACTGTCAAAACTCTTCACTCTCCCCAAATAAAAAAATGCATTTCTGCGCTCCCCGCCAAAGACCGCCGCTTTATTGTCCGCCGCCACTCTGTCCGAGGTGCCCAAAAAACAACTCTCTTGGATCAAGTCACTATCCTCGTCAATCCCTCCTCTGCTGAAAGCTTTGGTCTGGTCTTTCTGGAGGCCTGGGCCCGGGGGAAACCGGTAATTGGAGCCAATATCCCCGCTGTCAAAGAACTAATTACCAAAAACCAAGGCGGCCTTGTCTCAAAAGAAAAAGACCCCAGCGACCTAGCAAAAAAAATAGACACTCTCCTAAAAGATCCTGCCCTTGCCCAAAAACTAGGCCAAAACGGTTATCGGGCTGTCACCCAAAAATACCTTTGGTCTAGAATAGGGGAGACCTTCTTTAATCTCTGTCAAACCCTTTTACCTCAATGAATCAACCAAAACCCAACCAAGCAAACAAACTAATTAAACTACCCAAACTTCGCCGCCTCCACATTTTAAGCCTAGCCTTTCTTCTTTTTCTTTTTCTTCTCTTCCTCCTTTCCTGCTCCGCCAACATTTTTCCCGTCTCGCCCCAAACCATTCCCCTTAGCATCAAAGACCAGCTCTTTACCTTAGAGCTTGCCCAAACCATTCCCCAAAAAATCAAAGGCCTCTCAGGCCGAACAACACTCTGCTCAAACTGCGGCATGCTCTTTATCTACCAAAATGATGCCCTCCATACCTTTTGGATGAAAGACACCCTCATTCCTCTCGACATCATTTGGCTTTCAGCCACCGGTAAAATCATAAACATCAGCCACAGCACTCCGGTCGAAAAAGATCCTGCTCATCCCCAAAATACCTACCAACCCCAACTTCCCGCCCGCTTTGTCCTGGAACTTCCCGCCGGCAGCGCCCTCTCTCTGGGACTTAAAGAAGATGAACAGCTAAATCTCCCTTCTCTTCCATGAAGAATTTTTTCAAAACCCCCATTTTCCTCATTCTTCTTCTTGCTCTTCTCATTCGCCTCCCCCACTTAAATCAATCATTTTGGCTTGACGAAACTATCCAAGCTCTCGTCTCCCAAAAAGGCTGGCATGCCTACTGGCCTGCCTTTTTCAAAACCGACTTTAATCCACCTCTTTTCTACGCTCTCACTATTGGCCTTACTAAATTTCTCCCCCTAACCGAGATTACCCTCCGTCTTCCTTCCCTCATTCTAGGAACAGCCTCTGTTTACCTTCTCTTTCTAATTTCCGGTAAAAAAACTCTTCCTGCTCTTCTTTTGGCCACCGGCCCTCTATCTATCTACTACTCTCAGGAAGCCAGAGCCTACACTACTGCCTCCTTCCTTATCCTTCTTGCCTTCTTCCTCTTCCAAAAACTTAATCTACAAAATCTACAAAAAGAAAAAAAGAAAATAATTATTCCTCTCTTTACCCTCTCTCTCTTGGCCGCCTTCTTCACCCACTACCTCACCCTCCTTACCCTCCCCCTCTTCCTCTTCCTCTTTTTTAAAAACACCAAACTCAAAAAATTACTCCTTCCTACTTTCCTCCCCATTTTCTTAAGTCTCCTTCTCTACCTTCCCCTCATTTCTCTTCAGCTAAAATCCTCCCAAACTGCCGCCCAGATCTATCCTCACTGGATTTCCCTTATTGGTGGCCTTTCTCTAAAAAACATTGCCCTTCTTATTGTCAAATTCCCCTTGGGCCGGATTAGCCTCACCCCCCGTTGGTTTTACGCCCTAAGCGCCCTTTTTAGCTCCCTTCTCTTCTGGGGTCTGGCTCTCTGGGGCAGCATCAAATCAAACAACAACAACTACAACCTTAAACTATCCAATAACGCCTCAAATAACACCCCAGCCGCCTTTCTTCTCTTTGCTCCCATTATGCTTGCCCTCCTCATTTCCCTAAAAATTCCCGTCTTTGACTACTTCCGCCTCCTCTTTGTCCTCCCTTTCTTCTATCTTTTAACTGCCACCGGTGTTCAAAACCTGCCTTTATCCCTCACAAAGAAAAAACTAATCGCCACCCTTCTTGTTACCCTAAACCTTACCTTTTCCCTAATTTACCTTCTAAACCCCACCTTTCACCGCGAAAACTGGAAAGAATTAAGCAAATTCGTCAACCAACTACCAAGCAACACTCCCGTATATATAAACGAAAAGCTAAGAAGCCCCACCGAATGGTACCTTCCCCAAAAAGTCAAACCAACAACAGACCTCTTGTCAAACCCAGCCCTCACTGATACTATATATATAGTATCTTATGGGTTAGAGATCTTTGACCCTCAAGACCAAATAAGGTCAACTCTAAAAACCAATGACTACCAACTTACCCAAGGAGACAGTTTTAACAAAGTAGGGATTGAAAAATGGGAAAAGAAGAATTAGGCCAAACAACACAAGAGAGAAGAGGCATACCGATAAGTAAAATTGAAATAGGGGATAAGGTCCTGGTAAGACCAAGCACAGCAATTAGACTGCCAACCAGAGAGCTATGGGCCTTTCCAACAAAGGACCTACTCGCCGTTGTTACCGGAATTGATCCACAAATCTACAAAGTCATTTGCCTTGCTTTAGCTGATATTCCATGTTCCTTAAGGCCTCAAATAACTGATAATACTTTTTTTGAAGAAACTATAAAAAATGGGGAACAATTTAAAGTTAGCCCCGGCCTCTTAATCAGAGATCCCCAGGAAGAAATGTCTCTCCAACCAATCTCCCTACTTTAAAATAACCAAATTCCACCAAAAAATAAACTGGAACCGAGAAAGCAAAACCTGTAAGCTAATAACTGTGATCATCGGCATTGACATCACCCCTGTTATCTACGGTACTGGCGTTTCTGTCTACACCCAAAACCTAGTTGAAAACTTAATTAACCAGGACTCTAAAAACACCTATAAACTTTTCTTCTCCAGCCTTCGCGGCCAGCTTCCTCCTGTCTTTACCAAACTTTCTCAAAAACCAAACGTCCACCTTTACCGCTTACCTTTCCCACCCTCACTTTTTGAATCTATTATCTGGAAACTTGTTCCCATTGAATTTTTCATTGGGCCCCTTGACCTTTTCCATGTCTGGGAGTCCATCCCCGCCCGTACCAAGGCCAAAAAAATAGTCACCATTCACGATTTAGCCCCCATTCTTTATCCAGAAACCTGCCACCCAAAAACAATAAAGCGCTACCAATCTCTTCTTAAAAACCTTAAAAACTACTCTGCCATTATCGCCGTCTCCCAAAACACCAAAAAAGACCTCATCCGCCTAAAGTACGCCTCCGCCAATAAAATATCCGTCATTCTCGAAGCCGCCACCCAGAACTTTAACTTCTGGTCCTCTCTTTCTGCCTCCCAAAAACAAAAAAAGATCAATGAAACCCGCCAGCACTACAACCTTAAAAATCCCTACTTTTTAACGGTTGGCACCCGCGAACCTCGAAAAAATCTATCCACCCTTATAAAAGCCTATGCCCGCCTTCTAAAGACTAACCCCCAAACCCAGCCGGATCTTGTCATCGTTGGCCGCTACGGCTGGGGAGAAGACCTTAATCTCGGCCTCCTTCCTGAAAAAGTGAAACTTTTAGGCTTTGTAGAAAACGAAAAACTAGCTCCTCTCTATGCCGGCGCTCTGGCTTTTATCTTCCCCAGCCTCTACGAAGGCTTTGGCCTCCCCCCCCTAGAAGCCATGACTTTTGACTGCCCTGTTATCTCAAGCTTCACCGGTCCTCTCCCCGAAGTCGTCGGAAAAGCAGCTCTCTTAATTGACCCCCACCAAACCGAAAGCCTCCACACTGCCCTCATAAAAATCCAAGATCCGGCCTTGCGAAAAAAACTTATCCAAAAAGGCCGAAGGCAAATAAAGAAATTTAGCTGGAAAAAAGCAGCCCAAGAAACCTTAAATCTCTATTCTCGCTCCCTTCCATGAAAGCCGTTCCTCCCACGGCCTACACTAAAAAATATTTTCTGACCGACTGTGAAGGCTGGGATCATTTTCAAAAATTTGAAAAGCAAAAACTCTCTCCTCGCCTTTCCCACGCCGCCTCTCTCCTCTCCCATCCCGCCGGAAAAACCATCCTTGATTTTGGCTGTGGCAGGGGAGAGCTAAGCGCTTTTCTCCTCAAAAAGAAAGCCAAACTCATTGCCGTCGACTATTCCCCTGAAGCTTTAAAACTAACTCGTGAAACCATTGCCACCCTCCCCTCCTCTCTTCAAAAAAACATAAAAATCATAAATGCCTCTGCTAAAACTCTAACTCTTCCTCACCAAAGCCTTGACGCCATCTTTTTCTTGGACGTCTTTGAACACCTGACCAACCAAGAACTGGATAAGCTCCTTTCCCGCTTCCACCTTTGGTTAAAACCCAACGGACAGCTAATTATCCACACTGCCCCCAACCGCCTCTTCCTACTCTACGGCTATCCCTACTTCACCCGCTTCCTAAACCTAGCCAGCAACCCCATCTGGAAACTAATCTTCAAAGAAAAAAGAATCACCCGTCCCTGTCTTAAAAGCCCCAGCGACCACTTAGTCCACATAAATGAACAAACTCCAAACACACTTAAAACCCACCTCAACAAACACCATTTTAAAGCCAAAGTCTGGCTTGATAGCTCTTACCAAATGATTCGCCTGCGTGACAAAATCCACTACCGCCTCTGCCAACCCCTATGGCTCCCGTATTTCAACCGCTTCTTCCACACTGATATTTGGGCCATTGCCCAAAAAAATACTGTAAACTAATACCATTACTATGCACTTTGGCATTGATGGCAACGAAGCCAATATTAAAAACCGTGTCGGTGTCGGCCAATTCGCCCTTGAGGTTCTAAAACACCTTGAAAAAATCGACCAAAAAAACTCTTACACGGTTTACCTCTCTTCTCCGCCTCTCCCAGACTTACCCAAACCCCGTCCTGCTTGGAAATACCGTGTTTTTGGACCTACAAAATTCTGGACCCAATGGCGACTCCCCCTTGACCTCTTCCTAGGGCAGGGGAGACCTGATCTTTTCCTAAGCTTAACCCACTATTCCCCCCGCTTTTCTCCCATTCCTACCGTCTGCTCTATCATGGACCTCCAATACATCCACTTCCCCGACTCTCTTGCCAAAAAAGATGCCTGGCAACTTTCCTCTTGGACCGCCTACTCTCTAAAAAAAGCCGCCCACGTCATTACCATCTCTCACTTCACCAAAAAAGAAATCGTTGACCACTATCGCCTTTCCCCCTCAAAAATTACCGTTGCCCATCTAGCTGCCCCCACTCCTCCCAAAAACCTATCCCTCTCCCCTAAATTTCTCCAAAAATACCACCTCTCCTCCCCCTACTTTCTCTACTTGGGCACCTTGAAACCCAACAAAAATATTAGCTTTCTCATAAGTGCCTACCACCAATTCCTCAAAAACCAGGAAACTAAACAAAAGTCCAAACAAAAAACCAAAACCAAGCTCCCCACTTTAGTTATTGCTGGTAAAAAAGGCTGGCTTTACCAAGACATCTTTCAAGCTGTCCAAAAACTAGGTCTTACCAAAAATGTAATCTTTACCGGCTACATCCCCGACGAAGACCGCTGGCCCCTCTACCAAGGCGCCTTAGCTTTCTGTATCCCGAGCCTTTACGAAGGTTTCGGCATCCCCGCCCTAGAAGCCATGGCAGTCAACTGCCCTGTTATTGCCGCCTCTTCTAGCTCCCTCCCTGAAGTAGTCGGCAAAGCTGCCCTCCTAATTGACCCTAAAAACCAAAAAAGTCTTACCCAAGCTCTTAGCAAAATCTTTGCAGATCAAGCCCAAGATCAGACTCTAAGAAAGACTCTTATCAAGGCTGGACAAATACAAACAAAAAAGTTTTCCTGGGGCAAAACTGCCAAAACCATTCTCTCCTCCCTGGAACAAACCGCTCAAAAAAGCTAAAATACAATCTATGAAAGACCGCACCGGTAAAAGTCTTACCCCCGAACAGGTTTTAAGAAAAACCTTTTTCCGAATCTTTACCATCTACACTGAATTCACTAGCTTTCTTCTTCGCCTAACTGGTTACGTTCCCTCCCACCTTTTCCGCCGTTTTATCTATCGTCTAGCCGGAATAAAAATCGGTCGCGGCTCCACCATCCACATGGGCGCCAATTTCTTCAAACCTTCTGGTGTGAGAATCGGCCAAGGAGTAATTATTGGCGATCACTGCTTTCTTGACGGTCGTGCCCCTTTAAAAATAGGGGACCATGCCGACATTGCCTCTGAAGTACTTATTTACAATGCCGAACATGACATCAATGACCCCCATTTCCGCCCCCACCTTGAATCGGTAGAAATCGGCGAATATAGTTTCATCGGCCCCCGTGCCATTATTCTCCCCGGTGTCAAAATCGGCCGCGGTGCCATTGTTGCTGCCGGCGCTGTCGTCACCCGCTCTGTGCCCGACTTCACCATTGTTGGCGGCATTCCTGCTCGTAAAATAGGGGAGAGGCAACTTAAAGATCCCACCTATCGTTTAGGCCGCCCCATGCTCTTCCAGTGATCAAAAAAATCCTCCTTTCTGCTTTCTTTTTGTTCTTTGCTCTACCTGTTTCCGTTTACCTCCTTCTTCCCCCTCCCTCCGCTCTCCCTCCTCTCCCTAACTCTATCCAATCAATTGAGCCCGGCGACACAATTCAGCTAAAAGGCGCCACTGCGCTTTACACCGACAACATCAACCGCCAAGAAATCTTAAATTTCTACCAAGACGCCTACTCTTACTCTAGTCTTAAAAACCTCCCTCTCTTCTCTTACCGCCTAAACCATCCCCCTGAAAAAGCCCGTGAGGTCTTTGTAGAAACTAAACAAAGCTATTACCTTGAAGAAGTTATTCACCCCTTCCGCGAGTCCCTTTTTATAAATGGCTTTGAATGGGATCAGGATCCTTTTACCCCTCCTGAAAAACGCATCAAAAACCGTCCCGAAGTCGAAGGCAAACCCTGGGCTAACAAGATAAGCCTCATGCGCCTCGACAACCCCGCCCTAATCCGCCTTACCCTTTTTTGGGCTGCCTTTTATCTTCTCCTTCTTACTCTAAAGGCCTACTTCGAAACCACTAAAAGCTTCTTTTTGAAAATAAAGAAGAAATAATAAGATAAAAAAAGAAAAAATAAGATAAAGAAGAAATAAAATAAAAAAAGAAAAAATCAAAAAATGAAAAAGCTTCCTCTCCAAAAACCATCCCCCTCCAGCACTCTCTCTACTCCTCCTACTCTTTCTACTCCTCCTACTCTCCCCCCTACTCTCTCCGTCATCATCATCTCTTACAACACAGCTGATCTTACCGTAAACTGCCTCGATTCACTCTTAAAAGACCAAGGTCTAGACTTTAGTTTCCCCACCTCCAAACTCTCCAACCCCAATGACCAAATCCCCACCGAAATCATTATCGTTGACAACGCCTCCACTGACGCCTCATTAAAAAAGATAAAAGAGTTTCAAAAATCCCACCCCATCGCCCTAAGACTCATCGCCAACCAAAAAAACCAAGGTTTTGCCCGCGCCAACAACCAAGCCATGAAACAAGCCCGTGGCCAATACTTTCTTCTTTTAAACTCCGACACCCTAATCTTAAACTCCTCCGTCAGCCAAGCCCTACGCTGGCTTTCCACCCACCCCGAGGTCGGCCTCTGCACTGTTAAACTTTTAAACAAAGACAAAACTGTCCAACCCACCGGAGGTCATTTCCCCACTCTTCTAAACACTTTTACTTGGGCTCTGCGCCTAGACGACCTACCTGGAGTAAACCACCTTGTCCCTCCTCTTCACCCCCACCCCCCCCACTTTTACCTTAAAGAAAAATTCTATCTCCAAAGCCACCCTCAAGACTGGGTCACCGGCGCCTTTATGCTTCTTCGCCGTCCTGTCTGGGAAGAAACCGACGGCTTTAACGAATCTTTTTTCATGTATGCTGAAGAGCTTGAATGGTGCTACCGCATTGCTCAAAAAGGCTTTGGCATTTGGTTTCTCGCTGATCCCCAAATAATTCATCTTGGTGGTCAAAGCTTCCCCAACCAAAAAGAACAAATCATCAAAAGATACCAGGGCCTCTTCCACTTCTTTCACCTCTACTACCCCCCTCTTACCCAAAAATTAGTTAAAATACTTTTTGTTATCAATGCTCTAACCCAAACAATCTTTAATACTCTTTTCAAAAGAAATTTAAAATTAGCCAAAATCTATGCTCAAGCCGCTTTTTCGCTTTAACCGCCGCCTCCTGGCTATCTGGGGGATCATTCTCACCATTTTTCTCCCTCTTTATCCCAAATTCCCCCTTTTCTTCCTTTCAGGCCAAAAAGTTGCCATTCGCCTTGACGACCTGCTTGTCTTTTTTGGCTTCCTCGTCTTTCTCCTGGCTGAACTGGAAACAAAATTTTCCACTCTCAAAAAACCCTTTATCCGCCTCGTTGCCCTCTTCTTGGGAGCCTACACTTTAGCTACTCTAAACGGTATTTTCCTGGGCCACGACTTAAACGCTAATACTGGCCTTCTTCACCTTTTGCGCCGCTTTCAATATTTCTCTGTTTTTCTGCTTATCAGCAAAAGCCTGGAATCCACCCGCCACATCCGCGACTATCTCTGGGCAGGAGTCCTTGCTCTTTTGGGCATCACTATCTACGGCCTTGGCCAGAAATTCTTTTTCTGGCCCATCATCTCCACCATGAACGAAGAATTTGCCAAAGGCATTCTTCTCACCGTCACCTCTTTTACCCGTGTTTCTTCCACCTTTGCCGGCCATTATGATCTAGCCGCTTTCCTAAGTCTCTTTCTCCCCCTGCTCCTTATCTTCTCCCTAAGCTTTAAAAAGCTTTACCTTAAACTACCCCTTCTCCTCCTTTGGACCTGCTCCTTCTATCTTCTCATCCTGACCGCCTCCCGCGTCTCTTTTGCTACCCACTTTATCGCCGGTATAGCCGTCCTTCTCTTTGCCAAAAAATTTCTCTGGCTTTTCCCTTTCTTAGCCTTAAATGTCATCGCTATGTTCATTTCTCCTGAATTAAACCAACGCCTAGTTGCCAGTTTTCACTACGACCTTGTTCGCCAACTGGATCAAATTGCCTGGCTTAAACCTAAACCCCCAACCTCCACCCCCCTTCCTACTCTTGTCCCCTTAATCCCCACCATTGCCCCCATTGTTCAAAATACCCGCCCCAGCCAACCTACTCCCACCCCGCAAAAGAAAAAAGCCACCTCCTCAGCTGAATTTGTCTGGCCCCAGGAAAGCATCACCGAATCGGCCTACCGCTCCTCCTCTGTTCGCTACGAGGTTGAATGGCCCCGCGCTTGGCGCGCCTTAAAGAAAAACCCACTTTTGGGTACCGGCCCTGGCTCTCTTACTCTAGCTACCGACAATGATTTCCTGCGCGCCTTAGGCGAGGCTGGCCTTTTGGGATTTTTAGCCTGGGTTCTCCCGATTTTCTTCCTCTTCACCCAAACCATCGCCAGCATATCCAAAAAACATCCCCAGCGCCCTCTCTTGGTCGCTTTTTCCTTTCTCATCATCACCATGTTCTTAAACGCCACCTTAATCGATGTCTTTGAAGCCTCCAAAGTCGCCTACTTTTTCTGGATCTCAATGGCCCTGCTTCTGGCCCTCATTGAAAAACCAGAAACCTATTAAACCTATTAAACCTATTAAATTAAATGACTTCTCCAACCACCATTTCCACTATCTTCAAGAAAAAACTCTTCCTTCTCCCTCTCTTTCTGATTTTTGCCCTTGCCCTTACTCTTCGCTCCTGGCGAATAGACTATCCCTTGGCTGACTGGCATTCCT
>CAZGPK010000001.1:40419-43718 GCA_964527115.1 uncultured Gammaproteobacteria bacterium | reverse complement strand
AAGCCGATACCGCCTCCGTTACCCGTAACTTTATCCGCGACGGCTTTACCCCACTTTACCCCCACTTTGACACCCTCTACACTCTAAACTGGCGCTATGCCGAAAAAAATCCCGATCGCCTTTTTCTGGCTGAATTTCCCCTCTACAACATCCTCGTCTACCCTCTCTACCGAGCCTTTGGCACCAATATTGTCTACTCTCGCCTTGTTTCCTTAATTTTCTCCTCCCTATCTATCTTCCCTCTCTTTGGCCTAGCCTACTCCCTTACCAAAAAACGTCTCTCCTCCTATCTGGCCGCCTTTTTCTTTGCCGTTCTTCCCTACAACGTCTACTACGGTCGCACTGTCATGCCCGATCCTCTCCATGTTTTTTTGCAAATAAATACTCTCTTTCTCTTTGTCTACTGGCTTGACCGAAAAAAATTATTTTGGGGAATTTTAGCTGCCGCCTCTCTGGCTCTCACTCTTCTTACCAAGCCCTACGCCCTCTACCTGGGCCTACCAATCGCCGCCCTTATCATCTACCAGTTCCGCTTTAAAACCTTTAAAAAATGGCCCCAACTTCTTCTCCTTTCTTTAATTTCTCTTCTCCCCTTTGCCGCTTGGCGCTATCATCTAAGCCTTCACCCCGAAGGCCAATTTGACACCGTCTGGCTTATTAATTCCACCAAAATTCGCTTTACCGGTGCCTTCTTCCGCTGGATTATCTTTGAACGTCTAAACCGCCTTATTCTTGCCACCGGTGGCTTTGTCCTCTTCTTTGCCGGACTAATTGCCCCCAAATTAAACCGCCAATGGACTCTCTACCTCTCTTGGCTCTTAGGACTTAGTATCTTCATCTGCTTTATTGCCACCGGCAACATCACCCATGACTACTACCAGCTCCCCCTCGTCCCCATAGCCTGCCTCCTTATGGCCGAAGGCAGCGCTTTTATACTAAAGCTTTCCCAAAACATCTTTCAGCGCCTTTTTAATCTCTCCATTGTCCTCACCCTAATCGCTCTCATGCTCGCCTTTGGCTGGTATGAAGTCAAAGGCTTCTTTAACGTCAATGACTGGGCCATGGTCCATGCCGGCCAAAAAGCCGATGAAATCCTGCCTTTAGAGGCCCTCGTCATTGCTCCCTACAACCGCGACCCGGCCTTTCTCTACCAAACCAACCGCTTGGGCTGGTCCTTTCTTCCCTTTGATCTGGACACCATGATCCAAAAGGGCGCCACCCATCTTGTCTCCACCTCCCTTGACGACCAAACCAACGAAGCCATAAAAAAAGGAGTCATTCTCACCCAAACACCGGAGTATGTTATTGTGCAATTACCTCTTCCTTCTCCGACTCCCTAAGCATCAACATGAAAAACAAACCCCAAAAAACAAAAAATAAAGATAAAAGGGATAAAAGGGACAAAAGGATAAAGGTCCTAATGCTCATTCCCTATCTTCCTTATCCTCCCCAGTCTGGCGGTCAAACTCGCTCCTTTAATCTAATAAAACACCTCTCCCAAAGCACCGACATTACTCTTTTTAGCTTTATCCGCTCTCCTGTTGAAAAGCGCCAAATCACCCATCTTAAAAAATACTGCCGTAAAATCCTAACCTTTGACCGCGGCCCCACCTGGTCTGCCCGAAAAATCCTCTTTACCGGCTTCTCTCCCTACGCCTTCTTAATGAGCAACTACTTCTCCTCCACTTTAAAAGAAGAAATAAGGAAAGAGCTTGACGAAAACCACTACGATCTCATCCACGCCGAATGTTTCTACCTCATGCCCAACCTCCCCAAAACAAAAGTCCCTATTCTTCTGGTTGACCAAACCATTGAATACGCCGTCTACCAACACTACGTCCAGGAATCAAAAGGCTTAAAGCGCCTCTTAAAACCCCTCCTCTGGATTGATGTTTTAAAACTCAAGCACTGGGAAAACCACTACTGGAAACAAGCCTACATGGTTGCCGGTGTCTCCGCTGAAGATCATCGCCTAATAAGCGACTCCTCTCAGCGCTCTGACGTTGAAATCGTCCCCAACGGCGTCAGCGACCACTACTTTAAAAAAATAGACAAACCTAAAAGCACCTACCCCTCCATTCTTTTTGGTGTCGCCAACTACAAATGGATGCAAAACACCGAAGCCGCCCAGATCCTTCTTGACAAGATCTGGCCCCATATCCAAAAGAAGGTTCCCCAAGCTCGCCTTTTCATTATTGGCCGCCACGCCCCTGAACTCTTTGGCCAATATCGCTCCAAAAATATCATTGTTAAAGAAGCTGGCAGAGACGGACAAAAAGACGACCCCCAAACCTATTACAGCCAATCCTGGCTCCTCTTGGCTCCCATCAAAAGCGGGGGAGGCAGTCGCACTAAATTCTTTGAAGCCATGGCCTGTGGTCTTCCCATCGTTACCACCACCGCCGGCATTGAAGGCATCAATGCCAAAAATGGCCAAGAAGCCCTTGTCTGCAAAAACAACCAAGAATTGGTTAACCAAGCTCTCGCTCTTATCAAAAACCGTCCCCTTGCCCAAAAAATAGGGGAGAACGCCCGCAATCTGGCTCAAAAACAATATGACTGGAAACGCTCAGCTCTTCATTTAGCTCAAATCTACAAACGCCTTGCCCAAACTAGGACCTAAAAAAAATGCCTCCCTTTAAACCTAAAAAACTATCAGTCATCATCCTCAACTACAACTCCGGGCATTATCTCTTGGATTGCCTTCAAAGCCTTTACCAATCAAAGCTCCCTCCCAACTCCTGGGAAATTATTGTCGCCGACAATGCCTCCACCGATAACTCATTTGAAAACCTCAAAAGCATAAAAAACAAAAAAGTAGCCACTCATTTCTTGCAAAATGGGGCAAATTTGGGCTTCTCCAAAGGCAACAATGCCGCCTTAAAACATGCCAAGGGCCAACTAATCCTCTTTTTAAACCCCGACACTCTTGTCCCTCCCGATACTCTCCCCAAAATCTTGGCCTTTATGGAAAAATCTCCCCAAATCGCCGCCGCTACCTGCCGGGTAGTTTTAGCCAAAACCGCTCGCCTTCAACCTGAGTGCCACCGCGGCTTTCCCACCCCTTGGCGCGCTCTCTGTCACTTTGCAGGTCTTGATCGCCTCTTTCCTACCTCACCCCTTTTCTCTGGCTATTTTCAAGGGCAGCTCCCCAAAGATAAAACTCACCCCATTGAGGCCTGTGTCGGCGCTTTCCTCTTGCTAAGACGTGAAGCCGGAGACAAAATCTCCTGGTGGGACGAAGACTACTACTGGTACGGTGAAGACCTTGACCTCTGCTATCGCTTAGCCCAAAACAA
>CAZGPK010000001.1:8878-40376 GCA_964527115.1 uncultured Gammaproteobacteria bacterium | reverse complement strand
CTACCAGGGCATTTCCTCTGGCATCAAAAGCCAATCCAAGGGCCACACTCAAGCCAATCTCCAAACTAAACTGCGCTCCAGCCGCGCCTCCACCGAAGCAATGAAAACCTTCTACCGTAAACACTACCAAAACCACTACCCCCACCTTTTAACTGCCTTTGTTTTTTTGGCTATCAATAGCCTTCAGACTCTGCGCCTTATCCGCGCCCGCCTTTCCTCATGAAAAAGCCTCTCCAAAAAATTTGCCTTGACGCCCGCCTCTACGGCCCCACTCATACTGGTATTGGTCGCTACGTCAAAAACCTAGTTTTAGCTCTTCCCCAGCAACCTGGGTTTAAAAACTATTCCTGGTCTCTCCTGGTCTACCAAAACCAGGAAAACGAAATCAAAAAAGATACCAATGACCAATATGAAATTATTCCTACCAGCATCACCCACTACAGTCTTCAAGAACAGCTCAAGCTCCCCATCCTTCTAAACTCCCATCATTTTGATCTTGTCCACTTCACCCACTTCAACAAGCCCCTTCTTTACCGGCACCCTTCAATTATCACCATCCATGATCTTATAAAACACTTTTATCGCGGTAAAGATACCACCACCCGCAGCCCTCTTCTCTACTGGCCAAAATACCTAGGCTACCGCTTTCTGGTAAATCAAAACATTAATCAAGCCGCCCACATCATTGTCCCCAGCGCTTTCTGGAAAAAATATCTAGTCAACAACTTCCACCTTTCACCCAGCAAAATTACCGTCACCCATGAAGCCGTTGACCCTCAGTTTCTTCCCCCTCCAAAAGAAACAGTCTCCTTACCCAAAAACTACCTTCTCTACACCGGCAACCTCTACCCCCACAAAAACATTAAAGTTATCTTTAAAGCTCTCCAATTGCTCCCCGGCTTAAGCTTAAAAATAATCTCCAAACCAAGCCCATTTTCAGAAAAAATAAAAAGGGAAGCCCAAGCTCTAAAAGTCGAGCAGCAAATAGAATTTTTAGGCTTTGTCCCTGACCGGGAATTTAAAAAACTATACCAAAACGCTCTTGCCCTGGTTCACCCCTCTTTTATGGAAGGTTTTTCTCTAACCGGTCTGGAAGCCATGGCCCTGAACTGCCCTGTCATCTCCTCCAACACTTCCTGCCTTCCTGAAATCTATCAAGACTCGGTCCTCTACTTTAACCCCCGCTCTCCCCAAGACCTAAGTAAAAAAATAAAAAAGCTCCTGGAAAACCCCAATCTTCGCCAGAAACTTATCAAAAAAGGCCAGCAGCAACTAACTCAATATTCCTGGGAAAAAACTGCTAAAGAAACTCTCCAAGCCTACCAAAAAATTCTCTCTCCCTCCTCATGAATAAAAAATCTCCTCGTATTGCCCTAGTCTACGACTGGGTCAACCAATTAGGCGGTGCCGAACGAGTCCTTCTTGCCCTTCACCGCCTCTGGCCCCAAGCCCCCCTCTTTACTCTTGTCCACCACCACTCTCCCCAAACCGCCTGGGCCAGCTCCTTTGAACTTAAAACCTCCTTCCTTCAAAAACTCCCTTTAGCCGCCCGCAAACATTACCTCTACCTCCCTCTCCATCGCCTGGCCTTTGAATCTTTTGATTTTACCGGCTTTGACCTTGTTATCTCCCTTACCTCCACCAACGCCAAGGCTATCAAAGTCCCTCCCCACTGCCTTCACTTATCTTACTGCCTCACTCCCAACCGCTACCTCTGGCAAAACTCCTACCTTCCTCCTTTTCTTAAGAAAATTGACCAAGTCTTTCCTAAAATAAGAAAAATCCTACAAGAAAAAGACCGAAAAACAGCCCAAAACCCTGACCACTTCTTCAGCATCTCCAGCACGGTCCAAGAAAGGATAAAAAAACACTACCAGCGCTCCTCTGACTTAATTTACCCTGGCATCAACACCCAAAAATTCCATCTCCCCAAAAAACCCCTCTCTCGAAAATCTTTCCTTCTTGTCTCTCGTCTCGTCCCCTATAAAAACATTCCTCTAGCTATAAAAGCTGCCAATTACCTAAAAATCCCCCTCACCATTGTCGGCTCGGGCCGCCTGGAAACTGCCTTAAAAGAAATAGCCGGTCCCACTGTCAAATTCACCGGCCCCATCTCCGATCAAAAGCTTCTTCGTCTCTACCAAGAAGCTTTTGCCCTAATCTGTCCCCAAGAAGAAGACTTTGGCCTTGTCGCCCTTGAAGCCCAGGCCTCTGGCACCCCGGTTATTGGCCTGAAAAAAGGAGGCAACCTAGAAACTATTATTCCCCAAAAAACCGGTCTTTTCTTTGCCCACCCCCAGCTAAAAAGCCTAATCCAAGCCATAGAAAAATTTAAGCACCTGAAATTTTCCCCCCAGGCATGTCGCAACAATGCCCTCCGTTTCAGTGAAAAAACCTTTATGTTAGACTTTGAAAGAAAGACTAAAAAAATATGGCAAAAACACCAAAAGACCATTTCCTGGTAATTCTCTGTGGGGGCACCGGCCCTCGCCTCTGGCCTCTTTCCCGTGCCGACAAACCCAAACAATTTTTACCACTGCTTTCCAAAAAAACCCTCTACCAAGAAACCCTCGCTCGCGCTCTAAAAATCAGCTCTCCCCAAAAAATCATTGTTGTCTCCAATAACAAGTACCGCTCCCTTCTCCTCTCCCAAACTCCCAAAAGTATTCCCCGCTCAAACCTTCTCTTTGAACCCTTAAAGAAAAATACCGCCATGGCTATGGTCTGGGCTGCTGCCCATATTAGCCAAATCTCTCCCGAAGCTACCCTGACTCACTTTGCCTCTGACCACTACATTACCCCTTTAAAAGCTCTTCTTCATGACCTCCACCTCTCCACTCGTCTTGCTAAAACTCAAAAATGCCTCGTTGCCATTGGCACCCGACCCACTTTTCCCAATCCTGGCTATGGCTATATTTTAACTAAAAAAAACTCCTCATCACAAGCTCTCTCCGTCACCCGCTTCATTGAAAAACCAAAAATTCCTCAAGCTCGCCGCTTAATCGAATCAAAAAACTGTTTTTGGAACGCCAACCTCTACACTTGGGATATCCCCACCTTTACCAAAGAGCTCAAATCCCACGCCCCTCATTATTACCGCCTCCTTCTCTCTCTTCAAAAAGACCCTTCTTCCAAAAACATATGCAAAATATACTCCCAAAGTTATCGCCTCTCTATTGACAAGGCTCTCTCCGAAAAAACTAAAAATCTAAAACTTATCCCCGCTTCCTTCGCCTGGTCTGATATCGGTGAATGGGGACTTTTAAAGAAAGCCCTTGCCCCCTCCGCCAAAAATATAATTCTCACCGGAAAAGAAAAAACCTTAACCCACCAAACCGAAAACTGCCTCATCAGCCATCAAGGCTCACAACTTCTCGGACTAGTCGGCCTTAAAGACTGCTCTGTCGTCACCACCTCCGACGCAATTTTAGTCTGCTCCCACTCCGCCTCATACCAAATTCGCCGTCTTGTTGCTAAAATAGTCAAGAAAAAGAACCTCGCCCCCTACTTTTTAAAATCTCCTCCTGCCGACAAATGAAAGACAAACTCTACTTTAGCTTTAAAAGAATCCTTGATCTAAGCATCGTCCTTTTAAGCTCTCCCTTTTTTGTCATCATCATTCTCGTTACCGCCGTCCTTATTAAACTCACCTCTCCTGGACCTGTTATTTTTCGCCAAAAAAGGGTCGGTCTAAACGGTAAGGAGTTTGAAATCATTAAATTTCGCTCTATGTATATAGGCGACAATGACCAACGCCTCGCCCAAGATCCCGTTCTCTATAAAAAATATAAAGAAGCCGGCTGGAAACTACCCATGTCTGAAGACCCACGCATTACCCCGGTTGGCCGCTTTATCCGCACTTTCACCATTGATGAATTCCCCCAGCTAATAAATGTCCTAAAAGGGGAAATGAGTATCGTCGGCCCCCGCGCCTATCGCCAAGCTGAAGTCCAAGACCAAATCAGACGCCATCCCAGCTTTAAAAAGCTCATCAACGAAATTCTCTCCGTCAAGCCTGGTATCACCGGCCCCTGGCAAACTAGCGGCCGCAACGAAGTTCCCTTCCTGGAAAGAGCCCAAATGGATGCCCGCTACGCACGCGCCCATTCCTTCAGACAAGAACTCCTTATTATTTTAAAAACCCCCTTCTCCATGCTCTCCAAATGGTAATTTGTGCTATCATCTTCCTATGCGACAAAGCATCCCCCTTCCCCAACCACCTCCAATCTCCAATCCAAAAACACCCCTCAACCTCTCTCCTTCAACTAGCTCAGCTTCAAACCCTCCTCTTAAAACCAAGTTTAGTCTCAAACGCCTCCCTAAATTTAAACAGTTCTTCAAGCGCCTCAGCTCCCGTCGTACCCTAAAAATTGCTGCCCTCATTCTCACCCCTCTTCTTGGCCTTTTCCTCCTTGCCCTCTTTCTCATCCTTCTTCCTGCCAGAAAATTTGCCAAAGAGGCCCAGGCTCTTCTCAATCGCCCTGCCGAAATCAAACAAAGCCTCGCCAGCAAAGATCTGGAAAAAATAAAAGCGGAACTTGACCTTCTTCGCCTTCAAACCAACGACCTGGAAAAAGACTTTCAAAAAATGAAAACACTTCGCTTTCTTCCCCGCCTCTCCACCTACTACCATGACGGAGAAACTGTTTTTGAAACCGCATTTTTAAGCCTCGACTCAGCTGAGATTCTAATAAAGGCAGTAGAGCCTTACCAGGATTTCTTAGGACTAACCGGCACTGCCACCGACAGCGGCCAGACCACCCAAGACCGAATTGACTTTTTAGTCCAAAGCGTCGAAGGTATCCTTCCCCACCTTGACGAGCTGCAAACTAAAACAATCCAAATTGAAGAAAAGCTCTCTCAAATAGATGCCAATCGCTATCCGGAAGAATTCCGGGGATTACCCTTGCGCTCCTCTATCATCAAAGCCCAAGACAGCGTTACCCAAGCCAACGTCCTGATAAAAGACGGTCGACCCCTAATTGAAAAAACCGCCTGGCTTTTGGGAAAAGACGAACCTCGCCATTATTTCCTTATCTTCCAAAACGACGCCGAACTCCGCCCCACCGGAGGTTTCTGGACTGCTTATGGAATTTTAAAGCTCGACAATGGTCAAGTCTCTCCGGAGCTTTCTGAAGATATTTATGCCTTAGACAGCCGCTTTGACAGCAGCATCCCCGCCCCCCAAGGACTACCATATTAAAGTGCCCTATCTTAATCTGCGCGACATCAACCTCTCTCCCGACTTTCCCACCTCAGTCCAAGCTTTCCTGGAGCATTACCAAAAACTCTATCCCAAACAGCAAATAGACGCTGTCATCGCTATTGACACCCAAGTTTTAGTCAACCTTGTCAAAATCATGGGCCGAATCGGCGTTCCTGGTTGGGGTAACTTCACCCCCGATCCCGATGATCGCTGCTGGGGCTGTCCCCAAATCATCTATCAACTGGAAGAGCTAGCCGACAAACCCCTATCTAGCATCGTTGCCAACCGTAAAGGCTTCCTTGCCCCCCTAATGCACTCCCTTTTAGCCAATGCTATGGGCTCTCCTAAAGAAAAAATCGCTCCCCTGGCTACCAGTCTTGTCCAAGACCTGACCGAAAAACATCTCCTTATCTACTTCCCCGATCCCGACCTTCAACAATCAATCAGTGCCCTAAACTTTGCCGGCACTATCAACGAAACCAACTCCGACTATTTTTTCCTGGTTGACTCAAATATGGCCGGCGCCAAAACCAATATGTTCTTAAACCAGGAAATAAAACACGAAATAAAAAAAGAAGGCGATAAAATAAAACACAAAGTAACTGTTACTTACGAAAATCCCCATCCCGCCTCAAACTGCAACCTGGAAAAAGGCGACCTCTGCTTAAATGCCTCCAAATACCGCAACTGGTTCCGCTTCTACGTTCCCCAAGGGTCGACTCTTGAAAAAATGATCGGCTCTGAAGTTGAACCCTTAACTTACGAAGAATCCGGTAAAACTGTTTTTGAAGGTTTCTACGGCGATAAATACCCCCTCTATGCCCAAAGTAGCAGTCGAGTCACCATAGAATATCAAAGCTCCGTAAGCCCCGACAACTACTCTCTTTTGATCCAAAAACAACCCGGCTCCCGTCCCCCCGCCTACAAACTCTTACCTGCCGGAAAACCCTCTCAAAACTTTAATCTGAAAACAGACAAAAAGATTCAAATCTCCTGGTAAATAAAATTCATGGACCGTTACCATAAAGTTCGCGCTTTCGTCCTGGCCGTTCAGCGTCGCGAGAAAGATATTAGCGCCACTCTCTTTACCCTGGAAAAAGGTAAAATCTCCGTTCTTGCCAAAGGCGCCCGCACCCTAAGCAGCCACCGCCTTGCCGCCCTCCAAACAGGCTATGAAATTTCTGCCCAGCTTTACCAAAAAAATGAGTACTTTTGGCTCTCTGAGGCTCAAACTATCACTCCCTTTCTCCCTAAAAATTCCCTAGGCCAGCTCTCTCTTCTCTTCTTTTTCTCTGAACTTCTTTTCCGCCTTCTCCCTTGGGAAGAGATTCAACCTCAAATCTATCCTCTTGCCCGTTTAGGATTTCGCTCACTTGAAAAGGGCCAGGTTAAATCTTTTCTAAAAACGCAAATAAATCTTTTACAAATCTTGGGTTTTGGAGTAGGGGATGGTATCATAGACAAGTTCAACAAAGGAGAACTTCAAGCCTGCCAACTACTTCTAAAACAACAGTTTGAAGAAATCTTAGAAGGCAGTCTTAAAAGCTTAAAAGCCTTCCAAAACAAAATTTAACCACAAATGCCAAGCGCTCCTCTAAAAACCCAAGAATCATCGATATTAGCCTCCGTCATTTCCCTTTGCAAGCGCCGCGGCATTATCTTTCAAAACTCTGAAATATATGGCGGCATCCAGGGTTTCTGGGATTATGGACCAATAGGCGCCCAGATGAAACTAAATTTAAAAAAACTCTGGTGGCATGATATTGTCGAAACCCGCCGTGATATCGTCGGTATTGACGGCACTATCATTACCCACCCCAAAGTCTGGGAAGCATCCGGCCACGTTAAAAACTTTGCCGACAGCCTCGCCCAATGTAAAAAATGTGCCCACCGTTTCCGTACCGATCAACTCAAAAAAGGCCAAGAAAAAATCTGCCCCGATTGTGGCGGAGCCCTACTTGAACCCAAGCGCTTTAATATCCTTTTCGAAACCGCCGTCGGTGTCCTGGAAGGCGAAAAAACCAAAGCCTATCTAAGAGGTGAAGCCTGCCAAAACATCTATTTAAACTTCCAAAACATCATCAACTCTACCCGGATGCAAATCCCCTTTGGTATTGCCCAAATTGGTAAAGCCTTCCGCAATGAAGTCACTCCCAAAAACTTTACCTTCCGCAGCCGAGAATTCGAACAATGGGATATCCAATACTTTGTCCATCCCCAACAAATGGACCATTGGTTTGAATACTGGAAAAAAGAACGTTTCTCCTGGTACCAATCGCTCCTGCAAAACAAAAAAAACATTCGCCTTCGCGCCCACCGCCAAGACGAGCTCGTTTTCTACGCTAAAAAGGCCTTTGATATTGAATATAAGACTCCTTTTGCCTCCTGGTCTGAATGGGAAGGCATTCACTGGCGCGCCGATTACGATCTCACCCAGCACTCTAAATTTTCAGGCCGCGATCTCTCTTACCGCGATCCTAAAACAGGCGAACGTTTCCTCCCCTGGATTGCCGAAACCTCAGGTGGTGTCGACCGCACCTTTCTTTTTCTTCTCCTTGATGCCTATCAGGAAGAAAAACTAAAAGACGGGGAACGCACTGTCTTAAAACTTGACCCTCGCCTCTGTGCCTACCAGGCTGCCGTCTTACCCTTGGCCGCCAACAAAGAAGAACTTCTTAAAAAATCAGAAAAACTCTGGCAACAATTAAGCCAAAAATTTACCACCGACTGGGACGACTCCAGCAATATTGGCAAAAAATACCGCCGCCAAGACGAAATCGGCACTCCTTTCTGCCTTACGGTTGACTATCAAAGCCTAGACGATGACAGCGTCACTATCCGAAACCGCGACAGTATGAAGCAGGAAAGAGTTGCCATCCCTCGCCTGGAAACCTATCTTACCGAAAATCTAAAAATTAAAAATTAAACTATAAAACCAACATGCTCACTTTAAAAAAATTAAGCCTTATCAGTCTTTTACTCCTTTCTCCGCTTCTTCTCTCTGGTTGTAAAAAGAAAAAAAGCAACGAAATAGCAACCGAGCCAACTCCCGCTTCCCGCCTTATAGAGCTTGACGACACCCAAAAACCAGACATTACCCTCACCCCCCGCGCTGACGGCCACGAACTAAAACTCAAAATAGATAAAATCCCCGAAGGCACAACCCAAATTGAATATGAGCTGATCTATACTGCCAGCGACGACGGTACTGCCATCATTGAAAAAGGTCTTGGAGACTTAATTAACCTAGAAAATGAAAACTCTATCGAAAGAGACCTACTGTTGGGAACCAGCTCCTGCACCAATGGCTGCAAATATAAATACGATGAGGGCATCACTGGCGGCACTCTCTCTTTACAGTTTATCTTTAAAAACGACCAAGTCGCCCTTTTTGAAACTAATTGGGCTATCGCCGACGACAAAAGTATCGTCAAAAACGGCCTTTCTTTAGCGGATATTAAAATAAACGTTAGCAGCCTCAGTCCCGGTTTCTATCTTCTTTTTCAAACCTACTCTACTACTCCCGAATATCTTGTTACCTCCTCTTCCCTTGCCCAGGCAAAAGGTCTTTCCCTTGTTCCTGAGACCTTAAATAAGGAAAACCCCAACCTCCTAACCGGCATCTACCGCTAAGCAATCCCTTCTTTTTGTCCCTTCCAAAACCCCGCTTTGTTGCGGGGTTTTTTAAACTTCCGGTCTTGACAAGCTTTTCTCTCCACCCTATATTTAAAACTAGGTGGTGAGAAGTGGGGGATTGTGGTGAATATAAAAAAATAAAAAAGTATATAAAAACTAAGAAAAGAAAAAACAAACTACCAACCATGAGTACCATAAAAAACACTTCACTTTTAGGACAATTCAGTAGTAAACTCGACAATAAAAACCGGGTTTTTCTCCCTGCCTCCTTTCGCAAAATCCTAGGTCGCCACCTCATCATCACTCGTGGTTACGAAGGCTCTCTTCTTATCGTCTCTCCTCAAAGCTGGGAACGCCTTACTGCCGACGTCACTCGCCACCCCCTAATCTTCGGCCCCAGCCGGGAAACTGCCCGCTTTCTCCTGGGCAATGCCAGCGCCATTGAACTTGACAAGCAAGGCCGTCTTCTCGTCCCCCTCTATCTACAAAAATACTCTCGCCTAAAATCCGGCCTTGAAACAGTTTTTTTAGGACTGGGCCAACATCTGGAGCTCTGGGAAAAAAATTCCTGGGAAACCTACCAAAAAACTCTTGATTCAAAAATTAGCAGTATTTCCGAAAGGCTGGTCAATGGATAAAAAAGATAAACAATACCACCAACCGGTTCTTCTCAAAGAAACTCTCGAAAAACTAGCCGTAAAGCCTGGAGGGCTATATATTGACGCCACCATCGGCCACGCCGGCCACGCCTTAGCTATTTGCCAACAGGGCGGCCGTCTTTTGGGAATTGACCTTGACCCCCACAATCTATCTATTGCCAGAGAGCGCCTACATCTTGCCTGTCCTGCTCCGAATCTCCGGGGCTTAGGTGCTCTCTGGCAACTTTCCCAAGCTAACTTCAAAAACATTAAATCCACCGCCCGACAAAATAACTTCTCACCCATCGACGGCATCCTTTTTGATCTGGGTCTTTCTCAAAACCAACAAAAAGGCAAGGGTAGGGGATTCTCTTTTTCTGACACTCAAAGTCTCGACATGAGAATAAATCCTACTCAAACCAAGCTTACCGCCGCCCAAATTATCAACTCCTGGCCGGAAAAAAACCTGGAAGAACTACTCCGCCTTACGGTTCAAGAGCGACATGCCGCCCAAATTGCCAAAGCCATTGTTCGCCGCCGTAAAGAAAAACTTTTTGAATCTGGAGCTGATTTAGCCACCTTTATTGCCAAATCCGTTCCTGCCTCATCCCGAAACCATCCCGCTACCAAACTTTTTCTAGCCTTAAAAATGACTGTTAACGAAGAAGTAGAAAATCTCAAAACCGCCCTTGCCGACAGTCTCTCTCTTCTCAAAAAAGGCGGGCGCCTTCTCGTTATTAGCTTCCACTCCACTGAAGATCGCCTTGTTAAACTCTGGTTTTTAGAAAAATCACAAAAAAAAGAACTCCAACTCTTAGGCAAAGCCCAAAGCCCAACCTTTACTGAAATTAAAAAAAATCCCCTTGCCCGCAGTGCTCACCTCCGCACTGCCCAAAAACTATGAAAAACGCTCCCAAAATTATTTCTCTAATTTTTGCCGCTTTCTATTTCAGTAATATTTTTCTCTGCTCCCTCTACTTAAACGCTTTAAACCAGAAATCTCAAAATCTGGAGGCCAAACTTGCCTCCCTCAACGACCTTGTCCAAGAAAATGAAAACAAACTGGCCCAGAGCCTCTCCCACCAAACTCTCAAAACCCATCTTAAACAACAAGAGCTTTTCGATATCCGCCTCCAAACCCTGAAACCTCAATCCCCGCAATTTGCCTCTGCCCATTAAAACAAACAATGGATTCCTTTGCACAAAGACAAAGATGGCTTTGGACCAGCTTTTTTGCCTTCGCCCTTCTTTGCTTGGCCCGCCTTTTTGTTTGGCAAATTATCAAAGGCCCCGAACTTAAATTACTAGCCTGGCAGCAAGGCCACCAAGCCGTGGTAGAAACTTCCGCTCGAGGAAAAATCTACAGCGCCGACGAATATCCCCTCGTCTCCAACCAAAGAAAATTCTCTCTCACTCTCTACCGCCCCAATTTCCAGGAGACTGCCGAGCAAATTATTGCCAAGCTCGAAAGCATCTTTCCCGGATTTAGAGAAAAACAACCAGAAGCCTTTGTCTCTTTTTGGCAAAATCCCGCCAAAAAATGGCTGGAACCTGACCTCCTTCTTAGTCCTGATCAGGCCGCCTCTCTCTCCGCTTTTAAAATATCCGGAGTCAATTTAGTTAAAAAAGAAATCCGCTTCTATCCCGAAGCCAGCATGGCCGCTCAACTTTTAGGTTTTGTTGGTAAAAATGACCAGGGTGAAAACAAAGGCTATTTCGGCCTCGAAGGCTTCTATCAAACCCAATTAGCCGGTAAAGCCAATATTCTCTGGCAGGAACAAAACTCCCGAGGCCAATCCCTTCTTTCGGGAAATCGCTGGGAATCTCAGGGATTTAGCGGTCTAAACCTCCATCTTTTCCTTGACCGTACGGCCCAATTCCTAACTGAAGAAGCCCTTTTGGACGGCCTTGACCGCTTCCAAGCTGATTCTGCCTCCGCCATCATCATGAACCCCAAAACTGGTGCCATTCTCGCCATGGCTTCCTTTCCCAGCTTTGACCCCAGCCTCCCCAAAGAAGCCAGTCCTGCAAGCCTCATGAACCCTGCCATCTCCAGCCTTTTTGAACCTGGATCTATCTTCAAACCCTTAGTCATGGCCATGGCCTTTGACGAAAAAGTTCTTAACCCCGAAGACCACTGCCCCGTCTGTGATCGCCCTTATCAGGTGGGAGACGACCAAATCAATAACTGGAATCAGGAATTTCACCCCAACGCCAGCATGCAAGAAATCATCACCTATTCTGACAATATTGGCATGAGCTACGTTATTAACCAATTGGGTCTCGAAAAATTCAAAACCTATTATCAAGCTCTAGGCTTTGGCCAAAAAACAAACATTGACCTTCAAGGAGAAGTAGTCGGACTCAATGCTTCTCAAAGAACCTGGTATCCGATTGACCTTACCACTGCCTCCTTCGGTCAAGGCATCGCCGTCACCCAAATCCAAATGGTCCAGGCCTTTGCCGCCCTCGCCAACAACGGCCGCCTACCTCACCCTCAAGTAGTCAACTATCTCGAATCAAGCCAAAAAAAATTCCCACCAGAACAATTAGCTCAAAAACAAATTTTTAAACCAGAAACCACCGAAGAAATGAGTAAAATCCTAAGCAAAGCCGTCAAAGACGGAAGTGTTGGCCGTCTGGCCCCTCCCGGCTTTGAAATTGCCGCCAAAAGCGGCACTGCCCAAATTGCTATCCGTGGCCACTATGATGAATCTCAGGGAATCGCCTCCTACATCGGTTTTGCCCCCGTCTCTTCTCCAGCCTTCGTCATGCTTGTTACCTATAAAAACCCCAAAACCTCACCTTGGGGCGCTGGAACAGCCGCCCCTACCTGGTTTGCTCTTTCTGAAAAGCTCTTTTTTTTATGGGGTATTCAACCTGAAAAGTGATAAAATAACAGAAAGTGACTCACTCCTCAACTTTTAAGCTCTTACAACAATCTCTTAAAAACCAGCTTTGGCATCTGCCCAAAGCCGCCCTTGCCAACCTTGTCTTTGCTTTTCCCTCCCGCCACCTTACCTTAATTGGCGTTACTGGTACTGACGGAAAAACCACCACTGCCTCTCTTATCTACCATCTCTTAAAAAAACAAAATCTTCCGGTGGCCCTTTTGAGCACCGTCGCCACCCAAATATGTCCCCATCCCGACGCAGAAGAGGAAATTCCCAGTCCTCTCCACACTACCTCGCCCAACAGTTGGCAGCTACAAAAACTCCTTCGCCAACTTTCATCCAAAAAGATCAAATACGCCGTCTTGGAAGTCACCTCTCACGGCCTTGACCAATATCGCTTTTTTGGCTGCCACTTTCAGATCTCTGTCTTTACCAACCTAAGCCACGAACATCTCGACTACCACCCTAATTTTACCCACTACCTTAAAACCAAAGCCCGCCTCTTTCTCAAAAGTAAAAATTCTCTCATTAATTTAAACGATCCTCATTCTTCTAAGCTTTTAAAGCTAATCTCCCATAAAACTAAAATCAGCACCTACGGCCAAGATCCCCAGGCAAATTTCAAAATCCAAACCCCCTCTGTCAGCAAAAACTTCCTCTCCTTTAACTTAATTTACCAAGGGAAAAGCAACAAAATTAAAACAGACAGCCCTTATCACTACCAAGCAGACAATATTAGCGCCGCTCTTGCTACCCTTTCCCTCCTGGGATTTCCTCCTTCCCAAACCAGCCCCCACCTTAATCCCTATCCCCCCACTCCCGGTCGCCAAGAAATCGTCAAAAACTCCCTTGGCTTTCAAACCATCTTTGACTTTGCCCACACCCCAAACGGCCTAGAACGTACTCTTTTTAGCCTTAAAAAACAAAAACCCCAGAAACTAATTGTCGTCTTTAGTGCCACCGGAGAAAGAGATCCCAGCAAGCGCCCTCTCTTAGGTCAAGCCGCCGCCCGTTATGCCAATATCGGCATCATCAGCGCCGACGACCCCCGCTCTGAAAACGTAGAAGATATTGCCAAACAAATAATCTCCGGTCTTAATCCCAAAAAATCTAAACTTCTCACTCCCCAAACTATGCGCCTTTTTGACCCACAAAAATTTAACTACCTTGTCATTTCCGACCGCCAAGAAGCTATAAATTTTGCTGTAAAAATAGCCAAAAAAGGCGATATATTTATCTCCTGCGGCAAAGGACATGAACGCTCCATTACCTACGGAAAAACCGAATATCCCTGGTCCGAACGCCAAGCAATAGAATCAGCTCTTCAACTTAAAAAAAGATGAACCAATATAATCTCAAACCTAAAGGTACCCTTCCTCAAATCTACGCCAAGGGTTATCTTCCTCAAAGAAATAAAAAAGGGCTTTTTTACCGGGGACAACCCTGCCGCAGCCGCTTAAAAGAAAACTTCCAGCTCTCTTCGGAAAATAAAAGAATTCTCAAAAAAACTGAAAAGTTTCGCTTTGATTTTCTTCCCCTTTCCCAATTTTCCTACACTCCCGCTTTGCAAAAGCTCCTCCAATCCTGGATCAAAAAACTGGCCTGGGAATTTCCCAGCGCCTCACTTAAACAAGTTTTCACCAAACATTTATTCAACTATCTCTATCTCTGGTATGAACCCGATAATTCCACTCCTATCGCCTACGCCCTCTGTTACTTTGATAAAAAAATCTCCCATATTGCCTATGTTTTTTTTGATCCCCAGCAGCAAAAAAGCGGCCTGGTCCTTCGCCTAGTCCTGCAAACCATTATTGACAGCCAAAAAAGAGGATTAGAGTACTGCTATCTTGGCAACTGGGCCAACTACAAACGAAATATGCCCGGCTTCCAAGTCTTCAATAACACTTCCTGGACTACCACTCTCCCTTCTCCGTCTGTTCCTTCCCCGTCTGTTCCTTCCCCATCTACCCCTTCCATATCTCTCACTCCTCCCCAATCAATCCACATTATCGGCATTGCCGGCCATACCAGCTCCGCCCTAGCTCTTGCTCTAAAAAACCAAGGTCATCATATAAGCGGCAGCGACCAGGAAAAAATCTACCCTCCCGCCGGCCCCCTTCTCCAAAAACATGGCATTTCTGTAAACCAAAACAATCTCAACTCCCAAACAAATCTGGTCATTGTCGGCAATTTCCCGGAAAATGTTAAAAAAATCAAAGAAGATCTGGCTACTCTTGAAAAACTTAAACTGCCCTACCTAACTCTTACCGATTTCCTTGCCCAAAAAATTGCCCGAAAGAATGCCATTACCGTCACCGGCGCCCACGGTAAAAGCAGCACCAGCGCCCTCCTCACCTGGATCTTGCAAAAAAATGGACTCAACCCCTCCTACATGTTTGGCTCTCCTCTTGTTGACGGCACCCCATCGCTGGCTATAAATAACTCCGACTGGTCCGTTCTTGAAGGCGATGAAGCTTTTCATGGCTTTGATAAAAAAGCCAAATTTCTCTACTTTCCCCAAAAATACACCATTATTACTTCCACTTACTGGGAACACAAAGACTGCTATTCAAGTGAAAAGGGAAACCTCCAAGCCTATCTCTCCCTAGTCTCCCAAATCCCGTCAAACGGAATCCTCATCCTCAACAAAAAAGATCCAAACTCCCTCCTTCTTTCTCAAAAGGCCCACTGTCCCGTTCTCTTCTACAATCAAGGCCCACTCCAATACCAAACTAAACTCTTGGGCTCCTACAATCTGGAAAACATCGACGCTGCCTTTACTCTTTCCCAAGCCCTAAAACTAGACCAAAGAAAAACCCTTGAAGCCATTAAAACTTTCCCCGGACTCAAGCGCCGTCTGGAAAAAATAAAGGAAAAAAATGGTATTCTCTTTTTTGACGACTTTGCCCAAGACTCCCAAAGAGTTAAACAAGCGCTTCTCACCCTTCAAAAAAACTATCCTCAAAAAAACATTAAAGTTTTCTTCGAGCCTCACGCAAGCTTCCTCAAAAGAAAAGAAGCCCTCAAAGACTTTGCTGAAGCTTTTCTCCCAGCCAAAAAAGTTATCCTTACCAAGATAAGCTACGACCCTAAAATAAGCCCAGCACAACGAAGTACTTTTTCCACCTGGAAAAATATCCTCAAAAATAAACTGGTCTATTTTCCTCTCCCTGAGCATCTTGAAAAATACCTCCAAACTGATCTGAAAAAAGGTGACCTTCTAATTCACATGAGCTCCGGCGGTCTAAAAGGACAAGAAATCCTCAAAAGACTCTAAAAAATTGACATCCCCCCTCTATTTCCTTAAGCTTAAACTGTGTCCCACTATCTCATCAAAGGAGGCAATCCTCTAAAAGGGGAAGTTTCCGTTCGCGGTGCCAAAAATGCAAGCTTTAAGGAAATGATCGCCGCCCTCTTGGCTGACGGACCCTCCCAAATTTCAAATGTTCCCCAAATAAACGACACCAGCCTTACCGGTGGCATCATCGAAAAATTAGGCGCCACTGTTGAAAAATCTAGCCAACACAGCCTAAAGATTTCACCTCGTGGACTTAAAAAACATACTATTCCCTTTGGCGCCGGTCAACGCTCCCGCACTTCTTTCCTTTTTGCCCCTGCCCTTCTCCATCGCTTTGGTCAAATAAACTTTCCCTTCCCCGGCGGAGACAAACTTGGCCCCCGCCCTCTTGACAGAATCTTCGCCGGCTTTAAGCTCATGGGGGCCCACCTTATTAAAGAAGAAGACAACACTTTTACTCTTAAAGCCCAACGCCCGCTTACCGGTATTCACTACCGCTTCTCCAAGCCCACCCACACCGGCACCGAAGCCCTCATCATGACTGCCGTTCTAGCCAAAGGCCAAACCATCCTGGAAAACACGGCTTTGGAACCAGAAATAGACGACCTTATCCTTTTCTTGCAAAAAATGGGGGCTGATATCCAACGCCTCCCCAAAAACCCCTCCTTCATCAAAATAAAAGGGGTCAAAAAATTAAAAGGGGCTACCCACTCCGTCATCCCCGACCGAAATGAAGCCGTCACCTTTGCCTGTGCTGCCCTGACTACCAAAGGCAGTATCAACATCATGCGCATCCGTCCCGAAGACCTTAAAGCTTTTACCAAAAAAATAAAAGAGATGGGCGCCTTAGTTGCCGAGGGTAAAGATGAGCTCGAAGTCAGCTGGGAAAAGCCCCTCAAACCCGTCAAAATAAAGACCCAACCCCATCCTGGCTTCATGACCGACTGGCAACCTACCTTCTCCGTCCTTTTAACCCAAGCCACCGGTACCAGCACCCTTATAGAAACAATTTTTCCCTTTCGCTTCCAGCACCTCTCTCTTTTGGCCCAAATGGGAGCTAAATACCAACCCTTTAACCCCAAAATAAAAAACCCCGAAACCTACTACAACTTTGACCAAAATTCCGATCGCCCGGAATTTTTCCACGGCACCAAAATATATGGCCCCGTCTCTCTTAAGCCCCAAAACTTTACCGTTAAAGACCTAAGAGCCGGCGCCACTCTCACCATCGCCGCCCTTGCTTCAAACGGAGAAAGCCTTCTTAAACAAACCGAATACATTGAACGGGGCTACGAAAAACTCTCCCAAAGATTAAGTGCCTTGGGAGCCGATATCACCTTCATCAAAAACTAGAAAAGATATATACTTGAAAAACATATGCTAGCTTTCTTCCTGGGAGTCCTTCTTTTTTCCTTTTTCTCCACCAGCATTTTAGTCATCCCCTTCATCAACTTCCTCTACAAGATAAGCTTTACCCGCAAAAAACAAAAAACTAAAGATTTTCAGGATCAACGTACTCCCATTTTTGATCACTTTCATAAAAACAAAACCGGCACTCCTGTCGGCGGCGGCATCTTGGTTATTATTTCTGTCAGTCTCCTTTATCTCTTTCTTTTTTCTCTCATTAAGGCCAGCTCCTTCTCTATCTCTGCCAACTATCCTGCTACCAAAGAGCTAAACATTGTCTTTTTCGTCTTTCTCTCTTTTGGCCTTTTAGGCTTCTATGACGATATTATGAAACTATTTGGCTTCAAAAGAACTGGTTTTTTCGGTCTACGCATGCGCTTTAAACTTCTCTTACAAATACTCTTGGCCGGATTGGCTTCAGCTCTTATCTACTTTCAACTGGGCATAAACTTCATCAATCTTCCTCTTTTGGGCCCCCTCCACCTTGGTCTCTTTTTCCCGATCCTCTCTACCTTCCTTATCGTCATCTTTGCCAACGCCTACAATATAACCGATGGCTTAGACGGACTTTCCTCTGGTCTTCTCATGATCTGTCTTTTTGCCTTCTGGCTTCTTTCCGCCACTGCTCTTGACACCCCTATCTCTCTCTTTCTGGCTCTCTGGATTGGCGCTATCATCGCTTTCCTTTACTTCAATGTTTTCCCGGCCCGTATCTGGCTTGGAGACACCGGCTCCCTTTCTTTTGGCGCCACCATTGCCGTCATTGCTATCCTTATTGGAAAAACTATTCCCTTGCTTATCATTGGTGCTCCCTTCCTCATTGAATTTACCAGTAGCTTCCTACAAATCATGAGCAAACAACTAACTCACAAAAAACTTTTTCCTGCCGCCCCCATCCACCTTACCTTGCAACATATGGGCTGGGAAGAACCCAAAATTGTTGCCCGTGCCTGGCTCGCCGGCATTATTTTCGCCATTTTTGGTCTCTGGCTGGCCCTCCTTTAAAGACAAAAAACTTATCCCCACAAACCCCTTCCCAAACCCCTTCCCGGACCCTTAAAAATAATAATCAAAACAAAATGAACCCCAAAAAAGCCCAAAAGAAACTACTTGAATACGTCAAAAAAAACTACCTCTCTTTAAAAATTGGCCCCCATCGCCTCAGCATTCCCTATTGGTGCAATAAGTATAAAAATAAAGTCCTTGTCTCTGAGGGACCTTTTGGCGGTAAAGGTAGTCCCCAACAAATAGCCGATCTGATTCACCAAATCGCCGCCAAAGAAAAAATATCCTTAAAAAAAATAAAAAAGGAAAAGCTTCTTCTCCTCATGAAGCGCTACCACCTGGGCTTAGACTGCTCTGGCCTTGCCTACCAGCTCTTAGACTACTATTACCGCCTTCTGGGCAAAGAGGGGATCTACTACCAGCTCCTGGGCCACACAGGCCGCCGTGGCATCTATTCCATCAATGCCAACGCCCTTACTAGCTCCCCCAACTCAATCTCTATTCCTCTAACCCAAACTCAAACTGCTGACCTTTTAAGAACCAACGACGGCCGCCACGTCATCTTTGTTCTCTCCCGCCAAAAAGACCAAATAAACTACATCCATTCAAGCTCTAAAACCCAAACCAAAGGAGTTCATCTCGGCACAATAAATCTCAAAGACCCCCAAAAACCCATCTTTACTGAAAAAACTAAAAACAATCAACCCTACGAGCGTCTCTTCTCTCTAAAAACCATGGCCTTCCGACCACATTTCTTAAAGTAAACTAATTGAGTAATCTTTCCTCTGATTAAATAATCTTATCTTTTTAAGATGATTTTCGCACAATAAGAGAGAACAAGCTTACTCTTCCTTCCTCTATTATTCCTTCAAATTCAGGTCTCAATTTTTTAACTTGGCCAATACCACCATACTTTCTACATCTATCAGTACCCATAGCAGCACAAATAACAATACCACCATCTCTTTCGAGTCTAGAGCAAGCGACAGTTGACGGCAGATCCCTTCTTGGCGATTTTGTAGGCTCTACAAAAAGGGGCATCACCCGTGGACGATAACGATCATCCTCAGCTCCACACACCGAATTTGAAACAACTTTTCTTGCTATTTCCCCCGCAGCTTCATGGGTAACCACACGACCCTCAAGCCACCATCGAAACTGTTCTAAAGCCCTCCCAACTCTCTCTACCATGACCCTATTTTATCACTTTTTATATACTGATATTAACAAAACTAAAACTATTTCTCTTCCAAAAGCTCAAGCACTTTCAATGGTTTTAAAGACACTAACTCCACCTCACAAGCACAAGCCTCACATTCTAAAATTTCACCCACTTCTACCTTTTTCAAATCAACCAGTATTTTCGCCCCACAATCAGGACAAATAGCTTTTTCTAGGGTTTTTTTCATATTTTTTAGACAAACAGCCAAGAAACCTTTAACATATGAGTAATTGTAACTAACTTTAAAAAAAAATTCATGTCCCCAATTGAAAAAATCGGTCCCCTTTTCTTAAAAAGAGAAGATTTAAACCCCAGCGGTTCCGTCAAAGACCGCGCCCTAAAAGCTCAAATTGCCCACCTTCAAAAGAAAGGCTTTACTGCCGCCACCATCTCTTCCACCGGCAATGCCGCCATCTCTGCCGCCCATTTCTGCCAAAAAGCCAAAATTGATCTTGAAATCTTTCTCTCCCCCAAAATTAAACCAGCCAAACTTAAACTTATTAAAACTCTGGGATTCCCAATCCAGCTAAGCCCCACCCCTATAAAAAACGCCTTTAGAAGCGCCAAAGAAAAGAAAGCTTATTTCCTTCGCCAATCAACCGATCCCATTGCCTGGCAGGGCTACCAAACCCTAGGGGAAGAAATCCTCTCTTTTCCCCCCCCCATCTCTGCCGTCTTTTTCCCGGTAGGTAGTGGCACTACTCTTTACGGCACCTGGCTTGCTTTCAAAAAACATAAAAAAAATATTCCCTTAATTGCCGTCCAACCAAGCGCCCACGCCCCCATCGCCGGATATTTCCAATCCTTTAAAAAGGAAAAAGAAAATCCAAGCGACGCTCTTTCCGCTAAATTTCTACCCCTAAAAGAAAAACTCATTCAGGCTATCAAAGAAAGCGGAGGGCAGGGGATAGTCGTCTCCTCCAAAGAATTTGCCGAAACTGCCGCCCTCATAAAATTCCAAAAGTTTCCAGCTCTGGGCCCCGAAACCATTCTGGCCATAAGCGCCGCCTATCGCTACCTTGCTAAAAACCCCCATCTCCCACCCCCCCTAGTTATTGCTACCGGCTGCCCTCGTCTATGAAAAAACTAACTCTTCCCCCAAACTGCAACTTTTTCTTTCTGGGCCCCGACTCCTCTTGGGGAATTACCCTTTCCAGTATTCTCCCCAATTACCATTTCCTTTATCATTGCCCTGATCCTCTGGCCAAAAAGACAATGGGGGATAACTTCTTCTCTCCTTCCTCTCCCTTAAAATCTCCAAACAGCGCCCAGCTCCTTTCCCTAAAAGAAACTCAAAACTATATAAGAGAAAAAAGCAAAGGAAAAAAAACAGTCATCATTCCTTTCAAAAATTCCGCCCGCCTTTCCCGCATAACCAAAGAAAACAACTGGGTCCTGGCCGCCCCTGATTATAAGCTCTCCCGCCGCCTGGAAAACAAAATTATCTTTGCCAAACTTATTCAAGCCTTAAAAATCCACCCCTCCCACTTAATTGCCCCTTTTAACTCTTCCTCTTTTAAAAAAGCTGCTGAACTTTTCGGCCTTCCTTTGGTAATCCAAACCAGCCACGGCTGGGCCGGCCACTCCAGCCATCTTACCAAAAGCTTTTCTAATCTCTCCCCAAAAATAGCCAAAGGCCTCTCCGTCAAATACATGCCTTTCTTAAAAGGCAATTCTTTTACCATCAATGCCTATGTGGGCCGCCTGGGCCAAGCCTTCAGCCCTCCCGCCGCCCAGCTTACTGGCCTTCCTCCCTGGACCCAAAATCCTCTGGCCACCTGTGGCCGCCAATGGCCTGCCGTCCTTTCCTCAAAAGCCAAAAAAACTATCCACCAACAAGCCCAAAAAACAGCTCAACTCCTCAAAAAACTAGGATATAGAGGCTTTTTTGGTCTGGACTTTTTGCAAACTAAAGACGGAAAAATATACCTTATCGAGTGCAACCCCCGTCTTACCGCCTCCTTTGCTCTCTATAGTCTTCTTGAATCAGAGACAAATCTTAGCTCACTTCTCTTTTATCATCTAGCCGACCACCTCTCCCTTGCCACACCCCTTGCTAAAAACCGTTTTTCAATCTCCCTTTCTGCCTCTGAAATCGTTTTTCGAAATTCTCGCTCCCAACCCTACCCGATTCCCGCCCTCAGCACAAAGCTGCGCCAAGTCTTAAATAATTGGCCTCCCCACTCAAGTCCCATCCTCCTTTCTCCTCCCCCTGGCCAAAAAATTACCCCAGGTGCTGAAGTTTTTCGCCTAGTAAGAAAAGAACCTTTTTCTCCCCAAAGCCATCTTGAACCTAAAATTAACATTTTCTTAAAGAATTTCTCCTAAAAATGGCCAAAGAAGAAAAAAACAAACATAAAAAAACCATTATCTCCCTAGTTTCTCTTCTGCTTTTTTTTGGCCTCATCATGATCGCCAACGCCTCCCTGCCCGAAGCCCAAAATAAATTTCAAAATCAGCTCTTCTTCCTAAAAAAACAAATCACCTGGCTTGGACTTTCTTTCCTCGTCTTTGTTTTTGTCCAAAAAATACCCATAAATTTAGTTAAAAAAACTGCCCCCCTTCTTTATTGGATCACTATTTTTCTCCTCTTCCTCCTTCTTCTTCCTGGTTTTTCTGAAGAAACCTTAGGCGCCAAGCGCTGGCTTAAAATTGGCCCCTTAAGCTTTCAACCGGCTGAACTGGCTAAGCTCGCCCTCATTCTCTATCTTCCTCAAAAACTTATTAAAGGCCCACCCCAACAGTCCCTAATACGCTTGGGCACTACCATCCTCCCCATTCTTTTCCTGGTCCTTCTGGAGCCAGACATGGGTACAGCCGCCGTCATCTGCGGTCTAGGCCTCTCTATCTACTTCCTTTCTGGTGCCAAGTTAGGACAACTAGCCGTCATTACTTCTCTAGTTAGCCTCCTTGGTTTCCTCCTTATCTTTATCTCTCCTTACCGCCAATCACGCCTCAAATCCCTTATCGACCCCAATCGCGACCCCACCGGCCAATCCTACCATGCCTACCAAATCACCTTAGGCCTGGGACTTGGCGGCCTTTTTGGCCAAGGATTAGGTAACTCCCAACAAAAACAATACCTACCGGAAATCACTACTGATTCCCTTCTCGCCATTGCCGCAGAAGAGTTTGGTTTTGTCGGCATCACTCTTTTCCTTTTCGTCTTTCTTGCCCTCATCAGCCAAATTTTCCGCCTTGCCCAAAAAGCCCCCGACCTCTATAGCCAAATAAGCATTGCCGCCTACGCCTCACTTTTAGCCTTTCAAGGCCTGGTAAACTTAGGCAGTATTGCCATCATCATTCCCTTAACAGGCGTTCCCTTTCCCTTTGTCTCCTACGGCGGCTCATCCCTCTTGATCTTGCTTACCGGCCTAGGCCTAATGTTTAATTTATCCAAATGAAAAAAGAAAAAGCAGGCCCCTATCTTGTCTTTGTCACCGGTACCCATCAATCTCCAGCCCAAAGCTTTTTTGACCTTCTCCATCAGGACCACGTCCACAAATGGCAAATCCACTATCTTGGCCGCCACTACAGTTTCTCCGACAAAAAAACTGAAGCGATTGAATATGGGCTTTTCCCTACACTTGGGGTAATCTACCACCCCATCCCTGCCGGCCGTTTTCATCGCCAAAATTTAAAAATTAGCCTCTTTGGTCTCCCTCAAACTTTCTTGGGATTCTGGCACTCATTTTACTACCTTTCTCGCTTTCGCCCTAAAGCCTTAGTCTCTTTCGGCGGCTACGTCTCGGTTCCCGCCGTCCTTGCTGCCTGGATTTTACAAATCCCCGTCTTAAGCCATGTCCAAACCCCCGAACTTGATCTCTCCAGCCGCATAAACTCTTCCCTTTCCCGCTTTATTGCCCTAAGCTTCCCCTCTCCAAATCTCAAAAATCCCAAATTTCACTTGACCGGAAATCTCCTCCGTCCCCTGATCTTCACCAAAAAAGCCGGAAATTTCAAAGAAATCAAAAAACCTTTCATCTATATCACTGGTGGCAACCAGGGAGCAGAATTTATCAATCAGCTCACCTTAAAATCTCTTCCCACAATCTTCTCCCTTGGCTTCTCTGTTATTCACCAAACCGGTAAACAACAACTCCAATCCATCAAAAACAAAACCCAAAAAATTCCCCAATCAATCTACCAAGCTCAGGACTATATTTTCCAGGAAATAGGCTGGATCCTTCAAAACGCCGCCCTGGTTATCAGCCGCTCCGGCTCCAACATTAGCCACGAGCTTGTCGCCTTAAATAAAAAATCTATTTTCATCCCTCTGCCCACCTCTGCTAAAAAGGAACAAGAGCAAAACGCCGCCTGGGCAAAAGAAAAAATCCCCAGCCTCACCCTCTCTCAAGATAAAACTACCCCCAACTCTCTTGTCCAAGCCATCAAACATCTCCAAAAGATAAAAACACCACTCACCCCTCCCCGGCTTTCTTCAGGGAATAAACTTTTCTGGTCTCTTTTCCTTAAAACCTGCCAAAATGCTAAAAAATAAGCTTTTTCTTCTCTTTTTTATCATCCTTAGTCTGGGTAGCCTCCTTTTCTTTGTCACTAAAGTCTGGCCCCAACCTCCTCTTTCCCCCCTCTCTCAAAAAGCCAGTTTTTTCTTTCGCCTAAATTTCTTCCTCTCCCAAAAAAACCTTGGTACCCCCCAAAACTACCAGACCTTCCCCACACTTAAAAAATGCCGCTTCTTTTTAAACCCCGAGGAAAGACCCCTCCAAATCACCTTATCTTTGGAAAAAGATCTCTTTTTTCAAGTTACGTCTTTGCAACAGATTTTAAATACAGCTAAAATGGAAGGGCGTACAGTACAAGTTATAGACTTAAGCACCAATAACCCTTATGTCACGTTCTACCCTGATAACCGGAATTGACATCGGCACAACTAAAATTACCTGTGTCATTGGACAATACTTCTCCCAAGAAGAAAACTTAAATATTGTTGGCATTGCCAGCCAAAGGGCTTTGGGTTTTCGCAAAGGCCAGGTTGTCAATATCGAACAGGCGATCGAGTCAATTTCTCAAACACTTGATGCCACCGAAAGAATGGGTGGCTTTTCTGTTAAGGAAGCTGTTGTCTCTGTCTCCTCACCTCAACTTGCCTCCTTAAACTCCCGGGGGGTTGTTGCCGTCGCCAATCCCAACCACGAAATCATCCCCGAAGACGTCGAGAGAGCCATCGATTCCGCCAAGGCCGTTTCTCTTCCTCCCTCCCGAGAAATTCTCCACGTTATTCCTCGCCACTATTCTGTCGACGGCCAAGAGGGGATTGTTGACCCCGTCGGGATGGCCGGCACCCGTCTTGAGCTCGAAGCCCACATTATCACTGCCGCCGCTGCCGAACTTAAAAATCTCACCAAATGTCTCAATGAATCTGGGGTTAGCGTCCAGTCTCTCATTTATTCTGGCCTGGCTACCTCCGAAGCCGTCCTTTCCCCTACAGAAAAAGAACTGGGAGTCATCCTTATTGATATAGGTGGCAGCAATACTTGTGTCACTGTCTTTACAGAAGGCTCGCCAATCTTTTCCACCGTCATCCCCGCCGGCTCCGTCAACATCACCAATGACTTGGCTATCGGCCTTCGCGTCCCCATTGAAGCCGCAGAAAAAATAAAGCTTTATCTCTCCGAACTTGACCCCCAAAAAGAAGAACCAGACGAAATAGACTTCCAGAAAATGGGCCTGGAAAACTTTGACAAAAAAACTCTCTCCTGGCAAACCGCCGTCTCCGGCATTATCCGCCCCCGTAGCGAAGAAATTGCCCAACTAATTGCCCAACAACTAAAAGACCAAAACCTTCTAGACCAAGTACCGGCCGGCCTCGTCATTACCGGCGGCGGCTCTTTGACTGTCGGTATCAAAGAAATCTTTGGACAAATCTTAAATCTCCCCGTCCGCACTGCCCAACCACCAAGCCTGGGAGGAATAGCTGACGAACTTGCCTCTCCCACCCAAGCTTCCACCTTGGGCCTGGTCCTTTATTACAAAAAAATCCTGGAACAAACAGGCGGCAAATCTACTTTCCACTCCTCTTCCTTTCGAGTTCCCAAAATTGGCAAAACTATCCCTTTTAAGGGACTCTTGGAAAAAATTAAAAATAACATCAAGCCCCTTCTTCCCTAAAACTATCACATGGCTCTTATCAAAACTCTCTCTAATCAAAGCGCTAGAATTAAAGTCTTCGGAGTCGGCGGGGGCGGCAATAACGCTGTCAACCGCATGGCTCAAAACCAAGAAAATAAAAATATTGACCTGGTCGCTGTCAACACCGACTCTCAGGCACTCCTGCAATCATCGGTCCAAATAAAACTTCAAATCGGCGAAAAACTCACTCGAGGCCTAGGAAGCGGATCCGACCCCAACACCGGCACCAAAGCCGCCGAAGAATCCAAACAACGCATTGAAGAGTTGCTTGATGGAGCTGATATGGTTTTTATTACCGGCGGCATGGGTGGCGGAACCTGTACCGGTGCCGCTCCGATTATCGCCGGCCTTGCCAAACAAAAAGGTATTTTGACCGTCGCCGTCGTCACTAAACCCTTCTCATTTGAGGGCACCAAACGCCAGGCTGTTGCTGAAGAAGGTATCAGAAAACTTAAAACTAATGTTGACACCCTGGTCGTTGTTCCCAACCAAAAAGTCCTAGAAAACATAAATAAAAAACTCACTCTCGAAGAAACTTTAAAAATGGCTGACTCCACCCTAATCCAGGGTGTCCAGGCAATTGCCAACCTCATCACCAAACCCGGCCTTATTAATCTTGATTTTGCCGATGTTCGTGCCATCATGAAAAATGCCGGTACCGCTCTCATGGGAGTAGGGGAGGCAGAAGGAGAAGATCGAGCTAAAAAAGCGGTTAAAAGCGCCATCTCTTCTCCAATTTTGGACATGGACATTTCCGATGCCCGTGGCATCCTTCTCAATATTTGTGGCGGCCCCGACCTAACCATTGCTGAAGTCGAAGATATTGCCACCCAAGTTACCCACTCTGTCGAAGCCGACGCCAATATCATCTTTGGCGCCAATATCGACCCTGACCTAAAAGGAAAAATAAAAATCACTGTTATTGCCACCGGTTTTAGCTCCCGTCCTCACCTGGGCTTCTCTTCCCCGTCATCAGGCTCCCTCAGCCCCACCAGCCCCAAACAAGAAGAAATTACCAAAACACCCGAAGAAAAAACTATCCCGGAAAAACCCGCTCCTAATCCCAAAGAATTAGAAAAAATTCTCCAGGGTCATCCTTTACCAGAGGGTGTGGAAATAGAAAATGATCTTGATATTCCCTCCTTCCTGCGCCAGTCTTAAAAAAAGTGATATACTTCAAAAGATTACCCAAAACAATAATGTTTTTTTCTCTCTCAATTATAGGCTAAGGTTGCTCTCCGATTTTCCGGAGATCGCAACCTACCCTAACCCCGCAACAGCGGGGTTTTTCTTTTTAACTATCTCCTTGTAAAATCAAAAAAGATGAAAAATAAAAAAATAAAGATCTCTCCACCTCCAACAGATTTTAACTTCACTAAGCTTGAACAAAAAATCCTTTCTTGGTGGTATTCATCTGGCCTAGTTGAACAATATCTTCATCAAAACGACTCTTCCACCAAAACTTTTTCCTTTCTGGACGGCCCCATCACCGCCAATAACCCTATGGGTGTCCACCACGCTTGGGGCAGAACTCTAAAGGATCTCTACCAACGCTACAAAAATATGCAAGGTTTCAAACAACGCTTTCAAAACGGCTTCGACTGCCAGGGTCTCTGGATAGAAGTCGAAGTAGAAAAAGAAAAAGGCTTTAAAAATAAAAAAGACATTGAAGATTACGGCGTTGCTCGCTTTATCGAAGACTGCAAAAACCGCGCCCAGCATTTTGCCTCTATCCAAATAGAACAATCAAAACGTCTGGGCTACTTCATGGATTGGGGTAACGACTACTACACCCTAAGTGATGAAAATAACTACGCCATTTGGCATTTCTTAAAAAAATGCTGGCAAGACGGCAATCTCTACAAAGGACGCGACTCTGTTCCCTGGTGTCCCCGTTGTGGCACTGCCATCTCTCAACATGAAATTCTAAATGAGGAATATCAGGAAATCACTCATGATTCCATTTTTTTTGAATTACCCATTGTTGACCGAGAAAACGAGCGCTTTTTGGTTTGGACCACTACTCCCTGGACCCTCCCCGCCAATGTCGCTCTTGCTGTCCATCCCGATCTTGAGTACTGGCAAGTAGAAGGAGACACTGGTATAAAATTCTGGCTTGCCGGATCTTTAGCCTCCAAACTTTTCTCAAAAAATATTAAACCTCTTAAAAAACTCAAAGGGAAAAAATTGGAAGGTCTCCGCTATCAAGGCCCCTTTGACTCTCTTCCTGCTGTCCAAAAAGCAAAAAAGGAAAATCCTAAGACTTTCCACACTGTTATTCTCTCCCAAGAAAACGTCAATGACCAGGAAGGAACCGGCATTGTCCATCTTGCCCCAGGTTGCGGTCAAGAAGATTTTCAAATGGGGAAAGAAAAAAATCTTCCCATTCTTCCCGCTGTCGATGAATCCGCCAACTACCTGCCAGGCTTTGCTGATTTAACCGGAAAAAATGCCAAAGAAAATCCCAACATCATCCTCAAACACCCCCTTCTTTTTAAAAAAACAGGGCACCCTGCCGAAGATTATGTCTTCTCTGTTAGCCCCTACACCCATCGCTATCCTGTCTGTTGGCGCTGTAAGACCGAGCTTATCTGGCGCGTTGTCCATGAGTGGTATATCAGCATGGATCAACTACGCCACCAAATGATGGCTGTTACCAAAAAAATAAAATGGATCCCTGCTTTCGGAGAAAAACTGGAGCTAGATTGGCTCAAAAATATGCACGACTGGATGATCTCTAAAAAACGCTACTGGGGTCTGGCTCTCCCCATCTGGGAATGCAAATGTGGCGAATTTACCGTTATCGGCTCCAAAGAAGAGCTCAAAGAAAAAGCCATTGAGGGCTGGGACAAATTTTCTGATAAAACCCCCCACCGCCCCTGGATAGACCAGGTCAAAATTTCCTGTCCTCACTGTCAACGCCCTGTCCAAAGAATAAGCGCCGTCGGTAATCCCTGGCTTGACGCCGGTATAGTTGCCTACTCCACCTTAAAATATTTTGAAGATAAAAAATACTGGCAACAATGGTTCCCTGCAGATCTCGTTCTTGAGTGTTTCCCGGGGCAATTTAAAAACTGGTTTTACGCTCTTATCGCCATGAGCAGCGTCCTGGAAAATAAAGCACCCCTTCAAACTCTTCTGGGACACGCCCTAGTAAAAGACGAGCACGGCGAAGAAATGCACAAAAGCAAAGGCAACGCTATTTGGTTTGACGAAGCCGCCGAAAAAATGGGTGTCGACACCATGCGCTGGCTTTACTGCCGCCAAAATCCCGAAAATAACCTTAATTTTGGCTACACTCCCGGAGAAGAAGTAAAAAGACAATTTATTCTCCTCTGGTTTAATACTTACCGCTTTTTCGCGTCCTATGCCGCCTCCGGTCACTGGCAACCAAACTCCTCCCAGACCAAAAACTCTACCACTACCCTTGACACCTGGATCCTCTCCCGACTGGCATCAACCACTAAAAAAGCTACCTCCCAACTAGACCAGCTCCAACACCACGAGGCCATCCGAAACCTGGAAGAGTTAATAAGCGACCTTTCCCTCTGGTATGTCCGCCGCTCTCGCACCCGCCTGGCACCAAGCAATCCCGACGAAAAAGACAGAGATCTCTGTTTTAACACTCTTTACCTGGTTCTCAAAAATCTCTCCATTCTTCTTGCCCCCTTCATTCCCTACCTTTCTGAATATATCTGGCAAAGTCTAAACGGAAACTCCGACACTTTCTCTGTAAAAAATTCTGTCCATCTTCAATCCTGGCCTAAGTTTCTAAAAAACCAAAGAAAACCTCTCTTGGAAAAAGAAATGGCTCTAGCTCGAGAAACAGTTAGCCTCGCCCTGGCTGCTCGCTCCCAAAATAGCCTAAAAGTCCGCCAACCTCTGGCCAAACTAACTGTTTCCTCTACCTCTCCATCACCTCAAAAAAATATTCTTGACCTTATCAAAGATGAAGTCAATGTCAAAAAACTAGTTTGGCAAAAGGGTCAAGAAAAGCTTGTAGTTAACCTCGACACCCGTCTCACCCAGGACTTAAAAGACGAAGGTGAAGCTCGGGAAATAATTCGTGAAATACAAATGGCCCGCAAAGAAAAAGGCTTAGACCTGGCTGACCAAATCATCCTTACCCTTCCCTCCTGGCCCCAAGCTTTTGAAGAAGAAATAAAAAGAAAAACCCTAGCCCAAAAAATAAAAAAAGGCGAGGAACTTTCCCTTGAAAAATCTATCTCAAAAACTTGAAAAATAAAACATTTTTTACCCTGCTCCTATCTGCACTTCTTTTAACCGGCATCGGCTTTATTATGATCTTTAGTACTGCCCCAAATCTCCTCGGGCAACAACTTATTTCTGCCGTTATCGGAATTATTGCCCTTCTGATTGGCCGACGTCTTCCTGTAAAACAAACCAAAAACTGGACCTACCCCCTTCTCCTCTTTCTTCTTTTCTTTCTTTTTCTTCCGCTTATCTTTGGTGTTGGACATCGAGGCGCTAAACGCTGGCTCCAAATCGGCACTCACTCTCTTCAAAGTTCAGAAATCCTCCGTCCCTTCTTCACCCTTTTTTGTATCTTTATCGTCCAAAAAATCAAACCACAAAAAAATCTTAAAGCCTATCTTCCTTTAACTCTTTGCCTTCTTCCTCCTCTGGCCATTTTTCTTCAGCCTAACTTAGGCATGACTCTTCTTTACCTTCTCACTATCTTCCTGGTCATTATTCTTTCGGGAATAAATCTTAAGCCCTTTCTCCCCCTTCTCCTCTTGGGCCTTTTAGCCGTCCCTCTCTTTTGGCAGTTTACCGTCAAAGACTATCAAAAAAACCGAATAAAAAGTTTTCTCAACCCCTATGCCGACCCCCAAGGCTCGGGCTACCACCTTATCCAATCACAAATTGCCATCGGCAGTGGCGGATTTTTCGGAAAAGGCTTGGGGCAAGGCGGCCAAAACCAGCTACTCTTTTTACCCGAACGCCACAATGATTTTATCTTTGCCTCCTTCGCTGAAGAAACCGGTCTTTTGGGAATCCTTTTTTTATTAGCTCTCTACCTCTTTCTTTTCCGCTCCCTTCTACAGATTGGAATGGCCCATGAAGATAAAACTCTAGCCATCTTCTCTCTAGTCCTTTTAGGACAAGTTTGGTTTCAAGCCTTTGCTAATATTGGTATGAATTTAGGACTAGTCCCTATCTCAGGCTTTACCCTTCCTTTTGTTTCCTATGGTGGCTCCTCTCTTATCTCTCAATTTTTCTCTTTAGGAATCGCCAACCCTCATCAAAATCTGGAAAAAGACTCTGGCTTTTTTCACAGGCTGGCATTATAATCATGACTGCTTATGAAATTTGCAGTTATATCTCTGGCCGGATCCCAATACCAGGTGGAGGAGGGGACTGTCTTTTCTACCTCCCGATTACCCCAAAAACAAGGGGAAAAAATTACCCCTACCGTCCTTCTTTTTCAAGACGGTGAAAAACTTGCCATCGGCCAACCTGAATTAAAAGACATCCAAGTAAACATTGAAATAGTAGAACATCACCGCGGTTCCAAAATTCGCGCCGCCACCTATAAAGCTAAATCCAAAAACCGCCGCGTCAAAGGTTTTAAACCAAGCCTTACTAAACTAAAAGTCATCTCCATCAAAAACCAAGAATTAAAAGAAAAGGAAAAACCAAAAAAAGAGGAAAAGATTAAAAAAACTAAAAAATAAAAAATGGCTCATACTAAAAGTCAAGGAAAAACCAGACAGGGAACAACCAGGCCCGGGAAAAGACTAGGGGTAAAACTTTTTGGAGGTCAAAAAGTCGAAGTCGGCCAAATCATTATTCGCCAGAGAGGCACTAAATTTCATCCAGGTAGGGGAGTTTCTCTGGGACGTGACCACACTATTTATGCCGCCAAACCCGGCGTCATCACTTTCGGTAAACGCCTTGGCAAAAAAATCATTTCCATCCTCTAAAGTCCGTGCAAAAAATTTCTCAAATCCCAACAGAGCAACTGCAACCAAACCCCCTCCAACCACGCGGCATCATCGACCCTGAAACGATCCA
>CAZGPK010000001.1:0-8868 GCA_964527115.1 uncultured Gammaproteobacteria bacterium | reverse complement strand
CTCTATTAAAAGACATGGCATCCTCGAACCACTTGTTGCCGCCCAAACTCCCGCCGGTATCCAAATCATTGCCGGAGAACGTCGCTGGCGAGCCGCCAGGGCCCTAAAACTCCCCACTGTCCCCGTCATTGTCAAAGAAACAACCCCCCGAGGCATGTTGGAAATGGCCATTGTAGAAAATCTCCAAAGAGAAGATCTGAACCCCATTGAAAGAGGTAAGGCTTTTTTAAGACTCAAAGACGAATTTCATCTCTCCTATGAAGAAATAGCCAAACAAATAAGCAAAAGTATTCCCTATGTTGTCAACAGCATTCGCCTTCTTTCTCTCCCTGACGCCTTAACAGACGGCCTTCTTTCTGGTCTTATTACCGAAGGACATGCCCGCGCCCTAGGTGGTATTCCCAATATTCGCCTCATGATTGAGGCTTACAAAATAGTCCTTCGCGAAAAAGCCTCAGTTCGCCGCGCCGAAGAAATTGCCCGCCGTATGAAAAAACGCCTAGAAGAAGGGGATATTCCCATAATTAAAGAAAATCTTCCTCAATTCATCCGTTCACACTTTGACCAACTAAGCCAGGACCTACTCGCCTCTTTTGGTGAAAAAATTACCAAACAAAGCAATGTTAAAATTACCCAATCAAAATATAGCACTAAAATAACTTTTCAATTTAACGGCAATCCAGAAGAAACCAGCCAAGGAGTCAGTAAACTCTACCAAGCTATTTGCGGCAAACCTCTTCCCAAAAAATCCCCTAACTAAAAACTTACCTTCTCTATAAGCCCCAGTGAAGAAACCGGCCAATACTTGAAAAACGCCCGCCCTACAATACTTTCCCGCGGAACAGGGCCAAATTCCCGGCCATCCCGCGAATGAGATCGGTTATCACCCAAAAGCAAATATTCACCCAAAGGAATTACTACCTCCCGACCCTCTCTTAAAAACGACTGAGGTTCAGTCACAAAAGATTTCGGTAAAAAATCTTCAATTAAAATCTCTCCATTTAAATAAACAGAATTATTTTTAACCATTACTGTGTCACCTGGTAAACCAATTACTCTTTTAATATATTCACACTCATCTGCCGCACAAGGCTCACTGGGAGGAGCTTTAAAAACTACCACATCTCCTCGAGCTGGATCTCTTTTGAACTGATAGGTAATTTTATCTGTCAATAAAAACTCACCATCCTCAAAGTTAGGCAGCATTGAACTACCTTTAACCTCATTGGGTTGCATCACAAAAAAATAAAGCAGTACAAAAACAGACAATGCCAAAACAATTGACTGAATAAATTCCAGAACAAAACGTAAAATCTTTTTCAAAAACATAATCTTCCCAGTTTAAGCCTCGCCCATTGCTTTGACAAGACCATAAACAAGCTCTCTTTATGTTAAAATTTACCCAAAAGGCTGCTTAGCTCAGTTGGTTAGAGCGCTTCGTTCACATCGAAGAGGTCAGAGGTTCAAATCCCCTAGCAGCCACCAAAACAGAACTTAACGGCTTTTCCAAAACCAGAAGGTAAGACGCACAAAGCGCGTACCACATCATTTGTTTTGGAAGTAGGTGCGAGTTTAGTACAACAAAGACACTATAAATATTAATTTTTTGTCAATCTGATAAACCCACCATGATCCTCATAGCCATACATAACATTATTTAAATTTTTAACAAAACAATAATTAGCTGGTAAAAATTTTTAAAAAATAAACCCAACACTAAAATCTTAAAATTCCCAAAAACAAAACGGGGGGTAATAAAAAATCCACCCCCCGCTTTCACACTCGATCTTTGAGCCCTACTCTACGTCAAATGGTTTGACAATTTTACCTTCACCTTCTTTTACAGTTTTCCTCCAAGACGATTTAATGTTTTTCCTTATGTCCCAACCTTGTACTGCCACATTTTTACCAATAGTTGACGCAAGAGCCCGCACTGCTTCACCATCAATCTCTGGATATTCATCACCATCTTCAATCCAACCACCAGATTGATCTTGGTTTCGAGCTATCCAACGCGCTAATTCATTAGCATACTGATGCCCTGCACCGCCTACCGACCGGAAAGCAAGAACACCATAAGCAGTATCTTGAATCCAACCGTCAATACCATTGTCTTTATCAGACAAACCAACTAGTTCGTCCAACAAATAAACAACAGCACCGTGGTAGTCTTGAGCATAACCACAGTCTACCAAAGCCCGAATAGAAGCACCGACATTTAAAGCGTACCACCCGGTTTCTCCGTAATAAAAATCATCACTAGTACTGGCTAAAATTTCAGCAGCGTCGTTCGCCCATTCTATATCATTAGACAAATAGGCCGCTTCAAGAAAAAAAGCAATGTCCCAAGTACTTGGACGATTAATAGCACGAAAACGGTTGTCTAAATCTACCGCATGCGGATAAGAAACAAGGATGTTTTCCCACTCCAACGTTGCTCGACCTGAATAAACAGGGTCACCGGTTAATTGACTTAAACGATGTAAAAAAACAACATCTGGCGCTGTAAGACGAGGATAATGAAGCAATCCTGTTGCATGGGAACCAAGATGAATCATAATAAAATCTGCTGCCCTAACTGCGGCGTTAAGATAAGCATGATTTTTGGTATCTTGATAAGCCTCAAGTAAACCCAACGCCGTCACGCCTGTAAGATTGGTGGCATTATATACACTATCAACAGTCCAAGGCCAAGTCCCTTCCCAATATTGATCATCCCTTTGTAATTCTACAACCCTATCCGCTCCAATCCCAACAGCAGGTAACCTTACGTCTTTTGCCAAACTCGGAACAACAACCGCAGCAAAAGCTCCAATCACCAAAACCGACAAAAGAAATTTTTTCATTTTTCTTCACCTCCTTTCTAAAAACTTATAAAACTTACTTAAGTATTCAAAAAAGTCTCACAAAAACATTCCTTGCTACAATAGTTTGAAGAATAACCAGCAAGGGCACGGCCTAATCTAAAGTTAAACCTAAAAAAAACAGGAGTAAAAACAAAATTCTTCCTACCAGAACCAAAGCATAAAATTAAAAGAAACCCAAACCATAATCCAATCCTATACATTTAAATAAATATATCAAAAATGTCCCAATGCAACAAGAAGAAAATATGTGTATTCCAAAACCTACCTTTTGGGGGAGGCTACGAATATTTTTCCCTCACTACAAAATACTTAAAAAAACAAACTGACTGGGATTTTAACTTGATAACAACAAACAAATCATACATAAACCAAAACATTAAAAAATACTTCAAAAGAATTATAAAAATAAAAATACCAGATAGCAAAAATATATTTCACTTCTCAGTTATCACCTCAAATAAAATTAATAAAATATATAAAAAAAAAGCCATAGAAATAAATAAAAATTATAATTTTGCCATAATTCATCCAGACCAATTCACACAATGTCCCTCTCTTGTTAGATATTTAAAAATACCCTTCATTTATATCTTTCACGAAAGAAAAAGAGAATATTACGAACAAACAACCAATAACTACTACACAATAAAAAAAATCATATCTAGAATTATTAGATCGCCCTCAAAAATAATTGAAACCAAAAGCACAAATAACGTAAAACACATTATCTGCAATTCTCACTACTCCCAAGATATATTCCAAAAAACATTCAGAAAGAATAATGGCAAAACATACGTAATTTATCCAGGATTAAGCTCACACTATAAACAAAAAGAAAAAATGCTACAAAAAAACGCCCTATACGTTGGATCTTTTAATTATTACAAAAAACATAAAACCGCCATAAAAATTGCCGAAAAACAAAAATTAAAACTCACACTAGTAGGAAATGGGGGAGAAGATTTAGACAACATAAAAAATTTAGGCAAACAAAAACTAAAAAACAAGTTCAAAATTATAGCTTGGGCAAACAACAGGCAACTAAAAAAAATATACAAAGAATCTTCAATCTATATCGCTCCCCAAACAACCGAACCGTTTGGAATCTCCACCTTAAAAGCAAAAAGTGGGAGTTTGTATACAATTGGCATAAACTCAGGGGGGACACCTGAAATTATTCAGCACAACATTGATGGCTATTTAATTCCAAATATAAAAAAAGAATATTTTTTTTCAAAAAAGATAAAAGAAAAACAAAATAAACTAAGCTCAAATACAATAGACTGGAATGAAACAGCCCAAAAAATAAAACAGATAATTATTAAAATAATGGAAAATGAAAGTAGCCATAATTAGAGGAGCTTTTCTTAATCACTTTGAGTGTCAAAATTATGAGCCACTTAATTCGTCCTTCTGTCAAATCACTTTCATTGGCAGTAAAAAACCAATTCACACCAATTTTCACAGTTCATTAATAAAACTTCTTTCCCCCATAGATTTACCAAACCTTCCTTTTAAAAAAGCAATTTTTAATCGCATCAATAACAACCTCCATTATCTTTTGGATCTAGAAAAAAATCTTCAAGGCTTTGATATCGCTCACTGTGCCGAAACCTACTATGCCTACACCAGACAAGCCATAAACGCCAAAAAACAAGGACTCATAAAAAAAGTAATCAGCACTTGCTGGGAAATAATTCCTCACAACAATGAAAGTCTATCCTCGTTCATCCAAACAAAAAATGAAGCTAAAAAATACATTGATCATTTTATCTGTCCCACCATTCTTGCCAAAAAAGCCTTAGAAAAAGAAGGCTTTAATCCCAATAAAATCAGTGTTATCCCCTTTGGCATAGATTTAAACCACTTCAGTCCATCCCAAAATACAAAATATCAAGAACCTCGTATTTTATGTGTTGCCCGTCTAGAAAAAGAAAAGGGGATTGATACTCTCCTACTCGCCATTTCCAAACTTTCACCACAATTTTCACAAATTAAGCTACGAGTGGTAGGAGAGGGGACTCTCCTTAAAAACTTACAAAATCTTGCCAAAAAACTAAAAATCTCTCACCAGGTAGATTTTTTTGGTTTTGATTCTTATGAAAACATGCCCGAACACTACCGTTGGGCCAATATTTTCTGCCTTCCCAGCCGTCCCACAGGTAAAATAGCCGAGCAATTTGGTATGGTTTTCCTGGAAGCTTTAGCCTCTGGACTTCCCATCGTTACCACAAAAGTTGGCGCTATCTCCGAAGTGTTAAAATCAAGAGGCACTCTTGTAGAACCAGATAACCCAGAAAGCCTTGCCAAAGCCTTGAAAAAAACCTGGCTCTCATTACAAAAAAAACCAAAAATTATGAAAAAACAACGTAAAACAGCCGAAAAATACTATAACAAAGACAAAACTGCACAAAAAATATATTCTATTTACAAAAAGGTATTATCGTGAAAAAGAACATGAAAACAAACAATAAAAGAATAAAAAAACTGAACAATATAAGTGCTCTTATCATTGCTAAAAACGCAGAAGACAATATAAAAAAATGCCTTAAAACACTTAAAAAAACTAATATTGAAAACATTATTCTCATAGATGATTTTTCTACCGATAAAACTCCAAAGATTGCCGAAAACCTTGGCAGTATTATTTTTCGCCGTCACCTAAACGATAATTTTGCCGCCCAAAAAAACTTCGGTTTAACAAAAACACATTCGGATTGGGTTTTCATTCTTGACAGCGATGAATCCCTATCTCCCCACCTAATTTCCTTTCTCTCAAACTTTGCCCCAAAAAAATACTCAGAGTATTCTGCCATAAGCTTTAAAAGACAAGACTTTTTCTTAAATAAAAAACTAAAACATGGTGAAAATGCTTATCTCTTTTTTCCTCGCCTAGTCAATCGCAAAAATGGAAAATTTGTAAGGAAAGTCCATGAAACTTGGCAATCAAACTTTCCTGTTTTACCTCAAAAAAACCTCTTTTTTACCCATCACCCTCATCCCAACCTTAAAAGCTTCTTTCAAAAAATAAACTACTATTCCACCCTTCGTGCTCAAGAATTAAAAGAAAAAGGGGAGTCCTCTCACCTTTTTCAAATTATCTTTTATCCTCCCGCTAAATTTCTTCAAAATTACCTTTTTCGCCTAGGATTTTTAGACGGCATGCCCGGCCTTATTATGGCGCTTGGCATGTCCCTCCACTCCTTCCTTACCCATGCTAAAAGCTTTACTCAAAAATAAACTCAACCTCACTCTTTCCAAACTCGCCCTTTTTACTTTACTTACCACCTGGACTTTGGGTCAAATAACAAATTTCACCCTTTCCGGTCTTTCTCGTCCCTTAGCTATTTTCTATCTGATTCTCCCTTTTTCTTGCCTTCTCCTTCTTCGTCTTCCTCTTCTCAAAAAAAACCCTTTTTTGGCTTTTATTATTTTTACCATCCTTTCTTTTCCTGTTTACACCTTCTTTCAAAAAGAAACACAAAAAATGTTTATTTTCCTCCCCGCTTTTCTCCAACTCATTAAACTCACCCTCACCCTCCTTCTCCTAAATCTTATCCCCCCCATAAATCGTCCAACACTTTTTACTCTTTTCTTTGCTCTCTTTGCATGTTCCTGGCTTCAGTATTTCCTCTTTCCCAATCTTACCTCTCTTCAGGCCTTATCCTGGGATCCCCACTTAAACCGCCTAACCGGCCCCCTTCTCGATCCCACCTTTACCGGTTTTATTTTTGCCTCATTTTCCGCCTATTTTTTCTACCAATACTACCAACAAAAAACCAAGATACCTCTTCTTCTCTTCTTCTTGTCCTACATTTCTCTCTCCTTCACCTATAGCCGCAGTAGCCTCCTCTCCTTCATCTTGCTTGGCCTCCTCTTGGCCAAGCATTTTCATAAAAAAATCATTTTTCTTGTCTTTTTCACCCTTGCCATCACCTCTATTTTTCTTCTTCCCCACGATTTTGGAGAGGGGACTTATCTGGCCCGCACCAGCAGTATTAAAGCCAAAATCATCAACTACCAAGAAGCTTTCCACTTCATCAAAGAAAACCCTTTAGGTGTCGGATATAACTATCTTGCCTACAAACGTAGTAAAAATGGTATCGATCCACTCTCTCACAGCGCCTTTGGTTTTGACTCTAGCCTCCTCACAGTCTTTGGCAGCACCGGCCTCCCCGGACTTATTCTTTTCTTGTGGGGTTTAAAAACCTGGAGCAGTAAACTTAAAAAAAAGAAAATTGCTTACTTTGCTCTCTTGACCCTCATTTTCCACTCCCTTTTCGCCAACAGCCTTCTCTACCCCTGGACGATCCTCTTCATTGCCTTTCTCGCCTCTTTTCCTGCCCTCTAATGCCCCTCTCCCTATAAAAGCAGGGTTATCTCCACCTTCCTGCTTGTCTCATTTCCAGCCTCGTCCATTGCCTTCACCTCTACTTCGTTCTTTCCCTCCTGCAACGGAAGCACAAAATACCAATTTCCCTCACCGTCAACTATTGCTACCCGCTCATTCACCCGCACTGAAACACCCCTCTCTGAGCTTCCTTCCAATCGAAAATCCACTTCCTCTGTTGTCGCCCCCTCACCCTCCGGCTTTAAAATATCAAGCTTCGGCGCTGTTTTGTCCAAAAAAACTGAAATCCCCGTAGAACTCTCACTCCTGTTTCCAGTCTCGTCCTCTGCTATCACTGACAATAAATTTTGCCCCTCTTCCAGAAAAACATCCCTAAAAATAAATTCTCCATCTTCTCCTGCCAGAACCTCACCAGCGTCTTGACCATCTCTTGATAAAAATACTTTTACCCCAGGCTCCGCCAAACCAGAAATTCGAATACTAGCTGTGCTTGTTGCTGTAAAAGGAAGAGAAAGACGAGGAACAAAGGGGGGTATTTCATCCCCATCGAAGTTAACTATCTCACCCTTTTGCAAACCACCCAAAAACACAGACAGCTGAATTAAAAGAGGTATCCCAAAGATCAAAAGCAAAACTACAACTAAAACGGTCAAAGTACCCATTAACACCGTCTTTTTTGCCAGCTTGCTATCTTTTTGCCTTTCCAGTCGACTTCTAAAAGTTTTTGTTTTCATCTTCTTAATCAAAGACTATTTTACCCCAACCAAGCATCTTTCACAAAAAATCAACTTTTGAACTGGTAACCGTAATCGAATCGGACCTATTTAGCCTGAATGACTATATCAAACCCAATCTAGTTTTGCAGTTACAGGTTCTTAAGGATCATCTAGGTATCCGTTCTTTTTTCAATCTCTAATAACTTACTCGCTATTTTTTCTGTTGGCAAACTTGCATCAAGAATAAAATCAACTAAACCTAATTTCTCAATCTTAGTTTGGTATTCCACCATACCTTTCAACCACTGACTCAAATCAGAATAGCCTTCTTCTTTGACACGAGTTTCATTTCTCTTTATTAGATCATTAAGATCAAGTGATAATAGGATAATCTTGAAGCCTCTTGTCCTAGCGGCTTTTAAATTGTCTACAGTTAAATAGTCAGTGTTAGTGAAAAATAAAATTTCGTTTCTTGATAACACATTTTTTATCACCTTTGGGGCTAAAACTTCATGTTTGTATTTATCATCTGTCGGATATTCACCATTGTTTAGTTGGGTAAGTTCCTCATCAACTTCAGCAACAAATAAGTTAGGGTTTTTTCTCAGGTGTCGAACTAAAGTTGTTTTTCCTGATAAAGATGGGCCGATTATTATTGCTTTCACGCTCATGTTGATATAGTTCGTATCAGTTAATGTAATTTCCTGTTTACTTCTGTCACTTTTGGAGCGGCGTACCGGATTTGAATCGGTGACCTCCCCGCCGTTGGCGGGGCACTCTACCGATATTTTGAGCGGGCGATGGGATTTGAACCCACGACCTTCTCCTTGGGAAGGAGACATTCTACCGCTGAACTACGCCCGCACGATTGAAAGTATAACAAAAAGGGGAATATCTTCAAGACAAGCTGGTTTGGTTTAAGGATATAAAAACA